>CAZSXE010000007.1:47967-72028 GCA_964611185.1 uncultured Muribaculaceae bacterium | reverse complement strand
CAAAAGTATAAATTTTACACATATTTTTCTACCTTTGTAGTCGTTTTTAAAAACAATATAATGTACAGAACACATACTTGCGGCGAACTTCGCCTAAGCAATGCCGGCCAGAGCGTTACTCTTGCAGGATGGATACAGAAAATTCGTAAAATGGGGGGGATGAGTTTTATCGACCTTCGAGACAGATACGGGATCACACAACTGATAATAGACGAATCAGCATCGAAAGAGCTTAATGCTCAAGTAGAAAAGCTCGGACGGGAATATGTCATTCAAGCCATAGGAAAAGTGGAAGAGCGATCGAGTAAAAACTCTAAAATAGAAACAGGAGAAATTGAGATAAAATTGTCTGAAATAGTAGTGCTTAGCCCCTCTGTAACTCCCCCTTTTACCATAGAAGAGACCTCGGACGGAGGAGAAGAGCTGAGAGCCAAGTATCGTTATTTGGATCTTCGCCGTCCCCCTTTGAAAAGAGCCCTCGAGCTAAGGCACCGTATGGCCCAGGAAATCAGAAATTATCTTGATTCCAAGAATTTCATAGAGATAGAAACCCCTTACCTGATTAAATCGACACCCGAAGGGGCTCGAGATTTTGTGGTCCCCTCCCGTATGAATCCGGGGCAGTTTTATGCCCTTCCTCAGAGTCCGCAGCAGCAAAAACAGCTACTTATGGTAGCGGGATACGATCGCTATTTTCAGATAGTTCGCTGCTTCAGAGATGAAGACCTGAGAGCTGACCGTCAGCCCGAATTTACACAAGTTGACTGCGAAATGTCTTTTATCGAAAGAGACGATATTTTAGACACTTTCGAGGGGATGATAAAAACCCTTTTCCACAATGTACTTGACAAAGATTTCAAAGAATCGTTTCCCCGCATCTCTTACGCCGATGCTATGAAATACTATGGTTCAGACAAGCCGGACATCAGATTCGGTATGAAAATAGCCGAAATAACCCACCTTGTAGGGGGACACGGCTTCTCGGTATTCGACACAGCAGAATATGTAGGTGGAATATCTCTCCCCGGAGCGAGCGAATACACCCGTAAACAGACCGACGAACTTACCGAATGGGTGAAACGCCCTCAAATAGGGGCCAAAGGGTTAGTAACCATCAGAATTTCGCACGATGGTGCCATAAAATCCTCTGTTGACAAATTTTACTCCCCAGAAGACCTACACTCTATTGCCGATGCAATGGGAGCAGTAGAGGGCGATTTGATATTAATAATGTCAGGAGATAAAAAGAAGACTCAGACAGCTCTCGGCGCCCTTCGTATCGAGATGGGAAATCGTTTGGGACTTCGCGACCCTAAAATATATGCACCTCTTTGGGTTTATGACTTTCCCCTCCTTGAGTGGAACGAGGATGATCGCCGTTTTTACGCTATGCACCACCCATTTACCGCACCCAAGCCTGAGCAGCTCGATCTATTTTACAGCGATAAAAAAGAAGACCTTGAGCAGGTCAATGCCAATGCCTACGACTTTGTTCTCAACGGTACAGAAGTGGGAGGAGGATCCATACGTATCCACGACTCCAATGTGCAGGAAAGGATGTTTGAAGTACTCGGATTTACTAAGGAAGAGGCCGAATACAAATTCGGATTTATGATCAATGCTTTCAAGTATGGAGCACCTCCACACGGAGGAATTGCCTTCGGCTTCGACAGATTCTGTGCCCTATTCGGAGGACAGGAGACCATCCGTGACTACATAGCTTTCCCGAAGAATAATCAAGGGCGCGATATGATGCTTGACGCTCCGTCCAATATTGATCAGGTTCAGATGGACGAACTGTTCCTCAGCTCTACATATAAATCAAAACAATAAACATACGACTATGTCTTTAGAACAGAAAATACAGGACGATATAAAGGCAGCAATGTTTGCCCATGATAAAGTGGCCCTTGCATCCACACGTGCGATAAAAGCAGCTATCCTGCTTGCTAAAACTTCGGAAAGCGGTCAGAAAGAGACACTTGAAGATGAGGAAATTATAAAACTCATTCAGAAACTCGTAAAACAGCGTCGCGAAAGTGCAGCCATTTATTCACAGCAGAATCGTCAAGATTTGGCAGACAACGAAGTAGCTGAAGCAGTAATAATGGAAAAATATCTACCGAAAGCCCTCAGTGAAGCAGAAGTAGAAGCGCTCATCAAAGAGGTAATTGCCCAGATAGGGGCCTCCTCCATGGCCGATATGGGAAAAGTAATGGGAGCAGCCACCAAGCGCCTTGCCTCTCAGGCAGACGGCCGCCTCATAAGTACCATTGTAAAAAAGCTCCTCAGTTAAAAGCTTGATGGTAAAATCGCACACATCGAGTACAGTCGTAAACGACAATAATACCGCCGCCTCCATGGGTTCAGGCTCCCTCCCTGTATTCGCCACTCCGGCGATGATAGCTCTGATGGAAAATGCGGCAGTCGAGAGTGTCAAAGGCGATCTCCCCGAAGGAAGTACTACTGTCGGAACTCTGATGAATGTATCACATCTGAAAGCCTCTAAAATCGGAGAAGAGATTAAAGCTACAGCCACACTCACCGCTTCAGAAGGACGAAAATACACATTTCATGTAGAAGCTCGCACCTCCTCAGGTGATTTAATAGGGGAAGGAACTCACGAAAGGTTTATTGTCGATATCGACAAATTTTTAAGCAGACTTGGTTGATTTTCGCCTGTCATAAATAAGCCATCCACCCATCCCGATAAGTAGCAGATAGAGCAAAATAGAACTTGCACGAGAGATATTAGCTCCGATTTTGAAAGAGTCGGGAGAAAATACCATCTCAATATTATGTTCCCCTTCGGGAAGAACGATTGAGCGTAAAGCATAATCTGCCCTCATGATAGGAGTCTCTACTCCGTCAATGTAAGCTTTCCATCCGGCAGGATAATATATTTCACTGAAAATAGCAATACTCGGGGTTGAAGAGGAGGAGCTGTAACGAAGGCGATTAGGGGCATACTCCGTAAGGAATATGGACCCATTATCGGCAGAGATGTTCTTCGCGCCGAAAGTTTCCATATCTGCACTCAGTCCCGATTCTCCAGTGGCAGAGTCTTCACTCGAAAGAATAACAGTAGAAGCAGGATCTATTTTTGCAATAGATTCAATCTCCATATTGGGATTGGATGCCCACAATATATCGTTTACAACCCAGCAGTTACCGTTTCTGTATCTATATTCTATGGGGGGATTATCCCCTGAAATGATAATGTATTTTGTGTTAAGCATCGACAATACGGGGTGTGGAGAGAGAGCCGTTTCGATATCCCCAATGCTTTTAGCCTCGGGAAGGGCAGAGTTAATTTCATTTGTCAGAGAGGACATTTCCGGTGCGATATAATACTCTATTAAATCTTGGTATCTCTGTAACTTAGCCGGAGAATAGCCTCCGATAGTCTTATGATGGTAGCTTATATAAGCATCGTTAAATGTATTGACACTCAAGTCGAGTACCCTGTAATAAGGATTGGTATCCTTCAAAATCATCTCATCGACAGGTCTCTTATTAAAAAGAGCTTTATACTCTTGCTTGCGTACGAAATGAGAATCGTTGAGGTATCTCTTGTCGATAGTCCACAAGTCAGCCAAAATCAGCACTCCGATTAAACCGGCGCATAGTGGCATTTTAATTTTTCTCATCCACCCTATCCATAGCACACCTGCACATAGTATGATGAAAATAAAAGATCTGAAAGCATCCGCCCTTAGTAGCGAGCGACGGTCATCAGCAAGAGCCGAAGCAATATCGGCCGGTAAATTGCCATCGGCGGAAGAGGTAAAATTACCGGCAAGAGAGGGGAAAATGGCGAATAAAAGTGAAACTCCCGCTGTCGCCCCGAGGGCAATATAGAACCCTTTCTTAATTCGGAGAGGGTTCTCTCTATCCCCCTGAAGAATCTCTTTCACCGCCAAAACTCCGAGGATAGGTACCGTAATTTGAAGCACTACTAATGCCATGGAGACAGTTCGGAACTTATTGTACAGAGGTACATATTTAAAAAACAACTCCGTAAACCACATAAAATGGGAGCCCCATGCAAGAAAGAGGGCTATCAGGGAGACACCCACTATCCACCACTTGTATCTGCCACGGATGATACACAATCCGAGAACAAACAAAAAAACGCACACTGCTCCGAGATACATAGGGCCGGCGGTAAAAGGCTGAGGCCCCCAGTAAAGAGGCATCTGCTTGATTATATTGTCGGCCCCCTGATATTTTGATTTGAGAACTTGGTATGTCCGGGAATCGCGACCCAAAGAACCGTGGGAAGAGCCGCCGTTAAAATCGGGAATCATCAGATTCGGGGTTTCCCCGATACCGTAGGACCACGCTGTGGCATATTGAATATCGAGCCCCTCTTCCGCTTTGGCCTGAGGGTCTTTCTTCAATTCACTCCCCCCGCGCATAGTGTATTTTGCATATTCATAAGTGGGGATAAGCCTTGTGGAATTGGTAGCGATACCTAAAATTCCGGCCACAAGCAGAAGGATAGAGGTCAATAAGAATTTCTTAAAATATTTTTCTTTAATCGCCCCGCACATCTGAGCTATTGCGTAACCGAAAATGATAATGGCGAGGTAATATGTTATCTGAGGATGGTTGGCCTTAATCTGAAAACTGAGAGCGAAAGCAAAAAACAGAGCTCCCCACAACGAATTTTTCCGATAGGCATATATCACCGCTGCGACTACCCACGGCATAAAGGCTATGGCAGCCATCTTGGAATTGTGTCCTACCTGAATAATCTGCATATTATAAGAACAGAAAGTGACCGCAATAGCCCCCGCTACCGCAATCCACACATTGGCTCCGAAAGCTAAAAAGAGTAAAAATCCCCCTATCAAAGAGATAAGCAGGTAGCTTGCAGGGCGCATACCTGTATATAAAAACTTATAAAGCGGCTCGGTATAATCCCCTTCGTGCTCGACATGAATCGAAGTGGCAGGCATCCCCGAAAACATCGAATTGGTCCATAGAGTTTTATCATCGGGGTGCTCTTTATTGTACTTTAGTATCTCTCCGGCCATCCCCTCCCATGATGAAATATCGGACTGATTGACGATTTTTCCTCTGAAAAGCTGAGGATTGTATGCGTAAGAAAGGATAATAAATCCTAAAATAATTCCCGAATATGTTAAAATTTTCTTTTTCATCGCTTTATAAAATTGAAACCAATACTTCTGTCTGTCTTTTTCTTGAAAACTGTTTAATAATTTCTGCCGAACCTACATCTGAAAAGAGCCCCGCCCGATAATCGGAATAATATTTATCAATGACCTTCCTCAGCCTCTCTTCCTCTTCCCATTCAAAAATGTCGCCTGCCCCCGTCTGTTTTAAGACAGAAGACATCTCTCCGTCTGTCGGTCCGAAAGCTATTATAGGTCTGCGGGAAGCAAGATATTCAAAGAATTTTCCGGCAAGAATGGCACCTGATTCTCTCTCTTCCCTAAGCGGCAATATCAGTACGCGTGCTTTCCTCTGCCACAAAGGGATATCCGAATGGGGAATATATCCCATATTTATAAGATTATCTTCAAGACCATTTTCCCTAATACTAAGCAGCACTCCTTCATCTGTCTTTCCTATGAGCCTTATTAAGAGAGAGTCGCTAAAGGATTTATCTTCACGGCACTTTTCTCCAAGGATTTTCCATAATTTCAGAGGATTACCCTCAGAAGAAAAAAGACCTGTATGTGTGATGCAGAATTTCTCCTCCGGAGCAATATCGACCTCGGGAAAATCATCTTCATCGAAACCGTTAAATACTGTGTGAAATTTTGAAAAATCGGGAACAGAATATTTCATTGCCGCAGGCGAAGAAGATAAATAATTACGCATTATAGTGCGGAAACCCTCGCTGAACATATCCGTAGCGGAAATCACTGCATCTGCCTGCATTACTACCTCGGCTTCCATTTTTTTATGCTTGCGCAATATCGGAGCCATCATCGGAAGATGTTTGAAATAGAAAATATTACTCCACGGATCGCGAAAATCGGCTATCCATCTAATACCCGTCTCTCTTTTAAGACCCATACCTATAAGATGGAGCGAATGTGGCGGGCCGGTCGTCACCACGACATCCACAGGGTGAGCTGTGAGATATTTTTTCAAGTACTTAACGGAGTAATTCACCCACGAAATTTTCGGATCGGGAACGAATAAGTTTGCCCTTATCCACAGACTTAACTTATCTGTTATGCTTTTTTCCACAGAGTTATTGATGGGATTTACGATCTCTTTGCTATTATCCTTTCTCTTTTTTCCCATAAAAGCTCTGTAAAGATTATATGGTTCCCGTATGGGAGTTTTAATAATTTCGGCCTCAGAAGGAATCTCTTTCAGGAGCGATTCATCGACAGCAGGCACCTCGGGATTAAGCGGAGTATAAACCACAGGCTGCCACCCTATCTGGGGGAGATATTTTGAAAATTTCAGCCATCTCTGAACTCCGGAGCCTCCCGATGGGGGCCAATAATATGCTATTATCAGAATACGCTTCATATTATAATATAAATGCTAACATAATTTATGAGTTTATGGCCTTTACAGGATCAAGCTTGGATGCTATGTATGCCGGGATGAGGCCCGAAACAAGACCTATGATAAGTGCTATGAGAAGTCCGCTCAAGGCATTTCCGAGCGATAGAGTTAGTGGAAAAGAAGGATTGTTTTTCAAAAACAGAGAAACTATATATACAATCAATATCCCCAGCATCCCGCCCGAAAGCGATAGGACAGAAGCCTCCACGAGAAACTGAGTCATAATAACATGCTTTTTCGCTCCGAGGGCCTTTTGTATCCCTATCTGATTTGTCCTCTCTTTTACCGAGACAAACATAATATTAGCAATCCCGAAACCGCCTATTAACAATGAAAATCCCCCGATAACCCATCCCACAAGATTTATAACTGAAAAGACACTTTCGACAGAGTTGGAAAGAAACGACATTTTATTGATGGCAAAATTGTCTTTCTGCTCCGGTTTCAATCTCCTGAGAGCCCTCATCTTATATTTAATTTCTGAAACAAAATCATCGGTCTGCACATCTGACTTCGGAGAGATGACCATCATTCCGTCTCTGTCCACATTAAACATCATAGCTCCGTATCCGAGGGAGACTATCACTGCATTGTCGAAGTCAAAGAAGGTGACGATACTCTGTCCCTGCTTTTTTAGTTTTCCTATTATGGTAGTGGAGAAGTTTCCTATTTTGAATTTATTCCCCACACAATTTCCATCCGGAAATAAAACATCGGCCACCGAAGCCCCGAGAATAGCTACATTGGACCCTTTAGCTGCCTCCATAAGGGAGAAATTACGGCCCTCTTCGATCTCTATCTTCAGTACTTTTTCCAGCCCCGGTGAAGAAGATATGATGTATCCGTTTGAAAAAGAATTTCTGCCGTTTTTAAATAATTTATTGGAAAAAGAGATATATGCTATATGGTCGGCATTTGTCAGCTTGTTTTTTATAAAATCAAAATCTTCTTTTTTAATAGAGGGTCTTGTTCTGTATTCCCACCATTTATACTCTGTCTCTCCCTCTTCCGGTCCCCATGGATACTGCTGAATAAAAGCCACATCCGACCCGAATGAGTTCAGCCCCTCTCTGACATTGGCCTGCAAGGCATCTACCGCACTGAACACTGCCACAATCGAGAAAATCCCGATGCTTACCCCCAAAAGAGATAGAAAAGTTCTGAATTTATCGTGTTTTAGAGAAGAAAAAGCGAAAGCTACACTCTCCCCTGTTAACTTGAACGCTGTACGCGCCTCCCGCACAAATTTTTTAGTCTCCATTTCGCTTAATACATTTATACGAAAACAAATGTAAGGAAAAAATATAAATTACTTATCTTTACAGTATGGAATATAAAAGTAATCTGAATTATTCGGTAAGAAAAGCGCACCTGATAGCTCTTCTCAAGAGCATTGATGCCCACGAGCCTGACATTTTGGAGGCTTTGAGACAAGACCTTAACAAATCGGAGCAGGAGGCATATATGACTGAAATCTCTGTTTTGAAAGGGGAGATAAAATACATTCTCAAGCATTTGAAAAGATGGTGCAGGCCTATTAAAGCGCACACTTCCATCGCCCTTTTCCCCGCTCGGTCGTATCGTTACCCGGAGCCTTACGGGAAGGTGCTTATTCTCTCTCCGTGGAACTATCCGCTGCTTTTGACCCTCGAGCCTCTCTGCGGAGCTATCGCCGCCGGCAATACTGCCGTGATTAAGCCCTCTGCCTATTCTCCCGCTACTTCGGAGGTTATAGCCAAAATAATAGCAACTGCATTTACCTACGATACTTGCAGAGTGGTTTTAGGAGGGCGTAAAGAAAATAAAGAACTTTTGGATCAGCGGTTTGATTATATCTTTTTTACCGGAAGCCCCGCTGTCGGTAAAGAAGTGATGAAAAAAGCTGCGGAACATCTCTGCCCTGTCAGTTTGGAACTTGGGGGGAAAAGCCCTGTTATTATAGCCGAAGATGCCGATTTGGAAATGGCCGCCAGACGCATTGTTTTTGGAAAATATATGAATGCGGGTCAGACTTGTGTAGCTCCCGATTATGTGCTGGTTCCCAGTAATAAGTGCGAGGATTTTATTGCGCTGCTGCGCGAGGAGATAAAGAGGCAGTTTGATGTGAATATCTTCGATTCTCCTTCTTCCGCCTCCGGCAATGAATATGTACGCATCGTTAATCAGAAGCACTTCGACAGATTAAGGTCGCTATTGCCCTCGGGCGAAGATGCCGAGAGGGTGGTCGTAGGTGGAAAATATAATCCCGATACTCTTCAGATCGAGCCTACGGTGTTGCATAATGTGAATTATAACAGCAGGGTGATGCGTGAAGAGATTTTCGGGCCGATTTTACCGGTTATCGAATATAAAAAGATTGAAGATGTAGTGGATTTGCTCAAAAGACGCGAAAAGCCACTTGCTCTCTATCTCTTTACGGAAAGTGATAAAATAAAACGGTACATCCTTCATTATACCTCTTTTGGAGGGGGGTGTATAAACGACACTTTAGTACATGTAGGTACTTCCGATATTCCGTTTGGCGGGATAGGTAACAGCGGGATGGGTTCTTATCACGGTCGCGCAAGTTTCGACACTTTTACCCACTACAAAAGCATAATAGATAGAGGTTCACTGATGGATCCTTTTATCAGAAACAGACCTTACAATATCTTCAAGCTGAAAATTTTGAGAAAAATTCTGTAGCATTGAAAGTTAAAAATAAGTATAATATATACCGTGGCACATTTATTGGGTTGTAGTGAGACAATATGTGCAATTATTCTACTTACATAAAGAAACCTCTGCTGGTTTTTTGTATTTTATTATTTTTTGCCACTCTTTCTGTTTATTCTCAAGATTCGGATTCGAGTAGGGTTAAATATAAGATGAAGTATGAGATAATGATGCTTATCGACAAAGCTTATCATCAAAATAAAATTGATTTGAAAATTAGAGACTCTCTTACTTCTTATATATCTAAAAGTCTTTTCAGAAATGATTCGATAACGATGTATAAAGAATATGAAGTTCTTGAAGAGCTGAAAGGGTTTTTAATAAATAACATAGAAAATCCCGATTATAGGGCTGTTGTGTCAAAATCTGTAGTCCCAGAGGAGCTTCCTACCCCCCAATATGAAAAGGAGCAGCTGTTTATACCCTCTATCCCTCCGGCCAAGGGTATTGGCGGTTCGAGCATTAATAAGGGTGTTGAAGGTTTTTATAAAAACAGTCAGTATATGAAATCCCTCCCTCCATATTATAATAATCAGCAGATGTGCGCCGATGCAGTTAAAAGGGCCACAGAAAGCATCAGCCGAAACCTTCGCTCCACAGGTTATGCCACACCCGCTTTTATACAGTCCATGTCTCGAAGCAGCAGTTTGTTTGTAAGGATACTTGCCGGTTTCTTCGGTATTTTAGACAATGGCGCTCAGTCTCAAATCAGTACCTCTTCCGTGCTTAGTGTCACGGGACGACCGATACCGGAAGTGGGCCAAAGGCCATATATTGATAACTCCATTTTTCTTTCCAAAGAGTTTGATCAAAAGGTATATAATACCAATTCTCCTATAAAAAAAGCAAAAGAGAAAAAGGTTAAAAAGGGGAAGAAACGATAATAATTCTTTTTTATTGCAACATTTTACATAAATATTCGTCTATTACTATAACTATTAAATATTTTATGAAAAAGATTCTAATTTCACTATTGTTAAGCATCGCTTGCCTTAATTTGTTTGGTCAGCAGGAGGCGAAATGGCTTAGAAATCCCTCTATCTCCCCAGACGGAAAGGAGATTATTTTCGGATATATGGGTAACCTTTATAAAGTTAGCTCTACGGGGGGTACCGCTGTCCCGATAACCACAGGAAGTGATTATTGCACTCGTGCAATATGGAGTCACGACGGCTCCACTATTGCTTTTTCAAGCAACAAGCACGGTAACTTCGATATTTTCACTATGCCCGCCAAGGGGGGAATACCTGTAAGAGTTACATACAACAGCAGAAATGATATCCCTTTTGATTTCACCCCTGATAACAAGAATATCCTCTTTTCAAGTGCGAGATTTCAGCCCGCACAGAGTGTGAGGATGCCTGTTGCAGGTTTTTCAAATCTGTATTCGATCCCCGCCGATGGTGGAAGACCTATCCTCTTAACCGCAGTAGGTGCCACAGAGGCTCGTTATAATGGGGATGGTTCGAAAATAATTTATCAGGATTGGAAAGGGTATGAGGATGATTACAGAAAGCATCACACATCAGCAGTTACCCGCGATATATGGATCTATGATATTGCCGCAGGCCAATACACACAGCTCTCCGATTTTAAAGGCGAAAACCGTAGCCCTGCATTTAGTGCAGACAATCAATATTTTTTCTATACCAATGAAAAAGACGGCACGCTGAATCTTTACAAGCGTAATATCGCCTCCTCGGATGAAACTCAGCTCACTTCATTTAAAAATTTTCCTGTCAGGGAGGTCTCTGTGTCAGGTGACAATACTTTATCCTTTGTATGGAAAGGTGATATTTACACACTTAAAGAGGGGCAGCAGCCTATAAAGCTGAATATTAGTATAGCTACGGATGCAGGATATGATATGATCAAAAATCTTAATATTAATTCCTTGACCGAATTTGAGGCTCGTCCTGGCGGAAAGGAGATGGCGATTGTCAATAGAGGAGAGGTGTTTGTAGTGGGGATAGAGGATTCGAGGACCAAGCGCATAACCGACACCCCTTATCAAGAGAGGATGATTTCCTGGTCAAAAGATGGTAAATATCTCTATTTCAGTGCAGAAAAAAATGGAACATGGGGTATATACAGAACATCTCTTCAAAACGAGGATGAAAAATATTTCTACCTTTCCACCATACTCAAGACAGAGTCTGTAATAGCAGATTCGACAAATAACTACCAGCCTGTATGTTCTCCGGACAATAAGAAAATAGCATACATTCATGAGAGAAATGAACTTAGAGTTTATGACCTTGCTACTAAAGAATCGGTTACAGTTTTGCCTTTCGGAATTAATTATTCTTATGCAGATGGAGACTGGAGTTTTACATGGAGCCCTGACAGTAAATGGCTTCTTGTTGATTCTCAGAAGGGGTGTGTATTTCAGACAAATACTGCATTTATAAAGGCAGACGGGACAGGTGAAATGCTCTATCCTGTCAATTCGGGATTCGGTGACTATAATGCAAAATTTGCTCTCGAAGGGAAAGCTATGCTATATCAGAGTTCGAGAGATGGGCTGAAAGCACCATCCACACAAGGCGAGCAGGAAAATGATATATACGCTGTGTTTTTTGATAAAAAAGAGTATGACAGATTTAACTTGAGTAAAGAGGACCTTGCTATCTTAAAGGAGAAAGAAGATGCCGAAAAAAGTAAAAAAGACAGCCTTGACAAAGTAGCTGCCGAAAAAGTTAAAAAATCCAAATCAAAAAAAGATAAAAAAGATGACAAAAAAGAAGAGGTCAAGCTCCTCACTTTTGATTTCAACAATATAGAAAATCGTAGAGTGAGACTCACCATAAACAGCGGAAAAATAGGTGGTTATGCTATGACTAAAGACGGAAGTAAACTTTTCTATGTAAGAGAAGAGCTTCAGGGGTGGAGGTTATGGAAAACCGAGCCGAGAAGCGGAGAGACAAAGCCCTTAGCTACCCTTTCTTCTTCGACTTCATTGGAATTAAGTAGTGATGAATCGAAGTTGTTCCTTATAAATGGAGGTTCTCCTGCTTCTGTCGATGTGGAGAGTGGAGATATGAAACCTATTGCCATTAATGGTAAAATGGCTCTTAATTCTGCAGCTGAAAGGGAGTATATCTTTAATCATATTTGGAATCAAGTAGAAAGAAAATTCTATGACCCGAATATCCATGGTATTGACTGGAAGATGTATCGCGATGAATATGCCGAGTTTTTACCTTACATTGATAACAATTTTGATTTTCAAGTACTTTTGAGCGAAATGCTCGGAGAGCTGAATGCCTCTCATACGGGAGCTCGTTATTATTCGGGAAATAGTGGCGGTGACATCACTGCTTCGTTGGGGATGTTGTTCGACGAACAATACTCTGGACCGGGAATCAAGGTGTCAGAAGTGGTCCCGGGGGGCATTGCCGACAGGGAAAATAATAAAATAAAGGCAGGAGATATTATTACGGCTATTAACTCTATGGAGATAAAAGCTGATGATAATTATAATAAGTATCTTAACAATATCGCCGAACAGCAGATTCTTCTGAGCGTTAAATCGGGGGATAAAACATTTACACAGGTGATGCGTCCGGATGCAGGAAGAGGGATGGGTAGTTTGCTGTACGACGAGTGGACTAAAAAGATGGAAAAAATGGTCGATTCTCTCAGTGGAGGAAGGCTTGGATATGTTCATGTACAGGGGATGAATGAAAGTAGTTACAGGACGGTTATAGATAAGGTACTTGGGAAAAATCTTGAAAAAGAGGCTATCGTGGTGGATACTCGTTTCAACGGAGGCGGATGGCTTCACGACGATCTAAACACTTTCCTAAGTGGTAAGGCTTACCTTAAATTTGCACCTCAGGGTGCTGATACAAAGGGAGTTGAGCCTTTCTCAAGATGGAACAAGCCGAGCATTGTCCTGATATGCGAAGGAAATTACAGCGATGCATTCATTTTCCCGTTTATTTATCAGCAAAACGGTCTCGGTAAGCTCGTGGGGATGCCTGTTGCCGGTACGGGCACAGCTGTATGGTGGGAAAGTCAGATAGATAACTCTATCGTATTCGGAATCCCTATGATAGGCACTATCGGACTTAATGGTAAAGTTACTGAAAATCAGCAGCTTGAACCCGACATTCAAGTATCTCTTCCTTATAGCGAGACTATAAAAGGTCGCGATGCTCAGATAGAAGCAGCTGTAAAGGAATTGCTCAAAGAGTTAGACAGTAAAAAATAAAAGATTAGTTAAGTAAATAAAAAGCCCCGCATCTCTTCTTTATAGAGTGTGGGGCTTAATTATGATGTGAATTGTTTAATTTATAAAACCGCTTATCATTATGACCGAAATTACCACAGGGGCGATGTAGCGGATAAGGAAGTAAACAGAGTCAAGAAACCATTTTTTCATCTTATGAGTTCCGTCACTTGTTATTTCATTTACAAAGTCGGAATGTTTCATTCGCCATCCTACAAAAAGTACGACCAGCAAGCCGCCCAGAGGCATTAATAAATTGGCAGAAAGGGTGTCGAACAGATCGAAGAAATTTAGTCCGAATATTTTTACATCGGAGAGCTCTCCCTGAGACAAGGAGCATAAAACTCCGAGAATAAATGTTAACAAAAATGAAATTAAAACAGATAATTTTCTGCTAATATTAAATTCTTCTCTCAGATAGGCCACAGCCACTTCAAGCAGGGATATTGAAGAAGTAATGGCAGCAATGAATAGAATGAAAAAGAAAAGAATGGCTATTATGCTTCCTCCGGTCATCTGTGCAAATATTTGAGGAAGAGTGATAAATACAAGTCCGGGCCCTTCACCCGGGGAGATACCGAAAGCAAAAACTGCCGGCATAATGGCCAAGCCTGCTATTATGGCAAACAAAGTGTCGGATACACCGGTAAGAACAGAGGTCTGAACTATATTTTCTTTTTTATTCACATAAGAAGCGTAAGTCATTATCGTTCCGCAGCCGAGGCTTAAAGAGAAGAAAGCTTGCCCGAGAGCATTTAAAAATGTTTGAGAATTGATTTTGGAGAAATCCGGTTTAAAAAGGAAAGATACACCCTCTGATGCACCCGGAAGGGTTAATGAGCGAATAGCAATGAACACCACCATAATAAAGAGAGCAGGCATCATTATTTTAGTGTATTTCTCAATCCCCTTTTTAACTCCGGCAATAACAATCAGGGCAGTAAGTCCTAAAAAAATAAACAAATATATAATTGGCTGCCAAGTACTTGAGACTATTCCTGTAAATAGAGATTCAGCTTCCGCATCGGAAGTAGAGCCGAGATTGAAAGTTAATGCCCTCACCAGATAATCGATAGTCCACCCACCTACGACACTGTAAAAAGAGATAATAGATACAGAGCCGAGAACAGCGATAAGCCCCACAATGCCCCATTTGGACCCGGGGGCGAGAACTTTGAAAGCTCCGAAAGCATTTTTTTGACTTCGACGCCCTATTACAAACTCAGAGAACATTATCGGCATACAAAGGACAAAAACAAAAAACAGATAAATAATAATAAAAGCCGCACCTCCGTTGGTCCCCACTAAGTAGGGGAACCGCCAAAGATTTCCAAGTCCGACAGCAGAACCTGCCATAGCGACAAGCACACCGAACAGGCTCCCGAAATTGTCCCGTTTTTCCATAGTATAAAGTTTTTTACATTCTCGTATAAATTACAAAAGAAAATTTAAGACCTGATTTTTCATCGACCATAACCTCGCTGCGCGACTCCTCTTTCCAGATATTTTTATCTATTTCAGGGAAAAAAGTATCAGCATCTTCCACCACTTTATCCACCTCTGTTATATATAGCCTGTCGGCCAATGGGAGAGAGGTGCGATACATCATCCCTCCACCTATGACGAAAACTTCCTTGCAGGCATCGTCATTGCCGCAGGCGGAATCTGAATTATTGCCGCAGGCGGAAGTAGAATAGGGGGTTTGTGCTGCGCGCAATGCATCTTCGAGCCGTGCAAAACATTCCACACCATCTCGGATTCCGTCAGGGAGAGCATTATTTACCACTATGTTTCTTCTGTGGGGGAAAGGGCGACCTCCCACCGAAAGAAATGTGTTGTAACCCATAATGACAGGGTGTCCCGAGGTTACTTTTTTGAAATATTTAAGGTCATCAGACAGATGCCACAAAAGGCGGTTGTCCTTACCTATGGCGTTATTTTTAGCTACTGCTACTATTATTGAAATCATATTTTTCTATTATTAAACTGCAATGGGAGCTTTAATGAGCGGGTATGGATTGTAATTTTCAAGGGTAAAATCTTCATAAACAAAATCAAACAGATTATCCACCTTGGGATTTAACTTCATATTCGGAAGCTTGCGCGGGATACGCTCCAGCTGAGTGTCCACCTGTTCAAAATGGTTTGTGTAAATATGGGCATCGCCCAATGTGTGGATGAAAGTGCCCGGGGTGTATCCGCACACCTGCGCCATCATCATCGTCAAAAGGGCATAAGAGGCAATATTGAATGGTACTCCGAGAAAAACATCTGCGCTGCGCTGGTAGAGCTGGCAGGAGAGCTTGCCTTCGGAGACATAAAACTGAAACAATGCGTGGCATGGAGGAAGTGCCATTTCAGAGACTTCGGAGACATTCCATGCCGAAACGATATGCCTTCTTGAGTCGGGATTGTTTTTCAGAGAGACTATCACATCCGAAAGCTGATCGATGTGCCCTTTCCCATCCTCGCGCGGCCAGCTTCTCCACTGGTGACCATAAACAGGTCCAAGCTCTCCATTTTTGTCGGCCCATTCATTCCATATCGTAACACCGTGCTCGTTGAGGTAACCGATATTGGTATCACCCTTAATAAACCAAAGCAGTTCGTAAATGATAGATTTCAAATGGACTTTTTTAGTGGTAAGAAGAGGAAATCCTTTTTCAAGATCAAAGCGCATCTGGTAACCGAAAATGGACTTGGTGCCTACGCCGGTGCGATCCCCTTTCAGAGTGCCATCTTTTTTAATAGTTCTTAGAAGTTCGAGATATTGTTTCATAATTACCGATTAATCGAACAAAAATAGCTAAATAATAGCTAAGGGACAATTTTATTTCCCCTTATCCAAAAAGAGAATCGGAAGATGATCGCTTACACCTCCGATGTAGCGTGGGCCACTGTAAGTGCGAAACGGTTTGACCCCTAAATATTTGTCATCGCTCTCAAGACAAAAATCGGGAGAAAAAACAACCATTTTCCCTTCACGAAGAGGGGCAGAGACGATAAACTGATCAATCATCTCCCACTCCCCCCTGTATCTGATGCTCCCCTTAATAGTCTCCCTTGATGATTCGGCAAGATATTCTTCGGCTTTATTGAGCAGCGGCATAGTGGAAGAGAGAATTAAAGAGATGGGAATAGATGTCGGAGTATCATTAAAATCACCCATAATAATAACATTAGGGATGTTTTTATCGGGAAAATTCTCTCTGAAGGTCTTATAAATGGAATCCGTTTTATGAACAAGTGCCTCAGAGGAAGCCTCTCTCCACGGTCTTGAAGCCGCCTCTCCACCGAGCTTAGAGGGAAAATGGACTACAAATAGATGCAATGTATCGTTAAAGACTTTTTCTACCCCTTTCACATAAAGAATATGCCTTAATTTTCTGTTTACCCCAGTTACCTTTACATTTTCCACCAATACAGGGGTAAATAATTTTTCTCGATAGAGCAGCGCGCACTCTATCCCTCTCGGGTCATCAGAGCTTCTGTGTATAAAATTATATTCGAGTTTGGAAAGAGAGGTATTTTCGACAAGCTCCCTCAATACATATTTGTTCT
Organism: uncultured Muribaculaceae bacterium; assembly: GCA_964611185.1. Lineage (GTDB taxonomy): Bacteria > Bacteroidota > Bacteroidia > Bacteroidales > UBA932 > CAAGNP01. Next base: position 54,960 of record CAZSXE010000007.1, on the reverse strand, counting down.
CTATTTCCGCCAGTCCTATTATATAAGGGAAATCCCCATAAGCATTTTCCACTGAAAATATGGTTTTCAAAATGGCATTTCGCTTATTTTTAAACCTTTTTTGACTCCAGTGTTTTTCACCTTGTGGAGTAAATTCATCATCATTCGTATCGGGATTGTCATAAGTATCGAACAGATTTTCCACATTATAGAACATCACAGGAGGAGATGTCTGCGCATAAGAAAACCGCGACAATAGAATCAATGCTGCGAGCAAAACTACCTTACCCGTCGCTCTGCAAAATTTAGCCTCCATCTATTTTAAATTGATTTTATCTCTCCACTTGATATACGCCTCCGGCAATAGGTGGATGCCGTCTGCGGTATATTTTTTATCGAGGTTCCCATCTGAATCTTTTAGCAGGGAAGCTATATCGAGGTACTCATATCCAAGTGTCGCCGCACCCCCTTTCAAGAGCAGATTTAACTCTTCCGCTTTTTCATTTCTCCCCTCATAAAACGGTGAAACCGGATTAAGCGGGAGGGTACTCTGAATAAAGATTTCTGTATTTGGAAGGGAGTTGTGCAGAGTGGTTATTATTTTTTTATAGTTCTCCCAGACTTGTACCGCAGGGGTTGATGGATCTTCGATAAAATCATTGATTCCTGTCAGGATGAATACTTTGGATGGATTTTCATCTATCACATCATACAGACGATCCAAAATTCCTGAAGTAACATCACCGCTTATCCCTCTGTTTATTACCTGAGAATGAGAAACTCCGAGAAGTTCATCCCACCAGCAGTTATTATTTAAGCTATTGCCCAACATTACTACACTCCTTGAAGAGTTGGGAATGGAGTTGAAAATAGAAAGCCTCGCGATGTAGTGAGGGGATCTCCCTTCATATCTCTTTTGATACACAGAGTCGTAATATTCCGCCGCAGGCAGTGATGATGTGTTCATCAAGTCCATCACGGGATCATTAAAAATAGTGTTCCGAGCCTGAAATCCCACATAACTTGACAAATATTTAGTCAGAGCCTCATATCCGGCACCGTTAATACGGTTATCACCCACAGCATAATATGGAGATAAATAGCCGTCGGGAGCAGACAACACAGAAGGTATGTCGAGATATCTCTCCTTGTATCCTTTTTTCAAATATGAATTAAGTGAGGCTATGGAGTCATTCAGTGACTTCTCCTGTTTTTTGCAAGCATAGTCTGCTACCACACCGAGGACATAATAATCAGTTTTGGGGGAAATAAGCTGTATGGTATTGATAATAGCATCAATCCTGTAAGCAGTTTCTTTTACTTTCCTGCCGTTTTTAATATCATACAATCCTGTGGAAATGAATATTTTAGCAGGTTTTTTTCTCGCTATGTCGGCGATTCTGTAAAGGGTACATTCTGTCCCCTCAAGGGCGATTCCGCGGTTTTTTATCCGATCGCTTCCATAGAAATCGCTCCACATCCCTCTGTCGATGAGATCATCACCCACCAAGACAATATCGCTTCTCTTAATGGTAAAATGTGAATAGAGTTCTTCTTTCTCCTGAAAATAGGTTATCTGTCCGTGGAATGTGGGATAGGGGAGCTTAGAGCCGCTCTCTCTAAAACATCCGGAGAGTGAAAACAGCATTAAAAATGCAATAAGAGAGCAGTAAAAGCGATACATTATTTTAAGTTAAAAAAATTAAACATTAAATAAAAAGTGCATTACATCTCCATCCTCGACCACATAATCTTTCCCCTCTATTCCTAACTTTCCCGCCGCTCTGCAGGCAGCTTCGGAGCCATATTGGACATAGTCCACATATTTAATCACTTCAGCACGGATGAACCCTTTTTCAAAATCGGTGTGAATGACACCGGCGGCACGCGGCGCCTTGTCCCCTTTATTTATGGTCCATGCGCGTACTTCCGGCTCCCCGGCAGTGAAGTAAGTTTGAAGATTCAAAAGAGAATAGGCACTCTGAATTAGTCGCTCAACTCCCGAATGTTCCAATCCTATCTCTTGGAGAAACATCTCCCTCTCTTCGTAGGATTCGAGTTCGGCAATCTCCGATTCGATTTTGGCAGCTATTACGAGAAGTTCCGCCCCTTCACCCTCGACCGCTTTGCGCAATTGTTCCACATAACTATTGCCGGAGGCAGCAGAAGCCTCATCCACATTGCAGACATAGAGTACGGGTTTGTTGGTGAGAAGAAAAAGCCCTTTTGCTAAACGCTCGTCTTCTTCCTTATCAAATGTCACTTCTCTGGCGCATTTCCCCTGAGAAAGGACATCTCTATACTGAATTAGAATAGTGAGGAGCTTTTTAGCATCTTTATCACCCCCTGTCTGAGCCTGCTTTTCTACTTTTTTAATCCTGTTTTCGACAGTTTCGAGATCTTTTATCTGAAGCTCGGTATCTATTATCTCTTTATCTCTGACCGGATTCACGCTCCCATCGACATGCACTACATTGGGGTCATCGAAGCAGCGAACCACATGAAGAATGGCATCAGTCTCGCGAATATTCGCAAGAAACTGATTTCCCAGCCCCTCTCCCTTACTCGCCCCTTTCACCAATCCCGCAATATCGACTATCTCCACCGTAGCCGGCACCACTCTTTTAGGATGTACTATCCCCTCGAGAACTTGGAGTCTCTCATCCGGGACATTGGTAGAACCGATATTAGGTTCAATAGTACAAAAAGGAAAATTGGCAGCCTGTGCCTTTCCCGAACTAATACAATTAAAAAGTGTAGATTTACCCACATTCGGTAATCCTACTATTCCGCATCTTAATGACATAATCTATTGTTTTGATGCGCAAAGATAACATCATTGTCGCAGATATTTACATATTTGTCGCATTTGTGAAAAAATCAAACATTATATTTGCATCAAGAAATATGATTATTAATTTTTAAATTTATGATTATGAAACGCAATGGTATTGTCATTTTAAGTTCAATCGTTTTATTGGGCTTGGGTTATGTAGCAGGATCCTTTTTAGGCTTTCCCGAAAAGGATGTAGATTCTCTCTCCGGAGATATAGGAAAGATGAACAGACACAAAAAGGAAGTGGTAAGCGAGAATATGAAGCTCCTTTCTAAAAAATTACAAACAGATGAACAGTTCCGCGATCAGACCCTCGCTTCGCTTATGTTGGTTAATTCCCGCGTTGAGGAGTTTAAAGCTAATGCTCAGATGTCCGTAGAGGCTTGCGCCAATATAGAACAGATGAAAGAGGCTAAAGCCAAAATGGAAGAATTAGCCGCTTTTTCAGAAAAGGCAGCCACTAACACCGGCGATGCCCTCCAAGCCATAACTCTTATACTCGACGGTAATAAATCTGCTGACATAGAAGAACTCACGAACAATGCCCTTCTCTCATATATGCTTATAGGAAAAAGCGTAGAGGCAGCAAAATTATATGTCGAATCCGCTGATGCCTTTTTAAAAAAGAATGGACTGGATAATCATAAATATTTAGCTTTTACCAGAGATCAATGGGCCGATTACAGTGCAGTAGAGGCTGCTTTTAATAATGACGGGGAGGCATTGAAATACTGGGAAGAGCAGAAGCAGCAGCTATCAAATGAAGAAAAATTGGAAATGATAAAAAATGTAAATGAAAGTTTAAATCAAACAATAATTATTGGTTCTATAATTAATCAAAGCGCTTTAGCTGGTTTAGCCGGAAACAACCCCGCTCTTAATGGTCTTATTGCCAGATATTCCGGCGATGATGCTTTGAAACTTAACAATAACGAGAATCAGCTGAATGTAAGGGATTTAGAAGTTTTGAAAAGTATGAATACAGGTAGTCTTTCCATTAACAACAATGTATCCAATTCCTTAATGAATATATCTTTCCTTAATATTGCGTTTTAAGATAGGGCTGGATTCAGAGTCTATAATATTTTAAGCGATACCATCCACTCCCCGCTGTTCATTCCGGATGGGCCGAATATGTGGGCATAACCGACCGACCAAGTGGTCTTCAGATAGCTAAAGAGTACTACCTCAATATTAAACTGAGCCCCCACATTTGTGTAATTTTTAAAACTCTCAGATCCCCATGGATTAGCTATCAAATCTGAAGAGAAAACAGTAAACAAGGCGTGCGTAGGGTAGAACCCCGGTGCTCCTATGTTTTTAAATCTGATAGGGGTAAAAGCTACCTCTGCGGTGAATTTGGCAAAGCAATGCGATGGAATCTGATCTATCTTCGCCCCCGGCATAGCATTAACCTCCCTATAACGCAGAACACTCTCGTTGTCCACATAATTATTCCTGAATCCGCCGAAATAATCATTGCCGAAAGGGGAAGAAGAGGAGCCGAAAGATTGGCCGAGGGCCGAACGAATCCAAAGTGCATTATTTCTCCCTACGGGCAATAAGAATCCTTTGTCCGCTTGCAGCAATAGAGAAGGAAATGCATTATATTTCCCATCAAGAGCTGCAAAATATGAATATGCGCTCAAGCGCAATGAGTACCCCGATTCAGGGACCACACCCCCCAACGAAGTGCGCATCTTGGAGATACCTATTTGGGCTGAAGCAGTCTGCATCTGTGTCACAGGGCTTTTTATCTCTTGAAAAAGAGGAAGAGCATCCATCATCCCGTAAGTGTTGACACCCACTGACCAATCCCAAATAAAAGGGGTGAATAAAGAGTTAGTTCTGCTGTAAGAGAGGCCTATATGGTATCCGGCGCGACTTCTTCTAAGTGGACCTACCAGATCATAAAAATTGGTTTTATTATAAGAAGCATTAAGCTCCCAGCTCCATAGCCTCCATGAGAGAGAGGCGTGAAACCTCTCTTTCCACGGATTATTGCTCCATGGAGAGATGCCTATATCGAATTTAATAGAATTTATCCCCACAGGATCTTGAAAAAGAAAACGATAACTTAGTACGGGGATTACATTGTTAAATGCGAGAGGATCTTTGTACCCTGTGAGTTCGGGAAAAGCCCCTGCAAACCGCAGCTCTTTAAAAGAGTTGTAACTCTCAATATTATTATAAACATCTTTAAACTCCACTTTCGGCTCCTCTCTAAGTTCGTAGATATGTTCAAGATTGGGATTTTTATCAAATACTTTTTGACCTAAAAGTTCAATGCTGTTTGCATTATCAACATTCTGATACTTCAGCTTGACAGGGATAAAGCCGTCGCTCTGATAGGAGAGTGCGATAAGGGTGTCGGAGGTATATTGCACAGGTGCGAAAATACCTGTCTCTACATTAGTGAGAAGATGCATATCGCCGCTCTCGGGGTCAATGGACCAGAGGTTTTGAACCCCTGTATAATTGGAAGAACATATAATCAAAGAGTCGTTCTGAGCGTATGTGACATTTATGAGATTCACATTCTCAATTTCCATAACCTCTTCTTTTTTGAAATCTGCGTTCTCCAGATTTTTTATGTTCAGACGGATGATGGTTTGGTTTCCGTCAGGCTTTGCCATCACAGTTAGCAAGTTTTCACAATCATCAGAAATAGCGAGATCGGAGATAACCTGCCCGAAATTGAAAGAACAAAGGATCTCTCTGTTTTCGATGTTTTTATCATATCGGACTATATGGTTAACACCGGCATTGGACATTATTCCATAAAGGACATCGTGTTTGTTATCGTAAACTAACTCGGAGACTCTCTGAAGTTCTATACGCTTGAGATGTTTCCCCGAATCGGCATCAATCACCTCTATCCCTCTGAAATTGGAATTGTGAATGGTGTATAAAAGGCGATTGTTTTTTCTATCTAAAGCAATATATGTGCTTCTGTAAAGCATCGGACCATCAATATTCCTGAGTCTTTTTTCCCTGCCGGTTTTTAAATCAATATATGAGACATGAGCAAATCTGCCTTTATAATTAACAGCCATATAAAGTCTGTCTTTCAGAGAATCGTATATAGGCTTGCCGACAGAGCCCAGAGCCTTTTTATAAAGAGGAGTAAGCTCGGTAAGGGGATATGCCGTAATGGCATCCAAATTCTTTTTCTGATGCTCTTTTTCAAACTCTCGCCATTCATCCCAAAGGGCATTGACACTCCTCCCGTAAATATTCCTGAACTGCGCTCCGAAAAACCTTTTACTGTCAGAGGTTCGATTATAATATCTGACCAGCGAGTCAGTACCATATCTGTAAGCGAGGTAGTTCGTAAAACGAGTTCCGTAAAGATACGAAGTAGCCCCCACTTGAAAATCGGCAGAAGTCCCTTCGGTCTCCAACCCCACAGCTGAATATAGCCCTTTATCGCTATTGACCTCTGTCCTGAAGTACATCTCGTCATAAGTACCCAATCCTCTCCCCACGCCACCATCCATCCAAGTCTCCATAAAGCAGGCTATTCCTTCCTGATACCACCTTGGAGCATACCACCTCGGAGTAGAAAAATAACTCCAAAAAACGGTAAAAGGGGAGTTTGAATCGGTCGGAATCTTAGCACCGAAAAACCTTCTCCATCTGTTATCCTTATCGGTAAACTTGTCCGTCATCATGACATGAGTAAGCTCATGGCTGAAAAGATGACGGTATCTCTCCACAGAGGGATAGATATCATAAGTGTTGTTAAGAGGGGCCATACCTATCATTATCAGATTATTAGGTATGGGACTTACTCCGCCGTTGCCATCATCATTCCAGTCGGTGAGATACATATAAGACTGCTGAGGTTTATACAATCCCAATGTATCAAAAGGGGGCATATTCCACAATTGATTATGTCGAGCCATACCCAAAGTATATTCATTTATCAGATGAGGAACATACTGAGAGATGTTTTTATCAAAAAAGATGAGCTTAACTTCAGAATTATCATATTTATATATTTTCTGTCCGTTAATAAGTGATGTCGAAAATAACAAAAACAGTAATAAAAATAATTTTCTCATCTTTTTAATAAATTTAAGTTTCATTAAAACAGCAAGTTTCCTACCCCTTGGTGAGCGATTTTTCTTTAAGAAGTTGAGTAGGAGTCATCCCCATCAAACGCTGAAAATCAT
>CAZSXE010000007.1:44496-47867 GCA_964611185.1 uncultured Muribaculaceae bacterium | reverse complement strand
GATTTTTCTTTAAGAAGTTGAGTAGGAGTCATCCCCATCAAACGCTGAAAATCATCTATTCCGTATTTGATATCTTGTCTGCCAAGATATCCCACTCCGATTCTGTAGAAGGACGCCCTTTGTCCCCCCCCTCTCTGATGGACATACAAATGGGAATCTGAGCCAATAACTTGATATTGAGCTTTTCAGCCATTTTCAGTCCACCTTCCTTGCCGAAAATATAATATTTGTTATCTGGCAGCTCAGCGGGGGTAAACCACGACATATTCTCCACAAGACCGAGAATAGGAACATTAATATCTTTGTTTCTAAACATATTTACACCCTTCAGAACATCGGCAAGAGCGACATCTTGGGGAGTACTTACTATTATTGCTCCGAAAAGGGGAATATCGTGCACTAAAGAGATGTGAATATCCCCTGTCCCCGGAGGTAGGTCGATAAGCAGATAATCAAGCTCACCCCATTTCACCTGCATAACTATCTGTTTAAGTGCATTACAAGCCATGGGCCCTCTCCATATCAGAGCCTGCTCCGGCGCAGCAAAATAGCCGATAGACATCCACTTAACCCCATATTTCTCCACAGGAAGGATAAGATCTATTCCTCCTGTTTCCTCACTTCCCGGCTCCACATCAGGCTGCGTCCCTTCAGTTCCGGTCATTTTAGGAACAGACGGACCATAGACATCGGCATCTGCAAGTCCCACACGGTATCCCTGCCGCGCAAGCGCAATGGCAAGATTGACCGCCACGGTAGATTTACCTACCCCCCCTTTTCCCGAAGCTACCGCAATAATTTTCCCGACATGCTCCAGCTGCTCCTGTCCGAGTTCGAGCTTTTTAGGAGTTTTTTTCTCTCGAACAAGTTCAATAATAGAGAGTTTCGCCTCCGGATATGCAGCAGTCAGCACCTCTTCGCACTGCTTTTTTATCGAAGCGATGAGAGGATCCGGCACAGGAGTTACAAGACGAAACCTTATGCGACCCTCCTCCACCCTGACATCTTCCACTATTCCTAAAGAGACAATATCTTTTTCGTATGCAGGGTGAATTATCCCCGAAAGGAGCGTTTCTATATTTTTAATATCCATAATTATACTATTTAACTATATCCATTTCATTAAGCAGATAGCCAGCTCCGCCGAACTTATCAATAATGAACAATACATATCTCACATCCACATTAATACATCTCTGAAGCTGAGGCTCGAAAATAATATCACTGCTCATAGACTCCCAATTGCCATCAAAAGCGAGCCCGATAAGCTCGCCGCGACCATTCAAAACGGGAGAGCCGGAGTTTCCCCCTGTAATATCATTGTTAGTCAAAAATGCGACAGGCATTTTTCCGTTTGCCAAGGCATACTCTCCGAAATCGTGATTTTTCCAAAGCTCTTTAAGTTTAGCAGGAACTACAAATTCCCAGTTAGAGGGATCTTCTTTCTCCATAACCCCGTCAAGAGTAGTCTGATAATCGTAGAACACGGCATCGCGAGGAGAATATGGAAGTACCGAACCGTAGGTAAGTCTCATTGTGGAATTGGCATCAGGATAGATAGCCTCCCCTTTTCTCATCTCAAGCGTACCCGCAATATATTCCTTTTTACCCTCTGTAAATGATCCGTTTTCTGCCATAAGTACAGGGGTAAAGGCGTTAATAATATTACTTGCATCCATAAAAATTTTATAAGCAGGATCTTCGTTCAGAGGTTTTGCCCCTTCATTCCCCTGAGAAGCTATTGCCTCTCTGAGGCGTTCTTCAGAGATAAATGCCGAATTGTCAAAGACAAAATCTACATATCTGTCAATGTTCCCCCCGAATTCGCTCTCAATAGTTTGATAGAAAGAGGGGAGATATGCCGCATCTACATGCTCCTTATATAATTTGATCATTGCTTTAGCCACTTTTCTGTCTGTTGCTGGGGAATAATCCTTATACAGACGAACAATATTTCTCTCCACGAGGTCGCGATTCTCTTTATTCTTTATCGAGTCTGAAACATCCATTGATTTTTCTATATAAGGAACAAGAGAAGCAATACCACTTAATTCTATTCTGAAAATGCTTTCATAAAGGTAAATATAATTATATAAAGCATCCTTTCTGTTACCCACGGCATTGTCTATTTTTTCAAGGGCAGAACCATATTTTTCAATCCTCTTTTTACCTCCCTTGTTTACCCACTCTGTAAAACGCGCCTCTTCGTCAGCACGCCTTTGTTCCACGCCGAGTTTGGCAAAAGTCTCATTCATACCTATCCATTTTTTCCATCCATTGGATGATCCTGAATATTTGGAAGCATACTGAATCATAACTTTGGGGTCGGCTTCCATATCTGCCATCAAAATATCCTGACGCACTCCGCGAACATAGATTCTGATAGCATTGGAAATATCACGAGTCTCCACAAGCTCAGAACGGGTCATAAATCTGTTGGTAGAGCCGGGATAACCCATTATCATAGCGGGCTCATCCTTTTGAATACCTCTCAGAGAGATCTTTAAAAACTGCTTGGGAGTGTAGGGGATGTTATCTTCAGAATAAGAAGCGGGATTGTTGTTTTTATCGGCATAAACTCTGAAAACAGAGAAATCTCCCGTATGACGGGGCCACATCCAGTTGTCGGTATCGGCTCCGAATTTTCCTATAGAAGAGGGGGGAGCTCCCACAAAACGGATGTCCTTAAAAGTCTTATATATTATTAAATAATATGAATTTCCACCATAAAAAGACTCCACCTCTCCTCTGAGATATTTATCATCTCCCACGGCATTTTTAACAAGCTCATCACAGAAAGCATTTTTCACAGAATCTGCTTTCTCCGGATTTTTAACCTTTTTCAACGCCTTTTCCACATCTTTGGTCACATCGGTAAAACTTTCCAAAAAAGTGACGGTAAGTCCTGCGGCAGGGAGCTCTTCTTTAAGGTTCATAGCCCAATATCCATCTTTCAAGTAGTTATGTTCCACGCTGCTGAGTTTCTGAATGCTTCCGTAACCGCAATGGTGATTTGTAAACAATAGTCCGTTCTTTGAAACTATTTCACCCGTACAGCCACCGCCGAAATGGACGATAGCATCCTTCAAAGATGAGTGATTAATAGAATAAATATCGTCTGCAGAGAGGGTAAAACCCATTTCTGCCATTTTTTTTCCGTTCATTTTTTCGAGCAGCGGTAAAAGCCACATCCCCTCATCGCCTCTGACGGGCAGTAAAGTGAAAATGAAAAAAGAAATAATCAATAAGGAAAACTTTCTCATAAATATATATTTTAATTAATTTTGTTCTGTTACAAGATTGCAAATTTATAAAATCTGTTACAAGATTGCAAATTTATAAAAATGGAAGCTAAAGGCCAAAAAACAATT
>CAZSXE010000007.1:0-44396 GCA_964611185.1 uncultured Muribaculaceae bacterium | reverse complement strand
TCTGTTACAAGATTGCAAATTTATAAAAATGGAAGCTAAAGGCCAAAAAACAATTGTAATTGCAATAGATAAATTCAAAGGGAGTCTCTCTGCCGATAAGGCCGCCGAAGCCATATCGAGAGGTATCGTTGAAAGGAGCCTCTCAGTCGGAGAAAAAATTCCTAAAATCATACTCCACCCCATGGCGGACGGAGGAGAGGGAAGTTTGGATGTGGTCTTGTGCGCCCTGCGCAATATGAAACTGCCTGTAAAAGAGATGGTTGCGCCCGCCACATCTCTGAAAGGAGGAAAAATAGAAGTTCCATTTATTATTTTCAACAAAGAAACCCCCACTGCTTTCATAGAAATGGCAAAAGTTTGCGGACTTTCTCTGATTTCTCCATCAGAAAGAGACCCCATCTCTTTTACTACACGAGGATTGGGGGAGGTTATACGCTTCGCAATTCAAAACTGCGGCGTAAAAAAAGTTATCACAGCTATTGGCGGAAGTGCCACCAACGACGGAGGAGAGGGGATGCTTCAGGCGATGGAATCTATTGATACGAGTAGAATTTCTTTTGAAGTGGCTTGCGATGTTCGCAATCCGCTTATTGGCCCTGAAGGGGCTACATACATCTATGCACCGCAGAAATTCCCTCCCGATATTGCACCGGAAATTTTGAAGAACAGTCTCGAATTGCTCGAAGAGCGAATGAAAAAATGGGCTCGTAGTGTTGCCCGAGGGCAATGGGAAAGTGAAGCAGCTCGCCCCGGAGGTGGAGCGGCAGGAGGTGTGGGTTTTGCATTTCAGAGTGTTCTCGGGGCGAAACTATGCGAAGGATGGAGAGTGTTTGCAGAAATGGTTCATCTTAGAGAGCACATTGCGGTAGCGGACTTGGTAATCACCGGAGAGGGGAAATTTGACCACCAATCTCTTTCAGGGAAGCTGCCGTGGGGGATCTCTCAGCTTTGCAGAGAATATGGCAAGCCATTGATTGCAGTGTGCGGCCAAAACGAAATATCTCCGAAGGAATACCAAAAGGCCGGTTTTGAAGAGGTCTTCGCATTATCCCGTATCGAACCCGATAGTAATAAAAGTATGCAAAATGCAGAAGAGCTCCTGTGGCATTTATTTTGCACCCTTCCGTTATAAAAGATAATTTACAATAACATACGATTATGAACAGAACATCATTATTTATCGCAGCACTCTCGATAACATTATTCGCAGCAGTGCCTCATAAAGTCTCGGGACAGCAAAATATCACCACTCCCTATATTGAAGTTACGGGCAATGCCGAAAAGAAAATAGCACCAGACAGGATATTTCTTGATATTGAAATCAATGAAAACGATTACAAGAACAAATCTATTATCGATATTGAGAAAAATATGATAGAAGGATTGTCGAAAATGGGAATAGACACCAAAAAGGATTTGGTGATAAAAGATTTGGCAAGTAATTTCAAATACTATTTCCTTAAGGGGAATAACCCTAAACTGATGAAAGAGTATCAGCTCCTGACTCGAGATGCTGCAAAAGCGGGAGAGGTCATTGTAATGCTCCAGTCTATCGGTATTTCGAGAACATCCATAAACAGAGCGGAGAACAGTAAAATTGAGGAGTATAAAAACGATGTTCGTGTTCAAGCAGTAAAAAATGCAAAAGAAAAAGCGATACTTCTCACAGAGGCCATCGATCAAAATATAGGAAAAGCTATCTTTATCTCTGAGCAAAATTACGGCACGAGAAACTATGCTTTGTCATCAAAAGCCATGATGGTAAGCGATAGTTCACAAGGGTACAGTGCCCCTGACATTGCATTTGAAGAGATTACCCTCGAATCATCTGTAATTGTGAGATTTGAATTGAAATAAAAAATATTTATATTTGCGGTTTACTACTGAATAATCAAGGAAATATATGATTAAAAAGCCGCAAATTATCGGTTTGATAATTATCTGTTTTTTGACATTGTCATTTTCAATCAATGCCGAGTGTCAAAATAAAAAAATCATCATAAAAGGGGATAAAAATTATCCTCCCTACGAATTTATAAATGAGAAAGGGGAGCTTGAGGGGTACAATATTGAGTTGATAAAAGCCCTCATGGCGGAGATGAAGAGTGAGTATGATATTGAGCTTATGGATTGGGGCGAGGCTACAAAACTCCTTACCGAAAGGAAAATAGATATGCTTACAGGGGCTGCTTTTTCGGTCGGCAGGCTCGAAAATTTTAATTTCAGCTCTCCCAACTGTTACATAAGGCAGACATTGGTTTATAGAAAGGGAGACAAGGTGGGAGTTGATAATTTAATAGATAAGCAGCTTGTCGTTCAGAACAATACCCTTGCTTACAGCCTTTTAAAAGATGCCGGAATATCAGAAAGGCTCGTAGTGGTCGATGACATTTATGAGGGGCTTGATCTGTTGTCTGCCGGAAGATACGATGTGGTTCTTTGTGAAGAAAATCTCATAAAATATTTTATTAAAAACAACAATATCCGGAATTTGGATTACAGTATAATAAACGATATTAAACCTGTTCCGTATTGTTTTGCAGTCAACAAGGATAATAAAGAGCTGTTGGCTTCAGTTAACAATGCTTTTGAAAATCTCAGAGCCAAAGGGATATACGATTCGATTTACTATAAATGGTTTGGCCCATATCAGGATAAAAAAGGGTTGTCTTTTATATGGAAAATCGTGCTGATATTAATCTCCATACTCCTCTTTTTGGCTCTATGTGTGATTTTCATCGTGAGGATGCAGGTAAGAAGGGGCACAAGAAAGTTGAAGGATTTAAACGATGAGCTTGAGCTTGCTCTCTATGCAGGAAAGGTGAATGCATGGGTTTATGATATTGAAAATGAAAATATTAAAAAATTATACGGTTCCTCTATCTCCCTGGCAGATGAGTTACTCTTGAAAGAGCTGATAATGAATATCCATTCCGATGATATTCAGCCTCTTATGGATGCTCTAAATAATCTTTCATCCGGTAAGGAGAAAGAAGCGAGTATAAGAATAAGACTGATTAATGATAAAGTGGAGGGTGGTTATTCTTACTTGGAGTCGGAGATGATGGCTGTTCGCTCTTCCGGTACAAAAATTAAATATCTTATTGCTACTGAAAAAGATGTAACAAACGATTTCTTATATAAAAAAGAGCTTCAGGAGAGTAAGAAAAGAGCCGAAATGTCAGATAAGCTCAAATCTGCTTTTTTGGCCAATATGAGTCACGAAATCCGTACACCTCTGAGCTCCATACTCGGTTTTGCCGAACTTATTTCTACCACCGAAAGTGAAAAAGAGAAAGAAGAATACAAGAAGATAATGAAGTACAACAGTGAAAAGCTTCTTAATCTCATTGAGAATATATTCTCTCTATCTAAAATCGAGTCGGGGGATGTAGAATTAAACAACAGCGAGTTTGATTTTGTACATCTGATGAATGATATCAAAGTAAGATATGACTACCTGGTAGAGAAACCCGATATTAAGTTTTCGTGTATCAATCCTTATAAAAGATGTATAGTATCTATGGATAGAGAAAAAATCGACAAGATTATTCTTAACTTTCTGTCCAATGCTCTCAAATATACCTCAGAGGGGGAAATAACCCTCTCTTACAGTTACGAAAACGATGGCATAAAGGTTATGGTAAAGGATACCGGCGTAGGTATGGAAGAGGATAAGCAGAAAAATGTATTTGACCATTTTCAGAGAGTCAATAATTTTATCTCAGGTACCGGACTCGGACTCTCTATCTGTAAAGGATATGTTGAGGCCATGGGTGGAAAAATCGGAGTAGAATCCCAATTCGGAAACGGCTCCTCTTTCTGGTTCCACATCCCGTGCAAAGCAGATTTATTCTAACCAATGTAACGCTTCGTTTGTTATTTGCTCGTACCATAATTGCTCATTATCGCACATTTCAACAAGTACATTTGAACGCTCAAAGAAGTGTTTTATGTGTTGTGGTTGAGCCGAAAATGATATTAGTCCATCATCACCTGCTGCAAAGTGCTGAAACAGCTCTCGATAGATGCTTCAGGGTATCTGCCATCTGGATGTTCTCTTGAAGAATGGTTTGATATAGGATATAGACATTGAGGTTAGACGAGCCGGTCTCATATCTGAACCTTACAAAGTTATTATCAATCGTGAGTGAGACATCTTTTTTATATGCAGATATCTTCTTTATTAGCTCTCCAAGCTCTTTATTATCCTGATTATTTTCGGGATTGGTGTAAGATTTAAGACATATTTCGCCTGTCTCGCGAATGAGTGCTGTCAGCTGCTGCGATATGGGCATCAGTTCGTCTGCGCACACTTTCGGAAGTGGATTGAAATTATTTTCAAGATGTTCTGAGCACGGCTCAATAAGTCGTCTGAGGCTGTAAAGAAGCTGTAAAGTGTTGTTGGATGTGAGATGGAACCAAGTTCCGATTTGAAGAGAGATAAGGGGATCGGTCTTTTTCAAAGCGACAAGTTCTTTACGCCGAGCTGTCTTATAATATTGTTTCTCCTCACGAAGAGAATTAAAGAGTTTCCTCAGGCATTTCCTGTTTTCGGTAACGAAACATTCGGTAAATTTATTTTGAAAATCTTCAACAAATTCCAATTCCCGAATTACATTGGTAGTCACATGTTTCTTTAAAAGTCTCCATAATTTGGTTTTATCCTGAGTTTCGATAATCTTACTCCATGTATCGTCAACCTTTTTCTCTTCCTTTACCTTTTTTGAGTATTTAATATTACTTCTGATTATTATAACTATCGCAATAACAGAGAGTGCCACCATGGCTGCCACACCTCCGTAATACATAGCTATTGCCACTATGAAACAGATAATAAATGCTGCTCCCGCTGTTATAAACCACCCTCCGATTACCGAAATGACACCGGTTACTCTAAATACCGCACTCTCTCTATTCCATGCTCTGTCGGCAAGAGACGATCCCATCGCTACCATAAATGTCACGAAAGTGGTGGAAAGGGGGAGTTTTAAAGATGTCCCCAAAGCGACAAGGAGGGCAGCTATGACTAAGTTTACCGCGGCGCGTAGCTGATCGAAAGCCGCTCCGTTTTCGAGTATAATCTCATCTTTATTAAATCGGCTATCTATAAATTTTCTAACTTTCACAGGGGTAATGCGCACGAGGGTACCGGCAAAAGAGGTAGTATTTTGAACAATTTTTCGTGCAAGCCTCGAAGAACCGAACATCTCATCACCTTCATTTTGTTTAGAGAGATTGAGAGATGTTTTGATGACATTATGTGCTTTTTTTGAAAAAATGAGAGAAAGAACCATTACGGCACCTGCCGCTACGAGAAAATACATCGGAGTCTTAGCCGGTCCCAAAAGACTGCCCATAAGATAAGAGTCGATCCCTGCGGCTCTGCCGTTGGCCATATAATCCTGATAAGAAGAGAATCCTGCAAGGGGAACTCCTATGAAATTTACCAAGTCATTACCCGCAAATGCCATTGCGAGAGAGAATGTTCCAAGGAGAACCACTACTTTAAAAACATTTATTTTCATCCATTGAAGCACCTGCATCAAAATAGTACAGCCGATAAAACAAATGAGTAAAATCATCGTAGTGTTGTTCTTAATCCATTCCATCATATCGTCAGTCATAAAAGAGGCAGTTTTAAGCCCTTTTATGAGGAGAAAATAGATAATAGCAGTACCTGCAATGCCTCCGAAGATTCCTCCGAACCATTTCAGCTTTCGTTTGTAGTTAAATGTGAAAATAAGACGCGAAATATATTGGACTACAGTCCCGAAGAAAAATGCTATGGCTATTGAAAGAAATATTCCGAGAATCACTTGAAGTGCTTTTTCGGTATTTATCATCGATGCGAAAGTCAAGGCACCGTCTGAAGCGACATTTTTAATAATGGCCAGCGCCACAGTACCTCCAAGAAGCTCGAAAATAAGAGAGACAGTGGTGGAAGTGGGCATTCCGAGCGAGTTAAAAACATCAAGAAGAACTACATCTGTCACCATCACAGCTAAAAGAATGACCATTATCTCTTCAAATGTGAAAAATTGGGGTTGGAATATCCCGTGTCGGGCAATATCCATCATCCCGTTACTCATCGTGGCACCGCAAAAAACCCCTATTGCAGAAATAACTATAATTGTCTTAAACGATGCTGATTTGGCTCCTACCGCCGAATTCATAAAATTTACAGCATCGTTGCTCACCCCCACTATCAGGTCGAAAACTGCAAGGCAAAATAAAAAGATGATAATACCTAAATAGATGTAATCCATAATTTTTTAATTTTTGTGCGAAAATATAAGAATCATGTTACAAATTTATTACATATCGGATAAAAAACAGTTAAATTGCTTTCAAGGGAAAATTTAGTTTTATCTTTGTATTGAAAGAAAAATAAAATATGAAAATTTTAGTAGTCGATGACGAACCTTCGCTATGTGAGATTCTTCAGTTCAATTTAGAAATAGAGGGATTTGAAGTAGATGTGGCATATAGTGCTGAACAAGCTCTAAATATGAATCTAAGGCAGTATTCTCTCATTTTGCTCGATGTTATGATGGGGCAGATGAGCGGTTTTAAGATGGCTCAGATTTTAAAAAAATCTCCCGAGACTTCTTCTATCCCCATCATATTCTGTACGGCCAAGGACACCGAAGATGATACAGTGGCCGGACTCACTCTCGGCGCTGATGATTATATTTCCAAGCCTTTTTCCATAAGAGAAGTGGTGGCGAGGGTAAAAAGTGTCCTCAGAAGAAGTTCAAAAGTGAGTATCCCGGAAACTCCTAAAAACATTATTTCCTGTGAAGGTTTATTTGTGGATTTGGATAAAAAAGTATGTGTGATAGATGGAAACGAGGTGCTTCTTACCAAGAAAGAGATGGAAATATTGGTTTTTTTTCTAAAGAACAACGGAAGAATTTTTTCGAGAGAAGAGATACTCTCTCAAGTGTGGCCGGATGAAGTGATTGTGCTCGACAGGACAATAGATGTTAATATTACGCGATTAAGAAAAAAAATAGGAAATTACGGAAAATATATAATAACAAGACTTGGATATGGATACGGATTCAAAATTTAAAACTCATATTTTCGGAAAGAAAGCAAAAATTATCTCTAAGCTAAGAGACTTTGTGTATTTAGCAGAGAAAAACACACCTCTTGATATAGCCTCTTATGAGCCTTTCCCCGATGATGAATTAGGGAGACTGCTAAACAGAATGGTGGCAGTATATAATCGCTATGCTAAGGAACAGACTTTTCTTACCAAAGCACAGGAGCGCGCCATCATGGAGAAACAGGAGCAGATAAGAAATAAAAAACAGCTTACCCAGAACATCAGTCATGAGCTGAAAACCCCTGTAAGCAGTATTCAAGGGTACCTTGAGACGATTATTAATAATCCCAAGCTATCCAAGCAGCAGATAATGGACTTTGTAATAAAGAGCCACGAACAGTCCAAGCGCCTCTCTCTCCTTTTGCAGGACCTTTCGACCATCACTCGTATGGATGAAGCGAGCGAAATGATCGAAAAAGACGATATCTCGCTAAGCGAAATCATAGACGAAGCGGTAAAAAGTAAAACATCAGAAGCTCAAGAAAAAGGGATTGTTATTCATAATAATACCCCCGAAGGGTTAAATATGTTCGGAAACGAGTCGTTGATACGCTCTATTTTTACAAATCTTCTTAACAATGCCATTCAGTACTCTCGCGGAACTGAAATTACTATTGTCCTTCAGGATAAAACAAATGATTTTTATGTTTTCAGCTTTTCTGACAACGGAGTGGGGATAGATGAAATACATCTTTCTCGCATATTCGAGCGGTTTTATCGTATTGATAAGGGGAGAAGTCGTCTTCTCGGAGGGACCGGACTCGGATTGTCGATTGTAAAAAACGCCATTCTTATCCACGGAGGTGCCATCGAAGCGAGAAATCACGACGGGAAAGGGCTTGAATTTGTTTTCTCTCTTGCTAAAAAAAGCTGAGAAAATATGTTGCTGCCATACTATTCTGATTTCATCGAAGCAGGCTGTGATGAAGCAGGCAGAGGCCCTTTGGCAGGCCCTGTTTTTGCCGCAGCAGTAGTATTGCCGCGAGATTTTCACAACGACCTCTTAAATGATTCTAAGCAGCTTTCGGAAAAGGTAAGATACGGCCTGCGGCCAATAATTGAGCGACAGGCCATAGATTGGGCAGTCGTCAGCGTATCGGCAGAAGAAATTGATGAAATCAATATTCTCAACGCCTCAATTTCAGGGATGCACAGGGCTCTTGACAAGCTCAAAATATCTCCCGAATTTATCATAATTGACGGAAACAAATTTATAAATTATAAAAACATTCCCCACAAGTGCTTTGTTAAGGGGGATGGCAGATTCGCATCCATTGCGGCAGCTTCTGTCCTGGCTAAGACATACAGAGATGATTTTATGAGAGAGGCAGCTCAGAAATATCCGCACTATGGATGGGATCACAATTTCGGATATCCCACCGCAGAACACAGAAAAGCCATCGCATTATATGGCCCTACTCCCCTTCACAGGAAGACATATAAACTTTTGCCCGATCCGCAGTTATTTTGAATGAATGTTTAATATGTAATCCGTTGTTTTTTTATTAATAATTTGTATTTTTGTCGGCTATAAAGAAATAAATTATAAATCAATATATTAAAAAATTTAAAAATGAAAACATACCAAACCGGCAACATTCGCAATATAGTGCTCCTTGGTAGCTCTAAATCCGGCAAAACGACATTGGCTGAGACGATGATGTTTGAAGGAAAAGTTATTGATCGCAGAGGGACAGTAGAAGCGAAGAACACAGTAAGTGACAACACCGAAGTTGAACAGATTTATCAACGCTCCATTTATTCCACACCTCTTTACACAGAGTTTATGGATAATAAATTGAATATAATCGATACTCCGGGTTCAGATGATTTTATAGGGGGAGTTATCACTGCATTTAAAGTTGCCGATTCGGGAGTAATGATAGTAAATGCCCAGCAAGGTGTGGAAGTAGGAACAGAAATTTTTGCAAGATATGCCGAAGAGCATCATAAACCGGTGATAATCGGGGTGAATCAGCTTGATTCTGAAAAAGCAAATTGGGATCACACTCTTGAAACTTTGAGGCAGGCTTTCGGTGGGAAAGTAGTTCCGGTGCAGTTTCCGGTTGAGCCGGGAGTTGGTTTCAAATCTTTCGTAGATGTTCTCAAAATGAAATATTATACATTTACCGATGAGAACGGGACGAGACAGGAATCTGAAATTCCCGCAAATCTAAAAGACGAAGCAGAGCTTATGCAGTCTGCCATTATGGAGGCTGCTGCCGAAAATGATGAGGCTCTCATGGAGAAATTCTTCGATGCAGGGGTGCTTTCTCACGAAGAGTTGATTAAAGGGCTTAATATCGGAATTCTTTCCGGCAGTATTATGCCTGTTTTCTGCCTTTCTGCTAAAAAAGACATTGGCGTAAAACGCCTGATGGAGTTCATTATCAATGCTGCTCCATCTCCTGCAGAGGATAAAGAGGAACTGACAGACGGGACTACCGTTTCTTGCGACTCTAACGGTCCCACCGCTCTATTTGTATATAAAACTGCACTTGAACAGCATCTCGGGGATGTTTCCTATTTTAAGGTGATGTCAGGGAAGTTGGTTGAGGGTCAGGATGTTATCAATCCTGTCTCCGGAGCGAAAGAGAGAATCTCTCAGATTTTTGCAGTAGCAGGGAAAAAGAAAGAAAAAGTTTCGGAGATGGTAGCAGGAGATATTGGCTGTACAGTTAAATTAAAATCTGTAAAGACTAATCAGACCCTCTGCACTCCCTCTATCGATTGGGTTTTCAAACCAATAGTATTCCCTCAGCCCAAATTCCGTACCGCCATCAAGGCAGTAGATGAAAAGGACGAAGAAAAATTGGGCGAAGCCCTCAACAGAGCATCTGCCGAGGACCCTACCATAAATGTTCTTTATGCCAAAGAGCTTAAGCAGACTATCCTCAGCGGACAGGGTGAACATCATATAAACATCCTCAAATGGCAGCTTAACAATATATACAAGATAGAAGTAGAGCTTTTCGCTCCGAGAATCTCATACAGAGAGACTATTACTAAAGTAGCTGCCGCCAATTATCGTCACAGAAAACAGTCGGGTGGTGCAGGACAGTTTGGAGAAGTGCATCTTCTTATCGAGCCTTATTACGAAGGAGCACCTCAGAACAACCGTTTCAAAATTGACGGGAAAGAGCTTGTCCTTAACATAAAAGGGAAAGAAGATTATACCATGGAATGGGGAGGAAAGCTTGAATACTACAACTGTATTGTCGGAGGCGCTATCGATGCGCGCTTTATGCCCGCCATCCTCAAAGGTATCATGGAGAAAATGGAAGAAGGCCCTCTTACAGGATCTTATGCCCGCGATATTCGTGTATATGTCTATGACGGTAAGATGCACCCCGTGGATTCCAATGAAATTTCATTCAAGCTCGCTGCCCGTAACGCATTCAAAGAGGCTTTCCGTAATGCCGGTCCTAAGATTATGGAGCCTATTTTCAACATTGAAATCCTTGTACCAGGGGATTATATGGGTGATGTTATGTCTGATTTACAGAATCGTCGTGCGATGATTGAAGGGATGAGCAGTATTAAAGGATTTGAAGTGTTGAAAGCGAGAGTTCCTCTTGCAGAGCTTTACAAATATTCCACCACATTAAGCTCTCTGACCTCAGGCCGTGCTACCTTTACGATGAATTTTGCCGAATACTCACAGGTGCCGAGCGATGTTCAGGACAAGCTCCTGAAGGCTTACCAAGAAGAAGAATCAGAAGATTAAAATTGAAGATATTTAAATCACATATCCGCTCTCAGACATTAAGGCCGTATGTGTTACCCTTTGCAATAACCGTGGGATTTATATTCCACGGTTTTTTCGCGAGGACTGGTAATTTGAACATATACCTTATTTTTCTCATATTGTTTTTAACAATGTGCGATATGGATTTTAAGCAGATCCGTATCACTCCGCTCCATTTGTGGATTATGGCATTTCAGATAGTGACAGGGGCTCTTTTTTATTTAGTTCTTCATCCTTTCAACGAAGTATTGGCCCAAGGGGCAATGATGGGAATTCTCGCTCCGATTGCAGTCTCTTCCACGGTTGTAGCGGTTATCCTCGGAGCAAATATGGCTACCATGGTCACCTATACCATTTTATATAACCTCGCGCTTGCTTTTGTAGCTCCTGTGTGCTTCTCTCTGATTCGCTTCGGAGAGGCTGTTCCGTTCTGGACCTCCTTTTGGATAATAATAAAGAGAGTTTTTCCATTGATAGTGTTTCCGATGATACTCGCTTTCTTTTTTCAGAAAGTCCTCCCTCGTGCCACCTCATTTATTGTCCGAAGGAGAATGGTGCCGTTCTACCTCTGGGCCGTTACCCTCACCACGGTTATCGGGCAGACCATAGATTATATTATTCGTCAGGATACCTCTCGGATGTGGATTATTTTTGTTTTAGCAGCTATCGCTGCCATAGAATGTGTGCTGCAGTTCGCTTTCGGCAGGTGGATTGGAGGCAAGTACGGCGACAAGATTGCCGGAGGACAGGCCTGCGGTCAGAAAAACAGCGTGCTTGCAGTATGGATGTCACAATCATATTTGGACCCTCTATCCTCAGTAACGCCGGCTGTATATTCTATTTTCCAAAATCTATGGAACAGCTGGCAGATTTTTAGATTAAATAAAAAAAATAAACAAAAATGAAAAAAGTAGTATTACTAATTTGGGCATTTACCATCTCTTTAACATCGGCTTCGGGACAGTCTATCGAAAATATAGACAACCCTCTTCGTTCCATAGGGATTGCTTCCATATATGATTATACTCTTTCACTTACGGAGAGTGAGACTCCGTCCCATCCTGCTGCCGATACCGTAATCCATTATATGTATGCCTCTTCGGACAGCTCATCTTATGCTATAACTCCTGCGGAAAGTCTTGATGAACTACTCTCTTCCGTATGTGTTTGGAATGATTTACTTATTGTTGTACACGGGTATGGGGACGGCATTGTGCGTCTGACCAACAGAGAGCCGCTCCTTTCAGGATTATATGATGTAGATGTCCTTGTTTTCAGCTGGCCTGCTTATATAAAGAAAGGGAGTAAGGTGAGCACTTTCAGAACCACCAAAGAAAACATAGACTCTGTAATGCCGATGTTTAATAAATTTTTGGGGGAACTCTCCCTATATGTGCAGAAGAAAGGGATTCACTGTTCTATGCTTTTCCATAGTCTCGGAAACAGATTTGCTATGCTTCTTGGAGAAGAGATAGCAAAAGGGGAAACACTACCCGATCTCTCTTTTATAGACCACATCATACTTAATCAAGCTTGTGTCCCTTTGAAAGATTATCAGAAATGGGCCGTGCCTCTATCCGAGCAAATACAAGGTACACTCAATATTACTTATAATCAGCGAGATATGGTCCTCTCCATAGCTCGATCATTCTCCGAAAAAGAGAGACAATTGGGACAAGGTCCCACCAAAAAAATCCCATTTGTAACCCTCCCCAAAATCCGATATTTCGACTTCACCAAAATACTCAAAAACGAGCACCTGAATTACTCCCATAACTTCTATGCCCGTCAGCCTGAAGACAACCCTGAAAAAGCTGAAGAAATAGTGGAAATATACAGGGAGATGTTATAACCATTTTTTACCATATAATATACAAAAATAACCACCTATCATATTTTTTCCTCCGAGTATCCTCAAGCGGTCTTTATTCGATATTTATAAAGTGCCCTTTTCATTATATTTGTCCATAAAACAACCTTGAAAACTGCTTGAAATGGAAACAAATATCAAAAAAAGCTTAGGATTTTTTCTTTGCCTTTTCTTATCCTCGTCAATAAGTTTTTCTCAGTCTTCTGATAGTAAAGTCGTAAAATTTATTTTTGATGAATCTGTGGATGTTTTTATGCCACCCGAATTATATGTGGATATAGATTTTATTGATGATAATAACAATAAAATCCTTGAAGCTAATGAATCAGGGACTATTCAGATGATTATAAAAAATAGAGGTGGTAATGCCGATAAAGTTAAAATAGACCTTTCTCTTGATAAAGATGCTCAATGGATGACTTTTACCACTCCATTTAATAATATAATTACCTCTATTCCCTCAGATTCTGAAAAGAAAATAGATATTTCTTTCAAGGCCAATAAATATGTTCCGACAGATTCAATTAAAATGAGAATGAAAATATCCGAACCGCTTGGATATGATATAAAAGCAGAGATGGTACTCACTACATTTGAGCTTCAGAAACCTCTTATCAAGCTGCAGGGTGTATCTATAATAGATGCCGGAAGGGGGCTGAGAGCTATGGATGGTAATCCAGACGGTAAACTTCAGAGAGGAGAGATTGTAAATGCGATAGTTACTATTCAGAATGTGGGACAAAATATAGCTGAAAATGTTTCTTATTCCATTTCGTCAAGAGATCCAAATGTTAAAATATATGGGGAAGAGGGAGTTTTATCTGAAATTAAAGGTAAATTAAACAACATGGAAGTGGGAGAAATAGCAGAAATAGCTGTAAGAATAAGTCCCAATAATAACTATAATGGCAATTCAAAATATTTACCTCTATATATTACAGTAAACGAGTCCTTAGGTGAGATGGGATTGGTTTCAGAAAATATTCCGATTCCGATTGATCAAGCACCTGAAAAAGTCAAATCTGTAAAAGTGGAGCCAAATGTTGAAAAGCTTATGGCTATGAAGAAAACCCAAATTGTTTCAAGTTCAGACAGAATTTCATCCAAAATAAAAATCAGAGATATTTCTGTAGCTCCATTAGGAGAACCATTGCATAAGAATGCGATTGCCATTGTTCTCGGAGCTGAAAAAAACGGATATGATATAGCTCCGGCTCCTTATGCTGCCCGGGATGCTGAAATAATGGCTAAATATTTTAAAAATACCCTCGGGATACAAGATGTGAGAGTTTATACCAACGAAAATCTTACAAAGGCGAAACTAAGTGATATATTTGACGCGAATGGAGAGCTTGAAAGGGCTGTCTCTCCCGGTGTTACAGATGTTTTTGTCTTTTATTCGGGGCATGGTATGCCCGACGAAAGTTCTGAAGAGGGGATGGATGTTTATCTTCTCCCTTATGATGGAAGAAAAGATATGCTCAAGGAGAGATGTTACAGTATAAATAAAATGTACTCTTGTCTGAACGATTTGAAAGCTAAGTCTGTTACGGTTATTTTGGATGCATGTTTTTCCGGTTCGTCAAGACAGAGCGGAAATTATGCAGGGGTATCTATCGGTAATACAAAAGGAGTTTCTATTGAGATAGAGGACTTAGGGGTAAGACCTTGGGAAACAAATCCCAATTTTAGACTTATAACATCGTCAAGCGGAGAACAGACATCGCTTGGATTTGACCAGTCTCAATCGGGATTATTCACATATTATCTTGCGATTGGTATGCAGGGAGAGGCTGATGCCAATAATGACGGAAGCATCACTTATGAGGAGTTATTCCAATATATTAAATCAAATGTCTCTTCTACAGCCAGACAAATAAGAAATGGAGATCAGACTCCTCAGTTTTTTGGTGAAGGATCGACTGTTCTTCAAAAAATGAAATAATATGAGAAGATCTATATTAATAATTATAATTCTCTTTTTGAGCATAACATCTTTTGCTCAGAAAATGACAATAACAGATGTAAAAACGAAAGGAAACCAGATTACTGTTTTCTACGACTTGTCGATGGATAATGCGATATGGTGCAAATTAGGATTATTTTTGAGTGTGGATGGTGGAAAGACTTTTTACCAAGAGCCTTTAAAAGCGGTTAGTGGCGATGTTGGTATGTTTAACAGTGGTGGGAAAAAAAGCATAACATGGAATGCAAAGGAAGAAAAAAACTTGCTCAAGGGTGAGGATCTTGTCTTTAGAGTCATGGTGCTGGATGCCAAGTTAAAGAGAGTAGTGGAGAGCAGATTCATAGTGCAAGCCATAGTAGGAGTGAATCCTTCTAATATTTCAAAATTTTCAGTCTCTGACCTTTCCTATGGCCTAATGGTGGGATGGTCTAAGAAGTTAGGAGCATATATTAAGTTTAGAAGTAACTTTAATTTTCAGAGTACATCTTTAAGTGGTCTCTCAACCGGAGAATTATCGGACAAAGGCTATTTTTGGACTAATGGTAAAAGTAAATCACCGTTTATGTTAGGTACGGTCGGAGCTTTATTTAATATTTCAAAGATGGTTTATATAAATATGGGTGTGGGTTACGGGTCGAGAATTCTTGCTTGGCAGAGTGTTGATAACTCCACTTGGATAAAAATATCCGATTATTCTCATACAGGTATTGCTGCTGACCTCGGAGTTCTTCTTCGATTCGGAATGGTATCGGTTTCAGCCGGAGCTTCTGCTATAATTAATAATGGTGTTTATTTTCAGCCTGAGATAGGTGTAGGTATAATTTTTTAAAGGATGTGATATGAAAAAGATCAATATAATAATATCAATGCTGATTTTTGCCGTTATATCGTGCAAACCTGATCCTTCATCCAAGATGTTGCTGGCCCCTACTGCTTTATCGCCTGAAGTGACCAATATTACGAGAACTACTGCATTTTTTAGCGGCAGCTACTCTTCTGAATTATCAATAGGAATTGCGGAGGTAGGTTTCTATTACGGCACCGCAGAAACAATAGCAGATGGTATAAAAATATCTATAAGTCCGTCAGAGGTAAAAGAAAAAAAATTCTCAAAAGAGATTGCAGGGCTTTCGATGAATACAAAATATAATGTGTGGTCTTTTATTAGCAGCGGAAAATATGAAGCGATATCAGAAGTCTTTTCTTTTTCCACAAAATCAGGAGAAGCACCAGCAATATCTACTATTGAAGTAACCAAAATAGGATCATCAATTGCCACTTGTGGAGGATCTGTAATTGAAGATGGTGGAGGGGATATTACTGCCAGAGGAGTATGTTGGAGTACCTCGGAAAATCCCACTGTATCACTTGCTACTAAAACAGTTGACGGATCGGGATTAGGTGATTTTATAAGTCAAATAACAGGTCTTACCGCCGAAACCACCTATTATGTAAGGGCTTATGCCACTAACTCATTCGGCACACAGTATGGAGAGCAACGCTCTTTCAAAACAGGAGAAAGACTTATTACCCTCGCCCAAATGTTGAAATATATAGAAGAATCGCAAGAGACCAAGAGTGAGATTTCTCACACTTTTATCGATGATTTGATAGTAAGAGGAAGAGTAACAGCTAATTCATCTACTATAAATGAAAATTCTCTCATATTTATTCAAGAAATTACGGCAATTGATACTTCAGGGGTAGCCATCATATTACAAGCTGCCTCAAAAATGGGACAATTTACTATCGGAGACGAAGCAGAAATCGCTCTTATGGGGGGAAAACTATACTATGATAATGACATTCTCAAATTTAAGCCTGTCTCAGATGAAAAGGTATCAAAAACTTCAGCCGAAAATAACCCGCCGAACCCTGTGATAATAAAAGATCTTAATTATTTAGAGGATTATGAGTCTATATATGTAGAAGTGTCGGGTGTTTTTGTTAATTCTTCTTCTGAAGGGGAAGCATTTAATAGTGGAACTACCGGAAATAATGGGAAAATAACAATGAATTATATATCAGGAGGTGAAACTAAATCGTTTATAATGTTTACACACCCGGGAGCCTCTTGGAAAGATGAGATTGTCCCCGATTCAAAAGGGACTTTAAAAGGCGTAGTGGGATATTATAATTCTATGTTCTGTATTCAGCCTCAGAAAAAGGAAGATGTGGAGGGGTTGAAATCGATGGCTACTGTGGAAATTTTGAATATTAAATCTTTAACATATAATAGTGCCGTATTTGAAAGTGAAGTCACAAAAACCGGAGGGAGCGATATAAAGAATCGAGGTATATGCTGGAGCACATCTGAAAATCCCACATTAAATGATTCTAAAATTGATTCAGGAGAGGGAAAAGGTAAATATGAAAGCACTATTACCGATTTGACGGAAAATACTCTTTATTATGTTCGCCCTTATGCTACTAATGCGAAAGGAACAGCTTATGGAGAACAAAAGCGTTTTAAAACCAAGCGAGAGAATATGGTATATATTGACTTAAGTGCCGCAGGAACAGCTAACTGTTACATTATTTCAAACACGGAAGAAGAGTTTTACTCTATAAATGCTACTATAATAGGGAACGGACAGCAAGGCATAATCTCTTCAGCCAATTTCCACACATCTTCTGCTTTTATAACGCCGCAGTCAGCAGGGTTGTTGTGGCAGGATGTGGATAATCTTGTATATGATATTGAATTGAGCAGTGACGGAGAGTCTATTCTATTTGCTTCTTCCGGAAGTGAGGGTAATGCCGTTATTGCCGCATATAGCGGAAAGGATTGTACAGGTGATATTTTATGGAGCTGGCATATATGGAACACCGATGTCCCCATGGAAAATAACTATAAGAATTATGAAGGCAAAAGCTTTATTTTAATGGATAGAAATTTGGGAGCTACATCATCATTGCCCGGTGCTAATGACACAGAAAGACTTGCCTCATACGGGGTTTATTATCAGTGGGGGAGGAAAGATCCATTCCCGGGAGCATCCGGAATTACTTCCAATTCACCAAGAAAAATATATGGGGATAGTGCCATTTCTTCAACTTCATCCACCTCTTCGACAGGTACTTTGAGTTATGTCGTTAAAAATCCAATGACCTTTATCACAGTATCTGGCAGTGATCATGATTGGTACTATGGAACTTCCGGGAACAATTATCTCTGGGGGAATAATAGTTCTTCCTATACCTACACTATTCAGAAGACTATATATGATCCTTGTCCTCAGGGATATGTTGTCCCGCCAATCGATATGTGGACAGGATTTACTTCCACAGGAAAATACTCTACCACTGCTTCAGAATTTAATGTATCTGGAAGTTTTGATAAAGGATGGCATTTTTATATAGCTGCATTTAAAAGCGGTTTGTTTAATTGGTATCCAGCAACTGGCCTGATAAGGAATGATATTTCTACTTATTCCGGAGTAGGTGTGTCCGGTTTTTTGTGGATGAATACTACTTTTACTCTTGAATCAGGAAGATTTTCATATTTTTTTGGCTACGAATCAGGTGATTTGAAAAATGCCAATTATGGGAATTATGCTGCTTTTGGCCAGGCTGTTCGCTGTGTAAAAGAATCATCTATACCGCATGTTTCTGTCCCGGGTCTTGCTTCTTGCACGATCACTGATGTATCGATTTCTTCAGCCAAAGCCTCATCGAAAATAGAATCGGAAGGCAATCTTTCTGTGACAGAGAGGGGCTTCTGCTGGAGTACTGATAGTAATCCGACCATCTCGGATAATAAAATAACTTCCACCTCTACGACATCTGATTTTAGTTCTATTATATCAGGATTAAAATCAGAGACAACATATTACATCAGATCTTATGCTACTAACAGCATAGGAACCGGTTATGGAGCAGTATCTACTTTTACCACCCTTAAGAAAGGTAATACTGATGGAGATAATGAGGATTTGGATATAAATGATGGATTTGAATGGTAACGATAAAAAAATGATTATGAAAAAGAACATTCAAATATTTAGTTTAATAATTCTGACGACATTGATATTTTCTCAATGTTCAGAAAATGAAGTTATACCTGCCATTGAAAAAAATAAGGTACCGATGACATTTACGGCTCTTCTTGATATTGGAGATGAGACTAAAACCACGCTTGGAGATGTTGCGGGCAGTAAAAGGAGTGTATTATGGATGAATAAAGACTCCATAGGTGTCTCTTCAGATGGAGGCGACTTTGATAAATATATATACACCGGAGACGACGAAGTGGCTAAAGCCCATTTTGAAGGGGAAAGTTCCATAGGTACATCTTTTTATGGAATATATCCATATAATGATGCTTTAAACATCGAATCTGGTATCGCAACACTTTTATTGCCGGAGACTCAAACATATAAGGAGGACAATTTTGATTCCGGGTCATTTCCGATGGTTTCTAAAAATTCTGAACAGGTTCTTCATTTTAAAAATCTTTGTGGTATTTTGCAGTTAAATCTGAAAGGAGAGGCGAAAATTACCTCTATACGAATCACTGCTTCCGTTCCGATTTCAGGAAAGGGTTCTGTAGATATGTCTTATGAAACAGCTCCGGACCTTAAAATGAATTCTTCTTCTGATAAAAGTGTGGTTCTAAATTGCGGAGAGGGGGTAGTATTAAAAAAGGATGTTGTTACACCATTTAATATAGTATTGCCAGAAGGGATATATTCTTCTCTAACTATTAAGATAATCGGGGAAGGAAAGCTAATGACAAAATTATCTCCTGAAATAACAATTAAAAGATCTTCCATCACCCCTTCTGCGCCACTCGAATTTGTGGATGATCCTGTTATTAATTTGAGTGATGGTGGGACGGCAAACTGTTATATAGCTACCCCGGGAGGAAGATACTCATTCTTTGCCGGATATAAAGGAAGATCCACCGAAGAGGTAGCATTTTCGTCAGCTTGTTTGTTGTGGAGGACAGGTGGGAAAAACAAATCGGTATCAGACAGTGTTATTTCCACTCTCACATATAATCTCACTACACGCGTAGTTTCATTTACTGCGGTCAGGGAGGGTAATGCGGTAATTGCTGTTAAAGGTGCTGATGGTGTTATTTTATGGAGCTGGCATATTTGGGTGACAGATTATGACCCTGATAGGTCAAGACAGACCTATGCAAGCGGGGTAAAGGTGATGGATAGAAATCTTGGAGCATTGTCAGCTACTCCGGGAGATGTCCGTGCTCTCGGGCTATACTATCAGCTTGGGAGAAAAGATCCTTTTAGGGGGGCATCTTCTATAAACTCCAATACTTTTGAAGAGACTACCGGTGGTAATTGGGCAGCCACATCGGGTATTGATACACATACGAAGAATCCGATGACATTTATAATTGATAACACTTCATTTTACTCTTGGGGAGGACTTGAAAACCCTTGCCCCAAAGATTGGCGTGCTTTTGAATACTATGATAATCCATGGAGTGGGTTCCCTACTACAAACACATTTGATTATTTAAACAGAGGAATGACATTTGGTTCTCCATATTCTTCTTCAGATTCATGGTTCCCGATGGCAGGCTATATTGTTAATACTACCGGATTATTATCAGGTGTGGGGACAATGGGTAAATTTTTTACAAGCAGATATTATGATGATTTTTATGATTATTATCGTTCAGTAGAATATGATAATAATGGGAATGTCACTATTACAAATCATAAAGTGGCTTATAATCCAAGCGTTCTAAGACATGGCTTTTCTGTTCGCTGCTGCCGAGAAAGTACTACTGCTACTGTATCGACAGGAGAAGTAAGCGACATTACATTTTCAACGGCTACGGTAACAGGAAATATAATTAATGACGGAGGTCAAAATATCACAGCTAAAGGGGCCGTATGGAGCACATCTCAGAATCCTACTATAGATTTATCTACTAAAACCAATGAAGGGGCAGGAACAGGGATGTTCTCTTCGACATTGAAAGGTCTTAATCAGAATACTACATACTATGTTCGCACCTATGTTACCAATGCTTCCGGAACATCTTATGGACAGCAGAAGAGTTTTATTACCCTTGCAGACCCCGAAGTGACAGCTTTGAATGCATTTTATAATGCCACAGGAGGAGCCAATTGGACAAATAAAACCAATTGGGGGACATCAGAGAACAAAAACAGATGGTATGGCATCTCTGTAAATAGTGATGGAAAGGTGACCAAGATAGAGTTATCGAATAATAATTTAAAAGGAGATGTGTCAAGTATCTTGAGCACATTATCTTCTTTAGAGACCTTGATAGTGTCGAAGAACCAGCTCTCATCTATAGATATAGCCCCAAATACAAATTTAACAAAATTGGATTGCTCTTTCAATTCTTTAACATCTCTTGAAGTGAGCTCGAACGCGGCGTTGAAAGATTTGAATTGTAGCTCGAATTCTTTAACTGCTCTTGATTTAAAATTAAACACAAGTTTGAGCCGTTTATCGTGTTTTGACAACAACATTTCGATGCTTGATATAAGGAACTTATCGGTGCTTGAAGATAATTACTTATTTGTTGGAAATCAGAAGAACAGTGCTTATATCATTCTATTTATGAGCGAAACGCAGAAAACAAGTAAATGGGATAGTTCTTGGAGTGCTTTGGAAAACAACACTCGTGTCACCCCTTGTGCTTCCACATTGGCGATAGCCACATCTGCTGTTACTAAAATTTCTTCATCTACGGCAGTTTCAGGAGGAAATATTATTTCGCTTGGCGAAGTGACTGTTTCGGCAAAGGGAGTGTGTTGGAGCAAGACAGAAAACCCAACCATAGATATTGAAACCAAAACCTCAGATGGTACAGGGCCTGATGCTTTCATTAGCAAAATCACCGGACTTTCACCTAAGACAACATACTATGTGAGGGCTTATGTTCAATTGTCGGACAATACTGTAATTTACGGACAGCAAAATTCATTTAAGACATTGTCTTCCGGAACGAACGAAGGAAGTGATGAAGAAAATCCTTATGAATGGTAATATAAAAACGAATAGAGATGAAAAAGCTAAATAATATATTGTCAATATCCGCCCTTATGGCGATGGCTTTATTTGCCGGATGTACACAGAGTGAGCAGAACCTCCCCATTGAAAAGGAAGAAAACAATCTGTTTATCGCCAAAATGGAGGTTTTTTCAGATTCTGATGATACCAAAACTATGATGGGTGGTGCGGCAGGAGATGCCCACAGAGATATTTTATGGCTTCCTTCCGATTCAATTTCTATTACTGTTGATGGAAGTACTATACATAAATTTGTAAATGTTAATAACGAAAATTCAGGTACAGGTTCTTTTTCAGGTACTATTGCGGCTGCCGAAAACTATTATGCCATCTATCCTTGTAATTCAAAAAAGGTTTCATTTTCAACCGAATCTTTCTTTTTCGAGATACCTTCCATACAAAAATATGTTGCCGGAAATGTGGCATCAGATATGTTTCCGATGGTGGCGAAAACCCAAGGTACTACTATAGAATTTAATAATCTTTGTGGTATATTGGTACTATATTTAAAGGGGACAGGGAGAGTCAAGTCTATCTCTTTTACCGGTTATGATGTAAATGGAGAGTCTATTAAGGTATCGGGGGCTGCAAGTGTAAAAATGGATTACGCACAAGACAAAAAGCCCTCTATTACTATGTTGAGCGATGCTCTTGATTATGTAACCCTCGATTGTGGAGAGGGGGTAGAGATAAGTGCGGATAAGGCTACCCCATTTTATTTTGTTTTGCCACCTAAAACATTCTCCACTTTTACACTTTCCGTTAAAATGGCCGACGGCAAGGTGATGAATAAAAATGCTACGAAGCCTCTAACTGTTATTAGATCGAATAGAGTACCTACCGCTGATTTAACTTATGCAGAAGATCAGATTATTGATTTATGTAGTGCCGGAACATCAAACTGTTATATAGCCCCTGCTGCGGGGAAATACTCGTTTAATGGCACTGTAATGGGAAATGGGGCTTCCGGAATTATTGCCGGAGCTAATTTCCATACAGAAGATGCTTCAATAGCACCCCTTTCTGCCGGGCTGCTATGGGAGGATGTCGAAGGACTTATTTCGGAAGTTTCACTTTCTGCTGATGGTAAGATAACCTTTAATGCCTCCACTGCTCGTGGCAATGGTGTTATAGCAGCATATTCTCAAGCAGAATGTAAAGGAGATATACTATGGAGCTGGCATATATGGTGCAGCATGATGCCTGAAATTGAAAAATATTCAAACAGAGTGTTGAGGAAATATGATATGATGGATCGTAATTTAGGAGCTATTTCAAATAAGCCGTATAATAAAAACGAAAACACTTTCGGTCTCTATTATCAATGGGGAAGAAAGGATCCGTTTAGATTAAAAAACGCTACAGAAGCCAAATCATCATCGACAGGAACTATCGAATATTCTGTAAAAAATCCTGATAAATTTATTGCGGTTAACACAAGTTATTATGATTGGCTGTATTTAATGAATGATTATCTATGGGGTAATTCCACAGGTTATAACTATACATCAGTATTGATTAAAACCATTTACGACCCTTGTCCTGTGGGATATATGGTTCCTCCTTATGATACCTGGACACAATTCAGCTTTAATAATCAAATTAATGCAGTTGGTCCAGCTTCAACAGGTAAATCATTGTTTTATTCAGATTTTCATATAGGTAAATATACTTGGTATCCGGCATCAGGGTATATAAATTATAGCGGAGAATGTGTTTATCAAAATAATTATGGAAATTACTTAAGTAGTTCTCCATATTCATCAAGTAATAGTAATTATAGTTCAGGTTTAGAAATTTCAAGCTCTTCCTTAGATTATATGAGTAACCTTTTTAGATCCAATGGAAGTTCTATAAGATGTATGAAAGAGATCTCTTCATTGCCTCCGAAAGGAGCAACAGTTGTTGTTATTACTTATTCAGAATCTGTGAAAAATGATCAGCTGACAATAGAAAGCAATGTAAGCGACAGAGGTGATTCTGATGTGACAGCGAGAGGAATATGCTGGAAGAAAGGAGGCTATCCCACTATTGAACTTGACTCTAAAACAGTTGACGGCACCGGTACCGGAGGATATTCATCTATTGCTACTGGATTGGAAGACGGGACTCAATATTGGATTAGAGCGTATGTTACTAATAGTGCAGGGACGAATTATAGTTTTCCCTACTCCGTTACCACCACTTCAAGACCTTCCGTATTTACAAATTCGGTATCAGATGTAAAAGCTACTTCTGCCACAGCATTAGGCAATATCACTAAACAGGGCACAAATAGTGTGACAAGCAGAGGGTTCTGTTGGAGTACATCTGAAAATCCCACTATCTCAGACACTAAATCTCAAGATGGTACAGGTACGGGTCTTTATAGCACTAATATTACAAATCTTACTCCATCTACCACCTATTATCTTCGCGCTTATGCTACCAATTCCGAAGGTACATCTTATGGAGAACAAAAGATTTTTACTACATTAGCCCAATAACCACTTCCTATGCTCTCCTTCACCTATTCTACACAAGGCACTTCGTGTCATGGCTCTTTATATCAAGCGAAAAGGGTTGGAGATGTGGTGGTGGTGACTGTTAATCAGCAAGAGGAAGAAAATCGTATATTTATCACTGATAATACTCTCTTAAAAGATCTTCAGGTGATTATAGAAAAGCATAAGATGTACAAATATAAAGGTCACTACAATTCCATTTTAAACATATTGGATGGAGATTCTTGGAGTTTGGAGGTAGTTTATCAAGATGATAAAATGTACATAAAAGCATCCGGCACTAATGCAGGACCGCATAATTATGGAGCAGCATTCCGCGAAATAACAGATTATTTTGCAAATAGATGAATGATCTAATTATTCATTAGCTTAATGACAACTTTTACAATAGTGTTTTTTCCCTTATCTTTGCTACAGTTGTGGCCGATTATAGCTAAAGGTAAATGATTGTGACTAATGGAAACACAAAATATTGAATACAAGGAATCGTGGCGCGATGAATATCTAAAATGGGTTTGCGGCTTTTCTAATGCACAAGGTGGCAAAATTTTCATAGGAATAAATGATAATGGTGACATTGTAGGATTGACGGGTATCAAACATTTGCTTGAAGATATTCCCAATAAGATTGCTACTACATTAGGTATTGTTGCTGATGTAAATTTGCGCTCAAAAAACAGTAAAGAATATTTGGAAATAAATGTTCTGCCATCGAATGTTCCTATTTCATACCGCGGGATATATCATTATCGCTCTGGGGCGACCAAACAAGAGTTGAATGGTGCAGCGCTTCAGCACTTTCTACTAAAGAAAATGGGACTTTCATGGGATGATATTACCAACGAAAATGTAATAATAGATGACATAGACAGAGAGGCGGTTGATTATTTCCTTCACAAAGCAATTGATGCTGATCGGATGCCCAAAAGTTCGCTATTAGACAGTACAGAGAAGGTATTGGATAATATGAATCTGCTCGACTCAAGTGGACATCTAAAAAATGCAGCAATACTATTATTTGGTAAAAACCCAGCAAAGTTCTTCCCATTATGTGATTTCAGATTGGGACGTTTTGGCGTGTCGGCGAGTGATTTAATGTTTCAAGATGTCATCGAAGGAGACCTCATTCGTATGGCTGACCGTGTGATGGCAGTGTTGAAATCCAAATACCTGATTTCTCCAATTCACTATGATGGATTACAGCGTATAGAGACATTGGAAATACCCGAAGATGTGTTGCGGGAGGCAATATTTAATGCAATAATCCACAAAGATTACGCCGGAGTTCACATTCAGATGAGGGTGTACAATGAAAAAATTGTTTTATGGAATCAAGGCGATTTGCCTGATAAATGGACCATAGAAAAATTATTATCGGAACATTCTTCGCAACCTCGAAATAGAAATATTGCATTGGCATTTTACAAAGCTGGATTCATTGAAAATTGGGGGCGTGGTATTGAGAAAATCCGCCAAGGAGTTATTGGCAGTGGATTAAAAGAACCTCTTTTTGAAAGCGATGAGGGCGGTCTTCGAATCACTATATTTCGCAAAGATGCTTTTGTTTCATCTGAAGGAACTACATTTAATGTTGAAAAACAACAAAGTAGTGATAATGTATCAGCCGGAACTTACACGGAACTTACACGGAACTTACACGGAACTTACACGGAACTATCGGTGCAAGCCCTTAATGTGTTTGATCTTATAGTTCGCGAACCATGGAGCATTACCTCGAAGATTGCTGGACAACTTGGTGTTTCGGAACGTATGGTGCGCAAATACACTAAACAATTGAAAACTATGGGTATTATTATTCGTGCAGGAAGCGATAAAAGCGGACATTGGGAAATTGCAATGGATAAAATTGCCCCATTGTGTAAAAAAACGAGAGTGTAATCCAAAGTGTTTCAGTAAAACTAATAATTATTTCCATACCTTCTTTGCCAAGCACAATACTTACAAAGACAACAATAACTATTTTACAGCACATTCACCTCTCCCCGTATCTTTGAGTAAGCTCTTCTCGAGATGGTAAGGTGTAAATTTTGGAAAGGGGGTACGAGTAAGCATAGAAGGGTTTGATTTTCGATGGAGACAAGGTAACGGGTGTTGAGGATACAGTCGGGAGAGATCTGAATCAAAGATTTGCCTAATGCCAGAAGAGATTTGGATGTTATGTTTTTCTTAAGAGGATGTCTTGTGTTGTCGGATAGAAGTATATCCCAGCAGTGATTTTCCTTTGAGAAAAACACACACACGATGTCAGAAACATATACAAGTATAGTCTGACTTACCCCCTGGATGGCTATCTTTCTTGATTCGGCAAGAAGTGACGAAAGAGAGTTCCAAATAGTTTTGGGGTCAATTTTCTTAACATTCTTTATCCTCATTATCACCATATCAAGCTCCTCTTTGGTGTAGGGCTTGAGCAGATAGTCAAAAGCCGATATACGCAGAGCATCGATCATATACTTTTCAAATGCACTGTAAAAAACAATATATATCCCCGTATGCAGATAAGGCTGTATTTCGCGAATAAATTCCAATCCGCTTTTATCCGGCATTTCCACATCTATAAATAGAATATCTGGCTGCTTAGAGAGCACCATATCGCGCCCTTTTTCACAAGAAGTGCTTGTAGCGACTAAGTCTATGAAGCTATATGAGGCAAGATCGAGCGAAAGCGTGTCGATACATGGCTGCTGATCATCAATAATGACGGCTGTTATTTTCTCCATTGCATTAGATGTTATAGTTGTATTTATAAGGAATGGTAATTGAAATCAGAGTCCCGTTGTCAGATGTAATATCAAATACTATTGTTTCGGAATTATATGAATTGAGGACAGCGAAAGTCTGCATTAGAATTTTAATTCCATTTCCCGTACTGTTCTCTTTATTATCGGAGTACCCCGAAAAGCGATGGTCATAACCTATACCGTTGTCTTTAATCTCAATTTTATACGATTTGACATCATTCTCGAAAATACTCACAGTTATCTCTTTTTCCCCTTTACACTCAAACCCTTCCGGGAATGCGTGCTTAATGGCATTTTCTACATTTATCTGAATAGATGCAGAGGGGATAAGCGAAGACTTTTTCACCGATGAAGAGATATTGTAGAGCACTTTAGGGGCGTTTTTATTAATAGTAGCTATCAGACAAGAGTAGTTCTTAACCATCTCTATCTCCTCTTCAAGAGGAATAGCGACCCTCCCTGAAATCATAAGGTTGTTGCGGAGTGTTTTTACAAGTAAATCCAAAGGAAGACCCGCCTCTTCTTCATTCCGTAACGAAGGGATAATAGAATTAAGAACATTGAAAATAAAGTGAGGAGAGATGCGATTTCGAGCGCTATCCATTCGAAGTTTTGAAATCAAAGCTATCTGCCTGCGTTTTTCATCTTTTTTCCTCTTTTTCACAGCACCGTAAACAACCAGGGATGCAGCTATTAATATGGCGAGAGCAGATGAAATGAAAATGATAGTTACATTCTGCTTCGCAATAGTATTCTCTTTTTCTACAATAATCAACTTTTTGTTAAGGAGAGAAGTATCTCTCGAATATCTATATTCAATCTCTGATATATTATTGATTCTTAATATGTTGCGAAGTGAATCATCATATTGTTCGGCAGAAATCTTATACTCGAAAGCTTTTTTATAATTTCCTTTTTGAGCATAATAATCACTCATCCTTTTATCATATATAAACAGATATTGAGGAGTGATTTTTCTTCTGTCAAATGGTTGTGAAAGATAATATGAAGCATCTTTTACATCGCCTGTTTTCAACGCATAAGCTGCTTTTAAACCCGTGACATAGAACAATATACCATCATCAGAATAGGGATTATCATAATAAAATGAGTAAGATTTATCAATATAATATTTAGCAGAATCGAGTCTGTCCATCAAAAGATATACCTCACCCAGATTCGTCTCCACCACCGCTTCAAAAGCCCTGTTATTAAATGTCTTAACTATGGGATATGCCTTTTTAAAACACTCAAGAGCCTCAGGATATTTTTCAGCGAAGAAATATACATTACCTCTTGAGTTCTGAAAGAAATAATTGTCGTAAGGGTTATCCGATGGATAGACAGAATCAAGCGAACTGAAATATTTCTCTGATAGAGGGAAATTATGCAAATCTCCGTAAATCTGCCCCATCCCCGATCTGATAGCAAAAGACTGTGACTTAAGATTTAGCGAGTCAGCTACCTCCAATGCCCTTCCTAACCACTGTATCGCTTGCGGGTGCTTCCCTGTCTGACGATAAACATCAGCTATATTGATACAATAATCAGACATTTCTCTGCGATAACTTGTTTTGGAAATGGCATTATAAGCGTTTTTAAAATAATAAAGAGCAGAATCCCTTTCATTCACAGTCTGCATCAAAATTCCGATAAGATTGGAACATTGTGCCTCCACTATGGAAATATTTTTCATCGTCTGGTTTTCTCTGCAAAACTTTTCCACCTTTCTACAAGAAAGCATCGCTTTATCATCCTGATAATTAATATAGTAAAACTCCCCTTTATAGATCTCCCAATAGTTTCTGTAAATACTGTCAGAGAAGCTCTCTTGCTCCTCTTTAATAATCGATATAACCGAGTCGAGATGGCTGTAAACCTCTTTTTTTAAAACGATAACCCTATCATCAATGGTTTCAAAAGCAGTCAGATCGTTTTTTTCAGGCGACTTACAGCATACCACAGAGAGTACAAAAAGAAAGAAAAACATTTTTTTCATAGTGAAAGATATTTCTCAGACAAAAATAATAAAAATTATCTAAGAGTAAATTCCATCAGCCATCTTTTGGCCGGTTTATTATGTGATGTCTGTACCTTTTCAATACGAGTCAGATTCAAAGCTCTATGTTCCTCCCTCCCGATATGATAAAATTCTGCCATATACTGAAATTTTTTAGCCTCCTCACTCGGCAGAATGACCGCAATTCTCCCACCTCGTCTCAGCAGTGTGAAAGCGGCGCTTATAATTTCCTCATAAGGCAGTGATTCGGAGTGTCTTGCATTAGACCTCCTCGCATCCGGAGCTTTCAGTGAATTGGAAAAAAACGGAGGATTTGAAAAAATATAATCGAATTTAATTGAAGTTTTCTGTGCGAAATCCCTGAGTGACACTTTTTCCCCTTTCAGGCAATCTTTCCACGACGAAGCATCGAAATTAAATCGAGCCTCTTCCACCGAAGCCTCATCTATATCTATTGCGTATATTGTGAAATCTTTCGCCTCCGGCAATACTGCCGCACTTCTCTTTTCTGCCGCCATCAGAGCTATAATCCCCGTACCGGTACCGATATCAAGCATCATCTTATCATCGGGAAGCGGCTCTATCCACTTTCCAAGCAATATGCTATCTGTCCCTATTTTCATAGAAGAATCGCGGTTTTTAAGAACTAATGAACCGATTTTGAAATATTCATTTGCTGATTTTACCATCTGCCATCGTAAGCATTCTGTCGGACATCTTGGCGAGGTCCCTGTCGTGAGTGACGATTACCACTGTAAGTCCGTAACGATCCCTCAGATCGAAAAAGAGCTTATGAATCTCCCCCTTGGTGTTGCTGTCAAGATTGCCCGAAGGCTCGTCAGCAAACAGCACTGTAGGATTGTTGATTATTGCTCGCGCAATGGCGACTCTCTGCTGCTCTCCACCGGAGAGTTCGGAAGGCTTGTGCCCAATTCTATCTCCAAGCCCCATCTCTTTCAAAATGGTAACAGCTTCTTTTTTTGCAGAAGAGGCCGAATTGTGAGAAATCAGAGAAGGAATCATCACATTTTCAAGGGCAGTAAATTCGGGAAGAAGGTGGTGAAATTGAAATACAAAGCCGATTTTTTTATTTCTGAAATCCGACAACAAATTGTCTGAAAGAGAAAAAATATCTGTGTTATCTATAATAACTCTGCCGGAATCAGGTTTTGTGAGAGAACCCAATATTTGTAGCAAAGTGGATTTACCTGCTCCACTCGCCCCCACAATCGAAACCACTTCCGCTGCTTTTGCCTGAAAATCAACACCATCGAGTACCTTGAGCAGTCCGAATGATTTTTCAATATTAGTAGCTTCTATCATTTTTCGTCATCCTTTGGCGGTGTCATTTCCCCCTTTTGAAACTCTTTTCTATGCTGCTCTCTCCACATTTTGGTAAGTTTCCATCTGAAACTCTCTTCAGCCACATATAATTTGGCGACTTTTTCAGCAGAGAAAATTTTGCAGAATTCGGCAAAATATTTCTTCTGTAATTTTCCCTCGATGGTAAAACTCTCAACATACTCTTCAGTTAATTTTTTTAACTCAGAATTTGAAATGTCTTTATCGGAGTTATACTCTCTGATTTTACAAAGAGTCTGTTTTGATTTTCTATGAACATTTTGAATCTCCTCCCAATACTCATTATAAATAGGCCAAAACACCTGAGCTTCTTCAGGGGTAATTCCTATTTCAGTGGTAAAAAATGCAATTTTAGCAGAGATAATCTGCTCGTTTTTATCATTCTTCTGGTTTTGAGCGAAAAGGGGGAAAGCCAATAATATGGAAATGGTAATTGTAATGAATCGGGTCA
Organism: uncultured Muribaculaceae bacterium; assembly: GCA_964611185.1. Lineage (GTDB taxonomy): Bacteria > Bacteroidota > Bacteroidia > Bacteroidales > UBA932 > CAAGNP01. The sequence continues at coordinate 13,579 of CAZSXE010000007.1, read as the reverse complement.
TAGATATGGATTTATTTGTCATTGTAGGTATAACTGTTTAGATAGTCAATCAATTCATTTTCTGAGAGTTCATTTTCAATTACTTCAGAAAACGAATCGGATATGAAGATATTAGTAGTGTCGAGGGTCTCTTTAATACTTATCTCATCGTAAAGATAATCGACGAATCTTTCATTGATGTATCCATCATTTATTAATGCCGTAAATTCGTCATTTTCAATATTCAAGCTGCTTCTCTGAAGAATAGGGGTGAGGGATAGAACTCCATATCCAATTCCCAAAACCACTAAAAAAGAGACAGCAAGGGTAAGGTAACTTTTAATCTGCTGGAAGCGGGGATAGATTTTTTCTGAATGGTGAACCTTTTCCCTTACATTTTCCTCCAAAGATGAAAAGTAATTATCGGGAACAGAAAAAGGATTATCTTTCAATTCCTGATGACTCAAATCTGTAAAACGGTGTTTGTTATCACTTTCCATATTTGGTTAGACTGTTTTTGATATAAAAAGATTAATCTGCATCTTCCAAACTTTTTTGAATCTTAGTAAATGCGTGATGATAAGAGGCTTTTAACGAACCTACCGAACCGCCGAGAACCTCGGCTATGTCTTCATATTTCATCTCCTCGAAATAACGCATATTGAAAACCACCCTCTGTTTAGGAGGAAGTTTCCCTATAGATTTATAAAGCTCTCTCTGAATATTATCTCCGTTGAAATATGGATCTGCCTCGAGTTTCTCTGCCAAAACAGACTCATAGTCCGTAAGAGAAAAAGTATATTTTAACCTCTCCTTTTTCAAAAAAGAGAGAGTTTCATTTGTAGCAATGCGGTATAGCCATGTAAAAAGCTGTGATTCCTCTCTGAAATCGGGGAGGAATCTCCAGACTTTTACAAGTGTGTTTTGTAATAAATCATTGGCCTCTTCGTGGTCTGAGACCAATTTTCTTATGTGCCAATAAAGACGCTCCGAATATTTGCGCACGATGAGATTGAAGGCGTATTCCTCCCTCCCTCCTTCGTGGTAAATACTCAGAATTTCTTTATCGTCAACCATTTTTTCTTCCCAATACCTTTTTAACGGCTTCTACAATATGAGCACAATCAAGCCCGTACGCAGTCATAAGCTCTGAGGGGGTGCCGCTCTGCCCGAATTTATCATTTACCGAGATAAATTCTACAGGGGTGGGTAGCACTCTGGCGAGAAGACCTGAAATAAGCTCTCCCAAGCCTCCGGCAATAAGATGCTCTTCAGCGCAGACGACTGCCCCTGTTTTGCGCACAGAGTCAATAACAGCTTTTTCGTCGAGCGGCTTAATAGTGTGAATATCAATTAATTCCACCGAAATACCAGATTCTTTGAGAGATAGTGCTGCTTGAATGGATTCCCACACAAGATGCCCTGTGGCAAAGATTGTGACATCCTTTCCTTCTATCATTTTCAATGCTTTTCCTATCTCGAATTTCTGATCCGCAGGGGTAAAATTCGGTACCCCCGGTCTCCCGAATCGAAGATAAACGGGGCCCTTGTGCTCCGCTATCGCAATGGTAGCTGCCTTCGTTTGATTATAGTCACAGGGATTAATCACTGTCATCCCCGGAAGCATCCTCATAAGACCGATGTCTTCCATTGTCTGATGTGTAGCCCCATCCTCTCCCAGGGTAATGCCTGCGTGGGATGCACAAATCTTCACATTAGTATTGCCGTAGGCGACACTTTGGCGGATTTGATCATAAACACGAGCTGTTACGAAATTGGCAAACGAACCTACAAACGGAATTTTCCCGCTTAGAGAGAGTCCTGCTGCTACTCCGATCATATTGGCCTCGGCAATACCGCATTGGAAAAATCTCTCAGGATTTTCCTTTACAAATTCATCCATTTTCAAAGAACCGATTAAATCGGCGCAGAGAGCTACAACTGCAGGATTTTTCCTGCCTAATTCTGCAAGACCTGCTCCAAAACCGGAACGAGTGTCTTTGTTTCCACTATTTTCAAAAGTCATATTAAAAATCTCCTAAAGTTTCTTTTAATTGAGAAAGTGCCTGTTCGCATTGTTCGGCAGATGGAGCTTTTCCGTGCCATTTGTGAGTACCTGCCATAAAATCAACACCATGCCCCATATCTGTTTTGAAGAGAATCATTACAGGGAATCCGTGACCTGACAGCTCTTTTGCTTGTTTGAAAGCATCGAGAATCTTAACGAAATCGTGACCGTCTGCGACAACACATTTCCACCCGAAAGATTTCCATTTACCTTCAAGGTCGCCGAGATTCATAACAGAACTTACCGGTCCGTCTATCTGCTGCCCGTTCCAGTCGGTCATGGCGATAAGGTTATCTACTTTGTGATGTGCTCCGAACATAGAAGCTTCCCATATTTGACCCTCTTCGCTTTCTCCATCTCCCATAAGGACATAGACATAGCTAAGGTCGTTTTCAAGTTTTTTGGCAAGAGCTGCTCCGATAGCCACAGAGAGACCCTGTCCCAATGAGCCGGCAGCCTCATATACCCCCGGTAGCCCTCTTTCGACCGAAGGATGACCTTGAAGCCTCGATCCGATTTTTCTAAATGTAGAGAGTTCGCTTACGGGAAAATAGCCGCTGCGTGCGAGGACACTGTAGAAAAGGGGAGAGATATGTCCGGCAGAAAGAAAGAACATATCGTTACCTTTTCCGTCTCTTTTCCAGCTTTTGGGAGAATGTTTCATCTCATTGAAAAACAATGCAGTAACAATATCCGTACTGCTCATTGAGCCGCCCGGATGCCCAGATTTGGCCATAGTTACCATTCTGATAATATCCCGCCTGATTTGAGAGGCAGTGTCTGATAGTTGAGTTATGTTTAACATAATAAATTGAGTAATTGAATTTGCTAAGTTAGTATGAATTTGAGAAAAATCAAATTTGAATGTATATTTGCACCTTATTATAAAGTAAATGAAGTACATAAGAAATTTCTGCATCATTGCTCATATCGATCACGGTAAAAGCACCCTTGCCGACAGGCTGTTGGAACAGACCAATACATTGAATGCAAGAGAAATGGAGAACCAAGTTCTCGATTCGATGGATTTAGAGAGGGAAAAGGGTATAACCATAAAAAGTCACGCCATCCAGATGATATATCGTCATCTGGGAAAAGATTACACACTTAATCTTCTTGATACCCCCGGTCATGTCGATTTTTCTTACGAAGTGTCGAGAGCTATCGCTTCTTGTGAGGGGGCTCTTTTGGTAGTAGATGCTACACAGGGCATTCAGGCGCAGACCATTTCAAATCTTTATTTGGCCATAAGCCACGATTTGGAAATTATTCCGGTATTGAATAAAATCGATATGGATTCTGCCATGGTGGATGTGGTTAAGGATCAGATAATTGATCTTATAGGGTGTAAGGAAGAGGATATTCTCCTGTGTAGTGCCAAGACAGGACAGGGAGTACCTGAAATTCTTGAAGCAATAGTGGAAAAAGTTCCTGCTCCCAAAGGAGATGAAAATGCTCCATTGCAGGCACTTATATTTGACTCTGTCTTTAACTCTTTCAGGGGGATTATAGCATACTTCAAAGTTAAAAACGGAGTAATACATCGCGGAGATAAGGTTAAGTTTTTCAACACAGGAAAAGAATACGATGCAGATGAAGTAGGGTGTCTTAAAATGAAATTATGCCCCACCGATGAGGTAAGTACAGGAAATGTTGGATATATTATTTCGGGAATAAAAACAGCAGTGGAGGTAAAAGTGGGAGATACGATTACTCATGTTGAAAATCCCTGTAAAACTTCAATCGCAGGTTTCGAGGATGTAAAACCGATGCTTTTTGCCGGAGTTTATCCCGTGGAGGCAGATCAATACGAGGATCTTCGTTCTTCTCTTGAAAAGTTTCAGCTAAATGATGCTTCCCTTGTTTTCGAGCCTGAATCATCATTGGCCTTAGGCTTTGGATTTCGTTGCGGCTTTCTCGGGCTGCTTCACCTCGAAATAGTGCAGGAGAGACTCTTCAGAGAGTTTGATATGGATGTCATTACTACTGTCCCGAATGTTTCATATAAAGTATATACCACACAGGGGGAGGTAGTAGATGTTCATAACCCTTCCGGACTTCCTGCTCCTACACTCATAGATCACATAGAAGAGCCGTATATCAGTGCCCAGATTATTTCTAAAAGCGAATTTTTCGGTCCTATTATGAAACTTTGTCTCGATAAAAGGGGGGTATTGAAGAGTCAGCATTTTTTAACTTCCGATAGGGTAGAGCTCACTTATGAGATGCCCCTGGCGGAAATTGTATTTGATTTTTATGATAAGCTCAAGTCCATATCTAAGGGGTATGCCTCTTTCGACTATCATATTACCGAATTTCAGAGAGCAGATTTGGTTAAGCTCGATATCTTACTTAATTCTGAGCCGGTAGATGCTCTATCGTCCCTTATCCACAGAGACCATGCTTATGATTTCGGGAGAAGAATGTGCGAAAAACTACAAGAACTTATTCCGCGTCAGCAGTTTGATATAGCCATTCAGGCGGCCATAGGGGCCAAAATCATAGCGCGTGAGACCGTCAAAGCGGTAAGAAAAGATGTGACGGCCAAGTGCTACGGGGGCGATATCACCCGTAAGCGCAAACTCCTTGAAAAGCAAAAGAAAGGGAAACGCCGCATGCGCCAGGTAGGCAATGTCGAGGTTCCCCAATCTGCATTTATGGCAGTGCTGAAGCTTGATTAAAAAAGGAGAGCTAATCGCACCATTTTAAAAATTTCACATCAGAATATTCAAAGTTGTTTTCAAATGTGTGATAGACGGGATCATTTATTATAACCGTTACATCATCATCTATATACAACTCAATTTCTCTTCCCAATTCTTTCACAGGTGATTCCTTGTCATAAAAAACGGGCATAAGTGTAAGCGTTTTACCGTCAAAGCTGTAAAATTCGGTTTTGTCGAATGATTTTATCTCTGAAAGTGTCATTGCGTTAGGGAAAAAACGGGTGTCTATTGTTATTTTCGAGTTCTCCTTACTACCATTTTTCAACTCAATAAAGGGGTACTGAATCACTTTCGGGTTGTTTTTTTCCGAATCGTTAAAATACATAAGTTTATAGTCATTTCTATCGGCTTCGATCCAGACCTTATTGTCTTTCATCTCTTCAATACCTGTAAATTTGATGTAAAGTGTATCGTTATCAAGTGTAAGTGAATTGGAAATATGTCTGCTTTCGGTTTTCCAATAATTGGAATAAGTAGAGAACCCCAAAACAAACATACCTATTATTGATGCAATCCATATAATGAAAAGAATAAGACCAGGTCTCCATTTAGGTGATTTGAACCCGAACAGCATCTGAATACCTGAGTAAAGGAAACCGATAAAAGGTATAAATGTCACTAAGAGTATAAGAACCTTGAGGAGTACAGTAGCGGCCGACATATTATTAATAAGGGGATAAATAGAATTAAATGAGATAAAAGGGACAAAAAAATTCCAAAATTCAATTCCTAACAACAAAATAGCCAAGGCTACTATCCCGGAAAGCCCCACTATCGTAAAGACAAATCCTATACATTTGGTGATGATATTGCCTATCGTTGACCAAAAATCAGGATGATTGTTTTGAATATTCTTTATCTCGTTTTCCACCCTTTTTGCCCCTGTACTGATGTTTTTTTCTATCGAATCTATGGTGTTCGATTCCCCTTTCATCCTGCATCTGTCATCCACGGTTTTGGCTGCAGGAAAAATAATCCAAAGGATAATATAGAGAAAAATGAAAAATCCTCCACCTATCCCCCAGCTGGGGATTGAAAACAAGACAGTAGCGAGAACGAAGATTATTCTAAACAGCGAAGCATCTCTGTTAAAATACTCTCCAAGTCCGGAACATACCCCTCCGAATATCTTATTTGTGGGATCCCTGAAAAACTTTTTCTTTTTGTCGTGATTTGAAAATGCTTTTTCTCCGCTCTCTTCATATATCATTTCGGGTTGCCCCAATATTTCAGTAACCTCTTTAGCTACATCAGCAGAAATAATTTTATTTTCTCCGCTTTTTTCAATCAGAAGTTCTGCGATTCTCTCCTCTATTCCATCGACTATTTCGGCACCGTTTTCATTCTCTTTATAGTAGGAATTTAGAGAGTTAAGGTATTCGTTTATAACGATATATGCCTCTTCTTCAAGTGTAAATGCAGTATTCCCTATACTGACTTTTATAACTTTATTCATATCGGTAACTCTTTATTTTCTTATTAATTTAATCGTTTCCACTACCTCTTGCCACGCATCATCCATTTCGAGGAGCTGGGCTTTACCCTTGGGGGTTATAGAGTAATATTTTCTTGGAGGTCCCTGAGTCGATTCTTCCCATCTGTAATTGAGCGCTCCTTGATTTTTAAGTCTTATTAAAAGTGGATAGAGAGTCCCCTCCACTACTATCATCTTAGCCTCTTTAAGCTCGGAGATTATAGAAGAAGCATAAGAATCCTTGTTGTTCAAAATCCCTAAAATGCAATATTCAAGAACACCTTTTCGCATTTGAGATTTAATATTTTCCGAGTTCGTAATTATTTCCATTTTTCCTCCTTTATCTTGAATTTGAAAATCTTCTCATATTTTCGGCAGTTATCGGTAGTCCTCTCATCTCGCATTTTTGTGCTGCCGTAATTGCGAGGGGAGCTATTATCCAGAATATTACATATACCCAAAAACCGAGCGATCCGCAGATTAAAGCCACTACAAACAGTACTCTGATCAGCATTACATCAATATTGAAATATGCAGCAAGGCCGCTGCACACTCCTCCGATGGCTTTGTTGTCGGAGTCACGATAAAACTTTTTGCTCACAGGGGCATAAGCGTTTTTGTCGTTATTTACATAATCGCCCTCTCCGGAGCTGCCGTCGGGCATTCCAAGCTGCGAGATCACCTGATTTACCAATGTCAGGCTCACAACATCTCTATTGTTGCCGAGAGATTCGGTAAAAAGATCGGCGATTCTCATCTCAAGATCGTCAATTACTTCTTTAGTTTGAAAACCCATTTGAGTCTTCTGGCGAAATTTCTCTATGTACGCATCTAATTTTTGATATGCATCTTCGTTGATTACGAATGTTCTGCCACCGATACCTACATTTAAAACCTTTTTCATTTTTTAATTTATTTTTAGTAGTTAATAATTTTCAGTACTATTCCGTGCCTTTTATTTGGTACTGCAAATATATATACTTTTTTTAATACCTTGTATCACAAAGTACTAAATTTTTTACAAAAAAAAGCTCGCTACCATGTAACGAGCTGATATACTGTAAAATAAATTATTATTCCGCAGGTGTGGTCTCTTGAGGAAGAACAGGAAAATCGGGCTGTCCCTGTGCAGGTGCAGCTTGTTCAAGCTTCTCTTGAATATCTGAACCTTTATTTTTATTACCTGATGAAATAGTAGAAGTAGCAAGCAAGCAAAGGACCAAAAGAGTAATTGCAAGTCCCCAAGTGGTCTTTTCAAGTTTTTCTGCGGTTTGACGAACGCCGAATGTTTGGTTGCCGGCGGCGAAATTGGCTGCTAAGCCACCTCCCTTGGAGTTTTGAACCAAAACCACAATAGTCAGCAAAATGCTTACAATAATAATTAAAATCGAAATAAATGTGTACATATCTCTATAAGTGTTTCTTTGTATCTTCTTTAAGGGCTGCAAAGTAAGTACTTTTTTCCGGATATAGCAAAATAAGTTTTTCATAAACATCTAAGGCTCTTTGATAAAAGCCCTGAGCCGAATAAATTTTTGCTAAAGTTTCGGTGTAAAAACATTCATCAGTAAAGTTATCCTCTGCATTTTTCTGTGTCTCAACTGTTTCATTATCTTCTTCTCCATGCTCTGAAGAAAATGAATTAAATCTTTGCAAGGTAGTCATACCGTCTTCTTTTAATGAATCGATATCTTCTTTTCCGAAATAATCTCCACCTACGATGTGTATCTCTTTTTTCTGTATTGTCTCCTTTTTTGCAGGTTCTTCGGCAGGTTTCAATGAAAAATCTTCATCGTCAAGATCGAATACTATCTCCTTATCATTACTTTGAGGGGTTATAATTTCATTTTTTTCTATGACCTTTTGTCCGTCCCTGAGTAGTCCTTCCCTTGAAAAGACATAGATGGCAGCTTTTTTCAACCCCTCATTTCTATACTCTTCCCCAAGTGCAGTCATTCTCATAAAAAACTCTTTTCTTGCTAAAGAAAACCAAGGGTAGTTTTTAAGCACTTTATCCAGATCGGGGAGGGATAGAGAGGATAGTTCGATAATCTTGTTAGTCTTCTCCATTGTACTACCAGTTTGCTACAGTTGCATTAAAAATATCTTCAATCAGGATCTCTACAATATCTTCGCACAATGCCCCCTCCACTGCATCGAGAGACTGCATAGAATCATAATCAGAATATGCTGAAAATGACTTTTCAAAGTCTTCATCAGGATGAAGCCTGTTGGTAAACATTATTTTGACGGTAATTGTAAGTCTGTTTTGGGAAGCTACTTCATCGGCGGTTATGGCCATAGGTTTGGTGTCGTAGCCCGTTATTATGCCCGATACAGTAATATCCCCCATTTCGGATACCATATTAAGTCGTGTGAGCTTTTTATACTTATCAATAAGCTCCTCGGTAACTGTGTTTGCAAGTGAGGGATAGATTCTTTGAGCTTTATTTTCAAAATATTCTACAGTATATGTTTTTACATCGGGCTGAATAGATGTTCCTGAAAAGCTATACGATATCTTGCATCCCGAAACGAGAGACAGCATTAGCACAATGAGGATATAAGAGCATTTATTCATCAAGATTCAATTCTTTAATTTTTCTATACAATGTTCTTTCCGATATTCCCAATTCGTCGGCTGCCGCTTTTCTTTTACCGTCGTGCTTTTCGAGAGCTCTCTTGATGAGATCGGAATTAACCTCCTGAATAGATAGATTGTTGTCATCTATTATTTCAGACTGGGTATCAGTTATTCTGTCGTCAAATTCTTTATTGAGAAGCACGGGATGAACTTTAGGGCTGTCATTGATCTTTAGATTGCCGCTCTGCGGAGCTTTATTGTTTGAAATTTCGGTTTTCAATTCATCCACTTCTTCCCTAAGCTGCATCAATATTTTAAAAATTATATCTCTGTCTGAAAAATTTTCACCACCTCCGGGGCAGTCTCCTTTTCTTACAGGAAGTATATCCGGACCTTCGCGCGGTATATATTTTTTAATCGTATCGGGGGAGATATTACGCTCATTTTCGAGAACTGACATCTGTTCCGCTACATTTTTAAGCTGTCGTACATTCCCCGGCCATCGGTAAGATTCGAGTATGACCTGAGCCTCGGGAGTAAGTCTGATGGTGGGCATTTTGTATTTCTCGGCAAAATCAAGAGCGAATTTTCTGAATAGAAGATGGATGTCGTTTTTCCTCTCCCTCAGAGGGGGGATATATATAGGTACTGCGTCCAATCTGTAATATAGATCTTCTCTGAATTTTCCCGAATTAATGGCATTAAGGAAATTAATATTAGAGGCCGCAATCACCCTCACATCTGTTTTTTGCTCAATAGAAGAACCTACCCGGAGGAAAGTGCCGTTTTCAAGAACTCTCAGAAGACGGGCTTGACTTGCCAACGGGAGTTCTCCCACCTCATCGAGAAAGATAGTACCGCCGTTGGCCACTTCAAAGTACCCTTTTCGAGCTTCGTTGGCTCCGGTGAAAGAACCTTTTTCGTGACCGAATAGCTCTGAGTCCACAGTTCCTTCCGGTATAGCACCGCAATTTATAGCTATGTATTTATTGTGCTTTCTCGGACTTAAAGAATGAATAATCTGTGGAATAACCTCTTTCCCGGCCCCGCTCTCTCCGGTAATTAATACCGAAAGGTCGGTTCCTGCTATTTGCATCGCAGTATCAAGAGCACTGTTAAGTCTCGGGTCGTCTCCGATAATGCCGAATCTGTCTTTTATTTCTCTTATTCCCATAATCTGCAAAGTTATAAAATTTTAATAGTTGTTTGCAATTTTGCTTATTTTTGTAAAAGTTTAAATACTTATTTTATATGAAAACATTGGCCATTATCCCTGCAAGATACTGTTCATCGAGATTTCCGGGGAAACCTCTTATCGACATAGCAGGAAAATCTATGATCATCAGAGTATATGAACAGGCGAAAAAGGCATTTGAAGATGTGTGTGTTGCCACAGACGATTTGCGAATTTTCGACAAGGTATGTGAGAGCGGAGGGGTGGCGATTATGACCTCTGATAAGCACAAAAGTGGGACAGATAGAGTCTTTGAGGCGTATAATAAATATATTGATGCCAATAAGGAAAAGAAATTTGATCTACTGATGAACGTCCAGGGAGATGAGCCGCTCATAAACCCCGAGCAGCTGCTTTCTCTTGAAAGCATTTTTTTTGACAGAGATGTGATGATAGGAACAATGGCTAAAAAAATAGTAACACCCTCGGAACTCTTTGATAAGAACAATGTAAAAACTGTCCTCGATAAAAACGGATATGCTCTATATTTTAGCAGGTATCCCATTCCTTATATGAGGGATATTGATGAAGATAAGTGGATGGATAATCACTGCTATCTTAAACACATAGGATTATATGCGTACAGGCCCTCTGCTTTAAAAGAGATTTGTTCTCTTGAAAGGTCTTCGCTCGAAATCGCCGAAAGTCTTGAACAGCTCAGGTGGCTTGAAAACGGGATGAGAATAAAGGTGGAAATTACTCAGTATGACTCCATTTCTGTCGATACGCCGTCTGATTTAGATAAAATTTTAAAGTATTTGAATAAAAAATAGCTATTTTTCTGCTTGCAAAAAAAATTTGTTTATATTTGCGGATATTATGTTTTTTCCTCAAAAAGAGTATAAATAACTTAAATACATTACAAAATGAAAAGAATTTTTCAGAAATTTTTAATTCTTGCATTAGTAGCTCTTGTTATCCCTTCTTGCGGTAACCCTGCGAAAATGGCAGAAGAAGCAGATAAAGTATCTGTAAAGTGCGAACCCACAGTTCTTGAAGTAGTTGCTGATAAAATAGCAGCTAAAGTAACAGTTAATTTTCCTAATGAGTTTTTCCATCCGAAAGCAGTTGTTGAGGTTATTCCCGTGCTTGTGTATAATGGTGGCGAAGTAGCTCTTGACCCTGTAATGCTTCAGGGAGAAGATGTAACTTTGAATTATAAAACCGTTGCCAAAGCCGGTGGAGCTATCACTGAAAACTTTACTTTCGATTATAAAGAAGGTATGGAACAGTCTCATTTGGAACTTCGTATGACAGTAATATATAAAGAAAAGAGAATTCCTTTTGCAGCTCCTTATAAGATAGCTGACGGTGCCATCACTACATATAAGATGGTAAAAACCAATGGTTCTCTTGCTTATGCTCCCGATGCATATCAGGCAGTTATTCCCGAAAAAGGCGAAGCTCAGATTCTTTATTTGGTAAACAGTTCTACAGTTCGTCCTGCACAGCTTAAAACCAGCGAGATTAAAGCATTTGAGGAATTCCTTGCAAATGTTAAAGCTGATGAGCGCAGAACTATTAAAGAGACCGAAATTATAGCTTATGCTTCTCCTGAAGGAAAAGAAGATTTCAATGCAAAGCTTTCTGAAAAGCGTGCTGAAACAGCTAACAATGCATTTGCCAAAACCATTAATAAAAAGGCCGGAGTTAAAGCTCCTGTTAACAAATCTTCAATTTCAGAAGACTGGGAAGGATTCAAAGAATTAGTTCAGAATTCAGAAATAGCTGACAAAGATCTTATCCTCCGTGTTCTTGAAATGTACAGCGATCCTGCTGTTCGTGAAAGAGAAATAAGAAATATGTCTCAGGTTTATACCACACTTGCAAAGGAAATTCTTCCTCAGCTTCGTCGTGCCAGATTTATTGCTAACATCGAATTTGCAAACTATACCGACGCCGAGCTTCTTGATTTTGTAAACAGCAATATCGAAATTCTTGATGAAGAGGCTCTTCTTCACGCTGCTTCTCTTATTAAAGATAATGCCGCAAAAGCTAAAATCTATGCTAAGGCAGCTGATAAATTTGCAAGCGATCGTGCAAATGTTAACTTGGCCGTTGCTAACCTCTATATGGATAAAAATGCAGAAGCTGCTTCTGCTCTCTCCAAAGTATCTAATAAAGATGCTTACTACTACAATACATTAGGTGTTGTGGCTCTTCGCAAAGGAAATAACGACGAAGCTGTATCTGCTCTTTCTAAATCTTCTTTGAAAGAAGCTAAGTACAATCTTGCAGTTGTTGATATTCTTAAAGGTAAATATTCTGAGGCCAATGCTAAACTTGCCGGCCAGGGATGTTTCAACGAAGCTCTTGCAGCATTACTTGTTAATCAGCCCGAAAAGACTCTTAAGATTGCAGGTAACAAAACTTGCCCTTGGATGAACTATCTTAAAGCTATTGCTTTTGCTCGTCAGGGTAATGTAGCAGCAGCTAAAGAGGCTATCGAAGTAGCTAAAAAAGATACCGATCTTGCTAAGCGTATTTTGACAGATGTAGAATTTGCCAAAATCAAATAATTATTTTTAGCATATAAATATTAAGAGGGTGACTAAGAAAATTTAGTCGCCCTCTTTTTTTATTGTGCCTCACTGAATATTTACCCGAACATTACCCCGATAAAACAGAGAACCTCTTATGTCCATTCTGCACGAGAACATAAGAGGTTCAAACTTAACCTAAGTAAAAAACTATTTCAATTCTTTGACTGCAAAAAAATAAAAAGGTTTAAAGCAATTTACTAATAGCCTTATTACTAATAACTTTGTTACTTGTCTTTGAACAAAAACAAATATATTATAAATATGGAAACAAAACATAATCGTGTATCTATGGGCCAACCAACTGAGCATAACCAAAATTGGAGGAAGCTTAAAACAGGCTACTGTTTGGTAGTTATGTATGTAATTTTGTATCTGGAATATAAATAATTAACACATTTTATGTTTGTTGTATGAATATGTCATATTATTTCATATCTTTATAGTCATATATGTTTTATATAACTGATTCATCACGATGAATAGAATAAAAGAGATACTTAACGAAAAAGGTATTCGGCAGACTTGGCTTGCGGGTAAACTCGGAAAGAGTTTCAGCATCGTGAACGCCTATGTCTGCAACCGCCGTCAACCCAGCTTGGAGTTGCTTTTTGAAATAGCGGAAATCCTACAAGTAAACCCCAAAGATTTAATTGATAGTAAAAAGAAGAGATAGATATGGCAAAGAAAAGAGAGATAGCACAAGAGCCCGTAGAAAAACAGCTGTGGAAAGCGGCTGATAAGTTGCGCAAAAATATAGATGCAGCCGAATACAAACACGTTGTATTGGGATTGATATTTTTGAAATACATTTCTGATTCGTTCGAGGAGTTGTATGCTCGTCTGCAAATAGAGGTTGTTGATGGCGCTGACCCCGAAGATAGAGAAGAGTATAAGGCAGAGAGCGTATTTTTCGTACCGGCGCAGTCACGTTGGGGCTTTCTTGTGGCAAAAGCCAAAGAGCCACAGATAGG
>CAZSXE010000006.1:0-73188 GCA_964611185.1 uncultured Muribaculaceae bacterium | reverse complement strand
GCAGCAGGCGCTTCATCGCCCAATCAAATCTAATATAATTACCTGTTGTCATAATGTTGATTATTAATTATTAATACTTATTTTATATCAATCCAGCCGCCGGAAGTGCTTCCATTAACAGAAGAGTCGTACATCGCTTCACAAGTGGTAGCCGGAAGATAAAAGTGGCCTCTAAATGTAGCTGTAGCCCTCACTTTGAATGTAATGCTTGTGTATTTAGGAAGATCGAAACTTGTATAAATCCTATCATCTCTAAGGTCTTGATAATAACTATCGGTTCTCTCTCTCTTATACTCCCACCCCGAAGGAAATATCTGCGACAGCATCAAATTTGTGTAATCGATGGAATTACTCGTATTTGTAACAGTCGTCTCTATCAAAAAATCGGTTCCAAGTGCGATGTTGTATGGATCAAGATATCCTCCTGATATGGTAGAATATTTCAAATTTACTTTAAGTCCGTGGGAAGAAGATAATTCCTCCCCCTGAGAAGGTACTCCCCTCGAACTGATAACAATAGAAGTTTCGGACGAGCTGTTGTTCTTAACCTCAATGGGGATGGCCCCTGATAATGAAGATTCGGCAGAGTTGAAAAGCTCTTTGCGGATATATGAATCATCCCCTTTTATGTCGAAATGCTTACCGGAAGAGGTAAGAGTGATATCGATTTTTCCTCCACGCTGAGTTTTTGAATATCCGGCGATGGCATTAAGCGCCCATGCAGTACTTTGGGTGCTCATATAATGCTCTCTGTCGTTAAGAAAAAGGGATAGGGTCCTGACCACTTTAAAGGCGTTTTCATATTCGCCAAGTGCATTATAGACCATTATAGCAGTAGCTAACTCTCTTTCCTTACTGTCGAAAGATAGGGCAAAACGATTCACCGTCTTTGGCGATCCCGAAGAGACCATCTCGCTGACTATATCCTTTGACATATCTTTCTTATTATCAGCAGCATAAGCGGCAGCTAAAAACCATTTGTCACTGTTGGAAAGTCCGCTAACTTCTCTCAGGCGGTTCATAGCTCCTCTGGGTGCATTGCCCGAAAGGGCGAGAACATAGAAAGAGTATGCCCTCTCCAAGGTACTATCGTCGTTGCGACCGCCCCTTTCACGAATGTACTCTAAGGCTTTGCCCAATAATTGAGAGGGTACGGCATACCCCTTACCGGAGGCTTCAATCATAAAATGAGCAGCATACACAGTACTCCAAAAAGATACTCCGGCACCATCCCCTGGCCAATATGTAAACCCTCCTGAGGGGTGAGCAAAAATATGCAATCTCGACAGGGCGTTTTTAATATTATTCTCGCTTTCAAGACTCTCTTGCGAGGATAAATCGGCAAGATCTGAGAGATACAGCTGAGGAAAGGCAGCCGAGACTGTCTGCTCAAGGCAGCCGTAAGGATAGCTTATGACATACTTTAGACGATAATCAAGGTCAATAGGAGGGAGCACAGATGCTTCCACCTGCATAGTGTTGGTCCCTTTTTTCCCCGCAAGAGCGAAATCAATTTTGGAACTTTCTCCCCCTTTGAGGAGTATCGTTTTTGAAACAGTAGCAGGAGAATTGGGTTCAGTTATATCTATTTCGATCTTCTCTTTCGCCCCTTCAGAACCGCATTTAGCTGACGCAATAATCTCCCCAAGCTGCTGGTCAGAGGCAGCCTCTACATCAAAATAGACGATTTCTTCGCCCGATTTATTCATAACAATGGTCTTAGAATCAGCCCCCGCCACTTTAAATGCCTCATTTACATCGATTTTAACAGTCACTTCTCCCATATTTTCTGCCATGGCAAAAACAGTAACAGGCACCGAAATTTTTTCATTCACCCTCACCACGCGCGGCATAGTAGTCTGAACCATAAGAGGCTTCTTTACTGTGACATTCTTCTGAGCCGAACCCTGAGCTTTTCCGTCAGTAGAAACCACCATAACTCTCAGCGAACCAATGTATTGTGGAATAGTTATCTTATGTACATCGGATCCGTTTTCTTTTAAGGTAAACGGACCGAGAAAAATCGAAACAGGTTTAAATCGCTCTGCCTTTGATTTTGAGGGGACTACCGCCTCTTCTCCGTCTCCACCGATAGCGAACAATCTCTCCATCTTAGCCCCATAAGCCCCTATGACCATATCATATAGATCCCATGTCCTTACCCCGAGTGCTTCCGTAGCATAAAACACATCCCAAGGCTGAGGAGTTTTAAATCTCGTAAGGCTCAGAAGACCTTCATCCACTACCTCTAAAACATAACTCATAGCCCTCCCGTCTCTCTCCTTAACACTAATTGTCACCTCACTTTCGGGACGAATTTCATCTTTCACTATAATTTCGGGATAAAGATGAGACTTGGGATCTTCCACACAAATTTTCTGAACACCGAAAAGTCTTATAGGAGCATCATTGGAAGAGACATTATGAGGCTGAATAAGTGTCACTGAGGCATAAATATTGGGGGCCATTGTCCCATCAATAGGGATGGAAATTACTGTGGTGCTCCCTTTGCACTCTCTGTTAAATGTCTTAATCACTTTTTCACCTTTTTCTAAAGAAACAATGGCTATTGCTCCCGGGGCAGAGGGAATAGAAAGATTTGCTGTCTCTCCGACATTATACTTATCCTTGTCAATAGAAGTTTTCAATCTGGCGGCACCTTCACCCTCTCCTGTACCTTCAAGGCTGTAACTATTGGAAATCAGCACTACTTTCGAAGCGGCGTGACCGCCAATAGGATCCATAACCCTTATGAAGTAAAATCCCCCCTCTTGATCGCTAAGATTAAGTGCGAAACTGCCTGCTCCATCTTTCAGCGATGTGGAAAATACTTTATACGGTCTATTATATGAATCGCGAGAATAGGAGGCAAGCTCTCCGGAGGAAGAACCCCACCACCAATTCCATCCCATTTTGTAAATCTCTACCTCAACATTTCTGATGGAAGAGGGAGAACCGTAGGGATTGAGAGCTACAATGTTAATCGAATGTTCGTTTTCAATATTGAGATATTTACCACCCCAGTCATTCTCCTGTTCGGGAACATCAATCCCTATGTATGTATTGTATGGAGAGATGATTGTGCTAAAATTATCTATACTGAAATCTCCCCCAGATTCAAAAACTCTCGTGGTGAATACCCCTTTTAGAAAGCCCGGCACCGCCCCCGAATTAGCAATAGAGGAGATAAATGTGTATTTTCCACTCTCATCAGTTTTTCCTACGGCAATTTCCCTTGTTTCAGAGTGAAAATTGCGAGAGATATCCTCAAATATGTAGTTTTTATAGTTTGCAAAAGATGTATTGGTGCGTGATAGGGTCACTTCGACACGAGATTCAAGATCTCTTCCCGCCCCTCCCGTCAGCCAATTAACTTTCATCTTACCTGAAATATCAGAGGAGCGAATCACAGATTCGGAGCCGAATGAGAGGTCGATGAGGAGCTTATTGGGCTTTATGGTCTCAATTTTAATAATCTTTGAATAGGTTTGCCCCCCTGCCGAAACTTCCACTTGCCAGTTTCCGGTAGGGGAAGAGGGATCTGTTTTGAATTTAAAAGCATACATCCCATTGCTTCCGGAATTATTGGTAAGAGTCTGAACCACTTGTGATTGAGGATTCAAAAGAGTCGCCGTGACAGGATGACCGCTCGGGAGGATACCCTCCGAGAGCATGGAAATGAAAGTTATGAAAATATTGTCCCCCGGCCTCCAAACCCCTCTCTCGCCGAAAATAAACCCTTTTTGACCATTTTTTACAGGCGCTCCCTCTACATCGAAATTACTTAATGATAGCGACAGGCCATTGTCCATCTTGATATAAGTCTTGTCGGAATACGAAGTTATTACAGCGGTCAGAGGCTTATCATCAAGAGCGATGGAAGCCATCCCTTCTCCGTCTGAAACGGACTCTCCGATTAATTGATTTACAGAATTATATATAGAAATCTTTGCCCCCGATACCGGTTTTGCATCTATGAGATTGTGAACAAAAAAAGTATATACATTCATATCCGAACCCTTGGCCACAACACCCAAATCCGAGACGAGTATATTAACACTCCTATATTTGTAATCCTCGTAATTTCCGAAATAATAGTCGCTCTCCCACCCATCACTTTCATCTTCAGAGAGCTTTTCCCTCCCTCTTATCTCGACTTTATATATATCACCCTTTTCAGGTTTGATTATTTTTGATAAATCAATGCCGTAGCTTGAAAGATTTCTCAAACGCTGCGACCCAGCTGCATCAAGGGCAAAAGTAGTGTCGGCAATAACCCTTGAGACATTATTAAGATTATATGCAGATGTAGTATTGAGATAAGCATCTTGAAAATATTGTAAAACATTGCTCTCATAAATTCTTCTTACTCGCACCTGTGCCTTAGCATAGTTTACAGACTGAAAATGGATAATCATATCGTTGGAAGAGGGGAGGATCGATCCTCGAGTTATAAATTTCACCGAGGGGGATGTGGAAGGTATTGAAAATTTCGCAGTCCAGTCCTCTTCAAGGGTATCGCCCTTAATGTTTTTCAAGTTTTTGTTAATGGTTATACTCTGAGCTTTTTTAGCTCTTACATCGGGGAAGATCGATAGCTTGTTTTTGTCTATCACAAATTTGAGTCTTCCCCCTCCCGGTACCGAAATAAGATCTCTAAAAGGCTGTTTTTTATTAATTTCCGAAGAAAATGATATTTCAAAATGATATGGCTCCGATACGATTTCTTCACTCACTACCATATATTTCCCCTTGGCTGGGATGAAGTAACTCACCTCATTTACACCTCTGTCGTCATATTTGGAGTAATCCCTTATGACTTTAATATTAAATGAGCTTTCGCGTGCATATATATTTTCAATAATGAATGAGTGCAAACACCCATCCTGACTATGTGTCCATTTTACGATAAAATCTCCTCCCTCCACTTTCATCCCCTGCTCAATAGCTTTGTAATCAACAAAATCCGATGTCTCTACCTCTCCTTTAATATAATAAGCATCATCTATGTCCGAATAAGTCGTAAGTTTTTCCTCAGAGCATTTGAATACAGGGGGAATAGTGCGTACCTCGAAAGACTTTACACCATCTCCTGCGGCTCCTGAAAATAACCTCCCCATATCGATCGATACTGTATATACGGTTTTATATGGAAGAGGTGTTATCGCCTTGATAGAAATAGTATTACTATTTAGAACCTCGATATTATAATCGAACTTGGGTGATACCGAAATGGTCTTGGAAAATTTATCTTCAACCCCCTTAAATGAGAGAGAATCGCTGACCCTTATGGTAATAGGATCGGTAATTCGTATTTCAGAAGGGTATTCCAAACCGCTGTAACCATCTGAAGAATGTCCTCCCCTGCAAGAAGAGATCAAAGCGATTAGTGTTAAAAACAATACTGAGACACCTTTCAAAGCAAAATATCTACTATTCATAATCTTATTAATTAAAGGATTTAATATTATTTCAAAGATAATAATTTGTTTATATTTGAGCATTAAAGATTTGAATATTTATGAGCAGAAAAAAATATATCATAGCAGTATCCTCTTTCCTTCTCGCGGCATTGCTGATTTGGTATCTGTTTTCATTGCCCCGAAACTTATTCGATTCCCCTGTTTCAGCTGTTTTGGAAAGCCGTGACGGTGCCCTTCTCGGGGCGAGAATTGCCTCTGACGGCCAATGGAGATTTCCCCCCTCCGATTCCATTCCCGATAAGTTCGCTAAAGCAATAATTACCTACGAAGATAAGCGATTCCGAAGCCATTTCGGTATTGATCCTTGGGCAATAGGGAGCGCTCTTCGAGTAAATCTTCGGGCAGGAGAGATAAAACGAGGTGCCAGCACAATAACGATGCAGACTATAAGATTGTGCCGCGGCACTCGCAAAAGGAATATCGGCACGAAAATCATCGAGGCGATACTCGCCACCCGCCTTGAGTTTCGCTGCTGTAAAGATGAAATACTTTCTCTATATGCCTCTAACGCACCTTTTGGAGGAAATGTAGTGGGTTTGGAGGCTGCTGCATGGAGATATTTCGGCAGAAGTGCGGATGAGCTCTCTTGGGGGGAAAGTGCGATGCTCGCCATTTTACCCAATTCTCCTTCGCTGATTCACCCCGGCAAGAATCGCGAGAAGCTTCTTCTCAAGAGAAATGCGCTTCTCGACAAACTCCACAAAGCAGGAATATTGGACTCGGTCCAATGTGTTCTCTCGAAGGAGGAGCAGCTCCCTGAGCGACCCTGTCCGATGAAAGACTACGCACCTCACTACCTCGAAACACTTCGCCTCCAAGGGGGAGACAGGCTCTATCGAAGTGCCATTGACCTTAATCTTCAAAGGCAGATTAGCAGTATTGCCGAAAGGGAGATTGAAATTTATAGGAGCAATAAAGTTAACAATCTCGCAGCCATCGTATTGGAAGTCGAAACAGGAAATGTTATTGCATATTGCGGCAATGTGCCGAATTTGATAAATTCTTCGGGTGGGGATGTAGATGTAGTGCAGGCGCCAAGAAGCAGCGGAAGTACCCTGAAGCCATTTTTATACGGAGCGATGCTTGATGAAGGGGAAATTCTCCCCACGATGCTTATTCCGGATATTCCCTTTCAGTACAAGAATTTCTCGCCGAGAAATTTTAACAACACTTTTGATGGAGCAGTCCCTGCAAAAAATGTGATACAGCGTTCACTAAATATCCCCTCCGTAAGGATGCTGAATGAATACGGGACAGAAAAATTTTATCTTCTTCTTCGAGAGATGGGATTTAAGACTATCGACAGAGGTGCAGATACTTACGGACTTTCGCTCATACTCGGAGGTGCTGAAATTACCCTATATGACCTCGCTTTTGTATATCGGGCAATGGCAGCCAAGCTCTCTGCTTTCGGTACAGAGAGTGCCCTCTGTTCCGATTTTCCCCTTTCATCGGGGGCAATATGGTGCATCTTCGATGCCATTTCTCAAGTTAACAGGCCGGAAGAGGAGGGCGATTGGAAATCGTTTTCTTCAAGTAGAAAAGTGGGTTGGAAAACAGGGACAAGCTATGGCAATCGCGATGCATGGAGTGTGGGGGTGACACCTGAATATGTCGTTGGAGTGTGGGTGGGTAACTGCGACGGTGAGGGAAGGCCCAATCTTACGGGGATAGGATATGCTGCACCGGTAATGTTCGATATTTTCAATGCATTACCCTCTACGAAGTGGTTTGATATCCCCGAAAATGAGCTTCAGCAGGTAGTTGTTTGCAGGGAAAGCGGATATCCTGTAAGTGACAGATGCCTCGCATCTATCTCCTGCCACGCCGATACTGTACTTACTCCCGAAGCACCTGTACATCCCGAAGTGTGCCCGTTTCACAAAATTCTTCATCTGAGCGAAGATGAAAAATATATAGTTAACAGTGATTGTTACAATGTCTCAAAGATGAAAACAGTCTCTTGGTTTGTATTGCCGCCGGCGCAGGAGTGGTATTATCTGCGCTCTCACAGTGACTACAAGCGTCTTCCCCCTCTTTATCCGGGTATGGTTACTTCTGAGGGTTCGATATCCGGAGCCTCTTCATACACTCTTGAGATAATATATCCTCAGAGCGGAATGCATATTGCCGCCCCTGTGGATCTCGATTCTAAAACGCGAGGTGTGGTTTTTTCGGCAGCACACTCCGATCCTGAAGCTGCACTTTTCTGGCATATAGACGACCAATATATAGGCTCAACCTCTCACAATCAGCACAAAATCTCTGTCATACCTGCTCGTGGCCGCCATACCCTCACGATAGTAGATAATAACGGACTAAGAAAGTCGGTTATTTTCTATGGGCAATAAAAAAAGTCACAACTCATTAATGACGAGCAGTGAAAATATTCGGCATATATCTTTTTTTTATTTATACCTTTGTAGTTTACAAAAATTTTGAAAATGAAACCGACTTTAGTAGTACTTGCTGCGGGAATGGGTTCCCGTTACGGCTCCCTTAAACAGATGGACGGAGTAGGTCCCTATAAGGAAGCAATTATAGATTATTCCATTTACGATGCCATTCGCGCCGGATTTGGAAAAGTTGTCTTTGTAATTCGCCACTTGTTTGAGAAGGAGTTTCGCGAAATGTTTTGCGCCGAAAGATTTGGCGGTAAAATAGAAGTTGAATTTGTTTTTCAGGAGCTGGAGTATCTCCCGAAAGGGTACTCTGTCCCTGAGGGTCGCGAAAAACCATGGGGGACCAACCATGCTGTGATGATGGCCTCTCCGGTGGTTCACGAGCCCTTTGCCGTAATTAATTCTGATGACTTTTATGGTCGCGAGGGGTATGAAGTTTTATGTAAATATTTAAAGAATGTAGAGGGTAAAAAAGGATATTATTCGATGGTAGGGTATAATCTTCGTAACACTCTTTCGGAATTTGGTACAGTTTCCCGCGGCGAATGTTCCGTAAATGATGATGGAAATTTGGTATCGATTGTCGAGAGGCTCGGCATAGAGCGTAATGAGGAAGATTTTATCTGCGCTTGCGGTAAGAGTTGGCCGAAAGGTACTATTTCTTATAAAGACGAAAAAGGGCTCCATCCGATAGATGAAGATACACAGGTATCGATGAATCTGTTCGGCTTTACCCCCGATTATTTTGAAGAATCTGAGAGACTGTTCAAAATTTTCCTTGACAATCCTGCCAATATATCAAATCTCAAAGCTGAATATTTTATCCCCCTTGCAGTCAATACACTTATCAACGAGGGTAAAGTTCGTATGAAAGTACTAAACAGTGATGCCCGATGGTTTGGTGTGACTTATAAGGAAGACAGACCCGATGTTGTCGCCAACATACGAGCCCTTATAAATGCAGGTGTCTATCCCGAAAAGCTCTGGAAATAACCTTTTAAACTTTAAAAATATTCAGACAATGAGTTCCAAAATCAAACTTATCATTATGAATTTCCTTGAGTTCGCAGTCTGGGGAGCATATCTTACCTCCCAGGGGCGCTACTTGAGTGAAATAGGAATCGGAGAAAAAATAGGCTGGTTCTACTCTGTACAGGGGATTGTATCCATATTTATGCCTGCCCTCATCGGGATTATTGCAGACAAATGGATTCAGGCTCAGAAAACTTTAGGTATATGCCATCTTATAGCAGCTCTTTCGATGATTTCCACAGGCTACTACGGCTACATTGCCGGAGGCGAGGCACAGTTCTCGATTTTATTTGCCCTCTATACATTGAGCGTAGCTTTCTTTATGCCGACCATCGCCCTTTCCTACTCAGTGGCGTACTCCATCCTCGAAAGGGGGGGACAAAAGGCTGTGGATGCTTTTCCGCCCATTCGTGTGTGGGGGACAGTAGGTTTTATATGTTCCATGTGGTTTGTCGATCTTATGGGGTATCAGGCTAATTCTTTCCAATATATAGTTTCCGGTGTTTTGGGATTAGTGTTGGGACTCTATGCTTTTTCACTTCCCGCTTGCCCGATTATCAAGAAAGAGGAGAAAAAGACACTTGCCGATGCCATGGGCCTTACCGCTTTCAAGCTATTTAAAAGTCGTAAAATGGCGATTTTCTTTATATTTTCGATGTTTCTCGGCGTAGCTCTCCAGATAACTAACGGCTTTGCGAACCCTTTCCTCGGCGATTTTGGAAATCTCCCCGAATTTGCAAATACCTTCGGAGTTAAACACTCCAATATGCTTATCTCCCTTTCACAAATATCGGAAACACTATGTATCCTCCTTATACCTTTCTTCCTCAATAAGTTCGGCATCAAAAAGGTTATGCTTATAGCAATGTTTGCATGGGTACTCCGATTTGCCTTCTTCGCGGTGGGAGATCCGGGAACAGGCGTATGGCTTTTCGTCCTCTCGATGATAGTTTACGGAGTAGCTTTCGATTTCTTCAATATTTCGGGATCGCTATTCGTAAACGAGAACACAGACACATCCATCCGTTCGAGCGCACAGGGGCTCTTTATGCTTATGACCAATGGAATAGGTGCAGCCTTAGGGACGCTTTCAGCGCAATGGGTGGTCAACATCTTGGTCAATGCCAAGAAAGTCGCAGTTGACGGAGTTATCAACTGGAGTGATGTGATGACAGGATGGTCAAATGCGTGGTATGTTTTTGCTGCTTACGCACTTGTAGTAGCAATATTGTTCGCTATCCTTTTCCGGTACAGACACGCTCCTGCCAAGAAATAGCGAACAATATACTCCATAAACACCCTATTTAACCGGTAATTGCGCTCCGTGGGTGGGTTCAGCTCCGAACAGCTGCAATGCTTTATCGAAGTTGTAGCGATTTCCGAACATAGATACGCGAGTGGTAGAGGTCCCCTGTTTGTTGAGGCCGTGTGCTTCTCTATAGAGGTTGGCGGCTGAATTGGCATCATAACTTTCGGTTGTGATGATTTTCAATGAGGCATAGCCATTCAGATATGCGGGGTCGATTATCTCTTGAAATGGGCTTGTGCCGGGTATTTCCACATTGTTTTCAAATTTCTGCAGCATCATCACTTCGTCAAATCTCTTCCCCGGGACATATATCCAGGCTCCTCCGCTGGTACCTGCTACGACTATATCCCCTTTGTTCATAAAGAAGTAATTGTCGTAAGCTGAACATATTTTACGCTTATCGGCAGGAAGATTAGAATCGTCCCATCCTCCGTCGAGGGCACCGAAGTTATTGCAGCCGAATATATTATGGTGTACATCGTGGTCTGCACCGTTGCGGAAACGATAGCCGTAGCCCATACTCTCCATCTCTTTGGTGGTAGGCCAGCTGAACAGTACGGTATTGTTGTGAAAATCCACTTTTGACTGATGCGCACTTGTGGTCTGATTCAAACCTCCGTTGATCTCGCAGGCTGCATACAGATTAGAGACAAATACATTGTTGCATATCTCCCAATTACCGCCCATATTGGTCATAATGATTCCGTAAAAAGAGGCGTTGAGGAACATACAATTCTTTATAATCAGGTCTCCTGCTACTTTCCCTCCGATAAGTCTGATGGTTTTGTTGGGAGGTGTCCCTACCGGCATAATCCTTCCTGTCTCGCACCCTTGGGGGCAGCCGAAACGAGGATCGGTAGGGTCGGCTTTGGCATATTCGTGGACAAGACCGAGATCGAAAAAGATGCCGTCGATAACTATTTTCGATGTGCGCTTGGAGATAGACTCTATCAGTAGAACTCCTCTCCCGATAGTTCCTCTCTGGGCTAAAGTAGGCTGAATACGAGTGATATATTTCAGAGGATTCCATTCTGAAAAATCATCATTCCATCCCCCCTGAAGAGAGACATACTTGTTTTTAATCTCAATCCATCCGCGGTCTAAAGTGCCGAGATAATTCCCTTCTGAAATAAAAATGCAATCGCCGTCTGCTGCGGCATCGATAGCTTTCTGAATATCTTTCATGGGAGCCTCCCGGGTTCCTGTGCCGCGTGCACTTCCCCTGTTTATATTTACATAGAATGTGTTTTGGGCTGCTGCACTAAGGCCCAGCGTGAATATGATGCATACTGTCATCAATATTCGTTTAAATTTCATTTTTTTCATAAGAGTTTTTTATATTAATTCGCCGCTTTTCACTTGGTGAGAAGCGGCAAATTATTTAAGATTAAGGATTATAAATTATCTGAGGGCGATGCAGCGGACCAAACCGCCTATAGGAACAGATGTGGCCATCCTTGCTGTAATTTCGGTGTTACTGACTTTTAAAGAATATGATGAATTACCCGCAGAAGCCACATCGGAACTCCAATAATATGAAGTTGTAGGGGTAGTGCCTATTGAACCATTTGCCAATCTGAATTTATCTGCATTTAAAAATATAGAGTTGGTGTGCCCAAAGTTATCGGTAAGCGCACTTCCTCTGACATAATAACCGCTAACAGTAAGTCCGTTAATAGTTTCGCTTTCTATATAATTACCTTTTTTCGCCACAAGAGCAGTCAATTCAGCATTTGTCGGAACTCTCCACCCTTTGGGACAAGGGTCAGTTTGTCTTTTCTTATTTGAAGAAGATAAAGGTGTCCAGGCTGAATTATCTCCTGTCCATTTTGTGTAGAAGGCGTGCATATTAGGACTACTTGGTAGTGCTGCTGTGTTGGTGGCTTGTCCATAAAAATCTCTTGTTGACGCACCCGCTCCATACTCTGTGGTAAGTGGAGATCCTCCGGATAACCTACCCCACTGGAATAGCAGTCCTGAAGGATATGTAAAAGAAGTGTAAATCCCGGTATATGCATAATCTGCAGTGGAATATCCTACATTATATTCAGCCCAATAAGCAGACCCCAAATCACCCATACTGATTTTCTTTCCCATACAATTACGGCGATGATGATACTGGTTATCGTAAAAACCATTATAAAAAGGAGCAGCTGTGCTACAGTCAACTGTCAGAGGATAAAAAGTATTTTTTTTAGGATCAGAAGACAGACTCGCAGATACTGCATAACTATAGTAATTATAAGTGCCACCCTCATCGTTGGTAATTACTTCACAGTATAAAGTCCCTTGTGTAAATGATATAGGAATGTTTAGTGTTATGTTTATTATATTACCTAATCGACTACTATAATCAGCTACTTTATAAGATATAGTATTAGATGGTGATTCTCCTGATAAAGTTACACCGACCTTTGAAAAGTATTTGCCGAATGAGAAAGAACTATTTCCTCCTTCTCTGTAGAAATTTACCTCTTTTACAGTCTGACCGCTGGGAATTTTATTAATACTCAGCCTTATGGCAGATATGGTCTCGTCGAGAGAAAAAGACGAGGAGATGAAATTATCAAAAGTCGAATTCCCGATTACACCCTTTAAAACGACATTATTACAATAATTAACATAATTTTCGGGTCTAAGTTCGGTTGTATTTAAAGGAATTTTAGGCATACCGGCATCAGTATATTCAGTAATATTTTCATTATAAGGGTAGATAATATAGACATTTCTTGTCCCATTCCAGCTATATATTGTTCCGGTAAAGGTAGCGGACTTGCCGTCGGCACTTATTTCTGTTATTGTAAATTTGCAGTTCTGACGGACAACTCCATCGGTGAGCTCGGCGTTTTTATAAACAGGGATAATGCTTATCTCGTCAAGTGCTTTCCATGAAAAGTTCAGTTTGGCATTATCGGTTTCGTCTGTGGTATATGTGACTTTGGTGTCGGTAATATCATCACAATTTACTTTTAGAGTAACTGTGACCGGCTCGGGTGTGAAAACCACCTCCTCTTTCTGACAGGAAGAGAGGAGTGCGAGTGCAGCCATTGCTGCTATCATTAAATAATTCTTTTTCATTTTGTAATAGTTTAAAGGTTAATTAATCCCAACTTCCCCAGCCGGCATCATTTCCGGTGCCTGAAATGGCAAACCCCTGTTCTACTTTTACATTCTCTACCTCAATCATTGGAGGGAGATAGACCGGGAGAACATAACCGGTTTTTTCTAATAGTTCTTTTTTCATATTGTGTGATTTATTGGTTAATCTATAAATTATCTTTACAAAAATATCCTTTGATTTTTTTATTACAAAAAATCGGAGTTACATATTTCAGTTTTATGAGTAAAAATACTTATATTAAATGACATAATTATTATATTTGCATCTATGAAGAAAAAAATCCTTTTACTGTTATTGTTTTCTATCTCTATTGGGGTTCCTGTTGTCGGTCAGAGTAGGATAGATTCTCTTTTTACTCGCTATGACCGGAGTTCGAGGGGTGAAGCCAAAATTGAAGCGGCAGTTATATTTATCGATGCCCTTAAAGATTACGGTTTGGTGGATTCGCTCTCTTATCTTGACATTTCTTCTAAATCAGCCGATTATATCGAGGCTCTGACCTATTACTGGTACTGTGAGTATCAGTATGATATTCAAAATGTTCAAATGGGCTTAATCGCCTGTAAGCACTCTCTCGATGTCAGCAGGAAGATTTCGGATTCTCTTTTGATATCGGATTGTGCGTCGATGCTTGGCATTTTTTACCATCGAATAGGGGATTACGAAACTTCCATTGAGTATCTTCAGGAGTGCTACTCTTTATGTGAGAAAAATAACGATGCGAGTCGGACCAGTTCGGCTTTAAACACTTTAGCAGGCACATATCTTGCATTGAATCAGATAGATGCTGCTCAGGAGTATGTTCTCAAGTCTATTGAATATGAAAAAACGGTGGGGGATGATGATCGTCTCGCTATCAGATATGGTATGGCTTCCGAAATTTTTCTGCGAGCAGGTAAGCCCCTGGAAGCGCTTGAGTATGTGGAAGAGGCTTACAGGCTCAATATGGGTACCGGTAACAGTGCCCGCGCAGCTATTCGTCTCTGCCAGATGGGGGCTGTATATATGGATATGGAGCAGAATTCCAAGGCGCGAGATTGTCTTCTGAAGGCTGCCCCATTGCTCGAAGAGTTCGGGAACAATATCTCCCTTTCCATCTGTCTTAATCAGCTTGGCTCCATCGCACTGGACGAAGGGAGGAGCAGAGAGGCTTCAGAATATTTCCGAAAGGGGGCAGAGGTGAGTGTAAAAACAGGTAATCGTCTTGCGGAGAGCCGCTCCCGTATGGGATTGGCGAATGCACTGGAGAATTCCAATCCGAAGGAGGCATTGCGTCAGCTGAGACTCTATATACAATTATCCGATTCTCTTTACAAAAAAGAGTCGCTTCGTCAGGTGGAAAACTTCAGAATAGAATACGAAACGGCTGAGAAAGAGCATACGATTCTTATTCAGCAGGAGCAGCTGCGTATGCGCAATATATGGTTGTGGTTTGCTATCTCTTTAACTATATTATTGGCGGTAGCCTTTATCCTCGCAGTATATGTCATCAGACTTAAAAAACGGAGAAATGCCGAATTGCTGAATATGTCTCGATTAAAGGATAAGTTTCTCTCTATTATTTCGCACGATTTACGTAACCCTGTGGCTGCCCAGAGCAATGCTCTTCATAATCTTGAGGAGTATGTTTCAAAATATGACGATTCTCTCCTTTCTCGGGAGTGTAAATTGCTCTCAGAGAGTTCTGATGCTCAGTCTGCCCTTCTTGAGAATCTTCTGCTGTGGGGGCGTACTCAGACAGGACGGTTTGTCTATGAACCGATGCGTTTGGATCCGTATATGGTGGTTTAGGAGATTCAAAAACTTCTTTACTCTCAGATGGAACAGAAAGGTATTACCCTTTCAAATACTATTGCCGCAGGCTCGGTGTTTGTTTTTGCTGATGCCGGTATTTTGTCGGCTGTCCTTCGCAACCTTATTACCAATGCTATTAAGTTTTCGGCCCGAGGCCAATCGGTGGAGGTTTCTGCTCAGGAGGAGGATGAGGATGGAGTAGTGTTGAGGGTGAGGGACCAGGGTATTGGGATTCATCCCGAAACGGTAAAGCTGATAGGTAAAATCGGAGAAAATATGACCTCTTTGGGGAGTGAGGGTGAGAAAGGAAGCGGGCTGGGGCTCACTGTATGCAGCTATTTGCTTAAATATGAAGGCAGTGCTCTTGATTTTGAATTGCCTGAGGGGGGAGGTACTTTAGTGTCGTTTAAACTGAAAAAAGGAGATAAATAGCAATATGGAATCTGATTCAAATATTATAAAAGTCGCTGTCTGTGATGATCACGAGCTGGCACGGTTGGGAATCGAAGGAATGCTTGTAAAAAATCACCGTCAGAGTGTAGTGGCTTCTATAGGGTCGGCGGAAGAGCTCCTTAATGTGCTCGAAAATGGTGGAGTTGATGTAGTTTTGCTGGATTATTATCTCCCCGGGATGGATGGGATAACTGCTGCCTCGCTAATCCGTCATAAATATCCCAAAGTTCATATATTGATGCTCTCCTCCGATGTCTCGCAACAGACCGTTGAAGGCGCTATTGAGGTGGGGGTGGACGGCTTTATTTCCAAGAAGACTACTGCTGCCGACCTTATTTCGGCGATAGAGAGCGCATCGGCGGGGCTTCATTATTATGGTAGAGATGTTGCAAGTATTTTGGGCTATATGTCTGTGGCAGAGTCTCGCAAGATGGGTTCGATCAATTTCACCTCTCGTGAAAAAGAGATTATTTCTATGTGCTGTTCAGGACTTATGAGTAAAGAGATAGCAGGCAGAATGGGTATTTCCCTTCGCACCGTGGAGAACCATAAAGCCCATATCTTCCGCAAAATCGGCATCAGTAACTCTGTCGAACTCGTCCGCTATGCCGTCAGCCACGGACTGCTGAATTTCGAATAGCAGATAAAAGAATTAATCAATTATATATCCTCCCACTCACCCCCTCCGTTTTCCACATCTCCTATATAATCATATACTTACGCATTTTCCCCAGTACATTTTTGGACTGGAGAAAATGTGTAAAATGCAGGTATTCAGCGATATGAGAAAAACGCTCTCCTGAACCGCCGGCTTTCGCCAATATGCCACCGGCTTCAGCCAATATGCCACCGGCTTCCGCCAATGAAAAACGGCTACCCACATTAATGAGTAGCCGTCTTTTATAAATAGGATGATTATTAGTCGAGACTATGTATGGCAAGTCCGCTTCTGAGCTTTGGCTCAAACCAGGTGGTCTTTGGAGGCATGATATTGCCTGTGTCGGCGATGTTAATCAGCTGTTCCATTGATACCGGATAGAGAGCAAAGGCTGCTACCATCTCACCTGAGTCCACGCGTTTGGATAATTCTCCAAGACCGCGAATACCGCCGATGAAGTCGATTCTCTTCGATGTGCGCAGGTCTTTGATGTCGAGAAGCTTGTCGAACACGAGGTTTGACAGAACAGTGACATCGAGCACTCCGATAGGATCGGCATCGTTGTAAGTGCCCGGCTTGGCGGTAAGAGAGTACCAGCACCCTTCAAGGTACATGGAGAAATTATGCAGTCCGCAAGGCTTGTAGGGCTCTGAACAATGACAATGACATGGGAGTTCGCACTCACATTTGCCACCATCTTTCGTACAGTCACAGCGACATTCCACTACGAAATCTTTCTGAAGAGCTTGAATAAACTCTTTTGCAGACATTCCGTTGAGGTCCTTAACTACTCGATTGTAGTCAATAATCTTCAACTGGCTTGCAGGGAATGCAACTGCCATAAAGAAATTGTACTCTTCATCACCTGTGTGGTGAGGATTGGCTGCTTTTTTTTCTGCACCGACGAGGGCGGCGGCGGCAGTTCTGTGATGACCGTCAGCTACATAAAATGCAGGTATGGCGGAGAAAATCTCAGTGATTCTTTTAATGGAAGCATCGTCATCGATTACCCAAAAATGGTGACCGAATCCATCTTCTGCCACGAAATCGTATTCTGCAGGCTTTTTAATAGTCTTGGAAACGATGGTATTGATCTCTTTATTGTCGGGATATGCGAAGAAAACGGGCTCTACATTGGCATTCTGGATGCGTACATGAATCATACGATCTTCTTCTTTATCTTTACGAGTAAGCTCATGTTTTTTGATTTTGCCGGTGAGATAATCCTCTACATTGGCACATAGAACTATACCGTACTGAGTACGCCCGTCCATTGTCTGGGCATAAACATAATACTCTTCTTTGGGATCTTGAACAAGCCATCCGTTTTTACGCCACTGTTTAAAGTTTTCAACAGCCTTGTCATAGACCGGTTTTGAATGTTCGTCTGCTATGGGATGAAAATCAATTTCAGGCTTGATAATATGCAGTAGAGATTTTTCCCCTGCCTCTTTCTGAGCTTCAGCAGAACTGAGAACATCATAAGGACGGGAAGCGACCTCTTTTACAATAGCTTTTGGTGGGCGAATTGCCGCAAAAGGTTTTACTTTTACCATTGAATTACTTTTAAATGATTATTTGTTTACCTGGAACTTGCGTTCGCCGGTGGCAAAAAATGAGCAAATCTGCGAAGCGGCTGCTTTTCCTGCATTAACATTGGCCTCGGCCGTCTCAGCACCCATTTTCTTAGGGGTAGCAAACACTCTTTTACCGAATTTCTCATTCATTTCAGCCTGTCTGTCGGCAGCGATATCGGTAATGTATTTCAAATCCTCTCTTTCGGTAAGCACCTTTATGATTTCCTCTTCGTTAATTACCTCTTTGCGGGCTGTATTAACGAGGCATCCTCCTTTAGGCATCTTTGATAAAAGAGCATAGCCTATAGAATTTTTGGTCTGTTCGGTGGCGGGAATATGAAGAGAGACGAAGTTCGATTTGGTATATAATTCTTCAAGTGAAGAGGCTACGGTCACACCGTCTTTCTCGATAGCGGCAGCGGGAACGAAGGGGTCAAAAGCCATAATCTTCATCCCGAATCCCTTTGCGTGGTCTGCAACAAGGCGCCCCACATTGCCGTAGGCTTGAATACCAAGCACCTTTCCTTTCAGTTCGGAGCCGGTACCAGGGGTAAACTGATTTCTCTGCATAAAGATCATAAGGCCTAAGGCCAATTCTGCAACTGCATTGGAATTCTGCCCGGGGGTGTTCATAGCTACAATCCCCTTAGAGGTGCAAGCAGCGAGGTCAAGGTTGTCATATCCTGCGCCTGCGCGAACGACGATTTTGAGCTTCTTGGCAGCAGCAACCACTTCGGCTGTTACCTTGTCCGAACGGACAATGAGTGCGTCTGCATCTGCGACTGCGTCCAATAATTCCTTGTTTTCGGTATATTTTTCCAAAATAGCAAGATTGTGTCCTGCTTTTTCAACAATAGCGCGAATATCTTCGACTGCTACTTTTGAAAACGGTTTTTGTGTGGCTAATAATATTTTCATAATGAGTATTTTTAATTAATTATTGATGAACTATTTGTGCATTTTTTCAAATTCCTGCATACAGTTAATAAGAGCTTTAATGCTCTCTACAGGGCAGGCGTTATAGATAGATGCGCGGAAACCACCTACTGAGCGGTGACCTTTGATACCTACCATACCTTCGCTCTTAGCATAGTTCATAAATTCATCCTGAAGAGCTTCGTGGCCGGGAGCCATTACGAAGCACACATTCATAAGTGAACGGTCTTCCTTTGCGGCTGTCCCAACGAACATGGAGTTGCGATCAATTTCGTTGTAAAGAAGAGCAGCTTTTTCTTTATTTCTCTTATACATAGCTTCTACTCCGCCAAGAGATTTAACCCATTTAAGAGTTTCTGTCATAACGAATATGGGGAATACGGGAGGTGTATTATACATCGATTCTCCATCGATATGAGTTTTGTAGTCGAGCATTGTGGGGATATAGCGGGTAACCTTACCTAAAACATCGTTGCGAACAATAGCGAAAATAACACCTGCAGGTCCTACATTTTTCTGAGCACCACCATAGATAAGGGCATATTTGCTTACATCCACAGGACGGCTCATAATATCGGAAGACATATCAGCCACAAGATTTACAGGACAATCCATATCTTCGTGGATTTCAGTTCCGTAAATGGTGTTGTTGGTGGTAATGTGGAAATAATCGATGTCTGTAGGAATTTCATATCCTTTAGGGATATAACTGTAGGTTTTGTCAGCAGAGGAGGCAATGGCGTAAGCATTTCCTATCCCTTTAGCCTCTTTAAGAGCTTTTTTAGCCCACACCCCTGTTTCAAGATATGCGGCCTTGGTTTCAAGAAGGTTCATAGCTACATATAGGAATTGGAGCGATGCTCCGCCGCCCAAGAAAAGAACGGAATAATTGTCGGGAATGTTAAGAAGCTCTTTCCAAAGTGAGCGGCACTCTTCCATGACTGCTTCCCACTCTTTTGAACGGTGTGAAATCTCTATAACAGACAGACCTGTTCCTTTAAAATCTTGTAATGCGCTGATTGCTGCTTCGATAGCAGGTTTTGGCAATACGCAGGGACCTGCGTTGAAATTGTAAGCTTTTTTCATATAACTGTAATTTTATTTATATTTTAAAAAATAGTTGAAATATTTGTGCCAAAGATATGAATTTTTTATGATTGTAAACAAATTATCTAAGATTGCTTACAATTGTTAAGTTTTTAATATCGGTTACTTTTTCGCAATAATTGCAGAAAAGTTCGATCTCGTCATTTTTATGAAGGACAGTAAATCGGGTCTTGATATCCTGATGATTTGTGACACACACAGGGTTCTTGCATTTTACAATTCCGATGAGTTTTTCGGGTGTTGAAATGATCTTCTTCTCCACCACTTCAAAGTTTTTGATAATATTGACTGTGGCGTTGGGGGCAATCAGAGCGATAGTGTTAAGTTCGTCGTCTTTAAAATATCTGTCTGCAAGTTTAATAAGAGCTTTTCTCCCTGAAGATTTGCTCTGAAGATTCGTTCCGAAGGTCATTTCGCTTTCAGAGTTTTGAAGATGAAGAATATCAATTACCCTAAATAACTGATTTGCCGGGATGTGATCAAGAACAGTTCCGTTTTCAATCGCACTTACCTGAAGTTTCTTTTTATTGATTTCCATAATATTATCTCTTAAATTATCTTTTTCCCAATAAATATGCAATGATAGCCATCCTTATATATACTCCGTTTTCAGCCTGACGGAAGTAGTATGCGTAGGGGGTGTCATCTACATCCTGAGCTATTTCTTGAAGACGGGGAAGGGGGTGAAGTATTTTCATATTTTTTCTAACCCCATCGAGCATGTAAGCTTCAAGCCTATAGACATTTTTCACTTTTTCATATTCCATCGGGTCGGTGAATCTTTCTTGCTGAATACGAGTCATATAGAGAATATCTGTGTCGTTCAAATATTCGGAAAGATTACCTGTTTCCTTGTAAGGAATATCGTTGTTTCTGAGAAAATCCTTATACTCCTGCGGCATCATCAATTCCTCAGGGGAAGTAAATGTGAATGATGGGGAGAAATGAGAAAGAGCCTGAAGCAAAGAGTGAACAGTTCTGCCGTATTTAAGATCTCCCACCATATTGATATTTATATCCTCTATTCTGCCTTGGGTCTTTTTGATGGAGTACAAGTCAAGCAATGTCTGACTCGGGTGCTGATTTGCCCCGTCTCCGGCGTTGATTACGGGGACGGAAGCTACTTCGGAGGCATATCTCGCACTCCCTTCGAGAGGATGTCTCATAACGATAAGATCGACATAATTTGAGACCATTTTGATAGTATCTTTCAGACTTTCACCTTTCCGCACACTTGTATTTCCGGCATCAGGAAATCCTATGACCCTCGCTCCAAGTCTGTTGGAAGCGGTTTCAAAGCTCAATCTCGTCCTTGTGGAGGGTTCAAAAAAGATGCAGGCTATTACCTTATCAGAAAGGATAGTCTGAGATTTGTGCTTTTCAAATTCTGCCGCCACATCAAGTATGTGCAGAATTTCATCTTTTGTAAAATCTTGAATTGAAATTAGACTCTTTGGCATTGTATTGAATATTAATTAGTTGAATCGATTTTAGTAACTGTGGCATATTTTCCCGCTGCTTCAGCAAATCTGTCTGCATCTCTCAGCCTTACTTTGGCACTTATGCTACATTCATTGTCAAAGTGCTGCTCCGAAGGGGTGATATCCATCTCCTTCAAAATCCTCATCACACTATTCATCTGCTCATAATCAAATATCATCCTGAAATCTTCCTTGGCAGTCTTTTCAATAATTTGAGAATTTGCGATAGCATCTGATGAAGCGCTCTTATATGCTTTTATCAATCCGGGCACGCCCAATTTTATACCTCCGAAGTATCTCACTACTATGATAAGGACATCACTTAATTCGTTTGAAAGTAATTGACCGTAAATAGGCCTTCCTGCGGTAGAAGAGGGCTCGCCGTCATCATTTATTCTCCATATATCACCTTTGTATCCGAGTCTGTATGCGTAGCAGTGGTGTCTCGCATCAAAATATTCTTTTTTAAGATTGAAAATGATTGTTTTAATCTCAGATTCGCTTTCTACGGGAAAGGCAAAAGAGAGAAATTTGCTGCCATTATCCTTATAGATCCCCTTGGATGGTGCAGAGATGCTTTTATAGCAGTCTTTAACAAGTATGTTTGCGTTCTCCATTCAAGACTGCAAGGTACGCTTTTTCTCTAATATTTTCACTATTTTTGCACTGCAAAAATAAATAAATTTCATTTTGAATCTTAAAGACTCTATATCTGCTCTTGTTAACCTCGGTAAGCACCTTTCAGGGTGGCTTGCCGGTGATATTGTATGGAAAGAACTTGATGCTGCATCTTTGCAGACTCGGGACGGCAACCCTTTTTTCACACTCTATATGCAAAGACACTCCTTAACTGTTATATGTGATACATTTTTGAAAAAAGACAATTTGGAAAAATGGTGTGAAAGGTATGATTTGTCCGCTCGGACATCTCATCCTAAAATAGGGATAGTTATGGCCGGAAATATCCCTCTCGTGGGGTTCCATGACCTTATATGCGTTCTTCTCAGCGGAGCAGAACCGGTGATAAAGCTCTCTTCCAAGGACCATAAGATATTACCTGTGCTGTTCCCCGATCTGAGGTATGTAAATAATCGTGAATTGGAAACAGTACCTCTCGATGGTGTGATCACTATGGGAGGAGAGAGTGCCGCCAATTATTTTAATACTTTTTTCCCCGACATACCGAAACTTATAAGAAGCAGCAAGTTCAGCGTGGCTGTACTCCCTCAGAAGTTGTCGCAGGTGGAGAAAGATGCTTTGATTCAAGATATAATCTTATATTATGGACTTGGATGCAGGAGTGTAACATATATGTTGATACATGAATCTTTTGATATTCAATCACTTGCATCTTCTATCGGCGATGCTTGTAACAACTTTATAATTCCGGCAATGCGTTCAAATTTTCTACGAAACAAAGCTGTTTTATCTATGAACAAAAGCCTGTTTTTCACGGCAGGATGCTTTATCTTGAGTGAATCGGACGAGATTTACCCACCTGTGGGAATCATAAATTTTAAAAAATACAGCTCTATTGAGGAGGTAGAATTATTTTTTGAAAAAAACAAAGACAATATTCAAAAAATTTATCGTAACTTTGGTATCGCTCAGTGCCCTTGCCTGAGTGACTATCCGGATGGAAAGGACACTATGAATTTTTGTTTGGAGATAAAACAGATTTAATATGATATATACTTATAAGGCTACTATACCGTACAGTAAAGTTTTTATGAGGGAGTATGAGATCCCTTCAAATATGAAGCTTTTTAAGTTTCACGAATTTCTTCAGAACGATTTGGGTTTTTCACCCGATCAGATGGTCCTTTTTCAGGGGATAAACAGTAACGGTAATAAGAGAAAAGAATACGGTCTTTTCGATTTCGGAGACGGCTCGATGGATACCGTATCTCTTGAACTTACGGCCCAGAGGGGGGAGACCACTCTTCGTTACATTTATAATCTTGATAAAAATTTATATATAAATCTTGACCTGATATCTAAAAACGAACCGCAGCCACGAGAGTACTATCCCCGCACGATTAATGAAAAAGGGAGAAACCCTGAGCAGTTTTCGAGTAAATATGACGATTACGAATTGATGTCGGCCGATACGAAAGAGATGAATGATGATTCTTCGGTTGATGATTATTCTATGGAAGAATCCGATTTCAGTGATGAAGAGCGATAAGCAGCTAACCATAATAGTAGGGCCTACTGCTGTCGGCAAGACAGATTACAGTATCTCTAAAGCTCTTGAATATGATTCTCCCATTATTTCATGCGACTCAAGACAGATTTTTAAGGAGATGAAAATAGGGACTGCCCCCCCCTCACAGGAGCAGTTACAGAAAGTTCGTCATTATTTTATTTTTTCTCATTCGGTATCTCAGTATTATACTGCCGGTAAATACGAAATGGAGGCCCTCTCACTCCTGAACAAGCTTTTTAAAAACCATGACCATCTCGTTATGGTGGGGGGATCCGGATTGTATGTCGATGCTCTGTGTAAAGGTCTTGATGATTTCCCAGAAGCAGATATGAATTTGAGGACAAATCTTATGGAAAGAGTTGAAAAAGAGGGAATTGAGTCATTGGCAGACGAGTTGAAAACCATAGATCCAGAATCTTATGAAACCATAGATACAGCCAACAGACAAAGAGTCGTGAGGGCTCTTGAGGTCACCATCACCACAGGGAAAAAATTTTCATCTTTCAAATCCAATACCATCAAAGAGCGTCCTTTTAATATTAATAAGGTATGCCTTGTCAGAAATCGAGAGGTACTTTACGACAGAATAAATCGCAGAGTGGATATGATGATAGAAAACGGGCTGATCGAGGAGGTGGAGAGTCTAAAAAAATATAGAAATATGCCATCGCTCAATACTGTGGGATATAGAGAGATATTCGATTTTCTCGATGGAATGTATCCTCTCGAAAGGGCAGTCGAACTTATAAAACGCAATACACGCCATTTCGCCAAAAGGCAACTTACCTGGTGGCGTGATGAGAAGAAACTGGAACTTACCGATTAGCTTTAATTGGCAATTTCCGACATGAATTTAATCCGTACAAGTCTTACCTCTTCTTCGGAGTAGTCCGGCCCGAGCTCCTTAAGGGCATCGGTAATAGAATCGGAAGTGGCCTCGTGCCTGAAATATTCATAAATGTCATCCACTTTGTCTTCATCGATTGACTGCCTTATATAATAATCGATATTCAATTTCGTCCCAGAATTTACAATGGCTTCGATCTCTTCGATTAAATCGAGCATATCGATATCCTTGGCTTCCGCTATATCTTCAAGTGGTATTTTCCTGTCAATGTTTTGAATAATATAGACTTTGTTAGCAGATTTGTTAACTACCGACTTGACAATGAGGTCGTTGGGTCTTTCAATCTCGTTTTCCTTAACATATTTGTCAATCAGCTCAATAAAATCTTTACCAAATTTCTTAGCTTTCCCTTCACCCACTCCCTGGCAGTTCTTCAGCTCGTCAAGGGTGATGGGATATTGGATGGAAATATCCTCAAGAGATGGATCGGTGAAGATAACGAAAGGGGGAAGATTCTTTTTCTTGGACATAGAGTGTCTGAGGTCTTTCAGCATGGAGAATAGTATCGGGTCTCCTCCGCCTGAAGCCGATGTGTGTTTGGTATTTCCAATGACCACTTCGTCGTCTTCATCTTCATCATCACCCTCTTCAAATTCTCGATCTTCTGTCAGCATCACTGCGTGAGGATTATCGAAAAATTGATTCCCTTTATCTGTTACGGAGATGAGACCGTACTGCTCGATATTCTTGTCAAGAAAATGAAGAACTAACCCTTGGCGAATAACAGCAAGCCAAAACCTCAGACCTTTATCTTTCCCTATTCCGAAAAGCTCATGTTTGTGGTGCTCATACGATTTTATAATGGAGTTTGAAACACCGGCTAAGATATTGGCAAGATGCTCAGCTTTGAAATTTTCTTTCATGGAGTTTACAAGCTCGATGACAAGAAGAATGTCCTCCTGCCCGTCAAACTGCTTCTTGGGATGGAGGCAATTGTCACAGCAACCGCAGTTCTCCTGATCGTATTCTTCTCCAAAATAATTAAGAAGAATCTTTCTTCGGCAGCGATTTGACTCTGCATACGAAACAGTTTCAAGAAGAAGCTGTTTCCCTATTTCCTGCTCCGCAATGGGCTTTCCCTGCATGAATTTCTCCAGTTTCTGAATATCTTTATAGCTGTAAAATGCAATACATTGACCCTCTTTTCCATCTCTGCCGGCCCTTCCTGTCTCCTGATAGTATCCTTCAAGGCTCTTAGGTATGTCGTAATGGATTACAAATCGGACATCTGGCTTGTCTATCCCCATCCCGAAAGCGATGGTCGCCACGATTACATCTACCTCTTCCATGAGAAAAGCATCTTGATTCCTCGCACGCGTAGTAGCATCCATACCTGCATGGTAGGGGAGAGCTTTAATGCCGTTTACATTAAGAAATTCGGCAATATCTTCCACTTTTTTTCTGCTGAGACAATATATAATGCCGGATTTGCCCGAATTGTTCTTTATAAATTTAATAATCTCTCTTTTTATATTTGTCTTGTCTCTTACTTCATAGTAGAGGTTGGCTCTGTTAAACGAGGCTTTGAAAACTCTCGCATCACTCATTGAGAGATTCTTCTGAATATCAGACTGGACCTTGGGAGTGGCTGTGGCAGTTAGAGCGATAATGGGAGCTTCTCCTATCTCTTCCACAATCTGACGGATACGCCTGTATTCGGGACGGAAATCGTGTCCCCATTCTGATATACAGTGTGCCTCGTCTATGGCGTAAAACGAGATATTCAACTGTTTCAAAAAAAGAATATTCTCTTCCTTTGTCAAGGATTCTGGAGCTACATATAGAAGTTTTGTAACCCCCGCGAGGAGATCTTCTTTTACCTCTTGAATCTGAGACTTATTAAGGGATGAATTTAAAAAATGGGCAATGCCTTCTTTATTGGCTATAAAGCCTCTTATGGCATCGACCTGGTTTTTCATAAGGGCTATCAGGGGGGAAACAACAATTGCCGTTCCCGGCAAAATCAAAGCCGGTAGTTGATAGCAAAGCGATTTCCCGCCACCAGTAGGCATAAGAACAAAAGCGTCTTCGCCCTTGATGAGATGAAGAATAATCTCTTCTTGTTCGCCTTTAAAAGAGTTAAAACCAAAAAACTCTTTCAATTTTATTCGCAATTCTTCAGAACTAATCTGCATATTTATTACCTTTGTGGCTCTAAGTTACCATTTAGTTTAAATTCTACAAAATTTTTATGAAAAAAAATGCGGATTTTCTTAAAAAGACGGCGCTAAATGTTATTCGGATGGAGTCTGAAGCTGTGGAAAAACTCTCTGAATTTATAGATGACACTTTCGTCGAAATAGTTAATCTGATATACTCCTGTAAGGGAAGAATAATAGTTTCCGGTGTGGGAAAAAGTGCGATAATTGCGACTAAAATTGTCGCTACATTTAATTCGACCGGTACCCACTCTGCTTTTATGCACTCTGCTGATGCGGCGCATGGCGATCTGGGAATGATTCAAAAAAACGATATAGTCATGTTTGTTTCCAAAAGCGGAAATACCGCAGAAGTTAAGCGACTTGTACCGTTTATCAAGGAGATGGGTAATCCGATAGTGGCTATGATTTCAAACAGCGATTCTTTTCTTGCACATCATGCCGATTATATTTTGCTCACACCTATTGAAAAAGAGGCGTGTTCAAACAATTTAGCTCCTACTTGCAGTACGACTGCTCAGCTTGCTATGGGCGATGCTATCGCCATGACACTCTCTTCGATGAGAGGTTTTACGGAGGAGAATTTTGGGAAATACCACCCGGGAGGCTCTTTGGGAAAGAGATTGTATATGAGAGTGGAAGATATTTTCGACCCTCATAATTTACCCTCTGTCGATGAAGATGAAAGCATCCAAAACACTATTATCAATATCTCTTCTCACAGACTTGGTGCGACCGTGGTCCTTTCCAGGGATGGGTTGCTTGAGGGGATTATCACCGATGGAGATATAAGAAGAATGGTAGAGAGGGGTGTTCCCACTACCTCTTTAACTGCTAAGGATATAATGTCGCCACATCCCAAGACTATCGTGATGGGCTCTTTGGCGGTGGAGGCATTCAATATTATGGAAAGCAATAAAATAACATCCGTGATTGTCCTTAAAAATGGTATTTATGTAGGATTAATTCATATTCACGATATAATTAGAGAGGGGATTTCATAATGAGTACTTTTGATCCAAATGATGTAGGGGTAGCCAACGGCCAATATTTTGCCTTGCCATGGATGCTAGATGAATCTGAAATAGTGGTAGTATCTGTCCCATGGGATTCTACCGTTTCGTATAAAAAGGGGACATCTAAGGCTCCGGAGGCTATTATTTCCGCTTCTTCTCAAATAGATCTTTTTGACGCCAATGTTCCTCATGCGTGGGAGGTGA
Organism: uncultured Muribaculaceae bacterium; assembly: GCA_964611185.1. Lineage (GTDB taxonomy): Bacteria > Bacteroidota > Bacteroidia > Bacteroidales > UBA932 > CAAGNP01. The sequence goes on along the minus strand of CAZSXE010000006.1, from coordinate 45,340 downwards.
AAATAGGCACCGTCCCTTTTCCCGAGCATATTAACAAAATGAATCGCATTATCAGAATATGGGCGGAAAAAGTTATATCGGGGCTTGAATCGGGTAAAGATAGATCTTCCCTCAAGGGGATGACAAGAAAGGTCAACGAGGGGAGCGAAAAAATGAATAGTTTTGTTTATAAAACTTCTGCACAATGGCTTGATAAAGGGAAAATCGTGGCCGTTGCCGGAGGCGAACACAGTGTCCCGTTTGGCTTGATTAAAGCACTTGGGGAGAGAAACGACGATTTTGGGATTCTCCATATTGACGCACATGCCGATTTGAGGAAGGAATACGAGGGCTTTACCTATTCCCACGCCTCTATTATGTATAATGTATTAAACCAAGTCCCCTCGGTCTCTCGCATCACCCAAGTAGCTACTCGTGATTATTGCTCTGATGAGCAGGATCTTATCGCTTCAGATGACAGAGTGCGTTCATTCACCGATTTTATGATTCATAAAGAGATTTTCGAAGGTATGCCGTGGGGAAAAATATGTGATGATATTATTTCCACTCTTCCTGAGAAAGTGTATATAAGTTTTGACATAGATGGCCTTACTCCAGAGTATTGTCCCGGAACGGGCACTCCTGTCCCTGGTGGGATTACTTTTTCTCAGGCCGAATATCTTATTTATAAACTTGCTGTTTCTGATAAAAAAATAATAGGTTTTGATTTGTGTGAGGTTTCTCCCTCCCCCGAAGGGGAATGGGACGCAAATGTGGGTGCGAGAGTTTTGTACAAACTATCTCTCCTTTCGCACATTAATAGAAAAAAATAGTATCTTTGCACGATTATTTAATGTGAAATGAGTGAAGTGAATAATAAAGGAATCTCCCATAATTTGAAATCTTTCTTTGTATCTTTTTTTAAAAGTCAGTCCACAAGCGGATTGATTCTTCTTATTTGTACTGTTATAGCCCTTATAGTAGCCAATGTGCCATCTCTTAATCATCTTCAAGAGCTGTGGCATCTGAATGCAGGGGTATCTGTGGGCGATTTTGAGATAAAAATGTCTATTGTGGATTGGGTGAACGACGGATTGATGGTGATTTTCTTTTTTGTGGTGGGTCTTGAGATTAAGAGAGAGATGCTTGTGGGGGAGCTTTCTTCTGTTAAACAGGCAGCTCTTCCTGTTTTCGCTGCTGTGGGAGGGATGCTGTTTCCTGCTATTATTTATACTTGTTTTAATGCCGGCACCGAATCTGCTCATGGCTGGGGAATCCCGATGGCTACCGATATAGCTTTTGCAGTGGGGGTAATTTCCATTCTCGGGAAAAGATGCCCTTCAGCGTTGAAAGTTTTTTTATTGGCTTTAGCCATAGTGGATGATTTAGGGGCAATAATTGTACTTGCCGTTTTTTATCCTACCCACCCCATAAATATGACTTTTCTCCTTTTGGCTCTCTGTGTGTTTGCAATACTGATGGTTTTCAATAGGTTAAAGGTCCAAAGTCCATACATATATATCATTTTCGGGTTGGTTTTGTGGTATTTTGTCTTCAAATCTGGGATTCACGCCACGATAGCCGGAGTCCTTCTTGCAATATCTATTCCCACGAGAACATCTATCAATGAAGTCCGTTTCTATGTGAGAATGAAGTATTTGATAGAGAAATTCAAGTCTTCGGGCAACAGCGAGGTGGAAGTGCTTGCTAATTCGCAGCAGATGGAGGTTATAAACCTAATGAACAATAAAGTCGATAAGATGAATCCTCTCATACACAGATTTGAGACAGCTCTTCATCCGATTGCTAATTTTTTAATAATTCCCCTTTTTGCACTTGCCAATGCGGGAGTTGTTTTCGACAGTGAAGTCTTTGCCTCTATGCCTCTCCCGGATGTGGCAGTGGGTATATTTTTCGGATTGTTGATAGGAAAGCCTTTGGGAATAACGGTTTTCAGCTGGCTTTCGGTTAAGTTTAAAATTGCGGAGCTTCCTTCGGGAACCAAATGGAAACAGATATTTGCTTTAGGGTTAGTGGCCGGAATAGGTTTTACCATGTCGATTTTTATAGATAATCTCGCTTTTGGAGACGAGTCTTTAATTCATTTGGGAAAGGTGGCCATCTTGATAACATCATTTTTAGCTGCAATATTGGGGCTGATAGCAATTTTGCTTACCACATCTCCTGTTAAAAGTACGAAACAAAGAAAAATTAAACAATAGTAATTAATTTAATTATCATGAAAACAACAAAATTTTTTATCGTAGCTTGCCTTCTTGGCACTCTATTATTCTCTTCCTGCAAATATAATGCAGGCGACCGTATCCCCGGTACATCTTCTGCTAAAATCGACTCAGTCAGTTATGCTCTCGGAGTGTGGTTTGGTGGTACTCTTAAATCTTCTGATTTCGGCGAATTGAATAAATGTCAGATTCAGAAAGGTATTAAAGATATGATTGAAGGTAAAGAACTTAAAATTTCCGAAGAGGAAATTATGCAGATCATTCAAAATTATCTTATGCAGAGACAGACCTACAAGACTGAAAAAAGTCTTACTGACGGGAAAGAATTCTTAGAGAAAAACAAAGCAAAAGAGGGTGTTGTAACTCTCGAAAGTGGTGTTCAGTATAAGATTATCACCGAAGGTACGGGTGTTCTTCCTGTGGGAAAAGATACAGTTGAGGTTAATTACAAGGGTACTCTTGTTGACGGAACTGAATTTGACTCATCTTACAAGAGAGGCGAGGCTGTTAAATTCCCTCTTAACCAAGTTATCCCTGGGTGGAGCGAAGGTCTTTCATATTGCAAAGAGGGTGGTAAAATCGAAATATACATCCCTGCTGAAAAAGGTTACGGCGAGCGTACCAATGGCCCTATACCGGGAAATTCTACCCTTATTTTTGAAGTTGAACTTGTAAAAGTATATCCTGTTGTAGAAGCACCTGAGAGTGATATTAAGAAATAATAACAATAGCATTAATAAATATGGTGTCCGGTTCAGTAATGGGCCGGACACTTTTTTATATGGATATATATATCTTGCTATTGGGGCTGTTCCAATTTTTTTATACATTTGCAAGATAATCCGCTTGAAAAATGAATAGAAAACTAATTGCTTTTTGTACTGTTTTTGCAGTTATCCTTCTCGCAGTAATAGGTTATGTTTTTTATCGCCTTTTTGATGATTCGTCGTCACAAAAGGAGGCTGTGGCTGTAAACGATTCGAGGATGGATGTTATGCACGCGGTTCCGGCAGATGCCGTTATGATGTGTGACCTTAATTCCCTTTCCGATTTTGCTTCATTCTGCTTCGATAAAAATTCTCAATTTTCAGGGATGATAAATCAGCAGAGTGCCATAGCCCGTTTTATCAATATTCTACCGGAGAGTGTTAAAAAGCAGGGAGCATCTGTTTCTCTCCATTATTCGAGTAAAAATCAGGTTTCGCTTCTTTTAGCTGTTTCTCTTCCCAAATCACTTGATAGGGAGGGGCTTGCCCTCTCTCTTGAGCAGGAATGTGCAGGTGTAATTCGTAAGAAATACAACGGTGTGACTATGTACAAGTCGGTTATTCCAAATATTGTTTTTTCGCTATATCACAACTACCTGTTAGCTTCTACCTCTGTTGTGATTGCCGAATCTTCCATCAGACATCTCGAAAACAACACTTCAATTATGGATAATGCCCTTTTTTCGCAGGCTTCAAAACGAGCTCAGGGAAAGGGATCAATCCATATATCTAATCAAAATGTAGGTAAATTCTTTTCCGGAGTGATAAATCGGAATTATTTAAAATATGCTGATTTTACCACTTTTTTTTCAAGTTGGATGATGTCCAATCTTGATTTTTCATCCAATTACTGTCTTGGAGATGGTTTTTTTTCAAGTGCTAAGGATGAGGCCGATTTCTCCAATATTTTGACTGCCCAAAAAAGCAAAGAGAGCGATGTATTTAGAATCCTCCCCTTTAATACCAATTGGGTAGTTACCATACCTCTGAACAGTGATGCCGATTATTTAGCATCGTACAAGTCGTATCTTGAGGCGAGAAAAAAAATCAATGATTACAACTATATAAATATCATGGCTTCAAAGAGTAGTGGGCAGAATATTTCCACCTCTTCCTGGTTTCTCTCTCTTGGGGTCAAAGAGATGGCTGTGTGTTCCGTAACGGGAGAAAAACAAGACGAGAAAGTCGTTTTACTTAAAGTGAAAGATATTTCTAAAATGAAGAATTATTCTCAGGAAGTCAATCCGTTTCTTTTTCAAGGGTATCTGAGTGCTTTACTTGGGGATTTTTTCTCTCCCTCTCTTGAGGAGGCTTACTGCGTGGTTTCAGACTGGGTGATAATAGGCAGTAAACAGATGGTGAGGAAATTCTTAACTATGAATTCCAACCAATTTTTCTTCTCCTTCGAGTCATTTTTGAGTCAGACTCCGGCCGCTTCTTCATATAAAGGGAACTCTTCCCTTCTTGCAGTGGCTAATCTCTCCAAATGTAAGGACTCGCTCTCGAGTATCGTCAGAAAAGAGTATTCTCAATATTTAATTTCGGGAATTGAAAATAATAATTTTAATTTATTCTCTTTCCGTATCAAAAATGACGGAAGTAAAGGAAACTTTTCTTTCTCCCTTTATTCAGATATTCTTTCGGAACTTCCCAAACCACAAACCGATGGAGCTGTTAAGGTTCAAAAAAACGGTGCTTTTGACGATACGAAGGTTGTAATTCCCGCAGGTCCGTTTAAAATTAAAAATTTCATTACGGGTAAAGCCAATTATATCGAGCAGATGGATAATTACAAGATCAGACTGCTCGATGATAAAAAGAAGGCCCTTTGGACAGTGCCTTTTGATTCTCCGCTATGTGGCTATGTATCTCAAGTTGATTATTTTAAAAATAATAAACTTCAGATGATTTTATGTTCGGGGACCAAAGTCTATCTTTTAGACAGGCTCGGCAGATGGGTTTCTCCTTTTCCCCTCGATCTCAAGAGGGAAATCGTTCTTGGCCCTGCCATATACGATTTTAAGGGTGATAAGAATTATGTGATGATGATTCTTCATTCTGACAATAAATTAGCTCTTTATGATCTGAAGGGTAAGATGGTAAATGGATGGACTCAGATAACGATAGATGAGAAAATCAAATCGCTCCCATTTCTTTTGGATATGGAAGATATTCGATATTGGGTGGTAAGAACCTCATATCAAACCTTGATTTATGATTCAAATGGGGGGATAGTCACAGATTTTTCTAAGAAAAAACGATTAAAAGCCGATACTCCGATAAATAAGATCTCTTCCAAGGAGATTTCTGCCATAAGTGCGGAAGGGAAAGAAATTATCCTTAATCTTGAGAGTGGCGATTTTAAAAATAAATAATAAAGATGTTCACTTTTTTAATTATTATACTATTTATAGCTCTTGTATGCTGGATTGGCTTCAAACTTGCATTATACCGGATTGCTTCTAAAATGAAGAAAAATTCTGAAGATAATAATAATACGGTTCAAAGTCCCACTAAGAAAAAAATTGTAAATAAAGATATAGGAGAATATGTGGATTATGAAACTGTAAAAGAAGATAAAAATGGAAACATTTAAAAGATTATTAGCTTACGCTAAGCCCTATAGCCGCTTTTGGCCCGGTTATTTTATCCTTTCAATACTCTCTGTGATATTTGGAGTGTTGAATTACGCATTGATAGAACCTCTTTTAACCGTTCTTTTCGAGCCCGAAAAAGTTGCACAATTTGCCTCTTTTCCGGATTTTTCATTTTCTATAGAGTATGTGAATCAATTGTTTGAATATTATTTAGTTAAGACGATTGGGAACAAGAGCGTTCTTGCAGGTCTTCTTTTTGTGTGCTATATATTGATAGCCGCCTCGTTTCTCTCAAATCTTACCCGTTTTCTTTCGCAGAAGATTCTTGTGAATATGAAGACCTATATTATGAAAGGGATAAGAAGAGATTTGTTTCAGGTTATTACCAAACTTCATATCGGCTATTTTCACAATCAGAGAAAGGGGGATATACTTTCAAGTGTTTCTAATGATGTAAATGAGGTGCAAAACAGTGTTGCGTCGAGTTTCCATATCATATTCAGAGAACCGCTCCTGATTATAGGTTTTATGTGCGGATTGTTCTATATGTCGCCCAAATTGACCCTCGTCACCCTCCTTACCCTTCCTATTTCAGCTTTAGCTATCGGGGGAGTAACGAGAAAATTGCGCAGTGGCGCTATCAAGACACAGGCTCTGATGGGTAGAATTATCAGTCAGTTTGAAGAAGCTATTTCGGGGTCTAGAATTATCAAGGCTTTCAATGCTCAAAAATATGTAAGAGACAATTTTGAAAAGACCAACGAGGAGCATAAAGAGATCAGCAGATCTATTTTTACCCGTCAGGAAATGGCCTCCCCTATATCTGAATTTCTGGGTATAACCGTTGCCGTGTGTGTCCTTTTCTATGGCGGATGGCTTCGTATGCATGGAGAACTTGATATGTCTCTTGAGAAATTTGTTGTTTACATTGCTTTTTACTGGAGAGTGCTCGAGCCTTCAAAGGCCATAGCCAATGCATTTGCCAATATAAGAAGGGGGCTGGTCTCCGGCAATAGAATATTCGCGATTTTGGATGTGGTTCCCGCTATTAAAAACAGACCTAATCCCACTCATATCAAAGATTTTAGAAATGATATAGAATTTGACAATGTCAATTTCAAATATGCCAGCGAACCTGTCTTGAAGGATATATGCTTTAAGGTGAAAAAGGGGGAGATGGTAGCTATTGTCGGCCCTTCAGGGGCAGGGAAAAGTACTATTGCAGATCTTATTCCCCGTTTTTACGATGTAAATAGCGGTTCTATCCGCATCGACGGTGATGATATTCGCGATTATGACCAAAAAGACCTTATTTCTCTTATGGGGATAGTGACTCAGGAGGCTATTCTTTTCAATGACACGGTCTATAACAATATCACATTCGGGATGGAAAATGTTACTAAGGAAGATGTTGAGAATGCAGCGAGAATCGCTAACGCCGAAGAATTTATCCTTGCTATGGAACACGGGTTTGATACGAATATAGGAGATAGGGGTGCGAATCTTTCGGGGGGGCAGCGTCAGCGCATTGCCATTGCACGTGCAGTGCTGAAAAATCCTCCCATTCTCATCCTCGATGAGGCTACATCCGCTCTTGATACGGAGAGTGAACGCCTCGTACAGGATGCTTTAACCAAGCTTATGCTCAATAGGACCTCTATCGTTATCGCACATCGTCTTTCCACTATTCAGCATGCAGACAATATTATCGTTTTGCAGGAAGGGAGGATTGTCGAAGAGGGAACCCATACTGAATTATTACATAAAAAAGGTCTTTATTCGCATTTATGCGAATTACAAACATTTTAATACGATTATTATGGAACCGAAATCACTAAACAAATTTTTGGAAAAAAGCATCAAGGAAAATTGGGATTGTCCCGCCTTATCTGATTATAAAGGTGTTACATTGTATTACAGAGATGTTGCAAGAAGGATAGAAAAGATGCATATTGTTTTCGAGATATGCGGAGTTAAGAGGGGCGATAAAATTGCACTGTGTGCGAGAAATCAAGTTAACTGGGGGGTTGCTTTTTTGGCTGCATTGACTTACGGAGCAGTTCCGGTGCCCATTTTGCATGAATTTAAATCAAGCAATATCTATCATTTAGTTAATCATTCTGAATCTAAGATCTTATTTGTAGGAGATATTATTTGGGAGGGTTTGAGTCAGTCCCAAATGCCAAATCTCGATGCGATAATACTCATGACCGACCTCTCTCTGCTTTACAGCTCTAACGATAAAATTGCCGATACGAGGGAGCATCTGAATGAACTTTTCGGAAAAAAATATCCTCGCAGTTTCAGACCTGAAAATGTGAATTATTATGAGGATTCTCCAGATGAGCTGGCAATGATAAATTATACTTCTGGGACTTCGGGTTTTTCAAAAGGGGTTATGCTTCCTTACCGCTCTCTCCTTTCCAATGTTCTTTTTGCGATACAGGTGGAGCCTAATATGGATAATTCCTCTTCAAGTGTGGCCATGCTCCCCTCGGCGCACATGTATGGAATGATGTTTGAATTCCTTTTTGAAATGGCCATAGGGGCACATGTCCATTTTCTGACGAGGCTCCCCACTCCCAAAATCATAGTAGAGGCTTTTAAAAATGTTAAACCGGGTATTATAGTCGCCGTCCCGATGATTGTGGAAAAAATATATAAAAAGAAGTTGGAACCGGTCATTGAAAGGGGGGGAATTAAACTATTGCTGAAAGTGCCGATTATCGATCAGAAAATCCATAAACGAATCAATCAGGAGCTTAACGAAACTTTCGGAGAGACTTTCAACGAATTGATTATCGGAGGAGCTGCTTTTAACAGGGATGCGGAGGCGTTTTTTAAGAAAATAGGCTTCAGATATACGGTAGGATATGGAATGACGGAGTGCGGACCGATAATTGCTTATTCTCCATGGCGTGAAACTCGACTATATTCGTGCGGAAAGGCGGCGCCGAGGATGCAAATCAAGATAGATTCCGATTATCCGAGTACTGTTCCAGGGGAAATTCTTGTAAAGGGAGATAATGTCTTTCTCGGGTATTATAAAAACGAAGAGGCTACCAAAAGTTCTTTTACCGATGACGGATGGTTTCGTACCGGGGATTTGGGCATTTTGGACCACGACGGATATTTGTTTATCAAGGGGCGCAGCAAGAGTATGATTTTGGGCCCTTCAGGACAAAATATTTACCCGGAAGAGATAGAGAGTGAGATTAATAATATGGCTTATGTAAGTGAATCACTGATAGTTGAGGATAACGGACAGCTTGTGGCACTGATCTATCCCGATTCGGATCAGGTTTCTGAAGATAATTTGAACAGGGAGCAGTTGCTCGAAAAACTCAGAGAAAGTATTGCGGAGATGAATTCTGAGTTTCCAAGCTATTATAAAGTATCATCTATTGAACTTTTCCCTGAGGAGTTTGAAAAAACACCTAAGAGAAGTATAAAAAGGTATTTATATCAACGAAATACAAAATAAGTTATGACTGAAAAGCAAAAACAGTTTGATTTAAGTTATCTCGAGATGGCTCGTGTATGGGCGAAAAACTCATATTGTATCAGGAGAAAAGTGGGTGCGTTAATTGTTAAGAATAAGATGATTATCTCTGACGGTTACAACGGGACACCCTCAGGATTTGAAAATGTATGTGAAGATGAGGAGGGACTGACTAAGGCTTATGTTCTTCATGCCGAGGCCAATGCCATAACCAAAGTGGCTAAATCAAGCAACAGCAGCGATGGTTCTACCCTTTATGTTACAGCTGCTCCTTGTATAGAATGTGCCAAACTTATCGTTCAGGCTGGGATTAAAAGGGTTGTTTATCAGGATGATTATCGTGTTATGGACGGAATCGAATTATTAAAAAGGGCAGACATAGAGGTTTGTAAATATTAGGAGGCGGGAGTATGAATCTTAAATATTTGAAATATATTCTTTGGGCGGTGGTTTTGATTATGCTCGGAAGTGCGTTAACCAGACTCGCCGATATGAAGAAAAACAGAGAGCTTGCAGTTAAATCCCATAGCTGGGACAAAATCGCTCTTGTACTTGAGCAGATTGAGAATAATTATGTTGACTCTATTGATTATAAGTCTATTACAGAGAGTACGCTCCCATTTATTCTTAAAGAGCTGGATCCCCATTCCCTCTATCTTCCTCCTCAGGATCTGAAAGAGGCCGATGAGGAGCTTGAAGGTGGTTTTGATGGAATCGGAATTACATTCAATGTTCCGGCAGATACTGCAATAGTTATCAATGTAATACATGGAGGACCTTCTGAAAAGAGCGGCTTGGTGTCCGGTGATAGAATAATTAAAGTAGGTGATAAAAATGTGGCCGGAGTGAAATTTCCCCAGGATTCTTTGGTGAAACTGATGCGTGGCCCCTCCGGGACCAAAGTCCATCTTACGATTAAGAGAGACTCTCAGATGGTCCCTTTCGAAATAATCAGGGATAAGATACCTGTAAAAAGTATAGATGTGGCCTATATGATTAACGATACGACAGGATACATAAAACTATCCAAATTTTCCCGTACCAGTTATAAGGAGTTTACCCTTGCGATGGAAGGTCTTAAAAAAGAGGGACTTAAATGTCTTATATTTGATTTGAAAGATAATACGGGGGGATATATGGATCAAGCTCTCCTGCTGTCCAACGAATTTTTGAAAAAGGGAGATATGATTGTATATATGAAGGGTAGGCATCGACCGAGGCAGGATTTTTACGCTGATGGTACGGGGAAATCGAGAGACATTGCACTGAAAGTGCTGATAAATGAAAGTTCTGCTTCTTCGAGTGAGATTTTCGCAGGAGCTATTCAGGATAATGACAGGGGGACGATTTACGGACGACGCTCTTTCGGGAAAGGGCTGGTTCAGGAACCGATTAATTTTACCGATAATTCAGGAATTCGACTCACTGTGGCAAGATATTACACCCCTACCGGAAGGTTTATACAAAAACCTTACAAAAAAGGGGAGGAAGATACTTATGTATATGACATATACGAGAGATACAAGCACGGAGAAATGACCGATGCGGACAGTATTCCCAAAAATGATTCTTTGAAATTTGTGACCCCCGGGGGTAAGGTGGTATATGGTGGCGGAGGGATTATTCCTGATGTCTTTGTACCTATTGATACAGTGGATGTTACCGATTTATTGATAAAAATCAATCGTGGCTCTTTACAGGTCAAATTCAGTATTGAGACAGCAGATCATCATCGCAAAGCTCTTCAACAAGTGAAAAATCTTGATGAATTAAATGGGCTTCTCGATTCTATGAATCTTGAGGATTCGTTCAAAAAATATCTTAATAAAAATAATATAGAAATAAAATCCTCTGAATGGAATAAGTCGTCTCATATAATAATGGTGCAGATAAGGGCTTTGATAGGGAGATATTCATCTCTTGAAGATAATGCTTTTTATCCTATACTGTCGGAAATAGACAATGTAATCCAGGCCGCAGTGAAATAAATTTGAAACATTTTTGGATTTTTTTCGTATAAGTCTCGTATGAAACTTTCTCAATTTAATTTTAATCTTTCTGCTGAGCAGATAGCAAAATATCCGACAGTCTTCAGAGATGATTGTCGTCTGATGGTTCTCCATAAGGATACAGGGGAGATAGAACATAAAATTTTTAAAGAAATCATTGATTACACAAATGACGGTGACATTTTTGTGCTGAATGATACAAAGGTTTTTCCAGCCAGATTATGTGGAAATAAAGAAAAAACCGGCGCACAGATTGAGGTTTTTCTTTTAAGGGAGTTGAATAAGGAGCAGAGGCTGTGGGATGTTCTTGTGGACCCCGCTCGAAAAATCAGAATAGGAAATAAGCTCTATTTCGGCGAGAATGATTCTTTGGTAGCTGAAGTGATAGACAATACTACTTCGAGAGGGCGTACCCTAAGATTTCTATATGACGGACCTTATGACGAATTTAAAGAGACTCTTTACAGGATGGGAGAGATGCCCATACCTAAATGGATTCGTCCCAAGGCGGAAGAGATAGACAATGAACGGTTTCAGACTATTTTTTCCGATAAGGAAGGGGCTGTCTCTTCTCCCGCTGCCGGACTTCATTTCAGCAGAGAACTTTTCAAAAGAATGGAAATTAGAGGAGTTGACTGGACTTTTGTTACTTTGCACATGGGTCTTGGGAATTTTCGCACGGTGGATGTTGAAGATTTGTCAAAGCATCGTGTAGATTCTGAACAGATTTTTATCTCTGAACAGACAGTAGATAAAATAAATGCGACAAAAGAGAGGGGAAATAAAGTATTTGCCATCGGGGCTACTGTAATAAGGGCTCTCGAAACGCCTGTTACCACGCAGAAAAAAATATACCCTTTTGAAGGGTGGACCAATAAATTTATCTTTCCCCCTTATGATTTCTCCATCCCCGATGCTATTGTTACCAATTTTCATTTACCATCTTCTATTATGCTTATGACTGCTGCCGCTTTTGGCGGATTTGAAAAAGTGATGAAAGCATATAAGGTGGCTCTTAAAGAGGGGTACAAATTCGGCACTTACGGCGATGCAATGCTGATTATATAATTTTTATATTTTTTTCGGACGATTTCGCACATTTAATCTGCTTATTATTCGGAATTGCAGATTAATTTAGCAGTATGGATTATGGTGAACTTGTATATGCTTGTGCGATAAGCAGAATTTTTAATTATGATTGTTTGGGGGCGAGGTGTCTCATTGATAAAATCTCCTCCCCCTCTGATGTTTTTTCCCTTTCAGTGGCGGAACTTACCGATTTACTCGGTCACAAATCGCGATATGCAGATGAATTTCTTGATAATTCTATCCTCAAAAGAAGCGAACAAGAGGTAGAATGGGCTGTAAATCACGGTGTCAGAATATATTATATAAAAGATTCCGATTACCCTTACAGACTGAGGGAGTGTGCTGATGCTCCTATAGTGTTGTTTTACAGGGGGACGGCTGATTTAAACAGCTCCGGCATTGTCTCAATCGTGGGGACAAGAAGGGCTACCCCTTATGGACTTGGAATGTGTGAGCAGATTATGGAAGGGCTTTCAAATCTAAATGACCCTCCTGTTATTGTTAGTGGACTTGCATTAGGAATAGATATATGCGCTCATAAGGCAGCTTTGAGGCTTGGACTTGATACTGTCGGGGTTATGGCCACGGGTTTAGATAAAATATATCCCCAAAAACATAGAGATATTGCGGTAGATATGGTAGAACATGGGGGGATTCTTTCGGAATATTTTTCACAAACTGTGCCGCTTGCTTTGAATTTTATAAGAAGAAACAGAATTATCGCAGGGCTTTCGGATGCTACCGTTCTTATAGAATCGGGAGAAGAGGGGGGAGGGGTGATTACCTCCCGTATGGCATTTGATTATTCGAGAGATGTTTTCGCTGTCCCGGGTAAAATTACTGATGAATTGTCGAAGGGGTGTAATAATCTGATAAAAAACAATATCGCCTGCTGTGTCAATAATATTGATGTTATAGGGAGGGAGATGGGTTGGAAAAAATCTCTGAATAATAGTGCAGACATCCCAAAACTTCTTACCTTTGATAGTGATAACCAAACAGCAAGGAGGATTGTTAAACTTCTCTCTTCTTATGACCTGTTGGATGTGGATGAGATTAGCAAAGCGGCCGAATGTCCATTGCGCGAAGTGGTGCAGAATTTGACCGATCTTGAGATGGCAGGGAGAGTAGTGTCCGATGTGTCAGGGAGGTTTTCGCTCATCAGGTGATTTATTTTATGATTTTATTATGATTATTGATACACATTCACATTTATACGATTCTGCATATAATTCCGATTTTCAGGAGATGATTCTTCGTGTGGAGAATGCCGGTGTCGGGAAATGCATAATGCCCGGAATTGATTCTTCCTACCATGAGAGAATGATGCAGGTGGCGGAGCAGTACCCTGATTTTGCATACCCATGTATTGGGTTACACCCTACTTCAGTAAATGGTTTTTGGAGGAAAGAGTTATTATATGTGAAGAATAATTTAGCCTCCGGCCAATTTTACGCAGTGGGTGAAATAGGCCTCGACGGGTACTGGAGCAGGGAATTTATTAAGGAGCAGAAGGAAGCGTTGCTGAGTCAACTATTGCTCGCAGAGCAATATTCGCTCCCTGTCATAATCCATCTCAGAGAGGCTACCGAGGATATTTTCGAGGTGTTGGACAGGGCTAAATCCGAGGGTATTTGCTTTAGAGGAGTCTTTCATGCATATACCGGAAGTCTTGAAACTTATCATCGAATTTTAAAATACGGCGATTTCAAAATCGGTATCGGAGGTGTAGTCACTTATAAGAATGCCGGTATTGCATCGGTGCTGAAAGAGATTCCGAATGAAAGCATACTTCTTGAAACAGATGCCCCGTGGCTTACACCGGTGCCATTTAGAGGGAAGCGAAACGAGTCCTCATATCTCCCTTATATCGTCTCGAAGGTGGCGCAAATAAAAGAAACCGATGAAAAAAATGTCATGGAATTTACGACAAAAAATGCTTTAGATCTTTTCAAATTGAGATGAGAATTATTACTTTTGTGAATTGTGCATAATATTTTGGGTATGAAAAATAAATCGATACTTCTTATATATACCGGTGGTACTATCGGGATGAAACAGGATTCTGAAACAATGGCCTTAGTTCCGTTTGATTTTTCACAAATAACAGAAGAGGTTCCTGAATTGAAGAAATTCGGATATATTATCGATTCGTACTCGTTTGACCCTGTCATCGACTCTTCTGATGCCGATATACCATTTTGGGATAAGCTTGCAAGGATTATTGAGCGAAATTATGACAAATACGATGGTTTTGTGATACTTCACGGGACTGATACTATGTCATATTCTGCCTCTGCATTGAGCTTTATGCTCGAAAATCTGAGTAAGCCGGTGGTCTTTACAGGGAGCCAGCTCCCCATAGGAATGCTCAGAACGGATGGAAAGGAGAATCTTATCTCTTCTATCGAGATTGCTGCTGCAAGCAGAGAAAATGGCCTCCCGATGGTTCCGGAGGTGTGTATCTATTTTGAAAGTCAGCTCTATCGGGGAAACAGGACTACCAAGTATAATGCAGAAAATTTCCGAGCTTTCAGGTCGGCAAATTTCCCGGTTCTTGCAGATGTTGGGATTCATATCAGATTTAACAAATCAATTATCAGGTATCCTGCTCCGGAAGAAAAGTTTAAAGTCAATTATATGTTATCTCCCGAGGTGGCTATTGTGAAAATAGTTCCGGGACTTCAGATTAAAAACATAGAAGCGGTTGCAAAAATTGAGGGACTCAGAGCTGTCATTCTTGAAACTTTTGGCTCTGGAAATGCACCCACCAACACTTCTTTTATTAATGCTGTAAAAAATGTAATCGACAGCGGAATAGTAGTGATGAATGTGACTCAGTGTCAGGCCGGAAGTGTGGATATGGATGCTTATGCCACCGGAGTGGCATTAAAAAGGGCCGGAGTAGTAAGTGGAGAGGATATTACTATAGAAGCAGCCTTAACAAAGTTATATTTTCTTTTAGGTCAATTTGCTGACAATTCAGCGGTTAAGTCATTCCTGTCAAAAAATCTTCGTGGAGAAATATCAAAAGAATAGCTATATTAAAAAAATAATTCTTAAATTTGGCGATATTTTTACAGGAAAGGTAAAAATTATTTGAAAATGTGTATTTGGAGAGGTGGCCGAGTGGTCGAAGGCGCGCGCCTGGAAAGTGCGTAAGCTCCTAAAGGGCTTCGCGGGTTCGAATCCCGCCTTCTCCGCAAAAAGATTTTTTTAATGTATAAAACTAATTTAATAATTTATTTAATAACTAATCTCTCAAAATTTTTATGAAAAAATTTTTTATGTTTTTGGCAGTTGTATGTCTAATGACCGTTACTGCTCAATATGCATCAGCACAGACAGAGGAAGCACCTCAGACGACTGAAGTAGCCGCTGCAGCAGCGACACAAGTTGAAGCTCAGGCAGGTATTCCTATTCACCAGGCTCTTAAAACTAAATTTATAGAGGGTGGCGCTGGATTCATGGCTACTATTTTAGCATGTCTTATCTTCGGTTTGGCAGTGGCTATTGAAAGAGTTATTTATCTTAATTTAGCTACCACCAACACAGAAAAACTTCTTTCAAAAGTTCAAGCTGCTCTTGATGAAGGTGGCGTTGAGGCTGCTAAAGAAGTTTGCCGTAATACGAGAGGCCCTGTGGCATCAATTTTCTATCAGGGATTACTCCGTATGGATCAAGGTATGGAAGCAGTTGAAAAAGCAATCACTTCTTATGGTTCAGTTCAGATGGGTCAGCTCGAAAGCGGACTTTCATGGATTACATTGTTTATCGCTGTAGCACCTATGTTAGGATTCATGGGAACAGTTATCGGTATGATCCAGGCATTTGATGAAATCCAGGCTGCCGGTGATATTAGCCCGACGTTGGTTGCAGGAGGTATGAAAGTTGCATTGATTACCACAGTAGGTGGTCTTATCGTAGCTATCCTTCTTCAGTTCATATACAATTACCTCGTATCTAAAGTTGACTCAATCGTTATCGGTATGGAAGATTCTTCTATCTCTTTAGTCGATATGTTGGTTAAGTTCCAAAATAAATAATTGAAAACGAGTATTTATTATGTTTAAATTTGCAAAATATATAGAATACGCTCTACTGGCTATATGCTTGGTCCTTGTAGTTTTATTCTACATGCAGAGTGGTACTGGAATGTTCAAAATCGCTAATCTGAAAGATGTGATGAACAGTACTACTATGGTGGACGGCATTATCTGGTGGATGTACGCTCTTTCCGCTGTGGCCATTATTCTTGTGATTGCTCTTTCTGTTTTAGCAATGATTCAGAATCCCAAATCACTAAAGAAGACAGGTATCACACTGGGTATTGCCATCGTTTTGGTAGTGGCATCTTACTTCCTTGCTTCCGGCGCACCCGTTCAAGCAAATGTAACTAAAGCTCCGACAGAGTCTGCTTTGAAAATGACGGATGCTATTCTTATACTTACATATATTCTTATTGCTGTCACCGTTTTAGTTATTGTAGGCGGTGCTGTGATGAATATGATAAAGAAACGCTAATATTAAAGATATGGCATCAAAATCAACACCCGAAATTAACGGAGGATCAATGGCAGATATCTCTTTCCTTATGTTGATATTCTTCCTTATGGTCACTACGATGGATACCGAACAGGGTATCTCGAGACGCCTTCCCCCTATGCCTGAAAAGAATCAGAAAGTGGAAGACATAAAAGTAAATCGTAGGAACATATTGGAGGTAAAAATCAACTCTAAGGATGCTGTGTTTGCCGGATCACAATATATTTCTGATGCTAGTCAACTTGATCAAATCGTAATAGACTTTTTAACTAACCCTACTAATAACGAAAAGCTCTCCGCTAAAAAAATGACAGAAATTGAAGGATTCGGAGAGTATGCAGTTTCTGAGGGAGTTATTTCTCTTCAAAATGACCGTAGTACACACTATACAGTCTATATTGAAGTTCAGAATGCTCTCGTTAGGGCTATCAATACTATAAGAGACCAGTTTGCGACTGTTAATTTCGGCAAAAATTACGCTGCCCTCGATGAGGAACAGCAGAAAATTGTCAGAAAAGCTATTCCGCAAAATATCTCTGAGGCAGAACCTAAAGATGTTAGTAAAAAGAAATAAAGGAGGATTTCAGTATGGCTAAATTTATCAGAAAAGGAAAAGGGGGGCTCCCCGCAATCAATACGGCTTCTTTGCCCGATATTGTATTTATGATTCTTATGTTCTTTATGGTTTCGACCAGTATGCGTAAGACTGATAGAATGGTACAGGTTAAACTTCCTGCAGCTACAGAAATTGCTAAGCTTGAAAGGAAAGAACTTGCATCATATATTTACATTGGAACACCTTCGAGACAGTATCAAAATCAGTTTGGTACCGATTCTCGTATCCAGTTGAATGACTCTTTCAAATCTGTTCTTGATATTAGAGACTTTGTCGCTGCCGAACGCGATGCGAGAAGCGAAGCTGACAGAGAGTTAATCACCATATCATTGAATGTTGACGAAGAAACTCTTATGGGTATAGTAACAGAGGTTAAGCAAGAGCTTAGGCGCTGTTCTGCCCTAAAGATTATGTACGCCGCCAGAAAATCGGCTAAGCCTGCATATTAACAGGTGGACTATTATATATGGAATGGGTGGTTTCTTAGGGAGTCACCCATTCTTTAATTAAATCAAAATAATGAAAAAATCAGCTGTTCTTCTCCTTTTGTTGTTCTCTTTTGCCTCATTTACATCTTGCAGTGATTGCTGCGAAACACCGAAGGCAAAGTATGTTTTTTATTTTATAGGTGATGGTATGGGCTTCTCTCATGTTTCAGGTGCAGAGGCTTACCTATCGTATATCAATTCGGGAAAGATAGGGAGGGAGCCGTTGTCATTTACCAAATTTCCGGTATTGGGAATGGCATCGACTTATTCTGCTTCAAATGACATTACCTGTTCTTCAGCTGCCGGTACGGCTCTTTCTACCGGTTATAAAACTAACAACCATTTCCTCGGAGTGGCCCCGGACTCTTCAAATCTTACAAGTATAGCATATAATATTAAAGAAGCGGGATTTCCTGTGGGAATTATGACCACAGTCTCTATTGACCACGCTACCCCTGCCTCTTTTTATGCCAATTCTATCAGCAGAAGCGATTATTATCTAATTTCTAAGCAGCTCTCTGAATCCGGCTTCGATTTCTTTGCTGGTGGAGGTTTTTTATTGCCCGAGGGCAAAAACAAAGATCTCCCCTCTACCTACGATATGGCAAAGGGCGCAGGATATTCTATTGCCGCAGGACTTGAGGAATTTAATGCTTTGAAGGATAGTTCAGATAAAGTCATTCTGCTTCAAAAAAACGGGATTCAGAGCACGGAACTTCCTTACGCTATCGACAGAAAAGAGGGAGATCTTACCCTTTCTCAAATAGTCAAATCTGCGATTGATTTCCTCGATAAGGGAGATGGCTTTTTCATTATGGCAGAGGGTGGAAAGATAGATTGGGCGGCTCATGCCAATGATGCTAAAGGAACTTTCTTAGAGGTTTTAGATCTCTCAGCAGCTGTTGATGTAGCTTATCAATTCTATTTAGAGCACCCCGACGAAACTTTAATAGTGGTAACTGCTGACCATGAAACGGGTGGTATTGCCCTCGGGCGAGAATCGGGATATTCTCTCTTTTTTGACAAACTTGCCGGGCAGACACATTCAAAGGACGGTGCGGTTACTGCTGCCAATTATGAAAATTCCAACACTAAAGATGAGATAGATGTTTTTAATAAAGATGCTAAAATAGGGTGGACTACCGGATCGCATACCGGAGGAAATGTCCCTGTCTTCGCTATAGGCACAGGCAGCGAGCTTTTCTCGGGAAGAATGGATAATACTGAAATTCCTAAGAGAATTTGTTCGGCTATGGGTGTAAATTACGGATTATGAGAAAATTACTCGTTCTATTTTCTATTCTCTCTTGTTCTATTTTCGTTTCAGCCCAAGTGGTAAATCAGCCAAAATGTGAATTTCGCGGGGCTTGGATTCATACTGTGGGAAATATGACTCTGAGAACTATGACTCAGGAGCAGATACGAGATATGTATATAGGTACGCTTGATTCTTTGCAGGCAGCAGGTTGCAACGCTGTGATATTTCAGGTGAGACCTCAGGCAGATGCCTTTTATATTTCTGACCTTGAGCCTTGGAGCAGATATCTTACGGGGATTCAGGGAGTAGCTCCGAATCCTTTATGGGACCCTCTCGAATTTATGATTGAACAGTCTCATAAAAGGGGGATGGAGCTTCATGCGTGGTGTAACCCTTATAGGGTAACATCTTTGGCTACAGATGATTTGGCACCGTCTCATATATATTTCAAGCATCCCGAGATTTTTAAAAAGTATGGCGAGCAGCTCTATTTCGATCCGGGTGAGCCTCTTTCCATAAAACATACTAAAGAGGTAATAGCAGATATTGTGACGAGATATGATGTGGATGCAATCCATTTCGACGACTATTTTTACCCTTATCCGGTCCGTTTTGAAGAATTTCACGATGATTATTCATTTGTAAAATATGGACTTGACAAGGGATTCAGTTACTGGGAGAAAAACCAGTGGAGGAGAAACAATGTGACGACACTCGTCAGAGAGCTCAATGATACCATTAAAAGTATAAAACCGTGGGTAAGATTTGGGATCAGCCCTTTTGGTATTCATAGAAATATCAGGGACACACCCGATGGTACCGGAAGTCAGACCAACGGCTTGTCGAATTATGATCAGCTTTTTGCCGATGTGCCCAGATGGGCGGCTGAAGGAGATATAGATTATATAGTTCCTCAGCTTTATTGGATAATAGGTCACCCTTCAGCCGACTACTGTACCTTGATTAATTGGTGGAACAAAGGGTGTTTTACTCCTCATTTATATATTGGACAGAGTATTTCTGTTATGAAAGATCAGATGAACTCTAAAATGGAGCTTGTGAGAACGCTCCCCAATGTAGAGGGTAATGTATGGTGGCCGGGGGTGGTTATTCCTAAAAATGCAGGACAAATATTTGACAGTCTTGCGTATAAGTATCAGACACACCCATCGTTGATTCCCCCTTATACGGAGTTGGATTCTATCGCTCCGCTCCCTGTGGCTAAAATAAAGAAATTCAAAAATGAGGTTAAGTGGGAGTGTATTCCTACTGACGATGTCTTTCAGCAGCCCCATTTTTATGCGATATATCTTTTTCCTAAAGGAATCAGCCCAGATATTTCAATTTCTGATTATCTCATCTCTATTACAGATTCGCCGTTTTATGTGTTCCCTTCCAAGTTTAAATTTGAAAAAGGAGATCAATTAGTGGTGACGGTTATTGACAGATGCTGGAATGAAAGTGAAAGTTCGGCCCCATTCGTTATGAAGTAAACGCTCTTTTTTATAACTTTGCAATTCGGTAATTATATAAAATATGACACTCAAAAGAGAAAGAATCGTCGAGCTTCTTAAAGAGGCTCCCGGTAAAAAAGTTTTAGCTAAAGGCTGGGTAAGGACTAAAAGAGGTAATAAAAATATTGTTTTTATCGCTCTGAATGATGGTTCGACTATCAATAATATTCAAATTGTCTGTGAGGCAGCCTCTTTTTCGGAGGATTTGATAAAATCTATCACAACGGGAGCTTGTTTGGCTGTTTCCGGAGATTTGGTCGAGTCAGTGGGAAGCGGGCAGAAAGTTGAGATCCAAGCTCGTGAAATAGAGGTTTACGGAACATCAAATCCCGATACATATCCTCTCCAGAAGAAAGGACACAGTATGGAATTTCTCAGAGAAATAGGCCACTTGAGACCTCGTACCAACACATTCGGTGCTGTTCTGAGGATTCGTCACAATATGGCTTTTGCTATTCACAAATATTTCAACGACAGAGGTTTCTTTTATCTTCATACTCCGCTCATTACTGCTTCAGATGCAGAGGGGGCAGGGGCTATGTTTCAGGTTACCACCCTCGATCTTAATGATGTACCCAGAACGAAAGAGGGAAAGGTGGATTATGAGCAGGATTTCTTCGGAAGAAAGACTTGTCTGACGGTGAGCGGACAGCTTGAAGGGGAGCTTGGAGCGATGGCTTTGGGCAATATTTACACATTCGGTCCCACTTTCAGGGCAGAAAATTCAAATACACCGAGGCATCTTGCTGAGTTTTGGATGGTGGAGCCTGAGATGGCTTTCTATGAAATCGGTGATAACATGGATTTAGCAGAAGATTTCATCAAGTATCTTGTAAGGTATGCTCTTGATAACTGTATGGATGATTTATTGTTCTTGAACAATATGATAGACAAGGAGTTGATTGAAAGGCTCAAAGGGGTTATCAATACCCAATTTGTACGCCTTCCTTATACTGAAGGGGTAAAGATTCTTGTGGAGTCGGGTGAGAAATTTGAATACCCTGTTTCGTGGGGAGTGGATCTTCAAAGCGAGCACGAAAGGTATCTTGTCGAGAAACATTTCGGCAGGCCCGTTATCCTTACCGATTATCCGAAAGATATTAAAGCTTTTTATATGAAGCAGAATGATGACGGCAAGACTGTAAGGGCTATGGATGTTCTATTTCCCAAAATCGGTGAAATTATCGGTGGCTCACAAAGGGAAGAGTCTCTTGAAAAATTGCAAAACAGAATTAAAGAGCTTGATATGGACGACACCAACCTTTGGTGGTATATCGATACGAGAAGATTCGGAACTGCCCCTCACAGTGGTTTCGGACTTGGTTTTGAGAGGCTTTTGCTGTTTGTGACGGGAATGTCCAATATACGCGATGTTATTCCTTTCCCGAGAACTCCTAAAACTGCTGAATTTTAAAAATAATTGATATGTTGATTATCGGGATTGCCGGTGGAACCGGTTCAGGAAAAACGACTGTTGTTAATAAAATTATGGAATCATTTAATAAGGGGGAAGTGGTGGTAATTCCGCAGGACTCTTATTATAAGGATAACAGTCACCTCTCTTTGGAGGAGAGGCAGAAACTTAATTTCGACCATCCCGATTCCATTGATTTTGAATTACTTATAAAGCAGCTTGACGACTTGAAGAGTGGTAAATCCATCAAACAGCCGATTTATTCATATATAACCTGTACCCGTTCCAAAACTGAGACAATTACGGTCAATCCTTCCCATATTATTATAGTGGAGGGTATTCTTATTTTTACTTGTGCTAAGCTTCGCAAATTACTCGATATTATGGTGTTTGTGGATGCCGATGCTGATGACAGGCTATTGAGAGTAATCTCACGAGATATTATGGAAAGGGGTAAGAGTGTTTCCAATGTTATGGAACGCTATGAAAAGACTGTCAAGCCGATGCATCTTCAATTTATAGAACCTTCAAAACGGTATGCTGACATTATTGTACCGCAAGGTGGACACAATAAAGTCGCGATAGATATACTTATTGCCACTATTGAAAAAGCTCTTAAAAATAAAAATAAATAAAGAGGACAAGGCCGGACTCTATCTGACAATATCATTTCATCTTATTGTCCTGATAGTATTTCTTGCATACTCTATTCACTCCACTATCAAGCAGGAGACAAGTTTTGTATTGGATTTTACCAAGCAGGAAGAGCTTGAAAAACAGCAGGAACTTCTTGAATTTAAGGAGAGTGTCAGCGAAGAGCTCGATGCTCTTATTGCGCAGGCGCAATCCAAAACTCCGCGCAATGTGGCTGTGGATGCGGGGGCCAAGCTCCGGGATGATCGTAACTCCAATCCTTCTGAAGTGTATGATGAAGCAGAAAAGCTTCAAAAGAAACTTGATGCTTCGCGAAGAGAGGCCGAAGCAGCGTCTGATGATGAAGAAAATATTGCACTTAGTACTACCCAAGAGAAGAAAGTAGAAGAGACATATACCGGACCTTCAGTCGTTTCATGGAGGCTTGACGGGAGAAAAGCTATCAACCTTTCCATTCCTGCATATAAGTGCGAAGGTGGGGGAGATGTCTCTGTGGCCATTGTGGTAAACAGAAGAGGATATGTTATTGCTGCCAAAATAGTCGAATCGGTCTCATCTGCCGACCCATGCTTGTGTGATTATGCCGTTAAAGCTGCAAACCGTTCTCGTTTCAGCAGGTCGGATTCTGCCCCTGAAAAGCAGGCAGGAGAAATTCTATACCGTTTCATCGCCCAATAAATTTATGGCGACTAAGTCGCAATGTATAAGAGCGTTTCTATATTTATCCTCGGGAAAAAAATCCGTAGGATGTGTATTGGAAAGTGCTGATAATCAGAATATTGTCCGCCAGCAGTTTTTAAGTGTTGCTGAAGAAGGAGAGTGTCTCTTCCATTGTGACGGCTTCTTCTACATCGAAAGAGCCTGATCGAGTGCGACGCAGAGAGCTGAGGTAGGCACCACTGCCCAATGAGCATCCGATATCGCGTGCGAGGGCGCGAATATAGGTCCCTTTACTACATTCTATGCGCAGGCGCAATGTGGGGGCTTTGTACTCTATAAGTTCGAGGTTGTAAATATTTATGGTGGATGATTTGAGCTCTACCTTGGAGCCTTCGCGAGCCATTTCGTATGCTCTGACCCCGTCCACGAATTTCGCTGAGAAAAGTGGTGGAACCTGCTGCTGTTCACCTGTAAAGGAGGTAAGAACTTCACTAATGGAATCGGGTGTTATATGTTCGTAGGGGTATGTGGCATCTATCTCCTTTTCAAGATCGAAACTCGGAGTGGTCGCTCCAAATGTGATGTCGGCGATGTACTCTTTTCTCTCCGCTTGCAGCAATTCGGAAATTTTGGTCGCTTTTCCTACGCATACTATAAGCATTCCGCTCGCTAAGGGGTCAAGAGTACCTGCGTGCCCTACTTTGAGATTTTTTTTATGAAAATAATACTGAAGTTTGAACTTTAATTTACGGACCACATCGGCCGATGTCCATCTTAGAGGCTTGTCAAACGGAATGACAATTCCTTCAGGATATTGATCTATATCGGATGTAATGCTGCTTAGCTCTCCTTTGCGGATTACTGTATATTGAGGATCTAAGCTCATGCGCAAGGGATTTTTTCTACCCTTCTGAGGTGTCTTCCTCCGTCAAATCCATTTTCAAGGAAGGTCTTTACTATCTCTTTAGCGGTGTCGGAATCGATAAATCTGGCGGGGAGAGAGACGATATTGGCGTCGTTGTGATGGCGGGCGAGAGCTGCAAGCTCCGTATTCCAGCAAAGCGCTGCTCTGATGCCCTGATGTTTGTTAAGTGTCATACTTATTCCATTTCCCGAACCGCATATTGCAATCCCTTTTTCAACCTCCCCTTTTTCTACACTGATGGCAAGCGGGTGAGCTACATCCGGGTAATCCATACTTTCAGATGAATAAGTACCGAAGTCTTTAACTTCGTATCCTAATGATTTCAAGTACTCTATGAGTGTGTTTTTAAGTTCGTAACCGGCATGGTCAGCGGCAATTCCCAACATAATTAATTTTTTATGATTTATACTCTGCAAATTTAGAAAATATGGTCTATATTTGCGAATGTTTTACGAAATATTGTTCTAATATGAAAGAAAGAATTCTCGTTACAGGTGCGACAGGGTATATAGGTTCTCATACCATTGTCGAGTTAATAAATGCAGGCTTTGATGTGGTAGGAGTTGATAATTTTTCTAATTCTTCTGAGGATGTTCTCGACGGGGTCAAATCTATCGTTGGGAAGGACATTCCTTTTATGGAGATAGATTGCAGTAATCGCGACGATTTTTCAAGGGTATTTAAAAAATATCCCGATATAGGAGCTGCTATTCATTTTGCGGCCTATAAGGCTGTGGGAGAGAGTGTTAAGGAACCTATAAAGTATTTCAGGAACAATATATCTTCCATTTTGAATCTTATCGAGCTGATGAACGAGAATGGAAAGTGCGCTATTGCATTTTCATCCTCTTGTACTGTATATGGAGAGCCTGACCCCGAGTATCTCCCTGTCTGTGAAGATGCCCCCACCAAGCCTGCGATATCTCCTTACGGAAGGACCAAGCAGATGTGTGAAGATATCCTCAAAGATTGCGTGATTGCCTATCCTCAAATGAGGGTGATTGCTCTGAGATATTTTAATCCTATCGGTGCCCATCCATCTTCTCTTATAGGTGAGCTACCACGAGGAGTGCCTCAAAACCTTGTCCCTTACATCACACAGACAGCGGCAGGATTAAGAAAGGAGTTGAGTATTTTCGGGAAAGACTATAACACACCGGACGGTACTTGTATCAGAGATTACATATATGTTTGCGATTTGGCTAAAGCACATGTAGCAGCAGTCAGGCGATTACTAAAAGCAAAAGAAACACTTCCGTTTGAAGTATTTAATTTAGGCACCGGCACGGGTCTTTCCGTTTTGGAGCTTGTAACTAAATTTATAAAAGTGACAGGGGTCAGCCTCCCTTATAAATTTGTCCAAAGAAGAGAGGGTGACATCGAAAAGGTGTGGGCGAACCCTGATAAAGCCAATAAGATTCTTGGCTGGAGAGGTGATACTCCGATAGAAGATGTTTTATTGTCTGCTTGGAATTGGGAGAAAAAAATTCGTAATATCAGATAACATACTATGACTTCTCGCGAAAAAGACGATATAAAAGAGTTTCTTACTAAGGATAACGAGCGTTTCAAATTCGTTAGTCTCGGCCTCTTTGTCAGTATTGAGGATGAATTGAAAAGGATATGCTTAAATCCCGAGTACGAACCATCTGTAAATGAGTCATTTGACGATTGGAAAAATAGAATATTGAATAAATTCTATACCGATAAGAAATTCTCAACATTTTTTAAGAACAATCTCGGGAACGAATATTTGGAAAAAGGGACAAAATCTTTGATTTCTGCGCGCCTTCGTGAAGCTTTTGAACATTCTCCGAGGGAAGAGGTGGATAAATATCTTGCTGAGAATAAAGATACTGTCTCTTATGCCCTTTCTCCAGATATTTTTGAAAGCATTTATGAAAAGCAGATATGCTGCTCTCCTGTTGTGAGTACTTTAAGTGATTTGCAAAATCTTTGCAAAGCGGTAGTTAAAGATAATTTCCCCTCTAAGGAGCCCTATATTATCTCTCGATTGAAAGATAATGATAACTTCTACTGGAGTAAAGTTTATAAGAGACTTCACCCGTTGACAGCCGGTTTTACCTATCAGATTTCGGGTACGAGTTTCATCGACATAATATCCGATATATGGAGCGATACTTGCTGCACCCTTAATGTCGCTGTGGTGGAGAATAGACTTCAACAGCCGGTTTGTGCAAGGGACATTATCTCTTATGCCGTGGGGATAATAAAAAATAAGAATAAAGAGCTTTTGAGGGGGAGAAAAAAATTACCGAAAATAGATATCGATACCGTAACATACAAACTTACCGAAGAAGATAACCACTCTTTTTTTAATTTGCAGGAAACATTACCTTCAAATTTTCCGTCACAAAATGAGGTTATCTCCAATTATATCGACATTGATGATGAAGATAATGTGAGGAACTATATGGTTTTGGTTCTTTATAATGATAAACATCCTCTTCACCTGAGGCTTGTCAAAGGGATGGAAGATAAGGTTAAACTGCTTTTCGAACACTATGTTGACGACCTCTCTTATGAAGAAATAGTCACCAAACATTATGGAGAAGTAACTCAGGAAGAGATGATCAGACATGCCGCCAGAATAAGGCAAGATGTAAAGAGGGTAAAAGAAAGATTGATAAATAGATTCAGGACGATAATAACACCTGTAAAATGATGGAAAATAATCATTTAAATAGCGATAGCATTTTTAAATATGTTTCAGGGAAGATGTCTCCCGAAGAAGAGACCTCCGTTCAGAAGCATATAAGCGAATGCCCTGAGTGCAGGAATAAACTTCGCAGTTTCAGGTCACTCAGTTTTTTCTTCTCTGAAAAGGAGTCGAAAAGTAAGAGTCATACATTTTTCTTAAAAATCTATCACAATACATACTTTAGAATAGCAGCAGTGCTTGTTGTGGTGCTTGGAATCGGTTTCGGCATATATAAATCAAGGCCTACCGGATTTCCTATACAGGAAGGGGTAAGCCCTGAAAATGTGTTTTCTACTGATACTTTTCCTCAGAAAAAAGATTCTACTTGTGTAGATTGTGACTCATTGGCTGTTAAGCCTGAATGTTACAAATAGCTCTCTCTACCCTCTGGGAAAAATCTTTCTTCCCTATAATAGATATGATATCTGCCACTCCCGGGCCATTTGAAGTACCTACGAGGGCAAGTCTTAGTCCGTTCATCACTTTTCCCATCGGCCACTGGTTCTCGACAATATAGTTATGGAGTTTTTCCTCGATTGACTCTTTGGTAAACGGCTCCGCAGATGTGATAAGTTCTTTCACTTTCGATAGCCTCTCTTTATTTTCAGGAATAAAAAATTTGGCAGCAGAAGCACTGTCGTATGAAACGGGAGCTACGAAGAAATAATGGGATAATTCCCAAAAATCAGTGAGAAAAGAGGCTCTGTTTTTCATCAAACAGCATACCTTTTCCACATATTGAATATCGCAGTGAATCCCCTTATCGACAAGTACTTTGTCGAACTCTTGTGCTAAATATCTGCAATCTTCTTTTTGAAGATATTCGTGATTAAACCATTTAGCTTTTTCGGGATTGAACTTGGCTCCGGATCTTACTACTCTGTCGAGAGAAAAAGTATTTACAAGCTCATCAAGTGAGAAAATTTCCTGTTCGGTACCGGGGTTCCACCCCAAAAGAGCAATTATATTGACAAAGGCTTGTGGAAAATATCCGTCTTCGCGATATCCCCTCGATATTTCCCCCTCGGGAGAGGTCCATCGGAGAGGAAAAACGGGAAAGCCAAGTCTGTCGCCATCTCTTTTGCTCAGTTTGCCCTTTCCGTCAGGCTTGAGCAGTAGTGAGAGATGGGCAAATTCGGGCTGAGTATTCTCCCATCCGAAAGCCTCGTACAGGAGGTAATGGAGCGGTAGCGATGGAAGCCACTCTTCACCCCTGATAACTTGGGTAATCTCCATCAGATGATCGTCCACAATGTTGGCAAGATGATAGGTGGGAAGTTCATCGGAGGCCTTCCATAGCACTTTATCATCGAGGGTATTGGTATTGACCTCAATATCTCCCCTAATTAGATCGTGCATCTTCACCACTTTATTTTCCGGAATTTTGAACCTTATGGTCCAATCTTTTTCGTTTTCTATAATCTTGTTACATTCCGCCTCCGGCAATGTGAGAGAGTTACGCAACAGCGAGCGTGTTGCATAATTATAAGTAAATGTTTCACCATTGGATTCTTTTTCCTTTCTAAGGGAGGCAAGCTCCTCAGGGGTATCGAAAGCATAATATGCAAACCCTCTCTCTACAAGTTCTTCGGCATATTTTCGGTAGATGCTTCTTCGTTGAGATTGACGGTACGGTGCATAAGGATGCCTCTCTGACGGTTTTTCTGCAATTGTGCCATCTTCGTTGACACCTTCGTCGGGAAAAATTCCGCACCAGCGCAATGAATCGATTATGTATTTTTCAGCACCCGGAACGAATCTCTGAGAATCAGTATCTTCTATACGAAGAACGAAATCTCCCCCTTTCTGCTTGGCGTACAGATAATTATATAATGCTGTTCTAACTCCGCCGATATGAAGCGGGCCTGTCGGACTTGGGGCAAATCTTACCCTTGTTTTTCTTTCTGTCATTTTTTCTCTTTTTCTATCATTTCTCTCCTTTTGAGAGCTGTTTCGTTTTCAAAATCAGCAATATTTATGCCTTGTTTATATATGGGAATATCCTTAATATCTATTGAGATGATTTTGTACCCTTCTCCTATCGGCACATCTATTCCCATTCCGGGGTCTTCAGAGTCGATATTGATCCCTCCGGGGTTGTTTTTTTTCTTTGGTGGCGGGGGAGGAGTTATTTCGGCAGATATTCCGGCAGCCACCACAGTCACCCTTACCGTCTCTTCTTCGAGAGAGTCGTCAAATGCAAGACCTTTCTTGAATTTCTCTGCATTTCCGGTATATTCTATAACATATTTCACTATATCCTCCATCTCTCTCGTTTCAAGCATTTTCTTTTTATTGGAAGTGATATTGATCAATACACTGTCTGCGGTTTTCAAATTGTAGTTTCTCAGAAGGGGAGAAGAAAATGCTTTCTCTACCGCTTCGAGAGCTCTGTTTTTCCCTGATGCTTCACCCACCCCCATAAGGGCCATACCGCTGTTTTCGAGAGCCATTTTCACATCGGAGAAATCGACATTCATAAACCCGTCTCCGGTGATAATCTCCGCTATCCCCTTCACGGCTGTGTTCAGTACATCATTTGCCTTCTGAAGTGCTTCGTTGATGGGGAGGCTCCCATATATTTCGTATAATTTCTGATTATCAATAATAAGCAGCGAATCCACATATTTAGAAAGTTCTATTATCCCTTCGTACGCTCTTCTGATAAAACCAAGCCCCTCGTCGAGGAATGGCTGTGTCACCACGGCGATGGTAAGAATACCGAGTTCTTTCGCGATTTTTGCGATTATTGGTGAAGCTCCTGTCCCTGTTCCTCCTCCCATTCCTGCAGTGATAAATATCATCTTGGTTCCATCTTCGAGGGATTTTTTAATCTCATCTATTTTGGCAATTGCGGCATCGCGTGCCACTTGTGGCCTTGTACCGGCTCCAAGCCCCTCTCCAATAAATAATTTTTCGGGGACAGGCGACTGATTGAGGTGTTTGCTGTCGGTATTGCATACCAGAAAATTTACATCCTTAATCCCTTGGAGATACATCTGATTCACGGCATTGGTACCTCCTCCACCTACACCGATTATCTTGATGATGCTGTCTTTTGCATTCCAGCCCTCGGGTACAATCATATTTTCAATTATTTCTTTCATGTCAATATCGTTTTATGCTTCATTGTCGTTGCTGAAAAGGTCGTTTTTGGCTTTTTCCGTAAGTTGCTTGAACTTCTCTCTAAAACTTCTTTTTTTCTTTGGGGATGAAGAGGCATCATTGTTGTTTACAGGATTCCCGAACAGATCCCTTTCGGTGATATCTTCTTCTACCTTAGTTTCTGTCTGCTCGTTCTTTTCTTTATCCTCGAATCCTGAGATGATAAGACCTGCGGCAGTGGCGCTTGATGGGGTGAAGACACTTTCAAGAGAGGTGGACATAAGAACAGGCTTTTCAGGTGCGGCAATTCTTATTTTCATCCCAGTAATGACATTGGCTATTTTTTCCAAATGTTTCAGCTCGCAAGAAGCACCTGTGATGACAATACCTCCCATAAGTTTTTCTTTGTAGCCTGATTGCTCTATTTCGTAGGCTACTGTCGCCAATATTTCACTTATTCTCGCTTCAATCACTTTATAAAGTTTTTTATATGCAATCTCTATCCCCTTATTGGGAATCGAGATAACTTTATCGGGTGCAAATTCGCTCAGGCATGATCCGTGTTTGATTTTAAGCAATTCAGCATCGTGAAACGATACTTCACACTCCTGGCGAATATCTTCAGTGATGGAATTTCCTCCGAATGGTATGATGGCGGTGTGCCTGACTGTGTGATCTTTTATGATAAGAACATCAGTAGTTCCCCCTCCTATATCAATTACTGCAGCCCCTATCTCTTTTTCATCTTCACTAAGGACTGCTTCTGCTGATGCAATGGGGTTAAGTATCATCTTTTTAACCTGAAGTCCCGATTTTTTTAATACACTTTCAATAAATTTGGCAGGATTTGAACGCCCCACTATCAAACGATAGTATCCTTCCACCTCTTTTCCTACCATACCCTCTACATCTTTGTGAGGAACATTGATGTTCTCATCTATATTATATGATTGGGGAATAACATGGAGTACCTTTTCGTTTTGTTCCACGCTCGAATGATACATCTCTTCAAGCATCCCCGTAAGCTCGCTCTCCAAAATCAGTTCGTCAGGATTGGAACGAAGTCTTCTCAAGGTGCTTGTCTTGCTATGGACATTCTGCCCTGATATTCCCACATATACTTCATTGAGTTTATATCCCAAATCTTCAACCTGTTTCCCCACTTCATCAATGCACGGCTTGAGTGAATCCATAACTTTTTGGATATTAATGACTTCTCCGTGTTTGATACCGGAGGAAGGAGCTTCGGAAAATCCCACGATTTTCACCCCTCCGGCCGATTTCTCTCCCACAAGCGTAACTACTTTTGTGGTTCCAAAATCAATAGCTGCTACATAATTACCCATATCATTGTTTTTTTAATTTACACACTATCTGATCTTCATATTTCAGATTAATCTCAGAATATCTGTTCCATCCATATATTGGAACGATATTTTGATAATAAGCATTTAGCTTTCTCAGTTTCTTTTCCACCTCATCCAAGGTGCCGAAATTTATGTTTTGGTCACCCACCCTCGTGTATAAGTGAACATCACCGTTGGAATCGAAATGTATCTGTTGAATCTGAGCATCCCAAAAATCGCTCTTTGAGATGTAATTTCCAAATTTCATAACTGTATTCAGCCACTTTGCGTCATCGCCGGATGCCAATCCCCGATGCCCTTTTTTTAGTTGAATGGGGATATTGCCTGTTACCACAGGAACATAGGAGGTGAATGTATTTACCAGCGGAAACACATACAGAGACTCATCTATGTAAAATCCTCCACCTTCACCCTCTATCCTCAGAAGGGGACGACGCTGTGTTATGGAGACATACATCTTGCCATCTCTCGAGACTGAAACATCACTTTTTTTGATGGCGCTTCTCTTGTTAAGTGTCTCTTCGAGGTCGTTAATCCTTATGTCTTTTATTTTAAGCCCTATCGGCTTGGCCGGAGAGCTCATTATAAGCCCTTTTACCTCTTTGCAGCTCACAAATCTATTGACTGTACTGTCCAAAATAGTAACATCTATCACTTTACATAGAGCTTTTTCGTCACCTTTTTCTTTAAGCATCGATGCAAAATAGAAATAGGCTCCAAAAATGATAAATACCATGGAAATACCTGTATATGTTACTATTTTTCTAAACATTATTCCTGTTTTTTCTTTAATATTTCAGTAATAGGCTCTATAAATCTATCAATATTCCCCGCTCCAAAAGTGATAAGAATATCTATATCTCTTTTCTCAATATCTTCCAAAAGGGATTCTTTTGGTATTATTTCCTTATTTTTTATAGTGACCAAATCCAATATTAGCTCTGAATTTATCCCTTCAATGGGTTGCTCTCTCGCCGGATAGATGGGGAGAAGAATTAATGAATCAAGTGCACTCAGGCTATGGGCAAATTCTTTGTAAAAATCTCTTGTCCTGGTGTAAAGATGAGGTTGGAAAACCCCTGTCAGTCTGCGATTGGGGAAAATATTCCGAATGGAGCTTATTGCAGCTGAAATCTCATTGGGATGATGGGCATAATCGTCGATATATGCACATTTAGGTGTGTTGAGGTGAATGTCGAATCTTCTTTCCACTCCAGAGAATGTCATCAAACCCTTTTTAATCTCTTCAGGAGAAGTTCCATGAAGAAGAGCCACAGCTGACGCTGCAATGGCATTTTCCACATTTACCCATCCGGGGATGCCTACTGTGCAGTTTTCAATCTTCCCCGAAGGTGTATTGATGGTAAAATGAAAATATCCGCAGCTATCTTTAGTTATTTCCGATGCATAGAAGTCGGCCAATGAATCGTATGAGTAGGTATATATCCTTGCTTTGGTTTTAAGATTAATCTCAATCCCTTTTTTGATAATCACCGCCTCTTTAACTTGTGATGCAAAATCGACAAATGCCTCTTTTACATGCTCTATATCTTTGTAAATGTCGAGGTGGTCTGCATCCACAGCGGTTATCACCGCAATATCAGGGTAGAGCTGAAGGAAGGAGCGATCAAATTCGTCTGCTTCGGCCACAAGTACCTGATTTTTACTTAGAAGTAAATTTGTGTGGTAATTTTTCGAGATTCCACCCAAAAAGGCAGAGCAGCCCTCTCCCGAATTTGTCAAAATATGTGCAAGTAGAGTGCTTGTAGTAGTTTTTCCGTGTGTCCCCGATATTGCAAGACATTTTTGACCTGCGGCAATCTCTCCGAGAGCCCGCGAGCGTTTAATTAGTCTGTATCCTTTCTCCCTCACAAGGACGAGCTCTTTCATATCCTCGGGAATAGCCGGAGTGTAGATTACCAATGTTTCTGCTATATCTTTGGGAACAAGCTCTATCTGTTCCTCATAGTGGACGGGTATTCCTTCTGCTTGGAGGGAGGCAGTGAGCTTGCTCGGAGTCTTGTCATACCCCGACACAGATAACCCTGAGTGCTTGAAATATCTTGCCAAGGCACTCATTCCTATTCCTCCTATCCCTATAAAATATACATTTTTCATCTCATCAATTTCAATACTTGCTCTGCTATCTCTTTTGCAGCATCTATCTTAGATAGTTTTAATATGTTATTTTGAATCTTTTTTATCTCTTCTTTATCGCTCAGGAGCTTTTCAACATTCTCCATTAGTTTTTCCTGTGCATCAACATCTTTTACCATGATGGCAGCTTCTTTATGTACCAGTGCCATGGCATTATGTGTCTGATGATCCTCGGCTACATTGGGTGAGGGGACGAAAATTGACGCTTTTCCTGCTGCGCACAATTCGGAGATTGTACCTGCACCTGCTCGCGAGACTATAATGTCTGAAGCGGCAAATGCCAAATCCATCCTGCTGATAAAATCGAAATTTCTTATGTTTCCGTAACTTCTTACATCGTTTTCGGTATGAGAGCCTTCTAATTGTTCGAAGAAGGATTTAATAGAATTTTTATATCCTTTTCCGCTCTGCCATAATATCTGATACGGTAGCTCCCCTGTGTGCTGCTTGACGAAAGATTGCAGTGTTCTGTTTAATGTTCCGCTTCCGAGGCTCCCTCCCACAATTAATACTGTGGGTAGGTCGGGGGAGATGTTAAAATATTTGCAGGCGGTTTCTTTTTCCCCCTCTACGGTCGGTCTGATCTCTTTTCTTATAGGATTCCCTGTAAATAGTATTTTATCTTTTGGGAAGAATTTTTCCATTCCGTCATACGCCACACATATTTTATCCACCTTCTTACCAAGTATTTTATTGGTAAGACCGGCGTAGGAGTTTTGTTCTTGTATCAGACAAGGTATTTTTTTAGAGGTGGCACTCC
Source organism: uncultured Muribaculaceae bacterium (assembly GCA_964611185.1). Lineage (GTDB taxonomy): Bacteria > Bacteroidota > Bacteroidia > Bacteroidales > UBA932 > CAAGNP01. The sequence goes on along the minus strand of CAZSXE010000006.1, from coordinate 10,969 downwards.
ATAGTAACGGAGCACTTGCATATCCTCCGACACCCACAACTACATCGGGCTTGAATTCATCTATGATTTTACCTGCAAGCGATACACTTTTGAGTACTTTAAAGGGGAGGGTAAGGTTAGAGAGTGACAAACTTCTTTTGAGACCTGCCACCGGCAATCCTTTTATAGGATAGCCGGCAGATGGCACTCTCTCCATCTCCATCTTTCCTAACGCACCTACAAACAATATCTCAATGTCAGGTTGAATTTCTTTCAATGCGTTTGCTATTGATATGGCGGGGAAGATGTGCCCACCTGTACCTCCGCCGCTGATAATTACTTTTTTACCCATTTTTCAATTGTTTAATATCTGTTCCGTTTTCTAATTCTGTATCTTGTTCCACTTTTATTTCTATGGTTCTGTTGACAGAAAGAATAATCCCGAATGCACCGCTCATAATTATGTATGAACTCCCCCCGAGACTGATTAGCGGGAGTGTTTGTCCTGTGACGGGGAACAATCCCACATTTACCAGTATATGAAGCATCGCCTGCATGGTAATCAAAAGCGATAAACCGAGAACTACTATAGTCGAGAAAGTCTTGGTACATGTTCTTGCAATGACTATACATCTGAAGAAAAACCATAGATAAAGCATAATTACTATTGTTGCTCCGAACAACCCCCATTCTTCTATTATAGAGGCGTATATAAAATCGGAGTAGGGGTGGGGAAGGGTATCTACAACTTTATTTCCTGGACCTCTTCCGAATATTCCCCCCACCTGAATAGCTGCAATTGCTTTCTCTTTTTGGTAATTTTTATCTTCTCTTTCCTGTCTCTGGGCAGGAGTAAGTTCTTTTTCTTCATCTTCGGAGGTGAAAAACCGTTCTATGCGTGCTGTGAATGTGTCAATTCTCGAAAATGTACCGGTAAAGTGGTTAACGGTGAAAAGAATTGATGCGGCTCCGATTACGATGGCGATGGTAATCCATATAAATCTTGCTTTTATCCCCACGCATATAAGTATTATCAGGGTAATTATTCCAATTATCAGAGCGACCGAAACGCTACCGTAGAGCGAAAGTATGCACACTGTCCCCACCGGGAGAAGAATCTTTAAAGCATACTCTTTAAATGTTTCAAACTTTGATGTTTCAAATATTCGTGCGAGATATAGCACTACTGCAATCTTCGCGAGTTCCGATGGCTGAATGGTCAGACCACCTATTTTAATCCATCTGGTGGCATCATTGAGCATCGCTCCCTTGAATATGGTGTAAATCAGCAGAACTACAGAGAGGATGAGAATAGGGATTGTAAGTGTTCTGTAGATTTTCAAAGGGATGATATAGCACAGAAGTAGTGTTCCGAATCCCAAAACCACAAACCCCATTTGTTTAAAAAGAAATGAGTAAACCGACTTGTCGGCTTTTAGGGCCAAAGCTGATGAGGAAGAATATACGGCAGTAATGGAAATCAGTGCCAAAAGCATGATTACCAGCCATATAACTTTATCGCCTCTTAGTCTGCCGACAATTTTACTCATAGTTCTCTTACTGCTTTTTTAAATTGACTACCTCTGTCTTCGTAACTTTTAAACAAATCGAAACTTGCGCAGCACGGGGAGAGAAGAACGATGTCTCCACTCTCTGCGAGCGAATATGCTTTTTCTACAGCCTCTTTAGCCGAGGATGCATCGGTAATGGTTTTTACTTTATCTGTGAAACATTCATGGAGTTTTTTATTATCCTTACCCAGGCATACCAGCGCCTTAACCTTGTCTTTTACAAGATCATACAGCGGTTCGTAATCGTTTCCCTTATCTTTACCACCTGCAATCCATACCACAGGTCTGTCCATACATTCGAGGGCGTACCAGGTGGAATTGACATTGGTAGCCTTTGAGTCGTTAATATAAAGCACCCCTTTGATGGTAAGTACTTTTTCAAGTCTGTGTTCTATGGCCACAAATGACATAAGGCTTTCCCTTATCACTTCGTTTCTTATCTTCATTACCTTGGCGGCAATAGCGGCAGCCATTGAATTATATACATTGTGTCTCCCTGCAAGCGAGAGTTCTTGAAGAAACATAGAATACTCGTCGTCGTCATATTTTACCACCATTTTATCCCCTTGAATGTATGCTCCGTTCTCCACAATATGTGTTTGTGAAAAAGGAAGCAGCTTGGCTCTCGTCACTATTTTATTCAGGTGTCCGAGAGTTATTTCATCGTCGTCACAGAAAATAAAACAGTCGTTTTCGGACATATTTTGGGTGATTCTGAATTTGGCTTTGATATACTTCTGCATATCATAGTCGTATCTGTCGAGATGATCGGGGGTGATATTCAGAAGAATAGCTATATCGGCTTTGAAATCATACATCCCGTCGAGCTGAAAACTACTTAGCTCGATTACATAGATATCGTATTGGCAGGTAGCCACTTGGAAGGCGTAACTGTCTCCTATATTCCCAGCAAGCCCTACATTCAACCCTGCATTTTTGAGAAGATAATAGATGATGGATGTGGTGGTCGTTTTACCGTTGCTCCCTGTGATACAAATCTTCTTGGCATTATCGTATCTCCCTCCGAATTCTATTTCGGATATAATCGGAATATCGTGTCGGAGTATCTCTTGAACAATGGGGACTGTATCGGGAATCCCGGGGCTTTTTACCACCTCGTCTGCATTGAGGATCAGAGCTTTTGTGTGTCCATTCTCTTCGAAAGGTATATGGTACTCATTTAGTACTTTTTTCCCTTTGTCGTTTATTGGACCATTGTCCGAGAGGAAAATATCAAATCCTTTCATTTTTGCGAGCACGGCGGCTCCCGTACCGCTTTCTCCACCTCCAAGTACAACAATTCTACTCATAATTATCTAATTTTTAAGGTTACTATAGTTACTACTGCAAGAAGAATGGCTACAAGCCAGAAACGCATAACAATTTTGGCTTCGGGAAGTGCCTTGCGTGGACTTTTTATCAAGGCAGGAATCCCTTCTTTCTGATAATGGTGATGCAGGGGGCTCATTTTAAAGACCCTTCTTCCCTCACCGTATTTTTTCTTTGTATATTTAAAATATACTCGTTGAATTATCACAGAGAGGCTTTCTACGAAAAATATTCCGCATAAAATGGGTATCAGCAGCTCTTTTCTTATCACTATTGCCGCTACCGCAATTATACCTCCGAGGGCGAGACTTCCGGTATCACCCATAAATACCTGAGCGGGGTAGGAGTTGTACCACAGGAAGCCGAGCAATGCTCCGATGAGTGCTGCTATAAAAATCACTACCTCTCCCACATTCGGTATGTACATTATATTAAGGTAATTGGAATATATGACATTGCCTGAAAGGTAAGCGAGTATTCCGAGTGAAGCGCCTACTATCGCCGAGACTCCTGCTGCAAGACCGTCCATGCCATCGGTGAGATTGGTTCCGTTGGAAACGGCTGTTATTACAAATATTATAACCACTATGTAGATTACCCACCCCATTATGTCTTTTACTTTCCCATTGCCGACAGCGAGCCATTTGTAGTCAAACTCGTTCCCTTTGAAAAACGGAATGGTGGTGATGGTGCTTTTATGAATGGGGTTGTAGCTCTTTTCTGAATTCATCTCTATTTGCGAAAGCTCTTCGGTGGTGGGTGCAACTTTGTCTTTTATCACTACTTGGTCGTTCAGACACAGGGTAAGTCCCACAAGTAGTCCGAGCGATACTTGTCCGATTATTTTATATTTACCGTTTAGTCCCTCCTTGTTTTTTTTGAACACCTTTATGTAGTCATCCAAGAATCCGATGCATCCCAGCCACAGTGTGGTGATGATAAGAAGAAGAACATAGATATTGGTCAGGTCGCAGAATAGTATTGTGGGGACAAGAATGGCGATAAGGATTATTATACCTCCCATTGTAGGTGTCCCTTTCTTTGACAATTGCCCTTCGAGTCCGAGGTCTCTTATCTCTTCACCTATCTGATTCTTCTGAAGTCTCTTTATTATGTATTTTCCGATCCAAATAGTGACAATGATGGCAATCATACTTGCAAACATCGATCTGAATGAAATATAGTGCATCAGACCTGCTCCGGGGAAGTCGTAGTTGTTTTTCAGATATTCAAAAAGGTGGTATAACATTTCAGGTTTATTTAGTTAGTTCTTCAAAAAATTCTTTAACAATCTCTTTGTCGTCAAAATGTGATTTGACTCCGTTTACGATCTGATAGTCTTCATGCCCTTTTCCGGCAATAAGGATGATGGAACCTGGCTTTGCAGTCATTAGAGCAGTTCTGATACCCTCTTTTCTGTCTGTTATAAAGAGTGATTTTGCCCTCCCTTTTGTACTCATCCCTTCTTTTATATCGAGGATTATCTGCTCGGGATTTTCAAAACGAGGATTATCTGATGTAACGATTATTCTTTCTGCCCATTTTTCGGCAATTGCACCCATTTCGGGGCGTTTTGTCTTGTCTCTGTTACCTCCGCATCCGAACACTGCTACGAGTTCGTTGTCGGCTGAGATGTCTTTTAGTGTAGCCAATACATTTTCAAGTGCATCAGGAGTGTGTGCGTAGTCGATAACAGCGGTGATATCATTTCCCCCTTTTATGTATTCGAGCCTTCCGGCCACCGATTTAAGATTGCTTATTTCAGTGAGAACCTCATCCTTGGAGGCTCCCAAGAGGATGGCTGCGCCGTAAACGGCAATGAGATTGTGCGCATTATGCACCCCTATAAACCTCGTCCAAACATCTTTGCCATCCATATTAAGAAGTGATCCTTCAATGCTTTTTTCGATGATTTTAACTTTGAAATCGGCTGCGGTGCGGAGAGAATACTCATAAACCTTAGCTTTTGTATTCTGAACCATTACCTTTCCGTTTTTGTCATCAATATTTATAAGGGCGAAAGCGTTCTTATCAAGTGAGTCGAAGAGTTTTTTCTTGCATCTCAGATATTCTGCAAAGGTCTTATGATAGTCAAGATGATCATGCGTGAGATTGGTAAATATGGCCCCTTTGAATTTTAATCCCGCTACTCGGTCCTGATCGAGAGAATGAGAGCTTACCTCCATAAAGCAATATCCGCACCCTCTTTTAACCATTTCTGCCATGAGTGAGTTTATGGAAATGGGATCGGGGGTGGTGTTGATGGTGGGATATACATCTTTTTCAACATAATTTGCAATAGTGGAAAGCAGGCCGCAACCGTATCCCAATGAGGTAAATAAGTTGTATAAGAGTGTAGCAATGGTAGTTTTTCCGTTTGTCCCCGTAACACCGACAAGGTAGAGTTTGGAGCTTGGGTGGTCGTAGAAATTATCTGCGATTAGGGCGACTGCCATTCTTGAGTTGGCAATTCTAATCCCAGTTACACCCTTTTCTTTAATCAGTGCCTTGTATGATTCTTCTTCGTAAACGACAATTTCGGCGCCATTCTCGATAGCTTTGGCTATGTATTCGTGTCCATCGGTGTCTATCCCTTTTACTGCAATAAAAAGGGAACCTTTCTCGCAGCGGCGAGAATCAATGAATATTTTCTTTATTTCGATATCGGTGTTTCCGATAGTGTCGATTACTTCTATTGTTGATAGTATCTCTTTTAGTTTCATATTATTCAGATAATTTTAATAATACCGTGCTGTTATTACTTACAATTGTACCGGGTGCTGGATTTTGTTCTTTAACTCTCCCCCTGCCGTAAAATTCCACACTATATCCCTCATTTTCAAGTATATATAGGGCATCCTTCAGTCCCATATTGATGACATCGGGTATGTGGTTTTTTTCTATGTCAATCTTTTTGGCTACCATCCGGGATCCGTTTTCTTCTATTTTTATCCACCCGCTTGAAGGGATTTCCGGTCTCTCTTTCATAGGAAGTTCCATCATGGAGATTTTCTCTTGCGTAGCTTTGCCCGGGGCAATGTCGGGGTTGTCTGGAGGGATGATTCCTTTGGCGTAGAGTGGTTTTTGCCACTGGGGATGGGATGTGAAAATTTTATCGGCTATTTGTTTAAATACAGGTGTTGCCCATGTGCCTCCGTAAAAATTGGATCTTGTTTTTCCTGTGTACATCACCACTATACAGGAGTACTTGGGGTCATCCGAAGGGAAAAACCCTGCAAAGGATGCCTGATGTTTCCTGTACCCCTGGCTATCTTTATATTTACCGTCGAAAGCTATCTGTGCCGTTCCTGTTTTCCCGGAAAACTCATATCTCTCGTCTTTGTATCGTGCCGCTGTTCCATATTCTACTACATATTTTAATGCCTCTTTGACCTCCCTGATTGTTTTTTGGGAACAAATTGCACCTGTAATTATCTGAGATTCAAATGTTTCTTCCACTTTTCCGTCTTTTTCAAAGTCTTCCACAAAGTATGGCTTTACCATCCTGCCGTTATTGGCTACAGCATTGTAGAATGTCAAGGTGTGAAGTGGGGTGAGAAGCATTGCGTATCCTATTCCCATCATTGGGAGTGTCACTCCCGACCAGTCGCTATCCGATGTGGTATGAATTGTCGATCTCCCTTCTCCTTCTATCTCAAGATTGTATTTTTCACCGATTTTCATATTGGTGATTCTCGATACATAAGTTGCTTCATCGTTACCGTAGTGTTCTGCTATCATTTTTGCGAAGCATACATTTGAAGATTTGGCGAAAGCCTCTTTTACATTCAGCTTTCCGTAACCTCCGACATGCGTGTCCGAAAAGAGTGTCCCTTTGTATTTCCACTCTCCGTTTCCACCGTCCACAGGGGTGGAAAGAGTGACATATCCATCTTCGAGAAGTGATATCAGGGCGGCGAGCTTGAGGGTGGAACCGGGTTCTGTGGCCTCGTGAATGGCGTAATTGTATGATTCATCGTAGCTTCCGTTTCCCATTCTTTTCATATTGGCGATAGCTCTGATAGCTCCTGTAGAAACTTCCATCACTATTGCTGTGCCACCTTCGAATACATCGCTTTTTGAAATCTGCTCTTTGAGTGCCATTTCCGCTGCCTCTTGGATGTCGATATCGATGGTGGTCCTGATGTCATATCCGTCTTGTGCCGGAATTGCATCTATCCCCATTACCGGTATGTAATCCCCTCCGAGTTGCCTTTTCACATACTGTAACCCCGGTGTACCCTCAAGTTTGTAGTTGAAACTGTTTTCAAGACCTACTCCCCCTCCGTCTTCATTTATATATCCGATGGTTCTGTGTGCAAGGCTTCCGTAAGGGTTTGTCCTTTTGTTTTTTTGGACAACAATAAGTCCTCCCTTGAATTTGCCGAGGCAGAAAATGGGAAACTCTTTCAATTCTTTCAGTTCGAGAAAATCGATACTTCTGTCCCCTATAAGTTTATACTGATTCTTATTACTTCTTGCCTTGGTGATATCGGATTTGTAGGCTGAGGCAGATTTGTCTCCGAACATCAGAGCAAGTGATTTGGATAAATTGCCAATGTCTGCTTTGAAAACAGAATCACTGACTGTTACGCAATCCATCCTGATCTGGTAATAAGGCATCGAAAGGGCAAGAGGCCGTCCATCTTCCGCGAGGATGCTTCCCCGACGAGCTTCAAGTTCCTGAGTGTTGTAGATGTCTGCTGTTGTTACTTTGTCATTGGAAAAATACTGAAGAGAGATGATGCGTATGATTACCGCTATCGATAAAATGGCGGTGAAGATATACACGAATGTAAATCTTCTAACGGTTTTCTCTATGTATTTGTTTTCTGACATATAAATTTAATCGGCGTATTTAATGATTTTAGGTGGAAGATTGGGGGCGGACAGGGATGATTTCTTCTCCTTCAACATCTTTTCTACTTCTCCTCTTTTACTTAAAAACAGTAATTGCGAATTTTTGCCTGTATATTCAGCCTTTAAATCTTTAATTATTTCGTGGTTTTTCACTTGTGTCAGAAGTGTCTCTTTTACCATAAATCGCATGGTGATGTAGAGTATTATCAATGCGAATATGTAAACAACGAAGACCCAGCGTTTTGCAAGACCCCCGTTTTGAACTAAGAACTTTCCTCCTATAAATTTACCGAACCAAGATTGTTTAGCCATTTACCTTTTCACCTATTCTTAATTTTGCACTTCGAGCACGAGTGTTTGATGCTATCTCCTCTTCTGCAGGGAGTGCGGGTTTTTTATTTATTGCCCTTAAAGGGGCTTTTTTATTTCCGTAAATATCGCTCTCGATGTTTCCGTCTATCGATCCCGATTTCAGGAAGTTTTTGACCATTCTGTCTTCGAGGGAGTGATAAGTTATAATTGAGAGTTTACCTCCCGGGTTCAAAGATTTCTGTGCCCCTCTGAGAAAATATTCGAGGCTGCTCATCTCTCCGTTTACCTCAATTCTGAGGGCTTGATAGATTTTTGCGAGAAATTTGTGTTCTGAGGTAGGAGGGAGCACTTTTTCTATTGCTTTAGCGAGGTCGGAAGTGTTCATAATAGGAGCTTTGGCTCTCGCCGAGCAGATTAAATTTGCTACTTTCTTGCTATTTTCCACTTCTCCATAGAGCTTGAATATTCTTGCAAGATCTTCCTCGCGGTAGTTATTGATAATATCTCGCGCACTCTTGTCTGATAAAATATTCATTCTCATATCAAGCGGGGTATCGAATCGAAATGAAAATCCCCTTTCCGAGGTGTCAAACTGGTGTGAGGAGACACCAAGGTCTGCCAATATACCGTCAACGCCGTCAAATCCGTAGAATTTTACAAAATTGTGAATAAACCTGAAATTGTTGTGGACAACGATTACTCTTTTGTCTTTCGGAGCATTGTTGAGGGCGTCGCTGTCTTTGTCGAAGACCATAAGTCTTCCGTTTTTGCCAAGGTGGGAGAGAATCTCTTTCGAGTGACCTCCGCCGCCGAGTGTGGCGTCGATGTAAATGCCGGACTCTTGAATATTAAGAGCCGAAATGCTTTCTTTCAGAAGTACAGAAGTGTGATAGGTTGACATTTTAGTAGTATTTATATTTTCCCGTTTATGCTTGTTATACTTGGAAATATGCTTTTTGTACTTGGAAAATTTATTTCGTTACTTAAAATCTCTCGCGAAGTTTATTGCCCCAAAATCTTTTCAGCGAGTGATATGAATTCATCTTCTCCTATTGTACTTGAGTCGTAATTCTCTTTTGCCCATAGTTCGATTTTGTGGTCATTCCCGCTGAATACTACCTCTTTCTTCACATTTATGGAGTCAAGAAGCTGTCTGGGAATGGTTATTCTGCCGAGTTTCTCGTCGGGCTCTATGAGAGCTCTGTTGTTCATATATCCTCTCCAGAACTTGCTGTGCTCTTTATTGAAAAAATTTAATTTTGATTTTATCTCTTCCGATTCTCTTTCCCACTCAGAATATGTGTAGATAGAAAGGCAGTCAGAAAACAAATCGTGCTTTACCACGAAGCGCAGAGGCTCTTTATCCATAAGAGACTTAAATGCCGAAGGGAAGACAAGTCTCCCCTTATCATCAAGTTTTGATCTATATTCTCCTACAAATTTGACCATTTTTCGTGCTTTATTTCTTTCTGCAAATATACATAATTATTTCCAAAGTTTTCCACAATTTTCCAAAGTTTTCCACAATTTTCAAACAATTATCAATTTATTCAATTATATTCGTGCAAAAATAAACTTACAGTAATCATGGAAATTTTCTCAAAGGAGTTTAAAAACAAAATTAAATCTATCGTAACATCAAGAAAAACAATAATTTGGACTTGCGTGACAGTCGGAGTAGCGGCGGTGGTTGTCCTTCTTTTTGTTTTTTTGCCAATGTCGATAAATAAATTTTCTTTGCGAGATAACAGTAGTGTGGCCGAGTTGATAAAAGAGACGGCAGATACGGTAATTTACGAATATGGAATTCCTATTTCCAATTATGATGTAGAGGAGGGATCTATAAAGAGAGGAGATTTCTTTTCTACCCTTCTTACTCGACTTGATGTCTCTCAAAATACGATATATGATTTATCGCAAAAATGTAAAGGAGTTTTTGATCTGAGACAGATAAAGGTAGGCAATAAATATCAGGCATATTTTACTAAAGACTCAGTTCCGGAGTTGGCCCATCTTGTCTATGAAAGGGACGGAGAGTCTTTTGTCGTGTTCGGTCTTAAGGATACACTTTCTGTAACGATTTTTGAAAAAGAGATAAATACCGCCCTTCAATATTCCGAAATTACCATTAATACCTCTTTGTGGGTGGATTTGAGTGATGCAGGTGTAACCCCAATTTTAGCTTTGAAACTTTCTGAAATTTATGCTTGGAGTATTGACTTTTTCGGTCTTCAAAAAGGAGATTCCTTTAAGGCACTTTATGAGGTGATGAGTTATAAGGGGGATATTCTCGATATAGGCAAAGTCCATTATGCTGTTTTTAATCATTCCGGGAAGGATTACCCTGTCTATTATTTTGATGAGGAGGGGACTACCAATAAGTATTGGAATGAAAAAGGGGAGAGTATGAGAAAAGCTTTCTTAAAAGCTCCTCTGAGCTTTACCCGTATCAGCTCCGGTTTTTCTTATGCAAGAAAACATCCCATTACCAGGAAGGTTCGTCCTCATACGGGGATCGATTACGCGGCCCCGACCGGAACTCCGGTAATGAGCATAGGTGATGGTGTAGTCGTGTCGAAAGGCTATAACGGAGGTGGTGGACATACCGTGAAAATTAAGCATAACTCAGTCTATACATCGGCCTATCTGCATCTTTCGAGATACGGAAAAGGTCTCGCAGTGGGAAAAAGGGTATCACAGGGTCAGGTCATCGGTTATGTAGGGAGTACCGGTTCTTCCACCGGCCCTCATCTTGATTTCAGAATATGGAAAAACGGCTCACCTATCAATCCCCTAAAGATGCAGTCCCCTCCAGCCGTCCCCATTAAAAAGTCCAATATGGAAGCCTTCCTCCAAGCTAATCAATCCGCCCACAATATGATCGACCGTCTGCACGCACAGAAATTCTTTAAAACGAC
>CAZSXE010000005.1:0-80779 GCA_964611185.1 uncultured Muribaculaceae bacterium | reverse complement strand
TCCCATTGGTGTAACCGAAATAAAGAAAGGGGAGAGGGTGGAGCTGATTTTATTGTAAAATTTTAAGAGTATGCTCACGGATCGTTTCGGAAGAAAAATTACATATTTAAGAATATCTGTAACTGATAGATGCAATCTCAGATGTGTTTATTGTATGCCGCCGGAGGGGGTGCCTTTGGTGCGGCATAAGGATATATTGTCGTACGACGAGATAGTGGATTTTACACGATATGCTGTCTCTCAGGGGATTAATAAGGTAAGATTGACAGGTGGGGAGCCTCTTGTGAGGAAGGGGATTTCTTCTCTGATTGAGCGTATCGCTTCTATTGACGGAGTTGAGGATTTGGCTCTTACTACTAATGGGCAGCTTCTCGGGGAGATGGCTCGCGAGCTAAAGGATGCAGGACTGCACAGGCTGAATGTCTCTTTGGATACTATGGATCCTCAGGTGTATTGCGATATTTCGCGTGGAGGCTCTCTTAAGAGGGTTTTGGATGGGATATCGGCTGCTAAGGGTGTCGGTTTTGATGGTCGGATAAAACTGAATTGTGTGTGGTTCAGAGGGGAGATGGCGCGAAAGTATAATCAGCAGACAGAGGGGCTTAAAGAGTATGCAGAAAGGGAAAATTTAGAGCTTAGGTTTATTAAATATATGAATCTTTCTGAAGGGGAGTTTTCAAAAGTAATAGGGGGAAATGGGGGGGATTGCCCGCGCTGCAACCGTATAAGACTCACTTCTACCGGAGATTTGAAACCTTGTCTTTTCTCCAATATGGCTTTTAATATTCGTAAATATGGCTGCGAGGAGGCTCTTCGAATGGTCATCTCTTCCAAGCCGGAGCACGGCCTCGTTAATACTGTCGATTCTTTTTATAATATCGGGGGGTAATTATTTTTCTTCTATTAGAAATTTTACAAATTTTTCTGCATTTTTCCGGTGTTCGGCCTTTGTGGGTATAGTAAGGCTGTAAGTCATGGGGGTACCCGTAATTATGAGAGTGTCCCCCGGTTTGGAACCGCGAACTTTGACCTCTACGCTGGCATAGAGGTCTTTCAGAGTTTCACTACCGAGGTTGATTTCGGGGGGAAGGGTCAGATATGGTAGGTGGTGCTGCTCTGCTACGGATTTGTAGAGGAATATGTAATCGAGGGCTTTGCTCTCGAGCAATGAGAGTAAATCCACCTCCTTGGGGCGGATGAAGCGGGTGTCTTTTTTTAATATCTCTTCTATGGGGAAGTGGCTGCCGTAATATTTCTCGGAGAGTTTGAGAGTGAGGATGGTTCTATAACCGCAGGGGTCGGAATTTGGGTCGGAACGGCCGTAATATACATCGGGGCGTTGTAGAATCTCGTACCAGTTGGATTGATTGATCTCATTGGCGTAGCGCGAATTATGGGTATAAACGATGGCCATTTCATTGGTAGCGAAGGGGATATTCTCTGTGGCATATTCGGGGATTAGCATTTTATCTATCACAGTGTAATCTGCCGAGGCCAATATGTCGCACATCCTTCCCAATTCGGTGATTTTCCTGGCACAGTCGATGCTGCCTGCTGCTTCGAGTTCGAATATAATTTCGGGGTGAAGTTTCTTGTATTCGTCTGCCGCTTCTTTCATCGGTATGGATAAACTTCCGGCGTGAAAGATTACGATTTTATGGGCATCATCTTTATCTTTACAGGAGAAAAGGGTAATGATGAGAGTGAGTATTGTCAATATTTTTTTCATAAGATGTAAATTTTCTTTTAGTTTTCGGGTAAAATTAATCTTATTTCGGTTAGCCCTTTTATGGAACGGTCGGCGAATCCGTCACAGCCGCCATATACAGACCATCCGCCTCGTCCTTCCTCTATCTCTTTTCCTTGGCCGTGCATAAGGAGTACTTCGCGCTGGTCGTTTCTATTGATTATCTCGGAGAGGGAAAATGAGGCGCGATATCCGTCTATTGCCGATATACTGAGCATCCCTTCTCTGAGAAGATGTGAGTTCTTTTTTGATATATACGGAGTGATATAGTCTCTGAGCATCTGTCCTGTAAATGTGTTTTCCCCTTTATAGCCCATCCCGTGTCCGTAGTAGATGATGGGATAGGAAACTACGGGTAGTTCTTCTCTAATGTCATTTATCTTGGCAAGCGTATCCCCTTCAGAGGCGATTGTAAAGAATGAGGGCTGCTTTTCATATACGGATTTGTCTCTGTTTACCGTGTAATTTCCTTTGAGAGAGCGTATGGTGATGGATGTGGGGTTAGGAATGTTTCTCTCTGAGAATAAATCTGATGAGACAACAATCTGAGTTTGAGATGGATAGGCCCATAATTCGCCTGTTTTCCCTGTAAGAACGCGTGTGGCTCTTTTGGCTATAATGATGCTGTACATATTGGCACTGTAGAAGAGTTCTCCCCAGGAGAAGACTGCTACATCTCCGGCATCATTTCTCACTTCGACATATAAATCCACAGGGGGCCAAAAATCTTCTTTACTTTTTTTATCCACTTTTATGTCGCTAAGTATATCACAGAGGGCATATCCGTCATATCTGAAAGTGCCGTAAAAGTCGATTTTGCCGTCATTTATGGATGGGGCCCCATTCGGCGCGAGGGGGGCGGGATTCTCTTTTGTGGGAATTTGCTTTACGAATGATTTGTCGTTTATTATGCTCCCTTTGAATCTGTTTTCTGATAACCGCGCTTCTCTTACTGTGATGGAACGAAGGGGAAGTTTGGATAGCTTGATAGTCGTTTTACTTTCTACTTCTCCATCTATGGTTATATATTTACTCCCTTCGAGCGTTACAGAGGGCTCTTGATTGAAAAAATTATTTGAACCGGATTGCCAAACGAGGGTGGAACCGCTTATGGCATCAAGTCCGAAGTTTTTGCAGGATGAAAGTGATATGATAGATAATAAAATCGGAAGAATTTTTAAGATTGTTTTCATGTTATATTAGTGATTGTGTGTTTCAACCGCCGCTTACCAAGTGGATGATTTCGAGGTTGTCTCCACTATTAACGACAGTTGAGGAATATGATTCTTTTTTTATGAGTTTTCCGTTTAGTTTAACTACTAACATCTTGAAAATGAATTGTTTGGATTCCATTATCTCAGAAATGGTCATTTTCTCATTTGGAAATATCTCTTTTCTGTGGTTGAGGGTTATTGTCAATTCATTCTTCATTGTCTTTTCTTTTTAGGATTTCTATTACTGTATCTGCTTCCATCATAGCTACAATAGTTACTCGTGGTGCGAGTGGAGGCATTTCTGCTGAGACTTCACACTTCTGATCTCCGCAAATATAGAGATTTCCGTATCGTTCTACTTTGAGTGTTTCGATATTGCCGCTTCCGGCAATCCCTGATGCGGCAATAAGTGGGATATTCGGAGCCTCTGCGGTGATTGATTCGATGAACCATTGCTTCTGTGAAGCGTCATCCAATGCTTCCACCACTATATCGCACTTGCCAAAGATTTCGAGCACATTCTCCGGTGTGATTTTAATGGGAAATGTCTCAATATCGATATTTCTGTTTATTTTAAGGAGATTTTCTTTCAGTGCATCTGTCTTTTTCATCCCCACCTGCGATGCAAAGTAAAATTGTCTGTGAAGGTTATCCTGCGAGACTGTGTCGAAATCTGCTATAATCAGCTTTTCTATGCCGCTTCTTACAAGTGCACAGGCACAATTGGACCCCAGTCCTCCGGCCCCTGCGATTCCTACGATTTTGCTTTTTATGGTGTTTTTTGTTTTGGATATGTAAGACATTCTTCCTATTTTTGTACAAATGTAAATAATTTATCTCAATGGATATACAGAAGATAAAATCACAGCGCAATATTCTTGCGAAGTTTCCCTATCAGTGGAAAGCTCTTGATAAAGGATACACAGATCAAAGTTTATATGTAAATGTTTCTACAAAAAAGGTCGAAGTAAGGCCTATTTCTTCTGAGGTGAAAGAGAAATTCATCGGTGGAAAGGGGTATGGTTTGAGGATGCTTTGGGATGCTGTAAAGCCTACTACTAAGTGGTATGATCCTGAAAATGAGATTGTTATTTCCGGAGGACCGGTGTGCGGAATCACTCAGTATTCGGGGACAGGAAAGAGTATTTGCGTGGCAATATCTCCGCAGACAGATAGAATCATCGACTCTAATGTCGGCGGACATTTCGGTCCTCATTTGAAATTCAGTGGTTTTGATGCTTTCGAACTTCAGGGTATTTCTGATAAGGATGTGATTATTTATATAAATGGGGTGGACCACGAGGTGGAAATATTTGAGGCTACGGATGAGTTACACATCGATTCGCATCTTCTTGGGGAGGAGCTTCACGAGATGTTTGCCAATGATGAAAAGGATAAAATAAATGTTTCTGTGGTCTCATCGGGGACGGCTGCCGAACATTCGGTGATAGGGATGTTGAATTTTACATTTTACGATGTAAAGCGTAAGAAAATTCGTCTGAAACAGGCAGGTAGAGGGGGAATCGGGACACTGCTGAGGCAGAAAAATGTGCGGGCTATAGTGGCTAAGATTCCGAGAGTGAGCGGAAATCTGAATAATGTGGTCGATTTGGATGCTATTGCGGAACGCGGTAGAAGAATTCAGAAAGAGGTACGCGAGCTTGATGATGTTCAATGCCAGATGCGTAAGGTGGGTACTGCTCACTTAATGGGTGTTATGGAGAAATATGATATTCTTCCGGTGATGAATTATAAGTATGGGGATCACGAGGATTGTCCTAAAATAGATTTGAATGCTTGGAAAAAGTGGTTTACTCAGGGTGTTCCTGACGGATGCTGGACGGGGTGTGCTCTCCAATGTGCGAAGGGTGTGGATGATTTTGAGCTTGCTACCGGTCCTTATAAGGGGCAAAAGGTGATTGTGGATGGTCCTGAATATGAAACAGCTGCCGCTCTTGGTTCCAATGAGGGAGTTTTCGATCCGAGAAACATTATTGAGCAGAATTTTTATTGTGATACTTACGGTATCTGTACTATTTCTTGGGGTAATCTTATAGGATTTATTATGGAGTGCTGGGAAAATGGCATATTAAATAGTGAAAGAACCGGCGGTCTTGATTTTTCTTGGGGAAATGGTGGTGATGTACTTGAATGTATGCACCAGCTCTCGCGTGGTGAGGGATTTGGCCTTGTGGCCGGTATGGGTGTTAAGAAAATGAAGGAGTTGTTCATCAAGAACGGGTGGGGAGATCCCAAATTCCTTACTGATATTGCTATGGAAAATAAAGGCCTGGAGTATTCGATGTACATTCCTCGAGAGTCTCTTGCGCAGCAGGGGGGGTATGCTATGACGAATAAGGGACCTCAGCACGATGAGGCTTGGCTTATCTTTATGGATATGGTGAATAATGCTATCCCTACATTTGAAAATAAGGCTGAGGCGCTTCATTATTTCCCTATGTTCAGAACTTGGTTCGGACTTGCCGGATTCTGCAAGCTTTGCTGGAATGATATTGAGCCTGCTGACAATGCTCAGACGGATGAACCTTCCAAAGTCCCCGAGCATGTCGATAATTATGTGACTGTTTATAATGCTGTGACGGGGAAACATCTTACGAAGGAGACTTTAATAGAAGAATCAGAAAGGGTTTATAATTTTCAAAAAGTTTTTAATATCCGTCTTGGATACGGACTTCGTAAGGATGATGCTCAGCCGTACAGGGCTTGCGGGCCGGTTACTTTTGAGGAGTATGAATCCCGTCAGGAGAGATATGACGGGCAGCTGAAAGATATCCTCGGGCTTGATCCTGCGAAGATGACCTTGAAGGAGAAATATGATGCTTTACGCAAATATCGTGAAGATCGTTATGAAAGCCTTTTGGATGCTGTTTATAAGCGTAGAGGGTGGAATCACAACGGTGTTCCTACTATAGATTTTCTGAAAAAAATAGGGATGGATCTTCCAGAAGTTGTGGAGGTAGTAGCTCCGCTACAATAGGAGGGGTGATAGCGGCATAGCAGCTATTTTTCAAAGCGTGATGGGCTTGGCAAGCGAGACTCAAATGCTTTGATAATTACTTGTCGTAGCTTTTCATATCTCTTTGCGCTCAGGCGCACATCGTTGATACATACCAATTTGTGAGTGGGATTTAAAATGAATTTTCTAATTGTGGAGGTAGAAAGTAGAGCTACTGAAAAATGTTTTTTGGATAATCTGCGAGATATTGCCTTCCCTTTGTAATACAGGTAGTCTAAAAATAAATATTGACCGTAGTCATTTTCTGAACGGAGCATACCGATGGACTCTTTTATCTCTTTTTCTGCCAGTCTGAGGACCTCTTCACATTCGCTTTTATACATGGGGGTGCACACATGCTGAGGGCGAATAAAACAGGTTGATGGTTTCTTACCTAATAATTTTCTTGATAAAACATCTGAATTTCGACAGATTTTTTTAAACATATTATGGATCAAAATATGATGTGAAAATTTCAAAATTATCTTATTGTCTCTGAAAAAATCTTCAGGTTTACAATAATTTAATGGGAAAATATCATCGTTGAAATAGATAAATTCTTCGTCAAGCCCTTCTATTTTAGGCAGATACATCTCTATGGTGTTGCAGTTAAAGGTGGGAAGGTATTCTGAGGGAATAATATCTTTATGTAGCACTATTTTAAGATTTGAAGTATTTGCCCAATCGGGTATCTGGCTCTCTCCGGAGACTACAAGATAGACATTTCGAATAAAAGGCATATAAGTCTCAATGCCTCTCACGAGATATTTTAATGTCCCCCAGTCACGAAATCTTTTCTCAATAATAGGTCTATTCGTATATTGTTGGAAATCTTTTTTCCATACAGGATCCAATCCGTTTACATAAGTGATAACTACATCCATTATTTCAGCTCAATTGTCATAAGTTATAATAATTTCGGCAAAAGTAGATATTATTTATATACTTACAATCAAAATTAATTTGAGATCACTGTATTTTATCCCTGTATCTTGTGATACAGAATTAAAATTTTCTCCTGATAATAAACGCTTTACTGCTGCGACTTTTTCTAAATAATAATTTCTTTTCATTTTTTTTTATTGTGTCCTACTTTTGGGCCGCAGTTCAATAGAACATCAGACCCAATTTATGAAGATAACTCTTTGCACAAACCATCGTCAATTATTAAATTGGGTGCGAATAACGGAGTGGTTGTAATCAGAGAATAAAAAAGCAGAGGTTACTTTGCAAGCAAGTAATACCTCTGCTGGGAAAATAGATCCTTTAGGGTTGTTATTTTGTTATCTTGGTCTTTCTACGATTTGTTCATCAGTAAAGAATTTTCCTTTTCCCCATAGAGGGTGGGCTTTATATGCTTCCTTGGTGCCTCTGGGGACGGAGATGGCTATATAGGTGGTAGTGGTGCCGCGAAAATAATGACTCTCTATGCCTGTTCCACCGCTGCTTTTAGTTACATAGTTCAGAGCCGATAGCTGCGTAGCATTCCAGTTAAGAGAAATGGTGCTAAGATTAGGCATTTGAATAAAATTATCAAGACCAATATTATTTACCGAAGCGGGTATATGAATATATGTCACCTTTGAATAATTAATAGCATAGTTTTTGATACATTTACAATTATCAATGATTATTAGATCACCTGTTAATATTTGAGGAACCCAGAATAATACTTTGTCAGCAGATTTATCATAAATCGAGCCATCAGTATGAGTTTCAAAATAAGGATTTTCAGCTGCGATAGTTACGCTTAATTTAGCACTGAAATTAAAAACAGGATCTCCATAATCTATGGAACCTATAGTAGCTGGTAAGGATATCGTTTCTAAATTAGGGCAGAAGGTAAAAGCCCAGGCACCTATTCCAGTCACACCATCCGCTATATTTATGGTCTTAACTTTTTTCTGTGCAGCGAAAGCTCCTTCTCTTATTTTTTTTACTATATATGTTTTACCATCATATTCTACAGTAGCAGGAATATTTACAGTTTCACTATAAGAGTCATTATATCCAGCATCCAAGCCTTCTTTTTTCTGTGGATTGAAAGATACCTGTACATTATTTTCATCTATAAAATCATAAAAGACTCCATCTTTCTTAAAAGAATCGAATGTCCAGCCGTTTAATTCAGTTTTACTCTTGGGTCCTGTAATTTTGTAGGCTTTAAGGTTTTGAAATGTCTTACTATCAAATTTCTTATTATATACTTCTCCGTCTTTATTTATTAGTCTTATATTACCTACTGAAACACCATAATTAATATCACCAGCGCTGTAAAATGCTAATCCATCTTCGTTTGCTATACCTAACAGTGGGTAATATTTAGCTAATTTAACTGATCCTGTTTGTCCATTAGAGCAGTTTATCGCTCCACCTGGAGTTGGATCCACATTTTCATTATGTAGATTCCACCCGTCCTCTTTTTTTAGATTAGTGATGGTTATCTGTAAAGCTTGATTATATAACTTCATCTCTAACTTCTCAGATATGACTCCGTCACTTACTGTATATTTCTTATTTTCATCTTTTAGGAAATATGTACTATGATCGCAGTCCACCGCTAACGGACCTATCGCTGTTTTAAAATATGGAACCTTCCCTTTAAAAACATGTATAGCAGACATATTCCCCGAGGTAGGGATGGTAAAGTTTGCAGGCGTAGTGCTTGAACTCCAATTCGAACCATCGAAACGAAGTGTTAAAAAGCCTCTAGAGTCAAATGTCATGTCTCTTGTTGCCTTAAATATGATATGTATTTCATCTCCTGCCTCCCAGCCTTGTTTTACGGCTTTGGTGTCATCAGAAACTCCCTCAAAAGATGAACGGCTGATATCAAAATCTAATTTAAGATCAGAAACTTTTACCATTTCCTGATGGATGTTTGTATCACTCTTCTCCTCTTTGGTACAGGAGTTTGCTATCGTCAGAAATCCAATTAACGACAGACTTATAAATAATCTATAAATTAATTTCTTTTTCATGTTGTTTCTTTTTTTATGTTATTCTTATTTTACTCATAGTATCTTACTCATAGTATTTTACTATATTACTTTTAATCCCAGCTTTCTTCATCAGGGAAACCACCGTATGAGGGTGAAGCAGCAAATCCGTTTTCTATTTGGACTTCAAGCGCCTCTATCTGCGGCGCCTCGTATTTTTCTGATAGTCTAATTTCTTTTTTCATAAATGTTATTATTTGATTATTAGTTAGTATTATCATTTTTCATATTTTCTATTTTCCATTTATCTATATTCTCACCTCCAATAATCTCTTTATTTATCATTTCCACATAGAAATCTTTCAGAATTAGTATCAACTCCTCATATTTTAATTTATCGATGGAATCCATATATGTATAGTTTCTTATCCCAATACAAAGGTCTATCATTAAGTTTAGCTTCAATAATACTGCATAGACATCTTTTTACAGTATATAGACATTTTTTACTAACGGATAATTATACTTTGTGTATATAAAAAATTATCTCTGCTGAAAATCAGAGAGATAACATTACGCAAAGTATAAATATGTTAATTTATGTTATTCTGAAATATCGTTACGATATTGATTAGGAGTAAAACCGGTGTATTGCTTAAACATTCGATTAAAATAACTTTGATACTCAAATCCACACTTAATGGCAATATCAGCTATTGGAATCTTAGTTATTTTCAATAACTCTTTTGCATAAATAATTCGGCTACTTTGAATGAAAGCATTTGTACTCAATCCTGTAAGACTTTTTAGTTTACGCCCGAGTTGTCTTGGACTTAAAAAAACCGCTTCTGCAAGAGAAATGTAATTAAAATGGACATCCGACATATTCTTGTACATTATCTTATTAAGTCTGAGAAGAAACTCCTTATTTGAATCAGGTAAATCCGCATCATCGATACCATTAGTTTCCAAAGCTCTCGAGTATTTTTCACGTAACAATTTATTTCTTTCTAATAAATTATTAATCAACACTTTTAGTTCATCAGGATTAAATGGCTTAACTAAATAGGCATCGGCTCCTTTCTCTATATTGGAAAGTTTAGTTTCATCATCACTTATAGCTGTGATTATTATAATGGGAATATGATTTGTACTCCCCTCTGATCGTATTTTAGTGCATAACTCAGTACCATCCATTTCAGGCATCATCAGATCAGTGATAATAATATCGGGTATGAATTCTATTGCTTTTGAGAGCGCTTCTTTTCCATTTCGAGCAAAAATCAAGTTATATTTATTACCTAATATTTTTTCTATATAAATAGAAATTTCCTGGTTGTCTTCTGCCACTAAAATTGATGATTTCTCGCCGTCTAAATCTTCGTTATCTTCCAAAATATGAGCATAACTATCTGGATTTAATTTAATTCTAACGGGCACTAAAGAAATATTATTATTCCATCTTTCAAGAATATCTTTTCCACTTCTTTTGGGCATAGTAATAGTAAAGCTTGTCCCTTTCCCTATCTCACTAATAACATCTATCTTTCCATTCATTGCTTCTATCATCTGCTTCACTAAGGACAATCCAATCCCACTACCTAACTTAGAATCGCTCTCTCCACATTGATAAAAAGGCTCAAATAAATTATTAAGATCATCTTTCTTGATACCTCTTCCACGATCAGAAATAATTATTATTACATTTTCTAACTGTTCACTAATAGTTATATCTATGCTTTCTCCGCGGGGACTGTATTTTATGGCATTAAATATTATATTTCTAAATATTTTTATCATAAAATCAGGGACAAAATCCATATCAATAGTAGTGGCCTCTGACTTTATCCTGATATCCACAAAAAATTCATTTGCATAAAGTTGCATATTTTCTACTATCATCCTTGACATAGCGACCAAATCTCCTCTTCTCCAGTTTGCTATTCCAATATTGGAACTGACTTTTGATACATCCAATAACTGATTTATCAGGTCTAAAAGGTTATTCCCCTGTCGAGAAATAATAGTAACTAATTCTTTAATTGAGGTGTTACAATCATTTTCATTTAATTCATCTTCTATTTGTTTTGAAAGACCCAAAATAATAGTTAATGGCGTACGGAATTCGTGTGTGATATTTGTAAAGAAATTCTGCTTTATCTGCTCATTGTCTTTCATAATACGCTGATTCTTAGCACGAATTCGCAAAGAATATATTAAGAAGAATATTGTTATAATAGATGATAGAACTATTAATATACTTAATACTAAAAAAATGATTTTGGTCCTCTGCTCGCTCTTATATGCCTCAGTAACAAATAATAATTCTTTAGAATTTCTCTCTCTCTCATAATTTACTCTCAGATTTTGCATCTCGTTTAAGGTTTTAGATTTACCTATGCTATCTCCATACATAACACTTTTTTCGTAGCACTGAAAAGCTTGCTCGAAATTACCCAGTTTCTTAAAATAACTTGATTTTAAACTATAAATAGTCACTAAATATTCTAAAGAATTTAGATCTTTAATAACATCAAATGCTTTATCTATATATATTTTTGCCTGAGAGAGATTATTAATTCTAAGATTTACCCTCGATAGAGATAAACACGACTCTAACCAGTGCCAACGATCCTTATGATTTACCATGAGCTCGTATGAGGTTTTATACTCTTTTAGTGCATCAGAAAAGTTACCTTCTTTTTCTGATAAAGCTCCAAAATGATTGTAACATAGAGAGATTCCCAAATCTGATTTTGCTAACTGATTATGCCTCAGAGAGAGCGTATAGTATGTTCTTGCAGAATCTAATAGCCCTTCACATTCGAATATGGCTCCAATATTTGCATAATTTATCGCTTGACCCAATTCACTTTTAAGTTCGATCTCGCCTTTTAAAGCTGAACGAAAAGCCTCTTCCGCTGCTTTATAATTATTTAGGGTCAGCTGCAGATTACCAATTCCATTTAGTGCGATTAATTTATTTTTTTTAGATTGGAACGATGTGGTATCACTATATTTTTCACACATATTAAGAGCATCATAATGATAATCAGCTGCTTTGTCACAGATTCCTATTCTACGATAGTCTGTACCTAATTGGTTTAGCATCTGTATAACCTGAGTCGTATCTCTAATCAATAATGATAGCTCTAAAGCTTTTTCATGTGATGATATCGCTTCTTGAAAATTAGATGACTCTCTATACAGCCTACCCAATTCTTTACTGCAAATCATCTCTCCATATATTTCATTTTTAATTCGAAAAGAATCTTTAAGAGATACTAAAGAATTAATCTCTAAGTTAGCTTTGACTATACTATCTACAAAGGAGCGTTCTACCGAATCTGTAGTTTTATAACAGGTTGTATCCTTGCAAGAAGATATAGTAATAATAGTGAGAAACAAACATATTATTAAGTAACTGTGAATAGTATTCTTCATTTCAAAATAGGTATTACACATAATAGTTAATAATTCCATTGTTAATTTCACAAATATAATAACATATTTAATTATTCTATGGTTATTTAGCAACAAAATTTATTCAGTGATATCCGCTTTTCTAAAACTATTTTAATGTTGTCACGAGAAAATAGTTCTAATTTTGTGCGAATATTGGCCCAATAGCGATAAAAGGGGGTGTAAAATCTCAGGAAATGCGACATCGCTTTTTACTTCGCTATTTTTCAATACATTATGAGATTATCTAAAAGTTTGAGTGATGCTGAATTCAAAATCGAAATGCAACGATTTAAAACAAATACCCTATCTGTCTAATTCAAAACTATCCTAAAAGGGGTGAAGCTTACAGTTCTTGTTATGAGTCAATTTTTTTCAGTTAAATACACTCTTTTAATTATTGGAAAACGGCTTGTACTTTTCATATTCGCTTTTGCATTTTTCCATCTCTTCTTGTGCTTCGTACAGTTGCTTTGAAGTTTTTTCAAGTTCATCGTATGCTTTCTTAGCCTTTAATCTGGTGGCATCTATTTTTTTCTCTGTCTCATAGTCCGGATATAGTTCAGATTCGAGGATATCCAATTCATATATAATCTTATCGTACTCATCTTTCTCATAGACATATCTGTCCTGAAGGATATCATAGCGGGTGTAGGCTTTTTCGTAGTTTTCTTTCGGAGAATTCATAATTATTTTTTAAAGGTGCAATTTAATACTTTAAAGTTTATTTTTATCTATATTTTTGCGCTATGAAATTTAAAATCATAAATTTTCTTTTTCTTTTTTCCATTTTTTTATGTGGGACAGGCTGTATCTTCTCTTCGTCTCATTCTTTCAGAGAGGGAGATTTTCTTTTTCAGGTTCTTGAGGGAGAGTCTCTTGACGATGCTATTACTGAGGTTACGGCTGTTGACGGTCATAGAAGTTTTACGCATTGTGCAATGATTGTTTGTTTGTCTGATTCAATGATGGTAATTGAGGCAATAGGGGATTCCGTTCAGGTTATTTCTATTGATAAGTTTTACTCGAGAAGTGGCGGCGCAGATAATGTCGTGCGTATGCGATTAAAAAGGGAATACAGATCTTATATCCACGGTGCTGCCTCATTTGCCCTTTCCCTTAGAGGCCATCCTTACGATGACGAATATCTTCCCGATAACGGAAAATGGTATTGCAGTGAACTGCTCGCAGTTGCTTTTAATACTTCAGCCGGAAAAGAGATATTTTCCTTCCATCCGATGACTTTTAAAGATCCGGAAACAGGAGGGTTTCACCCAATGTGGATAGAGCATTATTCTCGTCTTGGAATCGCTATTCCGGAGGGGGTAGAGGGGAACAATCCTAATGATTTGGCTTATAGCGGGGTTCTAATTCCTGAATAGTTTTCTTATATTTTCTCGAAATAGGTAGTTCGATATTTTCGATAAAAAGCAAGTCTGCATCTGTTTCGGTGATTGACGCTTTGTTGACAAGGTAGGAGCGGTGGATTCGGATGAATTCGTTTCCAAGAAGATCTTCCCATTGCGAAATCATTGTTTTATTACGATATTTATTACCGTTAGAGGCTATCACTGTGGTGATTGAATCGTTAGATTCGATATAAAGAATTTCTGAAAGGGAAATGGTTATTTTTTTCCGTTCGGACAGAAATGAAATTTGCTTTTGTTCAGAGACAAATTTTTTGTTCAACCATTGTTCAAGAAACCAGTTGCTTATTGAGAGAGCGGCAATTATTATTGCAATAAATACAGGATTAAGCATAATCCCGGGTAATGCGGGCCAATTATAAATGGAACCGATATCTTCTCTGATTACTGAAAGAATAAAATGTGCAATAAGAAATAGCAATATCTCGACAACTATTATTCCGATAGTGATAAATATGATGTTTTTTATTCCGGATGTTTTATTTTTGAAAGATACTTTTCTGAAGAAATATTTGACCGCAATTGCTCCGGGTATGTAGAGAGTGCCGAAAAATACCGCTTCTGAATAGGTGTAGCCGAGACTCACCATTATTAAGGCTACGATACAGATTGCTACCGCCCAATATGATATGGATATTAATGATTTCATTTCGTGACAAAAGTAACATAAATATCTTTTATTTTTTTCATAAATCGGCCTATATGGGGATTTAACAGTGGTGAATGGGGTTTCGGCTTGGAATTGGAAGAGTGACGACACTACCTTTGCACTATATGTTTAACAATTTAAAATCAATTATTATGTTTAATTTTTTTATCGAAGGCAACCCGGTCTTTATGGCCATTTTGACAATTCTTTTAGCAGGTCTTTTCTTTGCTGCCTGGAAAGCTCCGCAGTGGGTAAAAGAAATTGGTAAATTCTCTCTTGGATTCGGAGTATTATCATTTCTGTTCGGACTGAGACAAATTATGTCTGTTCTTAACACTCAGGATGGTATCTCAACGACTGTTATTTACGGAGGACTGAAAGTAGTCTTGATTCCTCTTATTTACGGTGTCATTATTTATCTTGTATCACTCATTATCAGAATGATTCAGAAACCTCGCATTTAAAAAATCATTCTGTTGATGTTTGAAAATCGCAGTAATGATGTTAAGCGGCTCTTCATTGATTATGGCAGTATTCTCTATTGGCGTAAGCCGTAATTATTAGCACATTACTGCGTATTAGCCCCCCCTTACGGGTAACATCGGAACAGTTTTACATTCTCCCATCCTGCGTCATTGCTTCGCAATAACTCCTCTGGTGAGGCTGAGACTGTCCCGATGCGGGCTACCTTTCATCGAGTTTTTATTGATCAATCTTTGCCTTTCGGCTTTTAGTTTCGTCCTCGTTTACATACCTTTTTTGAGGCCGACCATCATTTTCGGAATACCTCGTCCTCGTTTACCCCCCTTTTTTGAGGCCGATTCAATGAAAATACTCCTTCGCAGTGCTGCAATCATCGAAAGATTAATTTTGATATTCGGGAAACTACCAAACTCACATTCAACAATAACAATACATGCCATCTTTACATAAGCGATGTTTTGAGTGGTAATGCAACAGATTCAGATCATCATTATCTTCTCGAAGGAGAGAAACTGACCTTAAATCCGCAAATGTCAGACTCTTCAAATGTCACATATTACATTGTTTTACTTAACAGCAAAGATATGGCTTGGCAAAGAGAAGGTAGTACTTATTCACAGGGAGCTATTGGTAGCGACTATCGCCACTTTATTCGATACTGATTACTGTCAGGCACTGTCAGAGATAACAGCGCAAAAGAAGAATTAAAGTAATTGTAACTATTTGAAAAATAGTATATTAGAATAATGTTTAAAATCAACGACTGTCAGGCACTGTCAGACATAAGAGATTATATGAGTACAAAATTTTTTAATAATACTGCAAACTGCCCCAAAACTCGTAAAGCTCTAAAATTAGACAAAATGATTAAATACCATTAAATCAAACATTTAGGTATAGACACAAGTTTTTACTGATGCTCCACATGCTATCTCTTTCTTTTATAGCATTTATTTGCTTTTTCGGAGCTTGCAAAGCAAGCGACACCGCATCAGCGGTGCATCCGGAATGCGTGTCTTTCGTCAGAAAGACGGCAAGCATGGAGGATGTGCATCCTTTTCCCCCCGTCGGGGGAAATGTCGCGAAGCGACAATAGGGGGTATTGAATTCCACCGCATCAGCGGTCGGCCGCAAGGCGTGTCTTTCGTCAGAAAGACGGAAGCCGTAAGGCCGTGCATCCTTTTCCCCCCGGGAAAATGTCACTCAATGACATTCGGGGCACAAAAACACCCTATTTTTGTTTCCCAAACTTACTTATTTTCATATCTGGTAACAAAAACACCCCTTTTTTGTTTCCCAAATGACTTTTTAATAATCCAAGGAGATGTTACCCCAGCAAAAATGAAAAATATCTTCGGAGCTTGCAAAGCAAGCTCCACCGCATCAGCGGTCGGCCGCAAGGCGTGTCTTTCGTCAGAAAGACGGAAGCCGTAAGGCCGTGCATCCTTTTCCCCCCGTCGGGGGAAATGTCGCGTAGCGACAATAGGGGATATAAAACTTATCCGCCTGCACAAACAAAGAGAGACCAGCGATTTCGCTGACCTCTCTTTTTTTGTGCGGGCGAAGGGACTCGAACCCCCACGCCTTTCAGCACTAGATCCTAAGTCTAGATTGTCTACCAATTTCAACACGCCCGCAATGAACTTTCCCGTTTTGGGACTGCAAATGTAATTACTTTTTTTTATTTAGCAAATTTTGCTGCCACCCATTTGTCTTTAGATATGAAATTTATGAATTTTAACCCTTGCACAGAGGCCTCATTACGGATCATCGGTAAATCATCTTCGTAGAATCCGCTTAGTATAATCATCCCTTCCTGCTTTAATCCTCGAGTATAAGTAGAGAGGTCTTCAAGTATGATATTGCGATTAATATTCGCGAGTATCAAATCATATTTTCCGGCTTGAATCAGCGACGCATCTCCACATAATGCCTCTATTTTGTCTGAAACGCGATTTTTGTATGCATTTTCTTTAGTCGAGTTAACAGCAATGGGATCTACATCTATGGAATGTACTAAAATTTTCGCTTTCATCTTGGCAGAAAGAATGGAGAGAATGCCCGTTCCGCACCCCATATCCAATACCTGTTTACCTTTTATATCTTCGCTCAGAAGAGATTCAATCATAAGGCATGTTGTCTGGTGATGTCCTGTGCCGAAAGCCATTTTGGGATTTATCGTTATATTGTATTTCGTACGAGGCAGCCCTTTGTGATATGTTGCTTTTATTGTGCATTTTCCATCTATCACCACCGGCTCGAATGAAGACTCCCATACTGCATTCCAATTCTCCTCTTTAATAAGATTGAGCGAATAGCTCGTAGAAAAATCAAGAGACCTAAAACCACTCAGAATGGTTTTAAGCCTCTGTTCATTGAATAAATCTTTTTTTATGTAAGCTTTCAGCAATGGTTCCTCGTAGAGATAACTCTCGTAGCCCAATTCATCGATTTCAGCGACAATCATATCTGCATTATCCTCTGAAAAGGGTGTTATGCTTATCGAAAGCTCGATATATTCCATAACGATTAGTAGCTTTTAGCTATCGCAATAAAATCTTCTGCCTTCAGCGCGGCTCCGCCAATAAGACCGCCGTCAATATCTTTCTGCGAAAAAAGTTCTTTAGCATTGGAAGGTTTGCAGCTCCCACCATAAAGAATAGATATTTCGTCGGCAATTTTTCCGAATTTATCAGAAAGAGTCTTGCGAATAAATGCGTGAATTTCCTGAGCCTGCTCAGAAGAAGCAGTTTTTCCTGTTCCAATAGCCCATACAGGTTCGTATGCTACGACTATATGTGCCATCTGTTCAGGAGTGAGAGTGAAAAGAACCTCTTCAATCTGCTTTTTAACTACTTCGAAATGACGATTAGCCTCCCTCTCTTCCAATTTCTCACCCACACAGAAAATAGGCATAATATTTTGGGCTAAAGCCAAATTAATCTTCGTAACGAGCTTCTCGGAAGTCTCTGTATAATACTCTCTTCTTTCAGAGTGCCCAAGAATCACATAAGAACAGTTTACCGATTTTAACATCCCTACCGAAACTTCACCGGTGTAAGCACCTTTTTCATGATCAGCACAGTTTTGCGCTGACAGCGCAATTTTAGAACCTTTAATCTGCTTTCCAACCCCATCAAGATGGGTAAAAGGGGGAGCTATAATCAGCTGTACATCTGACGGAACAGAAGACATAAGATCTAAAATACCTTTAACCAATTCCATACCTTCATCGATGGTAGTGTTCATTTTCCAGTTTCCTGCAACAATTTTTCTTCTCATTTTTATTTGTTTTAAATACGGCTGCAAAATTAATAAAAAATGGTAGCATAATATTATCTTTGGTAAAATTAGTTATTTTAACTAAATTTGCCCGTTTATTTCATGATAATAGATTAAATAACGATAATGAATATTAAAGAACTTAAAAAAGACGACCTGCTTATTCAGGTGGAAATGAATTTCGGAAAGGAAGACTATGCCGATAAAAAGAAAAAAATGTTAAATAAGTTTCGTAGAGAGGCTGATATTAAAGGTTTTAGAAAGGGGATGGCTCCTATGACTCTTGTGGAGAAAATGCATGGACATTCTGCCTTGGTAGATGCTGTTAACGAGCTTATCTCCGAAAACTTAAATAAATATATTCAGGATAATAAACTTGCAATTATAGGCGAACCTCTTCCTAATGAGGAAAAGGAATCTAAGAATGACTGGATCGGTGGAGAAAATTTCGAGTTTGTATTTGATATAGCTCTCGCCCCTAAGGTCGATGTAAAATTGAGTTCTGAGGATAAGATTACTTATAATGAAGTAACAACTACTGAGAAAGATAAAGCTCAGTACAAATCAAATATTCTCAAACAGTATGCAAAACTTGAAGACTGCGATGCTGTGAAAGATGAAGATTTTATGGTGGCCGATTTCATTCAAGGTGAGACAAAAATCGAAAAAGTTTATGTCTCTATGAAAACAGTCAAGGAAGAAGATAAGGCTATGTTCCTCGGAAAGAAAGTGGGCGATGCTATGGAAATTGATGTGGTAAAGCTCTTCCCCAACGAGGCCGACAGAGCCGCTATGCTTAAAGTCAAGAAAGAAGAACTTGACAATTATGCCCCTGTATGGCAGTTTATTATTAAAGAAGTTAAGAATTATGTAGATGCAGTTCCGGGTGAGGAGCTCTATACGATGCTTTTCGGTAAAGATGTGGTTAAAACAGAGGAGGAGTTTAATGCCAAGCTCGAAGAGAGGATGAATCAGGAATATAAGCAAGAGAGCGATTATCGCTTTATGCTTGATACCCGTGAATATCTTTTGAAGAAAGCAGATATAAAGATTGCCGAAGATTTTATGAAGAGATATCTCTTCACTGCAAACGAGGGTAAATTTAAAATGGAAGAGATTGAAAAAGAATTTCCTCTGTTCTTGAAAGATTTCTGCTGGCAGACGATTTCTCAGCAAATCGTAAAAGATCAGAAACTTGAAATTAAAAAAGAAGATCTTGAGGCTCAAGCTCGTAAGATGGCAGCTTATCAGTTTGCCATGTATGGAATAAATAATGTTCCCGAAGAGCATCTGAATAAGTATGCAGAGAATATCCTCAATAGTGAAAAAGATGCTCGCAGAGTGTATGAAAAAGTGGAAGAAGATCTTGTACTGAATTATGTACGAGGAGTAGTTACCATAGAGAAAAAGAAAATTTCTATCGATAAACTTCGTAAAATGAACGAGGAAAAATAGTACTATTATGGCATCTGAATTTGAAAAATACGCGAAAGGCCATCTTGGTATAAGCAGTCTCTCTTTAGATAGGTATAAATCTTCTGTCCCTATTGGTTACATTAATCCTACCATTATCGAGGAAAGGCAGCTGAATATTGCCACTATGGATGTTTTCTCCCGTCTTATGATGGACAGGATAATTTTCCTCGGTGATGCTATAGATAGCAATGCTGCCAATATTATTCAGGCACAGCTTCTTTTCCTTGAATCCACAGATCCCAACATAGATATTCAGCTCTATATTAATTCCCCGGGGGGGATGGTTTACGCAGGTCTCGGTATCTACGATACAATGCAGATGGTAACCCCTGATGTAGCGACAATTTGTACCGGAATGGCTGCTTCTATGGCAGCAGTCCTCCTTTCAGCAGGTGCTAAGGGAAAAAGAACAGCTCTTCCTCATTCGAGAATCCTGATTCATCAGCCCATGGGAGGTGCTGAGGGACAAGCTTCGGATATAGAAATTGCTGCCAATCAGATAAAAAAGCTAAAAGAGGAGCTATACGAAATTTTATCAAATCATACCGGTAAATCGATAAAAGTGATAGAGAAAGATGCAGACAGAGACTATTGGATGAGTTCTGCCGAAGCTGTCAAGTACGGTATGATCGATAGTATCCTTGTAAGGACTAAATAAGTAATATGGCTAATAAGAAAAACGATAAATGTGCCTTTTGTGGACGGGCAGCAGGAGAAGTGGATTTATTACAGAGTGGCAGTTCGTCCATCTGCTTGGATTGTGCTATGCAGATTACCGAATATGTGAACAATATCATCGGCTATGTTCCTGAGGGTAAAAAGAAACGCAAAAATCTCCCTTCGGAGAAACTCCTTCTCAAGCCCAAGGAGATAACTGCATTTATGGATCAGTATGTAATCGGTCAGGATGATGCCAAAAAATTTCTTGCTGTAGCTGTTTACAATCATTATAAGAGGATAAATTCGATTTCCTCTGATGATATGGATCTTGAAAAATCCAATATCCTTTTAGTGGGCGCCACAGGTACAGGAAAGACTCTTTTGGCGAAGACCATCGCAAAAATGCTTAATGTCCCTTTTACCATCGTAGATGCTACTGTTCTTACTGAAGCCGGTTATGTAGGTGAGGATGTGGAAAGTATCCTTACGAGATTGTTGCAGGAGGCAGATTATGATGTTGATAGGGCGCAGAGAGGAATAGTTTTTATTGATGAAATCGATAAAATTGCTCGTAAGAGCGACAACCCTTCCATTACCCGTGATGTATCAGGGGAGGGGGTGCAGCAGGCGATGCTCAAACTTCTCGAAGGGAGCGTGGTAAATGTAGCTCCGAAAGGTGGCAGAAAGCATCCTGAGCAGGAGTTTGTCCCTGTGGATACCAAGAATATCCTTTTTATCTGTGGCGGGGCGTTTGAAGGAATTGAAAGGAAAATTGGCCAAAGGCTTAATACTCAGGTAGTAGGATATGGTGCTCAAAAGAAGAATGCCAAGATAGATAAGAAGAATCTTTTAAGATACATATCTCCTCAAGATCTCCGTTCTTATGGGCTTATTCCTGAAATTATCGGCCGATTGCCTGTTATTACATATCTCAATCCTTTGGATAAAACGGCCCTGCTTCGTATCTTGACTGAACCGAAGAATGCCCTTGTAAAGCAATATGTAAAAATGTTCAAGATGGATGGAGTGAAGCTCTCTATACAGCCTAAAGTTCTTGATTATATTGTGGACACTGCCCTTGAATACAATTTGGGAGCTCGAGGTCTTCGTTCAATATGTGAGGCCATAATGCTGGATCCGATGTATGAAACACCCGGAACCGATAAAAATGAGCTTGTAATCGACCTCAAATATGCTAAGGAAAAAGTAGCTGAATTTACAGGTACCCTTCTTAAATAGACTATTTCTAACTATAATTTTATCGCCTTTGATGCTGCTTTGGCTGCTTCGGAGGCGAAATTTTTATCTGATGAGGCATATATTATCCCTCTTGATGAATTGATTAACAGACCGCAGGAACTATTTGAGCCATATTTAATAACCTCTTCAGCTGATCCTCCCTGAGCCCCCACGCCAGGTACCAAAAGAAAATGATCGGGGCAAAACTCTCGAATTTCTGCAAGTTTTTCGGCTCTCGTTGCCCCCACAACAAACATTATTTTCGAGCTTGATTCGGGTACGGTATCGGTGAAGTGTCTTATCACTTTTTCGTATAAAGGCACCCCTTTTGAATCTGTGGTTGTTTCAAAATCGTCTGCAGACGGATTTGAGGTAAGCGCGAGTATTATAGCCCATTTCCCCTCATACTTGAGAAAAGGATCTATTGCATCTCTTCCCATATAAGGAGAGAGGGTGACGGCATCAAAATCCATCGTTTCAAAAAATGTGCGGGCATATTCTGCAGCTGTATTTCCTATGTCTCCCCGCTTGGCATCGGCGATCAGAAACATTTCAGGATATTTCTCCCTAAGATATCTAACCGTCATTTCAAGCTGCATCCATCCTGAAACGCCTGACGCTTCATAAAAGGCGATATTGGGCTTATATGCGACACAATAGGGAGCAGTCGAGTCTATTATTGCCTTATTGAACTCAAAAACAGGGTATTGCTCATTTTTCAGATGAGTAGGAATTTTAGCTAAGTCGGTATCCAAGCCCACACAAAGGCATGTCCCTTTTGCCCTTATTTGTTTATAGAGTTCTTCGTATCTCATCTGTCAAAATATTTGTAAAACAATGCTATGGATTCCATCCCTTTGTAAAGCTGTGAAAGGAGGTAACTCTCATTAGGTGAGTGAATTGTGTCTCTTTCAAGCCCGAAGCCCATGAGTAGCGGATCTGCATTTAGTATTTGCTGCATATCGGCCAAAATGGGAATCGATCCACCACCTCTGCTGGGTACAGGCTCTATTCCATAAACCTCTCCTATTGCTTTAGCGGCAGCTTTATAGGCAGGGGAGGAGATGGGAATAAGAAATCCGTTTCCTCCGTGGCAGGGGGTAACTTTCACTTTAACACCTTTCGGTGCAATGGAAAGGAAATGTTTCTCGAATAGCTTCGCAATGGTATTGCAATCTTGATTGGGAACAAGTCTCATAGAAATTTTGGCGTGTGCCACCGATGGAAGTACAGTCTTAGAGCCTTCCCCGATAAATCCTCCCCATATTCCGTTTACATCGAGGCATGGGCGGATACCGGTTCGCTCCATAGTGGTATATCCCTTTTCTCCCGCGACTGCGTCAATATCAAGAAATTCTTTGTATTCTTTCTCATCGTAAGGGGCACGAGCAAGCATTTCTCTATCCTCCTTTGATAACTCCACGACATCATCGTAGAACCCTTTTATGGTAATCCTTCCGTTTGCATCGATGAGCTCGTCTATCATTTTGCAAAGGATATTTATCGGATTAAGAACAGCACCACCATAATGCCCTGAGTGAAGATCTTTATTAGGACCTATCACCTCTACCTCTACATAAGTGAGCCCCCTCATTCCGCAGTTGATAGAGGGAACTTTATCGCTTATCATAGTAGTATCAGAAACAAGCATAATGTCGCAGGCGAGAAGCTCTTTGTTCTCTTTAGCCCACTGGGCAAGGCTCGGAGAGCCGATTTCTTCTTCTCCTTCAAATATGAATTTGACATTATGATTAAGAAGGCCATTTCTTACTATATATTCAAAAGCTTTCAGGTGCATGAAAAGCTGCCCCTTATCGTCATTAGCTCCCCGTGCATATATAGCCCCGTCTTTTATTACAGGTTCGTATGGATCTGTTTTCCATAATTCAATGGGATCTTCCGGCTGAACATCGTAGTGACCGTAAATAAGGATTGTAGGCCTGTTTTTATCAATATATTTTTCTCCAAAAACTACTGGGTGACCATTTGTGGAATATACCTTTGCACTATCTGCTCCCGCTTCAAGAAGAAGTTCAGTGAGCCTTTCGGCGCAGCGAACCATATCTTGGCTGTGTTCTTTTTGAGAACTTACCGACGGGATGCGTAGAAGTGAAAATAGTTCGTTTAAAAATCTTTCGTTGTTCTGTTCTATATACTGTTTCATATCTGTATTATTTATATTTCTGCTAAAATTGATTCGCTTCCCTTTACCTTATCGCCGATTTTTACTCTGATTTTCGAGCCGATAGGGAGAAAAACATCAGCTCTTGAGCCAAATTTAATGAAGCCCTCCTGATCACCTGCCGAAATTGCTTTCCCTTTAGCCGCATAGCATACCACCCTCCTTGCAAAAAGACCCGCTATCTGACGGCACAGAACCTCTTTTCCCTCTTTGTTACGGATAACGACAGTAGTTCTTTCATTTTTTTCTGAAGATTTAGGGTAAAAAGCGGCGACATATTTTCCGGGGTGATACTTATAATAAATTATCTCCCCGCTGACGGGGTACCAATTCACATGTACATTAAAAAATGTCATAAATACCGATACCTGAATCGCCTTACCCTTAAAATATTCATTTTCTTCCACCTCTTTTATGATTACTATTTTCCCATCAGCCGGTGCAGAAATAAGATGGTCATTTCCGTTTTTTTCTCTATTGGGTACTCTGAAAAAAGTGAGGATGAAAATGGTGAAGACAATCAGAATAGCGGATAAAATCCATGAAAAAGGAGAAAAGCTGCATATATGAAGAATGAGAAATGAAATAGTCACACTGCAAATCAATGTATAGAGTATTGTTTTAAGTCCTTCTTTATGAATATGCATATTATAAAGTTAATATAGTCCGACAATCATTATGTATGTGATGGCCACAGGAAAGGAGAGAAGCGCTCCATCGAATCTATCGAGTAATCCGCCGTGCCCCGGCATAATCTTTCCTGAATCCTTAACAGCAAAATTACGCTTTAACTGTGATTCCACCAAATCTCCAAAGGTACCAAAAATATTAATAATTAAGGAAATGATGATAGAATGAATCATTTCTATCTGAATTAATCCGAAATAAGAGATGAGAAATCCGGCGAGCAAAGAGGTGAAAACGCTCCCGATATACCCCTCCCACGATTTTTTAGGAGAAATGGAGGGAAATAGTTTATGCCCGTGCTTTTGACCGAATGTCATCCCAAAGATATACGCACCCACATCTGATGACCAAAGAATGATAAAAAAAGAGAGAATAGTAAGTCCGCTGAATACAGCAGAGGAATTAAAGACGATAAAAGGGGTTAATGAGAAAGGAATCGCAATATAGATCAACCCGCTTAACAAATATGGATATTTGTTGAAATTTTCATTTTTTCTATCATATAACAATGTTATGAAAATGGTAGCAATCGGAATCGTGAGAAGAAACATAAATTTTGACTCCATTCCATATCCTTTAATCAAAAATAATCCGGTAAAAATAAGAACTCCGGTTATTATTGTTAATATTTTCAGAAACAGATAGCTCTTACCCATGCTGATATGAAAGTATTCTCCCATCATAACAGCTATGATGAAAGAGAATACTATATAGAAAAGGATGGGGGAAAAGAGGAGTGCCCCCAGCATTATTACGAGAAAAACTATTCCTGTGGCAGTTCTAACTAACAGATTCTTCATTTTCAGATTTTTTACCTCCTCTGGGACCAAATATTTTTTCAACATCCTCAGTAAAGATAACCTCTCTTTCAAGAAGAAGCTCCGCAAGTTTCGTGAACTCTTCTTTATGCTGATTCAGAACCTCAAGAGCTTTTACATGAGCATTCGTAATTAATTTTTTGGCTTCGGAATCGATTAATTCTGCTGTTTTTTCACTATATGGTTTATTGAAATTGTACCCGTTTCCTTCGGATGAATCATAAAATGATACATTTCCGATTTTGTCACTCATACCGAAGTAGGTTACCATGGCGTAGGCTTGTTTAGTCGCCTTTTCAAGATCGCTCAAAGCACCGGTGGAAAGTTTACCGTTGATAATTTCTTCTGCTGCTCTTCCCCCGAGGGTAGAGGCCATCTCGTCCATCATCTGTTCTGTCGTGGTAAGCTGTCTCTCTTCAGGAAGATACCAAGCAGCTCCGAGGGCCTTTCCTCTCGGAATAATGGTAACTTTTATAAGAGGATTTGCGTTCGGAAGGATCCAACTCACTGCCGCGTGTCCCGCTTCGTGGAATGCGATAGTCTTCTTTTCTTGTGGGGAAATAATTTTGCTTCTCCTTTCAAGTCCACCCACTATCCTGTCTATGGCATCGAGAAAATCTTGTTTTTCCACAAAATCTTTATCTTTTCGCGCAGCAATAAGGGCCGCTTCGTTACATACATTTGCAATATCTGCCCCTGAGAAACCAGGTGTCTGTTTAGCAAGAAATTCTATATCAAACCCCTCGACAAGTTTTATTTTGCGTAGGTGCACTTTGAAAATTTCCAGTCTCTCTTTCTGTTCTGGAAGCTCGACATTAATCTGTCTGTCGAATCGTCCGGCTCTCATAAGGGCCTTATCAAGAACATCGGCGCGGTTAGTGGCTGCAAGAATGATAACTCCCGAATTGGTTCCGAAACCATCCATTTCGGTAAGGAGCTGGTTCAAGGTATTCTCCCTTTCGTCATTTGATGAGAAACCTACATTTTTACTTCTCGCCCTTCCCACAGCATCAATTTCATCAATAAAGACAATACATGGAGCTTTCTCCTTCGCTTGGCGAAATAGGTCTCTAACTCTCGAAGCACCCACACCCACGAACATTTCGACAAAGTCGGAACCAGATATAGAGAAAAAGGGGACATCAGCTTCACCTGCTACGGCTTTCGCCAATAATGTCTTTCCCGTCCCCGGAGGCCCTACAAGGAGGGCTCCTTTTGGAATTTTACCTCCGAGAGCAGTATATTTTTTTGGCTTTTTAAGGAAATCTACTATTTCCATCACCTCTACCTTTGCCTCTTCGAGGCCTGCCACATCCTTAAAAGTGACTTTTACATTATTCTCTTTTTCATATAGCTTGGCCTGTGATTTTCCTACTGAAAAAATTCCCCCGCCGCCTGCTCCTCCGCCCATACCTTTTTGCATGGGTCTGAACATAATGAACCATAGCAATCCGAAGATTAGAAGGGGAAATATGAACCATTCGAGGATTCTTCCGAAGTAATTATTACGAATTTCGGTATCTATTTTGAATCTGTTTTCGGGGGGTAGTAATGATCGAGCTTCTGCAAGGCTCTCTTCGGCGTTAAAATTGTCGGAGACGAGGAAGAAAAAATGAGGTCCACTTTTGGGCTCTTTTCCGCTAAAATATTTATTAGTGTATTTTGAAAGGCTGTCTTTCTTGATAAATACCTCTGCGCGGTGTTCGTTGGTTATGTAAGTGATTTTGTCAACATCACCACCGGGAATCATCTGTTCTTTTACCGTAGTCCACTCAGTTTTGACCGGATCGGTAGAGTTAAAGACTCTTGCAAAATAGAACAGCCCGAGTATAAAAAAAGCATAAATCCATATATAGTTGAAACGAGGCTTCTTAGCGTTGTTTTTTCCTTTATTGCCGTTGCCGGCGTTTTTATTCATATTATTCGTCTTCATATTCTTTTTTTATTGCATCTGCCCATAAATCTTCGAGTCTGTAAAAATTTCTATATTCGGTGAGGAAAATATGAACCACTATGTTCCCGTAGTCGATAATGACCCAGAAAGCATTCTCTTTTCCCTGCATTCTGATTACTTTTCTTTTTCTTTTTTCCAACATCCTCTCCTCGATATTATCTGCTATTGCAGCTACTCCTGTGGTGGAATTCGCATTGCAGATAACAAAATGGTCGCATATAGCGGTACCTATTTTTCTTAAATCGAGTGAGCAGACATTTTTTGCCTTTTTTTCAAGCATTGCTTCAACAATAGTGTCAATCTCCTTCATTTTTTATAATTTTGTCGCACAAATATACTGCAATTTTCTCACCAAAAATGAAAGAGCTTAAAGTTCATTGGTTAAATACCGTAGATTCTACAAATTTAGAAGCATACAGAAACATAAATAACTCCTCAGATATTACTGTTTGGGGTGCTGATTTTCAAACTGCCGGAAGGGGGCAGAGGGGTAACAAATGGGAGAGTGAAAGTGGAAGAAATCTCACTTTTTCTATTCTGTTTAAGCCGTCTAATATATTAGCTGTCAAGCAGTTCCTTATCTCTCAAATTACCACCCTCGGGATACTCTCATATTTGAAAAACAAGGGCATAAATGCCAAAATTAAATGGCCCAATGATATATATATCGAAGATAAAAAAATATGTGGAATATTAATTGAAAATATTATTTCAAGTGACATTTTGTCAGCGAGCATTGTGGGGATCGGCCTTAATCTCAATCAAAAAATTTTTAGAAGTGATGCTCCTAATCCCACTTCGCTTATTTTGGAAATCGAAAAGATATTCAGTGATGTAACTGATGAACTATCTGTAAAGGAAGAATTTTCTCAATTGCTGAAAGAGATTATCATTTTTTACGAATTGTTGAAAACCGAAGAGGGAAGAGAAAAAATAGAAGAACTATACCACAACTCTCTTTACAGATTAGGGCAATGGCATGATTTCATCAATACTGTGAGCGATGAAGTATTTAAAGGGAGGATACTCGGGATAAACGAGAAAGCCCTTCTTAGAATTGAATCATCAGAAGGGCTTGAACATTGCTTTGCATTTAAGGAGATTAAATATCTCATTTAACAGCAGAGCATTTCTATTATTGCTTTTTCTCTATCTTTAGCTGAGAATACGGAATTACCTGCTACTAATGCATCTGCTCCTGCCTTTGCAAGAATAGGTGCGTTTTCTTTGTTGACCCCTCCATCGACTTCTATGAGAGTAGGCAGATTTCTTTTCAAAATCATCTCTTTCAGATCTGATACTTTTTTTATGGTGTGTTCAATGAACTTTTGTCCTCCGAATCCGGGGTTTACGGACATAATCAGCACCAAGTCACATTGTTCGAGAATATCTTCGAGAAGCGAAACGGGGGTATGAGGATTGAGGGCAACTCCTGCTTTCATCCCGCAGTTTCTGATGTTCTGAAGTGAACGATGCAGATGGGTGCAGGCTTCATAATGAACAGTCAGATTGGATACTCCGGCTTCTTTAAATCTTTCAGTATATCGGTCGGGATCGACAATCATCAGATGTGTGTCAAGAGGCTTTTTGGCGATTTTGGCAATAGATTTGATGATGGGAAATCCGTAGGAAATATTGGGTACGAATACTCCATCCATAATATCGAGATGTATCCAGCCTGCCCGGGAGCGGTTAATCATTTCGATGTCAGAATTCAGATTGCCGAAATCGGCTGATAGTACAGAAGGTGAAATAATCATATTTTAAATCTTTTATTTACAATTAGTTATAACTTCTTCGAGAAGTCTTGTGAATTTTTCCGTACTTGCAAGATCCAGCCTCTCACCGGGTGCGTGTACCCCCTTGATGGTGGGGCCGAAGGAGATCATATCAAGTCCGGGGTATTTATCAAGAATTAATCCGCACTCAAGTCCTGCGTGGATGGCTCTAACAACAGGTTCGTTTCCAAAAAGTTTTTTATATGAGTGAACGCACAAGTCGAGTATCGGAGATTTAAGCTGCGGCTTCCACCCGGGGTACTCGGATTCATGAGTAACACTTGCGCCAGCAAGTAAAAATACCGATTCCACTTTTTCTGCTGCATAGTAGCGAGCGCTGTTTATGGAACTCCTCTGACTGGTACCTACTCTTATCTCTGTTCCATTGGTTTTAACCGAAGCGAGATTTGACGAAGTCTCCACAAGTCCTTTAATCTCTTGACTCATAGCAAGTACTCCGTGAGGGGCGCAGTTAAAAGAGGATATTATATTTCTTGCACTTTTCGTATCGATGGCGTACCCGTTAGATTCCGATTTTTCGAATATTGATGAAATATTGGGATCGGAGGCAGAGTATTCGACCTTAATCTCTTGATAAACTTGTTCTTGAATTTTCTTAATTTCTTTAAGAGCACCTTTGTCAAATGCAATGATTGCGTAGGCCTCTCTTGCTATCGCATTTCTCTTGTTACCTCCATCAATATAGCAAAGGAAGGCATTTTGTTTCTTAAATATTCTATATAGCGAACGAGATAGAAGCTGTATGGTATTGGCTCTCCCTTTATCTATATCGTCGCCGCTGTGTCCACCTAATCCTCCACAGAAACCTATTTTATATCGTAACAAATCTTTACTGAGCCTTTTGCGTTTGAAGTGGAAAAATGCAGTGGTATCTATCCCTCCGGCGCATCCGATAAAAAGCTCTCCTTCGTCTTCTGAGTCGAGATTTATAAGAATTGAGCCGCTCATGAAATCTTTGGAGAGGGCAAAAGCTCCATCCATCCCGGTCTCTTCACTTATTGTAAAAAGTGATTCAATCTTTCCGTGTTCTATGGTTTTATCTTCGAGAAGTGCCAATGAAGCAGCTATTCCGATTCCGCAGTCAGCTCCGAGTGTGGTATCTTTGGCTATCATCCATCCGTTTTCAATAGTGTAATTAATAGGATCTTTTGAAAAATCGTGTGCTATACCGCTGTTTTTTTCGCATACCATGTCGGTGTGACTTTGAAGAATAATAGTGGGGGATGATTCTCTCCCTTTTGTAGCGCTTTTGGTAATCAGCACATTACCTACTTTATCGGTTTTGCAGGAAAGAGAGTTTGTTTTAGCAAAATTTTGAAGATACTTTATAATATGTTCTTCGTGTCCTGATTCTCTCGGAATACGAGTTATCTCGCTAAAAATAGCAAGAATTCTTTCGGTCGTCATAAGTATATAATATAGATGTTAATAATCTATTGAATAGTGTTGTGAAGCTGCTTTTGTATATCGTTGATATATTGGCGGAACGATCTGTCCGTATCCATTAAATCACACACTGTACTGCACGCATATAGCACTGTTGCGTGATTTTTACCGCCTATCTGAGAACCTATAGAGTCAAGAGATGTATTTGTTAAATTGCGGCTGAGATACATGGCAATCTGTCGTGCCTGCACCACTTCCCTTTTTCTTGTATTTGAAAGAAATCTATCCGGAGTAATGCCGAAATAGTTGCAAACTGTACTTTTTATTATTGAAACGGAAACTTCGTTTACAGTGGTGCTGACGATTTTGTCAATGAGTTCCTGTGCAAGAGAAAGGGTAATCTTCTTTTTCGTTAAGGTAGCATTGGCCATAAGGGATACTAAGGTCCCTTCGAGTTCTCTTACATTGCTTGAAACCTTGGAGGCTATGTATGAGATAACATCGTCAGGAAGTTTTATGCCGTCTCTGAAACTTTTGGCCTTAAGAATCGCCACTTTTGTCTCAAAATCAGGTGGAAGAAGCTCAGTGGTAAGTCCCCACTTAAATCTTGAAAGGAGTCTTTGATCCAGTCCTTGCAGATCCACAGGGGCCTTATCAGAAGTGAGAATTAGCTGCTTGCCTAACTGATGCAGATGGTTAAATACTTGGAAAAATGCATTTTGAGTAGAATGTTTATCGGCAAACTCATGTACATCATCGATTATGAGAACATCTATGGACTGGTAAAAATGTAAAAAATCGTTTAATTTGTTCTTTACGGTAACAGCATCTACAAATTGTATCTGAAAACGGTTTGCACTTACATAAAGTACTATTTTTTCAGGATATTTTTCTTTAATATCTATACCTATTGCTTGAGCAAGATGTGTCTTGCCGAGTCCCGGACCTCCATAGAGGAAAAGGGGATTGAATGCGTTATTACCTGGTTTGTTAGAAATTTCTATACCGGCTGAGCGTCCAAGTCTGTTACAGTCTCCTTCGATAAAATTGTCAAAAGAGTAATTCTTATTAAGATTAGGATCAATATCAATCCTTTTCAGACCAGGGATGACATAAGGACCGCTTAATCCCTCCACTCTGCTTGAAGGAAGAGGAAGAGATGGATTTTTGAAATTCACGGAATTACTTCCCGGATAGGTAATGGTCGAATTCTTTATGATTTTAACATTATAAAGGAGCTTGGCATCAGGACCTATTACTCTTTTTAATGTCTTACTTAGTAAATCTAAAAAATTACCCTCAAGGTATTCTCTAAAAAATTCTGAAGGGACTTCGAGTGTTAATACCGAATTTTCATACCTTATAGGCTTAATGGGCTCGAACCATGTCCTAAAGCTACTCGGAGGGATAATATCCTTGATAACCTCTAAACACGAGTTCCAAACATTTATGTTATTGTATTCTGCCATTAATTCTATTAAGTAACAAATTCTTCCGTTTTGTGGGTTACAAAATTGGATAATTTTTTTAACAGAAAAAAATAAATATTGTTAAAAAAAATATAAAATTCATTAACTGCTTAGTAGTCAGTGTTAAAATATTTTTGTTTATAAAAAAAATTATAAAATCGAGAGTTTTAGGTATTTTTTAGGATTTTTTTCGATTTTTTTTATAAGTGAATCTAAATCAACAGCTAAGGAGTTAATTGAGTTGTGAAGGGAATCTGAACTGATTATTTTACCCAAACTTCCGTTGGGATCTTGAATTTTTTCGAGGAGATTTTTTAAATTATTGATGGTCTCTTTGATATCTGCCTCTCTGACTTGGGCGGTTATGGTATTTACATCGTCAAGACTCTTATTGAGAGATTCGGCTGATGTGTTTAAAAGTAGGGTGAGGGAGTTGAGATTGGAGATTATCTCTACAAGTTCCGGTGTCCCCGTTTTTACC
This sequence comes from uncultured Muribaculaceae bacterium, assembly GCA_964611185.1. Taxonomy (GTDB): domain Bacteria; phylum Bacteroidota; class Bacteroidia; order Bacteroidales; family UBA932; genus CAAGNP01. The sequence continues at coordinate 48,409 of CAZSXE010000005.1, read as the reverse complement.
TTTTTTGTAATATATTCGATATTTTCAGCGCTGTTTTCAATTTTAGAAACTATCCCTTTTATATCGTTTTTCAGAGGTTCGTCGATGATTTCATTGACACTTGTAACAGTTTTGTTTAGATTTGCAACAAGTACTTTTATCTCTTCGGAAAGAGGAGTTATGCTTCCTATTAAAGAAGTAAGCATATCGGGTTCGATAATTCCCTGCAGAGTATCTCCTGAACTTATAAAAGTATCTGATTCTCCTAAATCTATCCTCACCGCTTTTCCTCCAAGTATATCCCCACTGTAAATCACTGTCTTTGAGTCGGAAGGGATTTTAAATTCAGATTTGATACTTAGTTTTACTATGAAATTATCCTTTTCTTTATTGTGCTTGATACCAATTATGGAACCAGCATTAAAACCCTTTATATAGACGGGACCTGATGGAGGTAACCCCACTACATTTTCGTATTCTGAATAAATATTAGTAGTTTTCTTTAAAAAATCATTTCCTCTGAGAAAATTTATTAATGTGTAGGAGGCTGCTATTATGATAATGGCAAAGAGACCGATTTTTGCTTCTTTTGATACTTTCATTTTATTTTCCTGATTTAATTATATATGCTTGTGGAAATATTTTTTTGATTTTTGTGAGTTCTTCTTCTGCTTCATTTTTGGAGATATAATTACCATAAGTGTATTTATAGATATCTCCTGTTTTGGTACAATCGCAGTTTAACCCTTTTAATTCTTTGGCATCTTTCGAGAGATGTTTGGACAATGCCATTATCTGTATTTTATATAAAGATGTACCCTCTTTTTCCATCACTTGGATGACAGTTTCATACTGTGATTTATATCTTGAGAATGCTTGAAATATGGCTGTAGCCATTTTTGAGTGGCTTTTAGTATTTGTGAGTTCGTTGTAATCGACCCCGTTAGATATAAAGCCGAGTTCTACAAGGACTGAAGGCATTGTGCATCTCCACAGTACGAGATATGGAGCCTGTTTAACCCCTCTGTCGTGTTTTATCGGCCCTTTTTTAAGCTCTTCCTGAATATTGGCTGCAAGAATGAGGCTTTGCTCAAGATGGGAATTTTGCAGAAGTGAAAAAATGATGTAAGACTCGGGATTGTTCGGATCGAATCCGGAATAATTGGATGAGTAGTCATCCTCAAGTGTAATTACGCTGTTCTCAAGCTGGCACACCTCCATATTCGCATTCTCTTTGTCAAGCCCCATTACGAAAGTTTCAGAACCTCTTGCAGAGGAGGATTTAATGCCGTTTACATGTATTGAAATGAATAAATCAGCGTTGTTCTTGTTGGCAATTTCAGTTCTCTGATTTAATGTTATGTATTTATCGGAAGATCTGGTGTATATTACATTTACTTCAGGATAGTTCTCTTCTATCATTTTTCCCAGCTTGAGTGCTACGGAAAGGACAATATTCTTTTCATATACTTTTCCCTTCAGAGTTCCGGGGTCTTTTCCTCCGTGACCTGGATCTATGACCACAGTTTTGATTTTTACTATGGATTTGTTCTGACTATATACCAAATCGGTATTTGTCATTGTGAAAATGGCAAAAAACATTAATAGAAATCGAATTCTGTTAAAAAGTGGCATATTAGTTGCAAAAAATATTATAAATTTGCGTTCTGCAAAAATAGCAATTATTTTTGTATATTATTTCATACTTGATGCGACTATCAAATCTCCGTTATATTTTAATCATCATATTTCTTTTCCTTGTTGTAAGTAAAAGTAATAGTTTGTCGGCGCAGATTACTCAGGTGCGAGATACTGTTTTTGTAAGCGATTCTTCTATTGTTAAGGATTCGATTTCTGTTTCAGATTCCTCTGTTGTCAAGGATTCGATTTCTGTTTCAGATTCTTTGTCGGTTTCAGATTCTCTTTCCATCAAGGACTCCCTGAAGAGGGAAGGAATGCTTGAAGTACCTGTATTTTCGGAAGCAAGAGATTCTGTGATAGAGGATTTTACCAATGGCAAAAAAATGATTTATTATTACGGCGATGTTAAGGTTACCTACGGCAATATGTCTATAAAGGCAGAATATATGGCTTATGACATCGATAAGGAGAGTGTTTTTGCTTCGGGTGTGCCGGATTCGGCGGGGGTTCTTAAAGGTAAGCCTGAGATGACGGAAGGTGAGAGTTCCTACGCCATGGAGGAGGTTAATTATAATTTCAAATCCAAAAAAGCAAAGATCAAAAATATGATCACTCAAGAGGAAGAGGGGATACTTCATGGAGAAAATCTAAAAATGCTTGAAGATAAATCAATTAATATATTTAAGGGTAAATATACTGTCTGCGATCTCGACCATCCCCATTATTACTTAAAAATGACTACTGCTAAAGTCATTACAGAGCCTTCTCAGAAGACTGTTTTCGGTCCAGCTTATGTTGTGGTCGAAGATGTACCGCTTCCCATAGCCCTTCCTTTCGGTTTTGTTCCCAAGCGCCCCTCGAGAGCGAGCGGGATTCTTTTCCCTACTTTCGGGGAGGAAGCGGCGAGAGGATTTTATTTAAGAGACCTCGGTTATTATGTAGTTTTGGGTGATCATTTTGATGTAGCCATCACTACAAGCATATATACTCTCGGTTCATGGAATGTAAATCTGAATTCGAGATATAAATTGAGATATAAATTCAACGGCAGTCTTGGTCTTACCTATTCTGTCGATCAGACAGGGGAGAGGGGGAGTACCGATTTTTTCCAGACTAAAAACTTCTCGGTGAAATGGTCTCATACTCAAGATTCAAAAGCACATCCCGGTACCTCTTTCAGTGCTTCTGTCAATTTTGCAAGTCCCTCGAATAATAAATATAATTCAAATTCTATTGGAAATGCCCTCGAAAATCAGATTTCTTCTTCGATTTCCTATTCTAAGACATGGAGCAAAGTGAGTCTTTCTGTGAATGCATTGCATAGTCAAAATTCGAGAGACAGTTCTTATGCCATTACTTTTCCCAATTTTACTTTCAATGTAAACAGATTCAATCCTTTCAAAAGAAAAAATGTAGCGGGAAAAGGGCGTTTTTATGAGCAGATATCTTTAAGTTACAACACCTCTTTTCAGAATAAGGTGAATTTTAAAGTCCCTGAGTTGAAAGAGCCTGATTTTTGGGGGAATAAATTAAAAGCGGGTATGACACATAAGTTTGCCATCGGGCTTCCCTCTTTTACGGTATTAAAGTATTTGAACTTCTCTCCGAGTGTCAATTATGGGATGAACTGGTATTTTCAAGATCAGAAGAAAGTATATAATGAGGAGACAGATAAGGTGGAAACCGTAACCTCTAAACAGTTCAGCACATTCGGTCTTTCTCACGATTTTTCTGCCGGTATATCTATGAGTACGAGAATATATGGTATCTTTCTCTTTAAAGGTGCCAAATCCCCGATTAAGGCCATGCGTCACATGATAACTCCATCCGTATCATTTTCTTACAAGCCCGAGATGGGTACTCCTGCCAACGGATATATAACATACAATTATATTGATAAGAATGGCGAGAGCAAGAGTGTTGACTATAATAAGTGGGCCGGTGGGTTGTATTCTCCACCAAGTAAAGGTCAAACTGCCGCCATGAGTTTTTCCATCGGAAATAACCTCGAAGCCAAGGTAGTAGATAAAAACGATACTACCGGTACCGGAATGAAGAAAATTAAACTGATTGATAACCTGAAATTGGGCGGTTCATATAATTTCCTCGCAGATTCTATAAAACTCTCCACTATCAATATTTCGGCGAATACGACTGTTCTTAAAAAGATTGGAATTACCGGGAATTTAACTCTTGACCCCTACGCCGTGGACGAAAAGGGGAAAAAATATAATCAGTTTAATATTGTTAAAAATGGGGGGTTAAACCTCTTTAGAATGACAAATGCTTCCGCTACCCTTTCATGGAGTATCTCCGGTGAAGGAAAAGGAAAAGGAAATGACGGAATGGCCTCAGGAGGGGAGGGTGGAGAAAGGAATACCGGTGCGGGAGGAGTGACTACCACCACTGCTCAGAGCTATTATAACAAGATTTATTACCATCCCGTAACTGGGGAGTATATTCCGGGTGGATGGGCTTACTATCTGAATCCTGAAGTGCCTTGGCAGATTAGCTTAAATTATAGCTATTCTTACAATAAATCATACACCTATGCCAATGAGAAGCTGATTACAAATCATAATCATTCTCAAACATTGACATTTAGCGGTCAAGTGAGATTAACCAAAGATTTTAACATCAATGTCAATTCGGGTCTTGATTTAACAAAAATGAAACTGACGACCACACAGCTGAGTGCCACTTATGACCTTCACTGCTTTTCTATCTCTTTTTCCTGGGTCCCCTTCGGGCAATGGGAAAGCTGGAGTTTCAGAATTGCTGCGAAAGCTTCCGCCCTTGCAGATTTGCTGCAATATAAGAAATCGTCGTCATACTGGGATAACTAATTTATTATTATAATTATTATAAAAATGGAAAAAAAAGTAATTGCCAGCCCGCTGGCACCAAAGGCAGTAGGCCCCTACAGCCAAGCTATCGAAATAGACGGAACGCTATATGTGTCGGGTCAGCTTCCTATCGATTCACAAACAGGTGAATTTGTTCATGGAGGTGTAAAAGAACAGCTTATTCAGATTTTTAAAAATCTTCAGTATGTCCTCGAAGAGGGTGGATGTAGCTTTGACAATGTAGTGAAAACGAATGTTTATCTCACTGATATGGGGGATTTTGCTGTACTAAACGAGGTTTATTCACACTTTTTTAAAGCTCCATACCCTGCGAGAGTCGCTTATGCAGTAGCTGCTCTTCCAAAGGGGGCGCTTGCAGAAGTAGAAGTTATTGCAGTTAAATAATATATAATTCATTGTTATTAAATTATTTTTCTTAACTTTGCCAAGAAGAATCTCACAGTAATCTTAAATACGAGACAACACTTCCCTTATCAAATAACAGATGTACGATATTATTCAATTGAAAGAAAAAAGTCAGGACGACTTGTATTCTATCGCTAAAGACTTAAGTATTAAAAAACCTGAGTCTTTTGCAAAAGACGACCTTGTTTACAAAATATTAGACGAACAAGCTATTCAAAGCAAGGAAAATCCGCATCAAAAGCGGACAAGAACCAGAATTGTAAAAAGCAAGATAAAGAAACAGGAGGTGGTTCCTGCTACTGCGGAGAAAAAATCCGTGGTGGCACCTGTAGAAAGTACCCCCAATGTGCAAAATTCTCCTATTGCTCCGGCTAAACCTGAAATCAGGCATAATGTGACTAAGCACGCCCCCTCTAAGGATGCCAATCAAGCTAAAGTGGCAGAAATGATGAAAAAGGTAGAGGAAATTAAGCAGCCTGAAGAAAAAATCAAGAAAGAGACGATAGCGGAGCCTGCTCCCAAGCCTCAGGCACCTGTTCAGAAAGCCCCTGAAGCAGATAAAAAAGCGGAGGAGACTCAGACTAAACAAGTTCATAGACCCAAGCAAATCCAGAAAAAGCCCAAGCAGCAGCAGTTACCCAAAGAGGGGGAAAAAGCGATTGCCCAGGTAGTTGTGGATAATTCTCTGTTCCCTGAACCTGAACAGCCCCAAAATGAAGAAATTACCCCAGCGCAGAATGTAAATTCTCAAAACCAATTATCTCAAGAAAAAGAACGGATTCACCATCCTCAATTCCCCCCCAAGCCTCCTAAAATAGAGTTTGAGGGTATTGTAGAGGCTACAGGTGTTCTTGAAATTATGCCTGATGGCTATGGTTTTCTTCGCTCTTCGGATTACAATTATTTGAATTCCCCTGACGACATCTATGTCTCTCAATCGCAGATAAAACTCTTCGGATTAAAGACAGGTGATACTATTATAGGTGAAATTCGCCCCCCTAAAGAGGGAGATAAATATTTTCCTTTAGTAAAAGTAAACAATATCAACGGTCGTTCACCCGAATATGTAAGAGACAGAGTTCCATTTGATTTCTTAACCCCATTATTTCCTGACGAAAAGTTCAATATAACCTCCAACGGGCATAATAATCTCTCTACGAGAATAGTGGATTTATTCACTCCGATTGGGAAAGGGCAGAGAGGTCTCATTGTGGCGCAGCCTAAAACAGGTAAGACCATGCTTCTTAAGGCTATCGCCAATGCAATAGCAGACAACCACCCTGAGGTCTATATGATAGTGCTCCTTATAGACGAACGCCCCGAAGAAGTTACCGACATGGCACGAAGTGTAAAGGCAGAGGTAGTGGCCTCTACATTTGACGAACCTGCCGAAAGACATGTGAAAGTAGCAAGCATTGTCCTTGAAAAGGCTAAAAGACTTGTAGAATGTGGACATGATGTGGTTATCCTTCTTGATTCCATTACCCGTTTGGCAAGAGCATTCAATACGGTGCAGCCGGCATCAGGGAAAGTGCTTTCCGGAGGTGTTGATGCCAATGCCCTTCATAAGCCCAAAAGATTTTTCGGAGCAGCGCGCAACATTGAGAACGGAGGTTCTCTTACCATATTGGCGACAGCCCTTACTGATACCGGTTCGAAGATGGATGAGGTTATTTTTGAAGAATTTAAAGGGACCGGTAATATGGAATTACAGCTTGATCGCAAATTATCGAACAAGCGCGTATTCCCCGCTGTGGATGTTACCCTTAGCAGTACCCGTCGTGATGACCTTCTACTCGACAAGGAGAAGCTCAACCGTCTTTGGATATTGAGAAATTATCTTGCCGATATGAACAGTGTCGAAGCTATGGAATTTATGAAAACTCGTCTTGAAAAGACCAACGATAATGAGGAATTTCTTATATCTATGAATGGAGAATAAACAAATGTGATATGAAACATCTTTTTTGCGGAATAATTTTATCAATTATTTTATTATTTTCCTCATCTTCATCTTATGCAGGTGAAAAGGAAACTCATAAAAAAGATTCGTTATTATTATTGGCATCCGATGCTGTTTCAAGAGATGAATTTGAACAAGCTTGTCTGTTTTACAGGCAAGCTATTGTTTTAAATGATACAATAACAAAATTAAATTATGAAAAAGAGGTAAAGGCGTTAAAGTCTGAGTATCAGATAGATGAATTGTATATTGAGAATAAAAAACAGGAAAATAAGATATTGATGAGGTTGATTATTTTCGGATCTGTATTGATTTTGCTTTCCCTCACTTCATATTTTTTACTTAAAAGAAGAAACAGCCGTTTTATCAAGGAAAAAGAGGAGCTTGAAAAGCAAAAGAAAAAAGACGAAGCTCTTCTTATGGAGAGTAACGGTTCTTTTTACAGACTTATTCGCGAATTAAATGTCCCGCTTCGCGCAATAGATTGTTCCGATAACATTGACACGGTGAAGGAAAATCTTTCTCGTATTAAAAAATTGGTTTTATCCTTGTTGCTTTTTGTAGGTTTTTCTTTTTCTGCCATTTCACAGCAGATAAATCCGGAAATCCAGGCTGCATCGGACTCTGTCCTTTATTATTATAGAAAGATGGAAATTGACGGGGCGAGAAGATCTCTTGATAAATTGAAGATTTTATCAGAAAAATATCAATACTACGATATGTATTTTAAATCGTGGAAAAATCTTTTGATTCTTGAATCTTCTAAAGGAAACATCGAGCAAGTGATTATTGAATCTGTAAAAATGAGAAAAGAAGCTGATTCATTGAACAATCACAGTGGAGTGGTCAATGCTGCCATCTCTCTTGCAAATGCCTATTATTTTTCAAGAAACAATGAGAAAGTGATTGAAATACTCGATAATCTCCTCTCTTCGGAAGATATAGAAGATAAAGATTTGATAGGTATATATCAGAAGCTTCATAATTGCTATTACAATATTGAGAAGAAGCGGGAATCTATTCGCTTTTTAAAGTTGGAAGAGGAGACTATTCAAAGGGTAATAAAAGAGGAGCCTGAAAAAGCATCTTCTATAAATGGAATGTTACTTAGTCTTTATATAAGATATGCTGATACATATTTTTTTCTGAACGAACCTGAAAAATCATATAAATATCTTGTAAAAGCTAAAAATTACTATACCGATAACTGTTTTATATCCAACTACATATTATATCATCAATCGTGGTCGAGGTATTATTCTATAATCAAAGAATGGGATAAGTGCTTTTCAGAAATAGATATGGCCATAGATAAGGTAGGGGATAGTCAGCCTCTATTTAAATCTTTTCTTCTAAGGCAAAAGGCAAGTTATATAGAGTTCTCCGGCAATCCTCAGATGGCCTGCATAGCTATGAAAAAATGTGTTGAATACGACGACTCCCTGAATTCTGACTTCTTGTCGAGACAAGATAAAATAATCAAGGACAATTTCAGGTGGAAATCGGCTCAGATAAAAAATGTCAAGAATAATAATATTATTAATATCATTACCATAAGTTTCATATCTCTCTTTTTTGCCATTATTTTGATCCTTATTCTGAGAATATTATATTTGAATTATATTCTGAAAAAAGTTCGCAACAGTGTTCGAGATGCTGCTGATAAAGTTGCAGTTTCTGCCCAGTTGAGAGATCGTTATATTAAAAATGTCAGGAGAGAAATATCTATTCCATTTCAAGAAATAGAAAAATTGTGTAACGACCCATCGAGCGATATTAATACTGTAAAAAAGTACTCTTCTTCCATTATTTTTCTCCTTGACAAAGTGTTGGATCTCTCATTTATCGAGACAGGACAGATGCAGTATGATGTTAGGGAGTACGACATTCTTACGCTATGTTATGATCTGATTGATGCAGCCAACTCTCGCCAAGATACTCGTATGGAGATCACTTTCGAATCATCGGTGGACAGTCAGATGATAAAAATGGACTATAACAAGTTTATGGAATATTTATCATTCGTCTTTATTTTGCCTGAAGATTATAAGTTATCTGAAAAAATCGAATTCAGCCTCTCTTATAGCGAACTTGGAGATGCAGTTGTCCTCTCTTTCTTTGCCACCCCCCTTACCAACTTAAAATTTGAGGGTTGTGGACAATCCGTTCAAAACAATCTTAATAAGCTCTTTTTCGACCATTTCGGCGGCACTTACGATGCTAAAATGAGCAAGCTCAGACCGGAATTGGTAATTACTTTGAAAATATAACAAATATCAGTTATAATATATTTGAGTCGATGAATATGTACATATTTTTTTATTTTATTTCGATGAGTGCATATTCCGAAGCATTGTAGGCTATATCTTTAAAATTTCATAGTCTTGTTAAAGGATCTTATTAGCTATTTTAGCAATTGTTAAATAATAAGTTACTGCAATCTTAGTCATTTGAAGCAGGCCAGCTTCCATGCCTCTGTGATTTGATGGTTCCATCCATACTAAAAAACAGTAGTAAGTTACTAACTTTCTTTATTTTTTTCTCATGAAGACTGATTTTGAAAAAAAGAGGATAACATTTAAGTCATCCTCTTTTCGATTATTACTGTGAGCTAAGTTAGTTAGCGGGGCTGATGGCGCCTACAGGGCAAACATCAACGCAAGTTCCGCAGTCTGCGCATAGTTCAGGATCGATTTTATAAACATCACCTGCACTGATAGCACCTACGGGGCATTCTGACTGGCAAGAGCCACAAGCTGCACACATATCGGGATCAATTTTATGAGCCATTGTTTTAGTATTTTTGGGTTAATAATTCTATAAATCGGGGCAAAATTAGATATAAAGAGTAGATTTTCCAAAACTTTAGTATCCGAAAATGTCAGATGTTTTTACTTGGGTTACTTTACCATATTTTTCGAGCCCTTTAAGGTCGAGATCTTTGGCATCACCAAGAATCATAATGGTGTATTTTCTATTTTTCACCCATTCCTGCTGAAAAGCAGTAACATCTTTCAATGTAATAGTCTGGGCTTTCTCGAAAATATCTTTGTCGATGTCGTAATCAAGTCCGAGGTCTTTCATGTTGAGATATCTGTTGAGTATATCCCATTTGATCGTTCTTGATGTTCTTAAATTGGTTAAAAGAGACTCTTTTGCGATGTTGAAAGCGGCTTCCGATTCAGGCATTTCATTTATGATTTCATCAAATGCAGCAAGTGCATCAAGTGTCTTGTCGTTCTGAGTCGCAATAAAAGTGGTGTATTCGTAAGACTTTTCTTTCTTGTATGGAGGCTCCAAACCGGCCCAAGCAGAGTATGCAAGTCCTCTTGCTTCTCTCATTTCCTGGAATACAATAGCATTCATTCCACCTCCGAAATATTCATTGTACATAGCAATAATGGGTTCGAGTGAGGGATCAAATTTTTCACCTTTGTTAGAGTATCCGGCGAGATATATTTGTTTGGCATCGTAGGGGGCTATAATGACACTGTTCTCTTTAACCTCTTTCTTTTTGAATGATTCGTTCTTCACGATAGGAGTAAGTGTCTGTGGAACTTTGTGCAGAGTGTTGATGGTCTGTACAAATTCCTGATCACCCATTGGTCCGTAATAAAGAATGTCATGCTCGAATGATGTGAGTTTATGAATTCTTTCAAGAAGCTCGGAGTCGTTAATATTATTTAGCTCTTCTGCGGAAAGAATGTTGGTGGCGGGTGATTTGGGACCGTATTGGCCATAAGATTCCAGCATGTAGAAGTTACTTCTTTGGTTCAATTTCGAGTTCTGACGGCTCTTTAAAATATCAGCTTTCAGGTTTTTAAGAGCTTCCGGATGGGCCTGAGCATCTGAAAGGAGTGTTTCAAGAAGGGTGATTGCTTCTTTCATATTCTCTCCCAAGCCGCTAATGGAAACAGATGTCTGCTCACTTCCCGGATATACTGAGAAACTGCAAGCTAATTTGTAGAAAGCTTGTTTAACCTCTTCAGGGGTCATTTTGTCTGTTCCGAGATAATCAAGATAGCTGATAGCTGTGCCAAGGGCCTTATCTTCGTTATTTCCCATTTCGAAGAGATAGGAGATGTAGAAAAAGTCGTTGGTTGTATTTTGTTTGTACAATATAGGAGTATTGGAGATGCCATTAAGAATAGACATATCCTTTTTAAAGTCCACAAATACAGGCTCAATAGGGGCCACTTTTGTATTTTGTATTTCACGAAGGAATGTGCTGGAGGTATCTCTGTTTGTAAAAATAGGGGTAATCTCAGGCTTGGCTATCTTAACCTCATTGGGATCTTTTTTCTCAATTTTATTTATCTGAGCATAGTTATTCTTGAAGTTGGCATTGGCGTAAGCCATAATCTCTTCTTTGGTGATTTTGGAGATATTCTCAATGGTATTTACCTCTCTCTCCCAAGGTACATCGTTAATAAAGCTATTTACGAATGCATCTGTTCTCCCTTCGCTACCCTCAAGATACTGAACAAGCCTAAGTTTGTAATTATTTACAATAGCTTGAAGCAAATCATCATTGAAGTTACCTGCTTTCAGGTTTTCAATCTCTTTGAGAACTATCTCTTTTACCTCTTCGAGAGTTTGTCCCTGTTTCGGGCGAGCCTGAATTAGAAATACGCTGTAGTCTGCCTGAGAATAGTTACCTCCGTAGCAGCTGAGAACTTTCTGCTTTTGGTTAATATTAAGGTCAATAAGTCCGGCTTGTCCGTTACTCATTATCTGAGAAATAAGCATAAGCTTGTTCATATCGGGGTCATTCGAGCCCGGGAATCTCCATGCGAGTGTAATATTGGGGGCCTCAAGTCCGTAAACCTCTTTTACTATAGGTTCTGCAATGGGGGCTTCCGGCTCAAAACTCATTTTTTTGAGATTCGGATTGGGCTTCATACCTCCGAAATATTTGTCGATGATTTTAATGGTGGCATCGGGATCAAAATCTCCGGACATACAGATAGCCATATTATTGGGAACATACCATTCTTTATAGTAGTTTTTAATATTGGTAATGGAGGGATTTTTCAGATTCTGCTGAGTGCCGAGTACTGTTTGAGTTCCATAAGGGTGATTTTTAAACAGTGCAGAGAACATAGCTTCATATACTTTTCTTGCATCCTGTGTAAGAGACATATTTTTCTCTTCATATACAGTCTCAAGCTCAGTATGGAAACCGCGAATAACGCTGTTTTGGAATCTGTCTGACTGAATCTTTGCCCAGTTTTCTACCTGATTGGAGGGGATGTTTTCGGTATAAACAGTCATGTCATATCCGGTGTAAGCGTTGGTTCCGCTGGCTCCGATGGCAGCCATAAGTTTGTCATATTCATTAGGAATAGAAATTTTGGATGCTTCGTACGAAATAGAGTCGATTACATGATAAATAGCTTTTCTCTGAGCTTCATCGGTGGTTTTGCGATAAATTTCAAACTGGGCTTCGATGGCATCAAGAAGCGGCTTTTCGAGAGAATAGTTCTGAGTTCCGAATGATTCGGTACCCTTAAACATAAGGTGTTCAAAATAGTGAGCAAGTCCGGTGGTCTCGTGGGGGTCGTTTTTTCCTCCTACTTTTACAGCTATGTGAGCATCTATTCTTGGCTGGTCTTTTGTCACACTCATATACACCTTCAGACCGTTATCAAGGGTATATATACGTGCATTTGTGGGGTCGTTTTTTACAGTCTCATATTTGTATTGACTGCAGGAAACTGCAAAAACGGAGATTAATGTAATTAATCCTAATTTGATAAAAATTTTCATATATTTATAAGTAATTATTGATTTACAAGAATAACACTATTTAATTATCTTTGCAAATTAATTTAATAAAAAATGAAAAGAGCCATATTATCGATAAGTATTTTTTTACTGATTATGATTCATCTCTGTGCGCAAAACGAATTTTCAGGTGTAGTGAAATTCGATAAGACTATATACGATTTCGGGGATTTTAAGATTTCTGACGGTGAGAAGAGGTGCACTTTTACTTTTACAAATATAAGCAACAAGCCCATTGTCGTTCACAGAGTTATATCTTCATGCGGCTGCACCGAGCCTGTTTGGACAAAAAGTCCTGTAAGACCTGGCGAAAAGGGGACGATAGATATTACATTTAAAAACGACCAAGGGCCATATCCTTTCGACAAAGCGATTACCACTTACATTTCAGATGTGGATAAACCTATCATATTGAGAGTTAAAGGAATAGTCCATGAGAAGAAAATGAGTCTTGAAGAGCTCTTCGAGATAAAAATCGGTTCGTTTGCCATAAGAGAAGAGGTTATCAATCTGGGGCAGATTGATCAAGGGCTATCGAGGAATGAGAGTGTCGAAGTGGCTAATATTTCCAATTATCCGATAAGTGTGGAATTTACCGAATTGTCCGAAGGACTGAAGTTGTCTCTTTCCGAGAATCCTATACCCGCCAAATCGAAGGCACTCCTTACTATTGTCATAGATACTAAGAAAACAGGGGATAAACTTTGGGGTAAGAATATCTTTTCTTCATCGGTTTCTGCGAATGGAAAGCTTCAGAAAGGGAAAATTCAAGTGGCTACTTTGATTAAAGAGAATTTCTCCGATTATTCCGAGCAGCAGCGAAAATCGGGCGCCCTTCCTCAGTTCGAGACCTCTTCTCAGAGTATGGGCACTTGTAAAAAAGGGAGTGTTAAAGAGCTATCTTTCAGTTATAAAAATATAGGAAAGGAGGCGTTGGTCTTCTATAAAGTAGAATCAAGCGAGGCGGGATGCACATTTGAATTTCCGCAAGTAATAGATCCTGGAAAGGAAGGTGTGCTGAGGGTGTCTGTGGATACATCGGATGCAGAAGGAGAAATTTTATATATTTTGACTGTTATCACCAATGCTCCCGTGAGACCGATATTGAATCTTTTTATAACAGGAAACATCGAATAATATGGAAACCAATATCAATTATATTTCCATTTTTACCAAATCAGCAGACGAAAGACATGGAAGTAGCTATGAGGAGAGTCCGCAAATATTTGATAATAAGAAAATTAAGGAGTTGTGCGCTTCTGGAAATTCTTTTTCCGTGATTTTGAATTATCCCTCTCCGTATGATGGAAATCATTCTATTATGGAATTTGTAATTAACAATAACTCTGTGGATATAAAACATAAAAGATATAATACAACCAACGGGTTTGACGAATGTAAAACTGTGACAATCGGCGATAAGGCTTCTTTTAATGATGTCTTGTTTATTTACGATATGAGTGCGTATTATTCTGTAACCGTAAAATAATAATATTATGAAGATTAGTGATCATCAAGGCGACTTTTTCGATGAATATGTAAATAAGGATTCTGCTCTGGCAGTTAATGACGGCGTGGCGCAGCCTCCTGTCGTGAATCCGTATATCCATAGTTTTTATAAAAAAAGAAAGACTTTGCTCACCATTGACGAGTATATGGATGGCATTCTTTCAGGCAATACTGTAATTTTAAGCAAAGCCATTACATTGGTAGAGAGTTCTCTCCCTGAACACAGGGCTATTGCTCATCAGCTTATTATGAGGTGTCAAGAAGTTTCTTCTTCTGTCAACTCTATGAGAATAGGGATTACAGGGGTGCCGGGTGCAGGAAAAAGTACTTTTATTGAGTCTTTTGGGGGAATAGTCACTGCAAGAGGTCATAAACTTGCTGTTTTGGCCATAGATCCGAGCAGTGAGAAGAGCAAGGGAAGTATTCTTGGAGACAAAACGAGGATGGAGACATTGTGCAACAATAAAAATGTATTTATCCGCCCGAGCCCGAGCGCAGGTTCACTCGGAGGGGTGGCTCGAAAGACAAGAGAGACAATTTTACTTTGTGAAACAGCCGGATACGATGTGGTATTTATCGAGACAGTAGGGGTGGGGCAGAGTGAAACAGCGGTACATTCGATGAGCGATTTCTTTTTACTTTTGATGCTTTCAGGGGCTGGAGATGATCTTCAAGGTATTAAAAGAGGTATTATGGAGATGTCCGATCTGATTGCCATCACCAAGGCTGACGGTACGAATGTCAGTAAGGCCAATATGGCTCGCGCCCTCTATGCCAATGCTCTTCATCTTTTCCCCCCCACAGAATCAGGCTGGGTGCCTACGGCGTTGACTTCATCCGCAGTGGCAAAAACAGGACTTGAGGAGATCCTCAATAAAATAGAAGAGTATTTTTCACTTGTCATCGGTAATGGCTATTACAAAAAAAGGCGTAGCGAGCAAGCTCGTTTTTGGATGTATGAAAGTATAAATGATGCCCTCAAAGCGAATTTCTTTGAAAATCCGGTTATTGAAAATATCCTCCCTGAATATGAAGAGAGGGTTCTTAAAGGTGAATTAGATTCTTTTGCTGCTGCAGGAGAATTATTGGATAAATATAATGAATTAAAAAACCATGAATCTTGATATTTTAGATTTACTGCTTGATGTTCTAAAAAATTCGCTTCTTATCACGGGACTTGTGGTGGTGATGATGATGATGATAGAGTATGTAAATGTTTCATCCTCAGGAAAATTGTTTAATAAACTTCGGACTTCAAAGCCAAGACAGGTCCTTCTCGGTTCTATTCTCGGACTCATACCGGGCTGTATGGGAGGGTTTGCCTCTGTCTCTCTTTTTTCCCATGGACTTATCAGCTTCGGTGCTCTCGTAGCTACGATGATATGTTCTTCGGGTGATGAATCGTTTGTCATGTTGGCCATGATTCCAAGGGAGGCACTTATTTTGTTTGCAATATTGTTTGTTATCTCTTTTGTTAGCGGGCTTGTAGTGGATAAAGTTTACAAAGGAGATAAAATTAAGATACATTGTGATCAGGAGTTTGAAATTCATAGCGAACATCATCATGTAGAGAAACTTCCATCTTTGTTCAAGTCTTCTTCTTATAAAGTGTTGTGTAACCCCTCCAAAGAGAGAATTATCTTGATTATCGGTCTCCTATTGTTTATTGTGGCCCTATTTACCGGTATCCTTGATCATGAACATACCGAAGAGGGTCACATTCATTCAGGGATTAATCTTCTTGATGAAAGATGGATGAATATTTTGTTCGCATCCCTTTCTGTAATTGTTCTATTTTTGACAGCTTCTGCCTCGAACCATTTTATTAAAGAACATATTTGGAATCATGTAATCAAAAAACATTGTCTTTCCATTTTTTTATGGACTTTCGGTGCCTTGGCAGTAATACAAATAGGGCTTTATTTCGTTGATATTCAGCCGTGGCTCTCTGAAAACACATTTTATGTTATTTTATTGGCAGCACTTATCGGAATGATTCCGGAATCGGGACCTCATCTCGCTTTCGTAACCCTTTTTGCAGGGGGATATGTCCCTTTTTCTGTCCTTTTGGCAAGTTCTATTTCTCAAGACGGGCATACTACTCTCCCTCTTTTAGCTTCCGATAAAAGAAGCTTTATAAGGGCAAAACTTATAAATGCTCTCCTCGCGGTAGTTATAGGTTGTATTTTTATGTGGTTTGGCCTCTAATCCATGATGAGGGTTGACGGTTTGTGAAACTTGAGTTATTTTTTTACATTTGCAGGTTATTATAATAAAAATACAGAATGGCATCGTTTAACAAAATACTACAAAAACTTTTCGGCTCGAAGGCTGAACGCGATATGAAGGAGCTAAAACCTCTCCTTAACAAGATATTGGCTGCTTATAAGCGCATTGATTCCCTTTCTGATGATGAATTAAGAGAAGAGACTGAAAAAATTAAAAGAATCATTGCCGAAAGGATTGCTCCGGATGAGGCAAAAAAGAAAGAAATAAAGCGTCAGTTGGAAGATGTGGAGATAGAGGCTGAAAAGAAAGAGGCTCTTGCTACTGAAGATGATAAACTCACAAAAAAAATAGATGAGGATATTGAGAAAGTTCTCAATGAAGTACTTCCCGATGTTTTTTCAATAATGAAATCGACCGCGAGACGGTTCAATGAAAATTCTGAAATAAAGGTCAAAGCCTCCGAAATGGATAAAGAATTTAGTACTTCTCACGATTTTGTCAGAATTGAAGGGGAGTATGCTATATGGAAAAATTCTTGGCTTGCAGGTGGAAATCCTATCGTTTGGGATATGGTGCATTACGATGTACAGCTAATCGGTGGTATTGTTCTTCATCAAGGTAAAATTGCCGAGATGGCTACCGGAGAGGGTAAAACACTTGTAGCTACCCTTCCTGTCTTTTTAAATGCCCTTGCAGGGAAAGGAGTTCATGTAGTTACAGTCAATGACTATCTTTCCAAGCGTGACTCTGAGTGGATGGGTCCGCTATATATGTTTCATGGTTTAAGGGTGGACTGTATAGATAAGCATCAGCCTAACTCCGATTCGAGAAAAAAAGCGTATTGCGCCGATATTACATTTGGTACCAATAATGAATTCGGTTTTGATTATCTGAGGGACAATATGGCGGTAGATCGTAATGATCTCGTCCAAAGGAAACATCATTACGCCATTGTCGATGAGGTGGACTCCGTATTAATCGACGATGCGAGGACCCCTCTTATTATTTCGGGACCTGTGCCCAGAGGTGATGATCAGCAGTTTGTCGAATATAAGCCTTTTGTAGAGAAGATATATAATGCTCAGAAGCTATTTGTAAGTAAGCTCCTTGTGGAATCGAAGAAATTACTCTCCGAAGGGAAAGAGGAGGAGGGTGCCAAACTTCTCCTTCGTGCACATAAAGGTCTTCCCAAATACAACCCTCTCATAAAGTTTTTGTCGGAGCCTGGGAATAAACAAATCCTCCAAAAAACCGAAAATTACTATATGCAGGACAATAATAAACAGATGCACATCATTACAGATGATCTCTTCTTTATTATTGATGAACAGCAGAAATCGGTAGAGCTTACCGATAAAGGACATGATCTCATTGCAGGTAATCTTGAAGATACCAAATTCTTTATCCTTCCTGACATAGGAAGTGAAATTTCAGAACTTGAGAAATTAAATCTTGAACCAGAAGAGAAACAGCAGAAAAAAGACGAACTCCTCTCCGATTATGCTCTAAAATCAGAAAGGGTACACACTGTAAATCAGCTACTTAAAGCTTACGCAATGTTTGAAAAAGATGTTGAATATGTGGTGATGGAGAATAAAATCAAGATTGTAGATGAGCAGACAGGGCGTATTCTCGAAGGGAGAAGATACTCGGATGGACTTCATCAGGCTATTGAGGCTAAAGAGAGTGTAAAGGTGGAGGCTGCTACGCAGACTTTTGCGACAATCACTCTTCAAAATTATTTCAGGATGTACCATAAATTAGCCGGTATGACCGGTACGGCTGAGACTGAAGCAGGTGAGTTCTGGTCTATCTACAAGCTCGATGTTGTGGTCATTCCTACCAATAAACCTATTATTAGAATTGATGAAAATGACCTTATATACAAGACCAAGAAAGAAAAATACAATGCTGTTATCCAAAAGATAGAATCACTTACTGCCAAAGGGAGACCTGTTCTTGTCGGAACTACCTCAGTCGAGGTATCCGAGTTAATCAGCAGGATGTTAAAAATGAAAGGGATAAAACATAATGTCCTTAATGCCAAGCAGCATGCTCGTGAGGCTGAAATTGTTTTAAATGCAGGGCAGGCCGGTACGGTTACCATTGCTACCAATATGGCAGGTCGTGGAACAGATATTAAGCTTGGTCCGGGGGTGAGAGAGGCCGGTGGTCTTGCCATTATCGGTACTGAAAGACACGACAGCCGTCGTGTGGACAGGCAGTTAAGAGGTCGTGCCGGTCGTCAGGGTGACCCAGGTTCTTCTGCTTTCTATGTCTCTCTTGAGGATGATTTGATGCGCCTATTCGGTTCTGAACGAATAGCCTCCATCGTGGATAGAATGGGACTTCAAGAGGGGGAGGTGCTTCAACATTCGATGCTTTCGAGTTCTATTGAGCGTGCTCAGAGAAAGGTAGAGGAGAATAACTTCGGTATTCGTAAGCGTCTCCTCGAGTATGACGATGTAATGAATTCGCAGAGAGAGGTAATCTACAGCAAGAGGCGTAATGCTTTATATGGTGAGAGGATAGATGTGGATGTTTTAAATATGATGAGCGATTATTGCGAGATTCTTGCAGAGAATGGTCAAAATATGGATTATGAGAGTTTCTCTTTCGATGTGATGAAAAATATCTCAGTGGATCCAGGATTTGACGAAAAATTCTTTGATGATGCCAAAACCTCTGTTATTTCAGATTCTCTCTTTGAAAAGGTGAAACTTGAATATGCCCGCAGGAGTGAAGTGATGATCAAACAAGCGTGGCCAATAATTAAAAGCATCTATGAAACGCAGGCCGCGCGATATGAAAATGTAGCTGTTCCAGTGGGTGACGGCACAAAGATGATGCAGGTAATACTGAATCTGAAGAAGGCATACGACAGTAAAGGTAAAGAGCTTATTCGTTCTGTAAATAAAACTATTACCCTTATAATGATAGATGAGTATTGGAAGGAACATCTTCGTGATATGGATGATTTGAAGCAGTCGGTTCAAAATGCCACTTACGAACAGAAAGATCCGTTACTTATCTACAAATTTGAGAGTTACAATCTGTTTACGAAAGTTCTTGAGAATATTAGTAAAGATTCGTTATCATTCCTTTTGAGAGCTCATATACCTCTTAGACCCAATGATGATGCTTCTTCAGCGGTTCGCGAAGGGCAGAGAAAGAAAACAGATATGAGCAATCTTCGCACATCGCGCACAGATTTGGTCTCCAATGGTGGTGAGCCTAAAAGCAATGCGCCTGTGAGGGTTGAGAAAAAAGTGGGAAGAAACGATCCATGTCCTTGCGGATCAGGTAAAAAATATAAAAACTGTCATGGTAAAGACCAGGCGTAAATAATCTTTTTATGGAAAAATTTAATCTCATAGTTATAGGCTCTGGCCCCGGAGGATATGTCGCATCGATTAGGGCTGCTCAGTTAGGGCTGAATGTTGCAGTAATCGAGCGGGCAAATTTAGGTGGAATTTGTTTGAATTGGGGATGTATCCCCACAAAGGCACTTCTAAAGAGTGCACAAGCTCTCCACTATGCTCAAAATGGTGCTGAATACGGATTTGAAATCGAAGGAAGCATTAACGCAGATATTAAAAAAGTAGTTGAAAGGAGCAGAGGCGTTTCCGCCAATATGTCAAAAGGGGTAGAGTATCTGCTAAAAAAGAACAAAGTAACATATATAAGCGGGTCCGCTGTTTTGAAATCCGGAAAGGTAGTGGAAGTAACCACTGATGATGGAGTCCGAAGCTTTTGTGCTGACAATATAATTTTAGCTACGGGAGCCAGACCCAATTCTCTCCCTTTTGCCCCGATAGACGGTGAAAAGATAATTTCGTATTTTCAGGCACTTGTACCTGAAAAGCTACCTAAAAGTCTTGCTATTATCGGTTCCGGAGCCATAGGAAGCGAGTTTGCCTATTTTTATAAAACAATGGGGGTAGAGGAGGTCTATCTGATTGAATACCTTGACAGAATAGTCCCTCTTGAGGATGATGATGTTTCTGCCCAGCTTAGTCGTTCTTTCAGAAAAATGGGGATAAAAGTGATGGTTTCATCGGGAGTTAAAAGTATTGATACTTCGGGAGTATTTAGTAAACTTACTATCGAAACAAAGAAAGGGATGGTGGAAATCGAAGCTGAGTTGATTCTTTCTGCGGTAGGTGTAGTTCCTAACACTGATTTTCTCGGGCTCGAAGAGCTTGGAGTGGAAATGTCTCGAGGTAAGATCAAAGTAGATGAGAACTTTAAATCCTCTGTCGATGGAATTTATGCCATAGGAGATATTATCCCTACACCCGCGCTTGCTCATGTCGCTTCTGCCGAAGCCATAAATTGCGTGGAACGCATAGCAGGACTTAATCCTCCGGCTATTAACTACTCCTTCATCCCCGGGTGTACATATACTTCTCCGGAAATTGCTTCTGCCGGTATCACCGAAAGGGCAGCAAAAGAGAAAGGAATTGACTATAAAGTGGGTAAATTTCCATTTACTGCATCAGGAAAGGCTGCCGCATCGGGAGAAAAAGATGGTTTTGTTAAATTAATAATCGATTCTCAGACAGATAAAGTGCTCGGAGCGCACCTTATCGGTGCCAATGTTACAGAGATGATTTCCGGAATAGTCGTGGGGATGAATCTCGGATTAAAGGCTACCGATATTATTCATTCAGTACATCCTCATCCTACTATGAGCGAAGCGTTGCTCGAAGCGGCAGAAGCAGCTCACAATGAGGCAATTCATATTTAATGGACTAAATCCAACAACACAATACTATGATAAAAGAAAATGTACCTCAAGTAAATGAAATATGCAGAATCTCCCGCAATGCGGAAGTCTCGGGAGATCTTATTTCATCATCAGACATCAGAATCGACGGCAAATTTGTCGGTAAAATCCACACTAAAGGAAAATTGGTTATAGGTGAATCGGCCTTTGTTGAGGGAAAAATGGTGTGCCAAAGCGCAGATATATGGGGCGATGTAAAAGGAGATATCTTCGTAGAGGATAGCTTAACACTTAAAGCTCCCGGTAAATTTAACGGACAGCTCAAATCATCCAAAATTTGCATTGAGATGGGAGCGGTGATTAACGGCCCTTGCAACATTATTGCGCAAGAAGAGTTTAAAAAGCTATCGGGAGAGATTTT
This sequence comes from uncultured Muribaculaceae bacterium, assembly GCA_964611185.1. GTDB lineage: Bacteria > Bacteroidota > Bacteroidia > Bacteroidales > UBA932 > CAAGNP01. The sequence goes on along the minus strand of CAZSXE010000005.1, from coordinate 26,879 downwards.
TCCCGAAAAGAAATCAATGGTGGAAAAATCTGTTTCCAAATGAACTGATTTCTAAAAATATTAAAGGGTGACCGTAATAAAACGATCACCCTTTATTAATATTATTGAATAAGATATTACTTCTTTGTGAAGAACTCTTTTGCTTTGTCTGTAGGTACTAACTCTTCTGTGAAGATATATGCGCCGGTGCGAGCTGATTTATCCATACGGATGCATTTAACAACGGTCCTTTTGGATGCTTTGTCACCACTAAATGTTGCAACTGCTTTCTTTGCCATAATAAAAAAATATTAAAGAGTTATTTAATTTCTTTGTGAACTGTTACCCTTCTAAGATATGGATTATATTTCTTTCTTTCCAATCTTTCTGTAGTGTTCTTTTTGTTTTTGGTAGTGATGTAGCGGGAAATTCCCGGAACGCCGCTCTCTTTTTGTTCAGTACATTCAAGAATGACCTGTACTCTGTTACCTTTAGCTTTCTTTGCCATAATTCGAATATATTAAACTAAGTCTATTAAACCTTTTGATTGAGCAGCTTTAATAGTAGCAGCTAAACCATTTTTATTTATTGTTCTTATACCAGCGGCTGATACTTTAAGAGTAACGAACCTCTGTTCTTCTTCCAACCAAAAACGCTTGGTTCTGAGGTTAGGGGCGAATTCGCGTTTAGTGCGACGTTTCGAGTGTGAAACATTATTTCCGATCACCCTTTTCTTTCCTGTTATTTGACAAACTCTTGCCATTTTATCTGTAATTTATTGATTATACTTGTTTTTGGGGCTGCAAATATCCCCTTTTTTTCTCAATTTTGCAAATTTTTATACAAACTTGAACAATCTTTTCCATCTTATATTGCGTGGAAACGGTTTGTTTTTGTCTGATGAAAACCATATAACTCTCGGCTTGCCCACTATGTGATCTTCCGGAACAAAACCCCAATATCTTGAATCGAGGGAATTGTGTCTGTTATCACCCATCATAAAATAATAATCCTGTTTGAAAGTATATGAATTGGCTACTTCTCCATTAATTTTAATGGTATTGCCTGATACTTCCAAGTCGTTATTTTCATAACTTGTGATAATCCTTTCGTATAGAGGAAGATTCGAGATGTTTATATCAACTGTGGCATCTTTTGCAGGGATATAGAGGGGTCCGTAATTATCTCTTGTCCATTTGAAATTTTTATCAAAAGGAAAAATCATCAATGGAGAATCGGGATAATCAGGGGGATATACATCTATATTTTGAGATACTTCCACAACATTACCAATTTTTAATATTTTCTCTACAACATCTTCATTCAGAGGCATATTGGCATACCCGGGGAGAGTGGCGTCAAACCAATATTCTTCTGGATTGATATTAAGATTTTTAAGTAATTTGGTATTAATTGCGGATCCATTGGTTATAACTTTGTATGTATTTTGTATCCCGGAATAATTTTCCTGAGGATTACCATTTACATATACTTTCCCGTTAATAACCTCGAGGGTATCTCCTGCGATAGCTACGCACCTCTTTACATAATTGTCTTTTTTATCCACAGGACGAACTGTTATGGGGCCATACATCTTCTGAGTATATTCTCTGCCGTTGAGTCTGACATGAGTGTAATAATCATCAGATGGGGCACTTCGCAAAACAGTATCACCGTGAGGAAAACCAAACACTACTTTGTCATCTCGCTCCACATCCGATAAGCCCGCAAGTCTTCTGTACGGTATTTTAATCAGATCCGAGTAAGATTTATGTCCCATAATAGTGTTGTGGGTAAATGGAATTGAGAGAGGTCTCTGAGCTATTTTCGGACCATAAGCCACTTTCCCTACAAATAGATAGTCTCCTGTCATAAGGGTTTTTTCCATTGACGAGGTAGGAATCATATAGGACTGTACGAAGAACATATTTATAAAGGTGACTACAATCACGGCAAAGATGATGGCATCAAGCCAATCAAGCCACACATTGTGCTTCTCACCCTCTTTATAGTTCTTTTTCCAGAATGCCCACTTTACCTTTTTAGTGATGAATATGTCGAAAATCACAAGTAGTCCGAACAACCACCAGTAATTGCCGAGCCATATCACCCATAATATGTAAAGGAGTGCCCAGAATCCAAATTTAAACCATCTGTTTTGAAGGAATTGTTTCACTTGAACTATGCTTTAACAGAGTTTATTATAGTTTCAAATGCTTGTGGGTTATTTACAGCTAAGTCAGCAAGAACTTTACGGTTCAGTCCGACATTTTGCTTGGCAAGCGCACCCATAAATTGTGAATAATTCAATCCATGTTCTCTGGCAGCAGCGTTGATACGCTGAATCCATAATGCGCGGAATGTGCGTTTTTTAGCTTTACGATCGCGGTAGGCGTAGGTTTGACCTTTTTCCCATGTGTTTTTAGCAACTGTCCAGACATTTCCACGTCCTAAAAAGTTACCGCGGGTTTCTTTTAGAATTTTTTTACGGCGAGCTCTTGAGGCTACCGAATTTACCGATCTTGGCATACTTTAATTTTTTTTAAGAATGTCAGCGCCCTCCCCTTTGAGAGTCTTTTCTGCTGTGCATTCAGTTAAACAATTAGTTAATAATTAAGCAGTGATTAAAAGTTTAATCCTCTTTTGGTCGCGGGCATCAGCCAATACAACCTTGTTCAGATTCCTTTTCTGCTTTGTTGTTTTTTTGGTGAGAATGTGGCTATGATAAGCGTGTCTTCTCTTGACTTTTCCAGTTCCGGTAAGCACGAAGCGCTTTTTGGCACCGGAGTTGGTTTTCATTTTGGGCATTTTACAAATAGTATTTAATTAAACAAATGTTATTTTTTCTTAACAGGTGCAATCATCATAATCATCCTTTTACCTTCGAGTTTCGGCATCTGTTCTGCTTTTCCGTAATCATCTAACTCTAATGCAAATCTCAACAACAGCTTTTCTCCCTGTTCAGAGAAAAGTATCGACCTTCCTCTGAAAAATACATAGGATTTTACTTTCGAGCCTTCTGTCAAAAACTCTTTAGCATGCTTGAGCTTGAACTGAAAATCGTGTTCATCGGTATTTGGCCCGAATCTTATCTCTTTGATTACTACTTTACTCGCATTAGCTTTAATCTCTTTAGCTTTCTTTTTCTGCTGGTAAACGAATTTCTGATAATCGATAATTTTACATACAGGGGGATCGGATTTATCGGATACTTCCACAAGATCGAGCTCCAAACTGTCAGCTAATTTTAAAGCTTCTGAGATGGAGAATATGCCCGGTTGAGCAATATTTTCCCCCACAAGCCTTACCCTCTGCGCTACTATCCCTTCATTCACTCTCGGACCTTCGTCCGCTGCTGGCTTATGTGCATAGTTCTGTGCTCTTTGCGGCTTGTTAGCATTATTGTTTGGCTTTGGCGCTATATAAGGGCGCTTTTTTTTCGGTGTTGCGATATTACTTTCCTCCTATGTTATGTTAATTTTCTGTATTTTTCTTTATTTCGGCATTAATGAAACTGACAAAATCATTAATAGTCATCTCTCCTTCATCAATACCACCTTGGCGTCTTACTGAAACAGTTTCTGTATTCTCTTCCTTTTCTCCGACAATAATAAGGAATGGAACTCTCTTTAACTCATTCTCTCTTATCCGTTTACCTACTGTTTCGTTACGGTCGTCAATTGAGGCGCGAATATCGTAATTATTGAGCAAATCACCAACTTTTTTTGCATAATCGTTATATTTTTCGCTTATAGGAAGAACAGAAACCTGTTCTGGAGCGAGCCATAAAGGGAATTTTCCACCGGTATGTTCTATCAGTACGGCGACAAATCTCTCCATAGATCCGAAAGGTGCTCTATGAATCATTACAGGGCGATACTTCTTATCATCGGCACCGGTATATTCGAGTTCGAATCTTTCCGGGAGGTTGTAGTCAACCTGAATAGTCCCTAACTGCCACTTGCGACCGATGGCATCTTTAACCATAAAATCGAGCTTCGGTCCGTAAAAGGCTGCTTCACCATATTCTACGATGGTTTTTAGCCCTTTTTCTTGAGCAGCTTCTATGATGCCTTGTTCTGCTCTTTCCCAGTTTTCATCCGTACCTATATATTTAGATCTGTCAACTTTGTCTCTGAGCGATACCTGAGCAATATATTCATTGAAATTCAAGGTTTTGAATATATAAAGCACAATATCTATTACCTTGCAAAATTCTTCTTTCAGCTGATCGGGACGGCAGAAAATGTGTGCGTCATCTTGTGTAAAACCGCGCACTCTTGTAAGCCCGTGAAGTTCACCGCTCTGCTCATATCTATATACCGTTCCAAATTCCGCCAAGCGAAGGGGGAGATCTTTATATGAACGAGGTTTGGTCCTGTAAATTTCGCAGTGATGAGGGCAGTTCATCGGTTTTAAAAGAAACTCTTCACCCTCTTGAGGGGTGTGAATAGGCTGAAAAGAGTCTGCTCCGTATTTTGCGTAATGGCCGGAGGTTACATATAGCTCTTTTTGACCGATGTGAGGAGTAATAACAGGAAGATAGCCATAAGATTTTTGAACTTTCTTCAGAAACATTTCAAGCCTTTCCCTCAAAGCAGCACCCTTGGGAAGCCATAGAGGAAGACCGGCTCCTACTCTGGGCGAAAAAGCGAATAATTCCATCTCTTTTCCGATCTTGCGGTGGTCTCTTTTTTTGGCCTCTTCTATCAATGCAAGATACTCATCAAGTAGCTTCTTTTGGGGAAATGTGATACCGTAAATTCGAGTAAGCATCTTATTCTTCTCATTCCCTCTCCAGTATGCTCCCGCAATAGAAGTCAGTTTAACTGCTTTAATTACTGAGGTATCTCTCAGGTGAGGACCGCGGCACAAGTCTGTGAAATTACCATTGGTATAGAAAGTAATGGTGCCGTCTTGGAGATCGTTAATAAGTTCGCATTTGTATTCGTCCCCTTTTTTCTTATATGTCTCCATCGCTTCTGCTTTAGTGACATCTTTTCTGACGAAAGATTGTTTCTGCCTTGCAAATTCGAGCATTTTATCTTCAATAGCTTTCAAATCTGCCTCTACGAGGGTTTTTTCTCCAAGATCCACATCGTAATAAAAACCGTTTTCAATAGAAGGACCTATACCGAATTTTATGGTAGGGTAAATAGTCTGAAGGGCCTCTGCCATCAGATGTGAAGAAGAGTGCCAAAAAGTGGTCTTGGCTTCCTGATCATCCCATTTATGCAGCTTTAATGAGGAGTCCTGATATATAGGACGATCCAAATCAAATACTGCATCATTCACACTCGCTGCGAGTACTTCGCCAGCCAACCTCGGAGATATGCTTTGAGCTATCTCATAAGGGGTTATCCCTTCATTGTAACTACGGATACTTCCATCCGGAAATGATATATTGATCATAATTAAATGTTTGTTTTCAAATTGACCTGCAAAGGTAATGAAAAAATTATATTATCTTTGTGAACTTAAATAAAAAAGAAATGAATAAATCTGCTAAATGGTCGCTTGCCGCTAAATATGGACTGCTTCTCTCTCTTGTTACCATCATCATTGAATTGATTAAAACTACTTTTTCACTCCCTTTATGGCTGAACTATGTTCTTATTGTTACGAAAATAGCTGCTACCATCTACATCCTCTACATTTTTATGAAGAATTACTCTACGCAATGCGAGGGTGATGTATCTTATTCTCAGTCATTTAACTTTGGCTTCATCACTTGTCTATGCTCTTCTGTAGTATGTACACTTTTCTATTTTATAAATTATAATTTCATAAATCCTGAAATTATGGAGGCTACCATGGAGCAGCTGTCAGTGGTGGCATCATCTTACGGGGATATAATAGATCTTGATAAGATTGAGGGACTTCTCCCTAACATCACATTATTGTCAGCGTTTATTGACTGCATTATTTTTGGTCTGATTTTCCCCGCTATTTTAGCATCTTACACGAAAAAAGAAGTATTTGAATAATATGAATCTCTCTATAATCATCTCTCTTTTTAATGAAGAGGAGTCACTTCCGGAGCTTATCAAATGGATTTCCGATGCCATAGAATCCTCTTTTCTTAAAGATAAGGAGTATGAGATAATAATGGTTAATGACGGTTCTACCGATAGTTCGTGGAAAATTATAGAAGAACTCGCTGCGAGGGACTCACATATTCGCGCTATTTGCTTTAGAAAGAATTACGGTAAATCGGCTGCTCTGTATTGTGGATTTGAAGCTGCCCAGGGGGATGTGGTCGTCACTATGGATGCAGATCTTCAAGATAATCCCCAAGAGATTCCGGCTTTATATAAAATGATAACCGAAGAGGGATATGATTTGGTGTCGGGATGGAAGCAGAAGAGAAAAGATAATATGCTGACTAAAAACATCCCTTCCAAACTCTACAATTTTACAGCAAGAAAAGTGACAGGTGTAAAATTACATGATATGAATTGTGGCTTGAAAGCATATCGTAATGATGTTGTGAAAAGTATTGAAGTTTATGGTGATATGCACCGATATATACCGTATATTGCTAAAAATGCGGGCTTTACCAAGATAGGGGAGATGCCGGTAATGCATCAAAAAAGAAAATTCGGAAAAAGTAAATTCGGCGTTAACAGATTTTTTAACGGCTTTCTTGACCTTATGACTATATGGTTCCTTTCCAAATTTGGTAAAAAACCCATGCATATTTTCGGAGTGTGGGGCATCGTCTCCTTTTTAACTGGTTTTGTTATTGCGTTGTGGCTCATCATAGACAAGCTTGTCTCTCAGACCCACGGACTTAAATTCAGACAGGTCACAGATCAGCCTCTTTTTTACATAGCCCTTCTTGCCGTGGTCTTAGGTTCTTTGCTTTTTCTGTCAGGTTTCTTGGGTGAGCTTATTTCTCGTAACGGTAATTCGCGCAATCATTACAATATTTCCAAAACTATTCGGTAATAGTATCGATATATTTTATAATTTTGCAGTTCATTTAATTGAATTACAATGGGATTATTTTGGAAGAAGAAAAAGAATGAGTCTTCAGATGATTCTTTGTCTGAAAGGGAATCTCTCGAGAGGGGACTAACCAAGACCAAGAGCGGTATTTTTGATAAGATAGCTCGTGCTGTTGCCGGAAAATCTAAAGTTGATGACGAAGTTCTTGATGGTATTGAAGATGCTCTTGTCGCTTCTGATGTAGGTGTTGACACTACTCTTAAAGTCATAGATTCTCTCGAGGAAAGGGTCGCCAAGGATAAATATATGAATACGGCCGAGCTTAACGGTATCCTTAAGGATATCCTCTCCCGTATGTTGAATGTTACCGACGATGATGGAACTGAAATTCCCGTTTTCGATTTTTCCAAAAAACCATATATTATAATGGTAGTGGGGGTAAATGGTGTAGGAAAAACAACTACCATAGGAAAATTAGCTGCGAGGCTGAAAGCAGCAGGAAAAAGTGTTATGCTCGGTGCTGCCGATACATTCAGGGCTGCCGCAGTGGATCAGCTCGAAATTTGGTCCGAGAGGGCTGGTGTACCCATCGTAAAGCAGGCTATGGGGGCAGATCCTGCTTCTGTGGCGTTTGATACTGTAAAATCGGCTGTTGCTCAGAATATTGATGTGGTATTGATCGATACTGCAGGACGACTTCATAATAAGGTTAATCTTATGAATGAACTTACGAAAATTCGCAATGTGATGCGTAAGGTTATACCCGATGCCCCTCATGAGGTTCTTTTGGTCCTTGACGGCTCGACAGGGCAGAACGCTTTTTTGCAGGCTCGCGAGTTTACGAAAGCCACCGATATTACCGCTATGGCTGTTACCAAGCTCGACGGGACGGCTAAAGGTGGTGTGGTTCTCGGTATTGCCGACCAGTTTAAAATACCTGTCAAATTTATCGGTGTCGGGGAAAAGATCGAAGATCTCCAGATTTTCGACAGAAAAACATTTATTGATTCTTTATTTAATTAGTTATGAATATTTCTTATAATTGGTTGAAAGAGTATGTTTCTTTCGACCTCTCTCCTGAAAAAGTTTCGGAAATATTGACTTTCATCGGATTGGAAGTTGAAGATATGAATATTGTTGAAGATATACCCGGAGGACTTGAAGGGGTTGTTGTAGCGGAGGTTTTGGAATGTGTCGAGCATCCCAACTCTGACCATCTTCATATCACCAAAGTCTCTATTGGAGAGGGTGAGCCTTTTCAGGTAGTGTGCGGTGCCCCGAATGTGGAAAAAGGGCAAAAAGTGCTTTTGGCGACCGTAGGAGCTATATTACCTACCCCCGATGGAGAAGGCTTTAAGATAAAAAGATCTAAAATCAGAGGAGAAGAATCCCTCGGAATGATATGTGCTGAGGATGAACTCGGAATCGGCACTTCACATGATGGAATAATGGTTCTTCCTGAAGATGCCTTTATCGGCACTCCCGCTAAAGATTATCTTCACCTTGAATGTGATACGATTTTTACAATAGGGCTTACGCCCAATAGGGTAGATGGTGCTTCTCATTTCGGTGTGGCGAGAGATTTTTCAGCCTATTTGAAATACAATGGAATTGGTGGCCAGATGAGCCTGCCGGATGTATCCTCATTTGCCGAAGGGGAGGGGGAAGCTACTCCTGTCTGTGTCGAGTGTGTGGAGGGTGCTCCGAGGTACATAGGTATTACCCTTAAAAATGTAAAAATCGCACCTTCGCCCGCATGGCTTCAAAAGAGGCTTATTGCCGTAGGCCAAAGGCCAATCAACAATGTGGTGGATATTACGAACTTTGTACTTCAGGAGACGGGGCAGCCTCTTCATGCGTTTGACCTTTCGAGGGTTAAGGGTGGAAAAGTGGTAGTGAGAAAAGCGAACCAAGGGGAAAAATTTGTAACATTGGACGCAGTCGAAAGGAGACTCTCTTCCGAGGATTTAATGATTTGCAATGCTCAGGAACCAATGTGCATAGCGGGTGTCTTCGGCGGGCTTGATTCTGGGATTACCGATACCACTACTGATGTTTTTCTCGAAAGTGCATATTTTAACCCTGTATTTATCAGGAAAACATCTAAGCGTCACGGTATCAAAACTGATGCTTCTTTCAGATATGAGCGTGGTGCCGATTTCAACATCATCCCTTATGCAGCCAAGCGTGCTGCTCTTTTGATGAGGGAGTATGCCGGTGCAGAGGTAGTGGGTAAAGTTCAGGAAAGTTACCCTCATCCCATTTCCAAGCGTAAGATTGAAATAAATTTCAGTAGAATGGAGAGTTTGATGGGGAAAAATATTGGGGGAAAAACCATTACGGAGATTTTAAAATATCTTAATTACGAATTTTTATCTTCAGATGACTCGGGTGCGGTACTACTTGCCCCTTCTTATATGATAGATGTTACAAGGGAGTGTGATGTGGTGGAGGAGGTCCTTAGAATTTACGGCTACAATAATATTGAACTCCCTGAGAATGTAAAGGTTTCGATAAATTCTACTCCTCATCCCGACCCCGAGCTTGTGAGAACCAAAGCTTGTGATCTTCTTGCTGCTCACGGTTTTATGGAGTGTATGAATAATTCTCTTACCAAAGGTGATTACTATACCGCTTTGAAAACATTTCCCAAAGAGAATTTAGTAATGATAATGAATCCCCTTAGTTCCGATCTGAATGTGATGAGGCAGACACTGCTTTTCAGCGGGCTTGAGGTAATATCATATAATCTCAACAGACAAGCCTCTGACCTCAAATTTTTTGAGATAGGAAATGTTTACTCTTTCTCCCCTCTTCAGGGTGACTGTGATGCAGTAAACGAACTCTCTTCTTACAAAGAAGGGACGAGGCTGTCATTGTTTATTACAGGGAAAGGGATTCAATATTGGAGAAATAAATCCTCAGAAGGGCATTTCTTTACATTAAAGGGATACCTCGAACTTCTTATGAAGCGATTTGGAATTGATATATATTCTCTTGATTATAAGAGTGCTCCATCTGATTTGTTCTCGGAAGGACTTGAGTATTTTTCAGGAGAAAAATCTCTTGCAGTCATGGGTACAGTATCTCCTGCCCGCTTGAAGTCTATGGATATTAAACAACCGGTGTTTGCAGCGGAGATTAATTGGAACCTGTTCTTGGACTTATATAAAAGAAATAAGGTGAAATATTCCGAACTACCTAAATTTCCGGAGGTTAAAAGAGATTTAGCCCTTCTTATAGATGAAAGTGTCTCTTATGATACAATTCGTAAATGTGCTTTTAAAACTGAGCGTAAATTGTTGAAGCAGGTCACCCTTTTCGATGTTTACAGAGGTAATAAAATTCCTGAGGGGAAGAAACAATATGCCGTCAGTTTCACTTTAAGAGATCCAGAAAAGACACTTACCGATCAATATGTAGAGATGGTTATAAATAAACTATTAACTGCATTTAATAAAGAGTTTGGCGCAACTCTCAGATAATGAACGCATTATGTGGTAAAATAGGCCAATGGGCATCGCTTGTCAAATTCCAACATACGATTTTTGCCCTTCCCTTTGCCATGATTGGTTATACTTTAGCGATTATGTTGCCGGAGTATTCATTTTCATGGCTTCTTCTTTTCCAAATATTGGGTTGTATGGTCTTTGCGCGCAATACCGCAATGGGTTTTAACCGTTGGGCAGATAGAAAGATTGATGCCCAAAATCCACGAACTGCGGGGAGAGAAATTCCCTCAGGGAAAATAAAGCCTCTGTGGGTAGTGATATTTGTGATAGTGAATGCTATTCTTTTCGTGGCGATAGCATATACTATCAATATGCTCTGTTTTATCCTTTCATTTCCCGCTCTTGCTCTTTTGCTCGGATACAGTTACACGAAGAGATTTACCTCTTTATGTCACTTCATTCTCGGTCTATCACTTGCGATTGCCCCTACGGCGGCCTATATCAGCGTTACCGGCACTTTTGCACCTGCTCCTATAATTCTTTCTGCCATAGTTTTTCTTTGGTGCAGCGGTTTTGATATTCTTTATTCAGTCTCTGACGAGCAATTTGACAAATCTCACAATATTCATTCAGTGCCGATGCTCATGGGGCTGAATGGTGCATTTATTTTTTCTGCCGTACTTCATTTTTTAGTTCTACCCCTGCTTGTGGTATTCTATTTTGTGGCGAATATGGGGTGGATATATATTGTGGGTGCTGCTATTTTTACATTATTGCTGATTTATCAGCATATTATTGTAACTCCAAACGATTATAAACGATTAAATGCTGCTTTTTTTACCTCTAATGGGGTAGCTTCGTTAGTTTTTGCTGTTGGGGCTATATCTGATGCAATATTTATATAATCTAATATCGATAATATGAAAACTACTAAAACTGCTATCTATGCCGGCGGATGTTTTTGGGGAGTGGAGCATTATATGAGAAAGGCTGCCGGAGTTATTGATGTCATCTCAGGATATACAGGTGGAGAGGTGGAAAATCCCACTTATGAAGAGGTTAAAAGTCACTCTACAGGGCACGCAGAGGCTGTAAAGATCGAGTATGATCCGTTACTTACCGATTATCAGACACTTACGCGATTGTTTCTCGAAATTCACGATCCTACCCAGCAAGATGGACAAGGTGTCGATATTGGACCTCAGTATCGTTCTGAAATTTATTATTCTGATGAATCTGAGAAGCAAGTTGCAGAATTTCTGATAGGTGTGTTGAAAGAAAAGGGATATAATGTCGTAACTAAAATATCACCTGTGTGCAGATTTTGGAATGCTGAAGAATATCATCAGAACTATTGTGCGAAGCACCATATAGAGCCCGAATGTCATTTTCGAGTAAAAAGATTCTAATCACAGATAGAGATATGAATAAAAAAATGAGAGGCGGTCAAAATATTGGCCACCTCTCTTTATGTCAGGATGGGATTTAGAATGTATATTTTACACCAAGTCCACCGATATACCCTGAGTAACCTATATGAAATCCACCGCCACCGGCATAGAAACCAATACCGGGAGCATAGTCAACAGAGAGTGCAAGGGGAATGTTGGCAAATTTATATTCAAGTCCAATTATTCCGTTAATACTTGCAGCAAAACCTCCCCAATATCCAAGGGTGACACCGGGACCTACATACCATGATAGTCCGTCAACGCCGGAAATATTGAAATTCCAGTCGTAAAAGCCATAGACATTTACTCCGAAACCACCCCAAGGGTGAAGGTTAACACCGAAATCAAGGAAATTGGATTCGCTCAGATTTGCTTTGTAGGTAATGGCAAAGTCATAACCAAGTCTAAGTCCGATAGCATTTTTGTAACTCTGCGAAAATGCTGATACACTGATGGTCAGTGCTGCCAAGATGATTAAAATTTTTTTCATTTTTAATTTGGTTTTAGTTAATAATAACAAATATTGTTTTGTTCTAATTCTGTCAAAATACTATTGGCTACCCTGCTTGCTCCTAAGCGGAACCGCTCTTTGGTTAGCCATTCTTTTCCGAGTATAGTGTCAACTATCGCATAATATACTACTGCATCTTTCGCCGTGGAGATGCCTCCGGCGGGCTTGAATCCTATTTTTTTACCCGTTTTGGCATGATAAAGTTTAATACATTCGCACATAATCATGGCAGCTGCCGGGGTAGCTGAAGGCTCAATCTTGCCAGTAGAAGTTTTTATGAAGTCGGCTCCCGATTCCATGGCGAGGAATGACGCATCGGCAATATTTTCAATGGAGGTGAGCGCTCCGGTTTCGAGAATCACTTTTAAAAGTGTTTTCCCGATACTTTTCTTTATAGAGGTTATTTCGTTAATGCATCCATCGTAGTTTCCATCGAGAAAGCTATTGAGAGCGAGGACTATATCTATCTCGTTTGCACCGTTTTCAACAGCCATTTTGCTTTCAAGTTCTTTTACCTCGATAAAACTCTGTGAAGCGGGAAAACAACCTGAGACAGCGGTAATATGGACCCCTTCTGCCATTAGATTATCTTTTACCGTCTTACTGAAATTAGGATAGACACAGATAGAGGCAGGGGTGGGATATTTCGGAAAATGATTTTTAAATTCATTGACCTTATTTACAAAAGCAGTTACATTAGAGTATGTATCGGTAACTTTTAAAGTAGTTAAGTCTATAAAACCAAGGCAGGATGAGAGTACAGAGGGGGTGTTCCACTTCTCTATATTGTCATGAAGCGAAGTAATAAATCTTTCAATCTCCTCCGATGTGAGGTTAAACCCATATTTTGAAATGTAGTTCATCATTCTTTATATCTTGTTTTTAGAATCGATAATTATGGTTACCGGTCCGTCGTTGGTTATGGATACTTTCATATCAGCTCCAAAAATACCACTTTTTATTTTTTTACCAAAAAATTGTTGAAGAGAAAAGATAAAGTTATTGTAGAGAGGAATGGCCGTTTCAGGTGGAGCAGCATATATATAGGAGGGTCTGTTTCCTTTTTTGGTGGATGCGTAAAGGGTAAACTGACTGACTATCATAATTTCTCCGTCGATATCTGTTACAGAAAGGTTCATTACTCCATCCGTGTCGTTGAAGATTCTCAAATTAACGATTTTTCGACATATCCATTCAATATCCGTGTCGTTGTCCCCTTCTGCAAAGGCCACAAGAATCATCATACCTTTCCCAATCTCAGAGTGAATTTTCTCGTTGATTGTAACTGATGACTGTGTTACCCTTTGAATAACTATTTTCATTTTATCCTCTCACTTGAAATTGAATACCTGCTTTTTTTAGAGGCTCTGCTATCATATTCATCTGATCTATGGTCACTTTTTGAACTCCCTGTGATGGGGTCTCTCTGTCAATAGTATAAAGCATAACCTCTCTCGGTCTCAAATTCAGCACCATATCTGTCCAAGCCTTAACTGCCACAGGATCGGTGCAGTCGATATATTCGCTATTGACTTTTCCTTTTAGAAACATAGTCTGAAGTATATAATTGCCGTTAAAGAAGGAGAGATTGCGAATAATTTTAGCTATCGAGTAATCGCTTTGCTGAGGCTGATCGATTTTTTTAACTAAATCGTCACTGCCTCCGTCTATTTTCAATATGGGATTATCCACCTTCATAAGTGCATCCCTTATCTCTTTTCTTGATATCTGTGTAGCGTTTGAGAGAACTGATATCATGGCCGAAGGATAAAGTTCATCTCTTAAACGAATGGTGAAATCAATGATTTCGGGGAAATCAGGGTGAAGAGTAGGCTCTCCGTTTCCCGAAAAGGTAATGGTGTCCACGGGAGTTTTCTCTTTTTTCAGCTCTTTTAGTCTCGTTTCGAGAGCCTCGAATACTTCCTCTTTGGAGGGTAGTCTGCTATCTTTTGTTCCGTCCTTGTTCCATCCACATTCGCAGTAGATGCAGTCGAATGTGCAGAATTTTCCATCTTTAGGAAGAAGGTTTACCCCGAGCGAACTGCCGAGTCTCCGGCTGTGAATCGGCCCGAATATTATGTGGTGATATAAAATTGTGGACATACTTTATTTATATTAATCGTTTTGCTTTGGATTCAGTGGTAAGCCGTAGCGAGTTCCAGTCGATGTGGTCAATCAGTACTGCTCCGGGCTTTTTCCCTACCTCAAAACTCCCAAGAGTATTTTCTCGCCCCAGGGCAATGGCTCCGTTTATGCAAGCCCACTTCAATATCTCATGAAGTGGAATTTCCCCAAAATGCTTTTCAATGCATTTGATCTCTTCTACCATGGAAAGAATGTGATTGGATGAGAGGCTGTCTGTCCCGAGGGCAATGCGTAACCCTTTCCTTCTGAGCAGATTAAGTGGTGCTAATTTTCCGTGGATAAAAATGTTGGAAAGGGGGCAGGTTACCCAAGTGCAATTGTTCAATATTGCGTTAGCGGCATCGATACTCTCTTCGTTTGTGGCAGTATTGTGAATAAGAAGAATACTTTCGTCGAAAGGTGCTGAATGTACTTTTTTTAATCTCTCAAGGAAGTATATAAGGGCAGATTTTCCTGTAACAGGAGGGGTGCTCATACCTCTTCCTTTGTAATTTTCGGCAAGTGGCCCTGTTCCGCTGATTAGGAGGTCTTCTTCTTCTTGAGATTCCTGATTGTGATATGAGAGAAATCCCTCTTTAAGAGCTGCTGCTGCTGATAATTCGAGTAGGAGAGGGCTCATGGTGTAGGGAGAGTGTGGAGTGGGAGCGGCATCAAGCCCCATTGCGACAGCTTGACGGTGAAGAGCCTCTATATTGTCCATAACGGACAATGCATCAGAGGGTTCGCTCCCGAACACTTCGAGAAATGTCCTTGTGTAGAGTTTTGCACCCGATTTTATATGGAAACTTTCATCGCAGTTTGAAATGTCTGCCATTGCTGAAACTCCTTCATCGTACAATTTGACAAATTCTCTCTCCATTAATGCGATTCTTTCCTCTTTTGGAGCTGATTCTCGGAGTGAATTAATCTGGTTTATGAAACCTGACATTCCTGTTTTTTCTTTGAATTTTCCTTTTAAATGCGATAACTCTATGTGACAGTGTGAGTTAACGAATCCGGGGCAGATGATGCCGTTATAGAAAGATGTACTCTCTTTTTCGCGAGAATTTATATCTCCTATTTCTGTGACGGTTCCGTTTTCGTCAAATTCCACATATCCGTTTTTAATCGGTTTCCCATTGATTGGGAAAATATAGTTGGCACTTATGGTTTGTTTCATTCTTTTATCAAATCGGGCTTCTTGCGTTTCTCTTTTTTTATTATTTTTTCTGTATCTGAAATTTTAAATTTCGGCTCTTCTTTTATCTTTTGCGGAATTGTATCTTTTACGGTGGTAGGGATGGTGTCGTTAATTATTATGCGTACCCCTCCTGCTCTTTCGGGGAGTGAGTCATAGATGAAAAATACATTGTTGTGCTTTTCAAAGAGGGAAGAATCTATTATAGGTGAAGAGTCTAAAATTATGGAATCGGGTGAAAAGAATACATTGCGCAGAGCGCGGTAGTACTGATTTCCGGTGATATCTGAAGAGGCTAAAGTATCGAGCGATGCGATAATATCCCATACACGAAGCATCCCGTTTTCTTTATCGAGCAGCTTTTCGAGATAATCTCGTCTGATCTTTAGCTTGTCCTGTCCCTTTTTAAAAATCTTTGCGAATTTATCCGGCTGCCTCAGATAGTAATCGGAACTGCGAATATAATCTTTACTTGTGTAGCCGTATTTGTTAAAAATCGGTTCATATACAAGAAGAGAATCGGTCCTATTCTTGAAATCTAAAGATGACTCGGCATACTTGTCTGCAAGATATATGTCACAGTATATATCGGCCAAAGTATTTTTGGGAATAATACCTTTCCGAGTGCATGATACTAATGACACGGATATTACGAGCAAATAGATAATAACCTTTTTCATTTGGTAATATATAATCGATGCAAAGATAATTTATATTATTTAAGTATAATAATTAATAAGTCTCTTCAAGTCCGTTTTTTTATTATTTTTGCCACCTGAATTATATGTTATGCTGATACGGCCCCCAAAGATTTTACAAAGATTATATCCTTCTTTTATTTGGAGTTTTCCGGATGAGAGGGAGGGGGTTTTTATAACATTTGATGATGGGCCTTGTCCTGAAGTAACTCCATGGGTGTTGGATATTCTTGATGAATTTGGTGCCAAGGCTACTTTTTTCTGTATAGGGAAGAATGTGGAGCTTTATCCGAAATTGTACAATGAGATTATAAAACGGGGACATAGTGTGGGTAATCATTCGTACAGTCATGTTAAGGGGTGGAAAATGGAGGGAACTCATTATGTGAGAGATGTTGATACGGCGGCCGAGCTCATTGATTCCAACCTCTATCGTCCCCCTTATGCCAAGATTACAGTCAGACAGGCCAAGATGATTTCTGAAAAATTCAAGCCTGTTATGTGGAGCATTATAAGCCGAGATTATAATAGAAAGTTATCGCGTGTGGCGTGTGCGAGAAATGTTTTAAGGTATGTCGCACCGGGGGAGATAATAGTTTTTCACGACTCCAAAAAATGTGCTAAAAATTTATGGTATGCTTTGCCGGTGGTTCTTCAAAAAATTAAAAGCATGGGACTTGTTTGTAAACCGATAGTTATTAATGATAATATTTGAAATATGAATGTTTTGGTTCTTGGTTCAGGAGGAAGGGAGCATGCCCTTGCCGGTAAAATATCTGAAAGTAAGCTACTTGATAAATTATATTGTATGCCCGGAAACCCGGGTACAGCTTCTTTTGCAACCAATATAAGCGGAAATATTAATGATTTTAAAGAGGTCAAAGCGAGGGTAATTGAAAATAAAATAGATTTAGTGGTGGTGGGTCCGGAAGAGCCTCTTGTCAGGGGTATCCGAGATTTTTTTGAAAATGATGACGATTTGAAGGATGTATTATTTATTGGACCTGATCTTAGGGGAGCCATGCTTGAGGGAAGTAAGGAATTTGCAAAAAAATTTATGTGCAAGTACCATATTCCTACAGCTGCATACCGTTCTTTTACCTCGGCTCAGGAAGAGGATGCTTTCATGTTTCTGAAAACTCTTACCCCACCTTATGTGCTTAAAGCAGACGGACTTGCAGCCGGTAAAGGGGTGCTTATAGTGAAAAATTATGATGAGGCTTGTAAATCGCTTTCCGAAATGTTATCGGGTAAATTCGGGGAAGCATCAGGAAAGGTGGTAATTGAGCAGTTTCTCTCCGGGATAGAGGTTTCTTCTTTTATCCTCACAGATGGGAAAGATTATTTATTGCTTCCTGAAGCTAAAGATTATAAGAGAATTGGTGATGGAGATACAGGCCTTAATACAGGAGGGATGGGGGCTGTGTCGCCTGTTCCGTTCTTCGATGATGTTTTCAGAAAAAAAGTGGAAGAGAGAATTATCATACCTACCGTTAAAGGGATACAGGCGGAGGGGTACAGGTATAGCGGCTTTGTGTTTATAGGGCTGATGAACTGTGGCGGGGACCCTTATGTCATAGAGTATAATGTGAGAATGGGTGATCCTGAGACTGAATCTGTCATGATGAGAATTAAGAGTGATTTTCTCTCCCATCTTGTAGCTGCCGCTCGGGGTAATCTCTCTTTGGAATCTTTGAAAATAACTGAAAAGACGGCTTTAACCACTGTGGTGGTATCAGGCGGATACCCTGAAAGTTATGTTAAAGGATATAAAATAGATGGTCTCGATATTTTAAATAATATCACAGTTTTTCATTCCGGAACTGCTTTCAATGGGGATACTACTGTTACAAGCGGAGGAAGAGTACTTGCTTTGACAGCTCTTGGTGAGAGTATCGATGATGCAAGAGAAATAATCTATTCTCAGATTGATAAAATAAGATTTACCGATATAAATTATAGAAAAGACATAGGATTGGATTTAGAATAAATATCTATGAGGGAGAAAAACAGTATTATATTTTCATTTTATTTTTTACTGAGCGTGGTGGCACTCTTTTTTGTTTCTGCCTATTTTACCCCAGTGAAAGAGGTCTTTAGTAGTGTTTTCCTTCCGTTTCCTGTTTTCCAAACTCATTTTGCAGAGATTGTAACGGGAGATAATTTAATATCTTCGGCTATTGCCTTGATTTTTTTGACGGCCATTGCAGTTTCGCTATATTATATAAACGACAGTTTCTTTTTGATGGCCAATGAGTCAAGAATACTGCCATTGATCTATTTGATTCTTGCTCTATCTAATCCGAGTGCTGTTTTCTTCTCTAAATACCATATTATGGCCTTTCTGCTTTTATGGGCTTTTTATTTTAATGTGCGATATACGGTAGAGGAGGAGAAAAAGATTAATTCTCTGTTTCTTGCTTTCTTGCTTTTTTCTACTGCATCATTATTTTTCCCTGTGCTGATATGGATTCCTGTAGTTCTGTTTTTTACCGATATTATTTACTCTAAGGAGTATTTTTTTAAGTATTTGATAGTATTTGTTGCGGCTATGGCCATTCCGTACATATATTTCTTTTCGATAAGATATATCTTTTTCGATGCACAAGTCGCCGAATTTTTCTCAGTTTACGGTAAAATTGTCTCAGATTTCAATATAGACTTTAGTAACAGCTATAAGATAAGTTACCTGTTTATGCTCGGAGTGATAGCAGTCGTTTCATTAAGGTCGCTTTTTTTTATTTTGAAAAGAAGAAGTTCTTATAATGTTGCTTCTGCGAGGGCTTTTAATCAAGGAGTAATATTCCTTTCCATTTTATTGCTGCTCGGATTATTGTACAGTTCTTCGATGCACTCCCTCTATCAGCTTGTGGTCTATATTCCCATATCGCTGATGATATTTGCCTTTATAAACCATAAGGACTCAAAAAGCCATGCAAAAGCTTTTATCATCCTTATGATTTTATCAATAGCGATATGTAGAATATCTTATTTTATTTGATAGTCCTTCCGGGATACTGTTTGAGGGCTACTTTAAGACATTCCATAGCTCCTTTAAGATCCTCTATTTTCAGAACGTATGCTATACGGACCTGATTAAGACCTTTGCCGGGTGTAGCGTAGAAGCCGGCCATAGGAGCTACCATTACAGTCTTTCCATTATATGAAAATTCTTCAAGCAGCCATTTTGCAAATTTATCTGCATCATCTATAGGTAGTTCTACTGCTGCATAGAAAGCACCCATAGGTTTAGGACATTTAACCCCTTCCATATTATTTAATGCTTCGATGAGAACATCTCTTCGTTGCATATATTCGTTTCTAACTTTGATGAAATATTCTTTGGGTGTAGAGAGGGCTCCTTCAGCAGCAATCTGTCCATAAGCAGGAGAGCAAAGGCGTGCCTGTGCATATCTCAGAACGCAGTTCATCACTTCTTTGTTTTTAGAAACGATTGCTCCGATTCTTACACCGCACAACGAGTATCTTTTAGAAACAGAGTCGATTAGGATTACATTTTCTTCAAGACCGGGGAGGTGCATACAAGAATAATGAGGAGCGTCTGTATAACAAAATTCACGATAAACCTCATCAGAATAGATGTATAGACCATGCTTTTTGGCGATTTCTCCAAGTCTGACAATAGCTTCTTTGGGATAAAGTACACCTGTCGGGTTCCCCGGGTTACATAGTATAATACCTTTTGTGCGAGGAGTTATATGTTTTTCAAATTCTTCAATGGGAGGTATGGCAAATCCATTGTCAATGGATGTAGAGATAGGGACAAGTCTGACATCAGTTTGAAGTGCAAATGAGTTATAATTGGTGTAAAACGGCTCCATAACTATCACCTCGTCTTCCGGGTTACAAGTTACTGCAAGGGCGATCTGAAGCGCTTCGCTTCCTCCTGTCGTGATATTTATATCTGTGTAGTCAACATTAATGCCTATACCGTTATAGTATTTTGCAAGACCTTTGCGATATGATTCGATGCCGGCAGAATTGGGGTAGGCCACCAATTTAAGAGTGTTATTTTTAACTGAATCAAGAGCCTGGGCGGGTGATTCAATGTCGGGCTGTCCGATGTTGAGATGATATACTTTTATCCCACGCTTTTTGGCTTCCTCGGCAAAAGGGACGAGTTTTCTGATGGGAGAGGCAGGCATTTTTTTAGCCTTATTAGAGATTGTTAGCATTTTTTAAATAATTATTATTTGTACAAAGTTATTACTTTTAGATATTATAATGTAAAAATTGTAAAAATTTTGATGATTGATAAAATTTTTACGGGTGCGTTATTATCTATATGCAAAATTACATTAAATTTGCGAGTCTTAAAATTATTCAAACAATGAGTGTTTTCCGCTGTAGAGCTTTAGATGAGTTTGCCACTCATAAAGCAGAGAGATTTTATGTTGAGGATTCTCCGATTTCCGATTTTTTTGGCAAAAACCGCTTTGATCTCGAAAAAATGAAGAGGTATCTCTCTCAGGAGGCCTATTCTGCCGTATTGGCTTCTATCAACGAAGGTGTAAAAATTGATAGAAATTTTGCAGATCAGATTGCTTCAGGAATGAAGTCATGGGCAGTCGAGATGGGTGCTACTCACTACACACACTGGTTTTCACCCCTTACAGATTCCACCGCTGAAAAGCACGAAGCTTTTATCGACCTTGCAAAGGATGGACGCGTTTTTGAGAATTTCAAGGGAGATGCGCTCGTTCAGCAGGAACCTGATGCTTCGAGTTTCCCCAACGGAGGATTGAGAAATACCTTTGAGGCTCGCGGTTATACGGCATGGGACCCATCTTCTCCTGCTTTTATTATCGATCAGACCCTTTGTATCCCTACGGTTTTTGTTTCATATACAGGGGAGGCACTCGATATGAAAACTCCTCACTTGAAGTCTTTGCAGGCGATTGAAAAGGCTTCTATTGCGGTAGAAGAGCTTTTTGACAATAAGGCTAAAAGGGTAAATGTGATGCTCGGTATCGAACAGGAATATTTTGTTGTTGACGAGGCGTTGTTTCGTGCAAGGGTAGATTTGCAAATTTGCAATAGAACTCTTATAGGGCATACTGCTGCTAAGGATCAGCAGCTTGAAGATCACTATTTCGGAGCTATCCCTTCGAGGGTTACTGCGTTTATGAAAGATTTTGAGACAGAGGCTTATAAGCTGGGAATTCTCCTTAAAACCCGACATAATGAAGTAGCTCCCAATCAGTTTGAGTGTGCCCCTCTATATTCGGAGGCCAATTTGGCGATAGACCAAAATCTGATGTTAATGATTCTTATGCGAAAAATAGCGAAGAAGCATCATCTTAAAGTACTCTTTCATGAAAAGCCTTTTGCAGGGGTCAATGGCTCCGGTAAGCACTGTAACTGGTCTATTGTAACAGATACAGGGGTTAATCTTTTATCTCCGGGTACTACCCCGGGAACTAATCTTCAATTTCTTTCATTTTTCACCTCTGTTATCAGAGCGGTTTGCGAGCATGATTTCTTATTGATGGCTTCAATAGCCTCGTTGAACAATGTTTATAGGCTCGGAGGAAATGAAGCCCCACCATCTGTGATGTCTGTTTTTATAGGTAGTACATTGAACTCAGTTCTCGATTCTATTGAAAATTTAAAAGTAAATAACTCTTCTACTAATGTCAATAAACTCGATATTGTCAAGAAAATACCCGAAATCCTTCCGGACAATACCGATCGAAACAGAACTTCTCCGTTTGCCTTTACCGGCAATAGGTTCGAGTTTAGAGCGGTAGGCTCCTCTGTAAATGTCGCTTCTGCTATGTATGTTCTTAATACGGCTGTCGCGCAGCAATTGTTCAGATTTAGAAAATTAGTTGATAAATTTGTCGAAGACGGGGCTAAGAGAGAGGATGCAATACTTAAAACGATAAGGCAGTTCATTATTGAGTCGAAGAAGATAAGATTTGAGGGAAATGGTTATGGAAAAGATTGGCACGAAGAGGCACTCAAACGCGGTTTAAGAGCACTTGGTAGTGTCCCTGAGGCTTACAAGGTATTTCTTGAAAAGAAATCGTTAAACCTCTTTTCGGAAATTGGTGTCCTTTCTCAGAGAGAGGTGGAGGCACGGTATGAGGTTATGAATGAGATATATACGAAAAAACTTCAGATAGAGGCGAGGGTGATGGGAGATTTGATAATCAATCATATTATTCCTACTGCCATTAAATTTCAAAATACCCTTATAGAAAATGTACGGGGTCTTAAAGATCTTTTCGGTGAAGATAATTATAAGAAAATGTGCGAACAGCAGATAAAGATGATTGAAAAAATCTCGTTTTATATAGATTTTCTCAGGGTAAATGTCCATGATATGATAGAGGCTCGTAAACAAGCCAATAAAATTACTAACTTTGCCCAAAAGGCTGAAGTTTATACTGAAAAAGTGTTTCCATATATGGATCTTATTAGAGATAAAGCAGATAAGTTAGAGATGCTTATTGATGATGAACTGTGGCCTCTGCCCAAATATAGAGAATTATTACTTTTAAGATAAATAATGAGTATAAAAGAGAATAGATATGCCCTACGAGGGGTTTCTTCTTCAAAAGAGGATGTCCATAATGCTATTAAAAATCTTGATAAGGGCCTTTTCCCAAAGGCTTTTTGTAAGATAGTTCCCGATTATCTTACGGGAGATTCCGATTATTGTCTTGTCATGCATGCTGATGGTGCGGGGACAAAATCTTCTCTCGGTTATGTTTATTGGAAGGAGACGGGCGATATGAGTGTTTGGAAAGGAATTGCCCAAGATGCCATAGTTATGAATACGGATGATCTTCTGTGTGTAGGGGTTACGGATAATATTCTCCTTTCTTCCACAATAGGAAGAAATAAAGGTCTTGTCCCCGGAGAGGTAATTTCGGCTGTCATCTCGGGAACTGAAGCCTTTGTGGAGAAAATGAGAGATTTTGATGTTAATATGGTTCTTACAGGGGGGGAAACTGCCGATGTGGGAGATTTGGTAAGGACAATTATTGTCGATAGTACCGTATGTGCGAGGATTAAAAGATCGGAGGTTATCGATAACTCTCGCATTGCCGCAGGCGATGTGATTGTGGCTTTAGCCTCTTTCGGAAAGGCTTCTTACGAGGATGAGTACAACGGAGGGATGGGGAGCAATGGATTGACTTCTGCCCGTCATGATGTATTCTGCAAGGAGCTTGCAGCTAAATATCCCGAAAGTTTCGATAATTCTATCCCTTCTGAGCTTATCTATTCGGGGACCAAGTCGCTTACCGAAATTGAACCGCAGACAGGTTTGACTTACGGAAAGCTCGTTTTGTCTCCTACAAGAACTTATGCTCCGGTGATTAAAGAAATTCTCAAATTGCATCGCCACGATATTCATGGAATGGTTCATTGCTCCGGAGGAGCTCAGACTAAAGTGCTCCATTTTGTGAATAATTTGAGGATTATAAAAGATAATCTGTTTCCTGTCCCTCCATTATTCGGTACCATCAAGGATGAATCTAATGCTGAATGGAGAGAGATGTATAAGGTATTTAATATGGGACACAGAATGGAGATATATTTGCCGGAAAACATTGCACATAGTGTTATATCTATTTCAGAACGATTCGGCATTGATGCTAAAATAATTGGTAGGGTAGAGGCTTCAGATTCTAACGAATTGGTCATTGAAAGTGAATTTGGTACTTTTAAATATTAAGTTATGAGATATCTGATATTATTTTTCTTTATATGGTCGGGGATATTTTTAAGTTCGTGTAAAGATATAGTCAGCGAACAGCCTTTACTCCCTATATCTCAAAAAGCTCTTAATGATACTTCTTCTGTTTTTTACGCCGGTTTTTCTTCATATCCTGATGATAAAAAATTGTTGTCGATAGGGGTTTTCGACTCAGATGTTATGGGGCTTTATGTTATGGAGAAGCTCCTTTCCCTGGATAAATATGATAATATTACAGGAAAGAGAGAGAGTGACGGGATTGCCGATTTTGCAGGTGAGAATTTTATTTACTTTGCCGATCAGGCCAATATGCCTTATGATAGATATTGCGATATGAAAAGAGGTGATTATTTGAAAGAACTTGTTATAAAGGATGTGTTATTTCTTATGGGAGAGTCGTATTTCAATCTTGCCATAGACGATAAGCCTTTCGGACTGAAGGAAAGAGTTAAAATCATATTATCTGCCGACAATACTGCCACAGCGTACTGTATGGAGGATATAAATGCTCTTATTAAGGCAAGTGGCACAGGGGTAAAGGTGGTGAGTATAATCAATTCCGGTGTGACTGCTTTGTTTTCTGAGCTCGATAAAAGCAATAATTACTCGGTAGGTCTGATGGCTTCTCCCGAGACAGTATCTTCAGGAGCTTATGAAAAGATAATAAATGATGTTGCGGTTAAAGCTTCTTTTACAGGCAAGGTGCAGTTATATAATCAGTCATGTGCCGGTTTTGCAGAGGCTGTCGATGGAGTATCTTTCTATGTTCAAGAAGAGTCTGTAACTTCTCCCATCGATGGTTATCTCGGACCGCATATCGGGGAAGAGGAGGGAGATATCGATATCTCTATATTAAACAGATATAATTTCGATTTTTCAAATAACGGAATAATTTATACTAAAAATAACGGCGAATATTCCGATATTCAGCTGAACTCTCCCTCCAATTATGCACGGTTCTATCTTGTGTCATTGCTTGAAAAGCACCGTAAGAGTGGGAGTAGAGTCCCTTTAAGATCGGTTATTTTGGGGTGTAATCATTATTCTTTTTTATCTGATACTTTAAATAAAGTCATCGAAGAGCTTCGCAATTTCAGACAGGATGGAATTTATATTTACCGTAATACAATATCCAAAGATTTTAAGTTTATCGATCCGGCACTCTATGCAGCTATGGATTGTTATGAAATATTGCGTAAAGACAATGAGCTTGCGCTTAATCCTCAGAAAGGTTTTCTCAGATCTTTTATCTCTGTCCCTTCTTACGGGCTCCCTATAAAATGCATCTCAGCCTACGGTACATTAAATGATGACTACAAATACGGGAGGGATACGGGAACTGAAACAGTTTCCACTAAGCAAGTCCCTTTTTCGTCAAGGTACATTAATAAGAAAACGCAGGATAAAATTGAAAAACTCCTCCCTTATTCTTTTGCTTTGATAAGGGAACACTTATAATTATTATATTTGCATTATGTTTTATTCGGAAAATATATCTGCTGAGGAAATAGAAGTTCTCGAAATTGCCAATTTTGATGGTCCCATTATAGTTGTTAGTGAGATGGATGTTGATTTTGTTGAAGCAATCAATTACCTATCGAAACAGGAAGTAATCGGGTTTGATACAGAGACCAAGCCTTGTTTCCAGTCCCATTCTCCCCGCAATAATGTAGCTCTTTTACAGCTTTCTGGAGAGGATAGAGCGTTTTTATTCAGACTACATAGTTTGGGCCTTCCCAAGCCTCTGACTTCAATTTTATCCAATGCAAAAATAATTAAAGTCGGTGCTGCTGTTAAAGATGATATAAGAGGCCTTCTATCATATCGTCGTTTTGTCCCCAAAGGATTTGTGGATCTTCAATCTATTGTTGAACAATATGGCATTAAAGAAAAAAGCGTTAAAAAAATGTCGGCTATTGTTATGGGATTAAAAGTTTCCAAGTCTCAGCAGCTTTCCAATTGGGAAGCCCCTCAGCTCTCGGGGGCGCAGCTTAAATATGCCGCCATTGATGCATGGATATGTAGAGAGATATATCTCAAGCTTCATTCTTCTCCTGTCATTGAGTAGTATTTATGGAAAAAGAAATAGTTATCTTAGATAATATAAGTAAAGAAGAGAGGTATATTCAAATTATTCCACTGATAGAGGCTTATATCTCGTCATCAGAGGATATTATTTCCATTTTGGCCAATGTGGCAGCAGTTCTTAAAGAAGGTATGGGGTATTTTTGGGTCGGATTTTATTTAAAGAAAAATTCTGAATTGCTTTATCTCGGCCCGTTTCAAGGGCCCCCTGCCTGTACGCAGATAAAATATGGCAATGGTGTTTGTGGAATGGCATGGAAAGAGGGCAAGACTATAATAGTCCCTGATGTTGATAATTTTCCGGGCCATATTGCCTGTAGTTCTCTTTCAAGATCTGAGATAGTAGTTCCGATTATCGTCTATAATGATTCTGATGATTCTACTGAAACTACTGAATATACTAAATCTGCTAAATCTACTGATTTGATAGCAGTTCTTGATATTGACAGTAATAAATTGGCCGATTTTGATGATATCGATCGAAAATATCTTGAGATGGTAGCAAAACTAATTTGCAAAACAGTAAAATAATACTAACTTTGCAATCCCAAAAACCGGTACCATGGCCGAGTGGTTAGGCAACGGTCTGCAAAACCGTGAACAGCAGTTCGATTCTGCTTGGTACCTCTTATGACCCCCATCTGTCGCTGGGGCGACATCTTCTTGGATTATTAAAAATCATTTGGGAAACAAAAAAGGGG
>CAZSXE010000004.1:0-83570 GCA_964611185.1 uncultured Muribaculaceae bacterium | reverse complement strand
TGACCACTTTAAATCACAAGCAGGTCTGCCTAATTTTGTAATGAGTGTTTCTGAATGGATAACACGCACTAATGCAATAGGCATCATAGTAAAAAAAGGAAAATACGGTGGCACATACGCTTATCGTGACATAGCTTTTGAATTTGGCTCTGCCATCAGCGTTTCTTTCAAATTATATTTGATAGAAGAATTTCAGCGTCTGAAAGAAGCTGAGCAAAAACAGCTTGGATGGACGGCAAAGCGTGAACTTTCTAAAATCAACTATCACATCCACACCGATGCAATAAAGAAAAACCTTATTCCGTCAGAACTTACACCACAACAAACATCCGTCATTTATGCCGAAGAAGCCGATGTGCTGAACATGGCACTATTCGGCATTACTGCCAGGCAATGGAGGGAAAATAACCAAGATTTAAAAGGGAACATCCGTGATTACTCTTCTATCAACCAATTGATTTGTCTCTCTAATATGGAAAATCTAAACGCTGTGTTCATCAACAAAGGTATGCCTCAGTCGAAACGGCTGATAGAACTCAACCATATTGCCATCCAACAGATGAGCGTTTTAGAAAATGTTGAAAATAGAAGATTACTAAAGAATGGAGAATAGCTTTGTTCAGATATACAATTTGACCCTATATAAAAAAGGTAGTTTAAATTAAACCGTGTTAAGTTATATTATCGGAGTAAATTTAAAATCTTAGAAATTTATAATAAATTTATCAAAATTTTTCCAAACAGGAAATTTCTCTCTAAGAGAAATCAATTTTTCATACGATAATACTCCATTGAAAAAAACAACATCATCTATCTTCTCCTGAAAAGCAATATCCTCCCCGCGAGGAGAGACAATTCTCGAACCACCACAATATGAATTTGAAGGATCATCCCCCGTTCTATTGGCGAAGGCGTAATAAGAGATATTTTCCACCGCCCTCGCCTTAGTAAGAAATTCGGTAATTCCTATCCTGCTTTCGGGCCATGAAGCCACATTCATCATCAAATCATATTTCATACCCTGATTTCTCGACCACACGGGAAAACGAAGATCGTAACAGATATTCAATGCAATATTCCACCCCTTGAAATCGACTATAACAAACTCATTACCAGGAGAATATATTTCATTCTCCTTTCCCATCTCGAAAAGATGCTTTTTATCATAATGAGACTCTTCCCCTCCCGGGAAGACGAAGAACATACGATTGAAATACTTATTATTATCCCTCACGGGCAATGAACCGGCAACAGCTACTCCAAACTTCCCCGCCACCATTTTCATCCAATTTAATGAAATTCCGTCCGACTCCTCCCCCATTTCTCTATTCATCGTAAAACCGGTAAGGAACATTTCAGGAAACACCACAATATCCGGTCTGAAATCATCTCTTAAGGAGGAAGAAAAATAACCTGATAATGCAGAAAATAGTTTCTGAGAATTTTCAGAAGGAGATTCCCATTTAATGGAATACTGACACAAAGAAATCTTCAAATCTCTCATTTCTCCCCCCTTTTTAAATTGATTCTGTCCACTATAAGCGCAATGGCCCCGTCACCGGTAACATTACAGGCAGTTCCGAAACTATCCATAGTAATATAAAGAGCTATCATAAGTCCCTGCATATTGGCATCAAAACCAAGCATCGAAGCAATAATCCCGATAGAGGCCATTATCGCTCCTCCCGGAACTCCCGGGGCCGCTACCATAGCGATACCGAGCATAAATATAAAATTAGAATACAGGAAGAAATCGTAAGGCATACCGGACATAAAAGAGATGGCAAAAGCACAAGCTACGATTTTCAAAGTACTCCCAGAGAGATGAATTGTAGCGCACAAAGGGATAACAAAGTCAGCAATTTCAGGATTTACCCCATTTTTTTTAGCTTGCGCCAATGTCACAGGGATAGTGGCAGCAGAAGACTGAGTTCCCAAAGCAGTTAGATATGCAGGTATCATCGTTACAAGCATCTTAAATGGATTCTTTCGAGATATCGCTCCGGCTACCGCAAACTGAATAATCAGAAGCAGAATGTGTAAAATGAAAATTAACAAAATTACTTTCAGAAATAGCCCCAGCACAGTCATCACACTCCCCTCTGCCCCTATTTCCAAGAATATACCGAAGATGTAAAAAGGGAGGAATGGGATTATTATCTTCTCGATAACCATAATTATCACCTCTCTGAATTCAGAAAGTACATTTTTAAACACATTCCCATTTACAGAAGCAAGCCCCAGCCCGAGAAGAAAAGCGAGAAGCAACGAAGTCATTACAGACATAAGGGGAGGCATATCTATAGTAAAATAAGGTTTCAGATCCAACGAAGATAGATCATTCAGCTTTGAAAATGACTCCGGATTAGGCTCCAGTATTTTCGGATAGACCAAATCGCACGAGAAATAGGAGAAAAACCCTGCAAATATAGTAGAGCCGTAAGCAATCAAAGCAGTAATCCAAAGCAATCTTCCTGCCCCTCTACCCAGGTCCGCAATCCCCGGAGCCACAAGTCCCAAAATCAAAAGAGGAATGACAAAAGATAAAAAATTACTAAATAGCGAATTGAATGTGATAAACACTCTACTTACAGAGTGAGGAAAGAAAAAAGAACACCCTACTCCGAGGGCTAAAGCAATAAGTATTTTAATTAACAGAGGTAACTTTATTCTCCTCATTGTTTTTCATTTTTAGTTTACTGTTTTCCTTAAGTTTATTCCAAGAGATATTATTAAGATTTACCACCACTTTAGCCCCCTGCTGCCATCCTATCTTGCCATAACCGTCTGTATGCATTATTAGATTGAAAGAAAGGTTTATATATCCGTTGGAAAAAGCATTGTAGTATGCCTCAAGCCTGTTATAAAGACCAGAGTCGGTAGAATACATAACATCTCCGTAGTAAAGCTCACTCCCGTAGATAAGACCATCGGCATTCAAATTATTATAGTAAGGCATAAGATTTTTACCGAAATATATGGAATTACGCACTCCCACACCCCATTTCTGAATAGTAAAATCGACTATACCTCCCGATGGAAAAATAAAATCTTTCGTAATCCACCTGTCCTTTTGAATAGTCTGAATCCATCCGAGTCTCAAATCCAGGACTTGAAGAGGGAGATATTTGTTAAAAGAGAAACCGATAAAAGGGTTAGCCCATATATTATCGACTACATTACCGTTAGAGATGCTGTATGCGTAATGATTCATATCGAACATATATCCGAGATAAAACCATTTGAAATCAAATTTAAGTGTTGAATATATAGTAAGTATTTCCGATTTCCATTCATGATCTCTTCGAGGCCAGTTTAAAATCATTCTCACATAGCCATAATCATTTTTATAAGTAAATTTCACCCCTTCAAGAATTCCGTCCATAAATCGCTTGGTATCATTAATGAAAGCCGTGGAGAAGTCGGAATAGGAATCTCCCTGCGGATATGCCCCTGCATAGATATCAAAATTAGTATTCTTAAAATGATAAAAAAGCTGCAAATCCCACTGATAAGGCTTTACATAATCTCCGAAAAATCTCACCAAATCTCCACCAAACATCAAAGAATGTTTCCCATCTCCCCACCCCAATCCCACTGTCGGTGTCAGGAAACTTGCAAAAAGAGTTTTGGACTCCCCCCTGTCCATTTTGGCAAATTCGTGATTATCGAACTGCGTAACGAATGAAACATCCCACACAAACTGCTGCGAACGAGAAATGTGGCTTACGAGTAGAAGCAAAAAGGACAAAAAGATAACTTTCTTAAACATCACTATGTGTTTTAAATGCATACGAAGGTAAGAATAATTTTTATACCTTTGACTTTTAAAGTAAAAAAATGGAAGATAAAAAATTAGTCATCATCCCTACTTACAATGAAAAAGAGAATGTGGAGAAAATAATACGCAAAGTATTTTCTCTTGAAGGAGATTTTCATGTCATTATCGTCGATGACGGCTCTCCTGACGGGACGGCTTCAATAGTGAAAAAGATGTTAGAAGAGTTTCACGAAAGGCTTTTTCTTATTGAAAGATCTGGAAAATTAGGACTTGGCACAGCATATATTGCCGGATTCAGATGGGGTATCGACCACTCTTATGATTATATTTTCGAGATGGATGCCGATTTCTCCCATAACCCTGACGATCTTTTAAGACTATACGGAGCCTGCAAAAATGGGGCTGATATGTCCATAGGTTCGAGGTATTGTAACGGTTTAGCCGTAATGGACTGGCCAATCGAGAGAATCATCATATCTTACGGCGCTTCCACTTATGTAAGGATGGTGCTTAATATGAAAATTTTCGACAGCACCGCCGGTTTTGTATGTTATTCAAGAAAAGTACTCGAAAAGATTAATCTTTCCCATATCAGGATGAAAGGATATGGCTTTCAAATCGAAATGAAGTACAACGCATTTAAATTAGGTTTTAAAATAAAAGAGGTCCCCATCGTTTTCATCGACAGAAAAGAAGGTACATCCAAGATGAACAGCTCCATATTCGGAGAGGCATTTTGGGGTGTGATAAAGCTCAGGTTTACTAAAATCAAGAGTAACAAAATCAATTAATGCGTACGCTCATACATAATGCTACTATAATTAACGAAGGGGTATCATTTACCGGAAGCCTTTTGATAGATTCCGAAAATATCTCCGAAATATTCCGTTTTTCCGAAAAACAGTCAGAAAAGTCGGTAAAAAACTCTTGTAAATATGACCATCTGATAGATGCTACCTCACTACTCCTTATCCCGGGGGCAATAGACGATCAAGTACATTTTCGCGAACCCGGAGCTACTCAAAAAGGGGATATTCACAGTGAAAGCGCAGCAGCAGCCCTCGGAGGAGTTACCTCTTTTATGGATATGCCCAACAACACCCCTCCCGCCTGCACCCTCCCCCTTCTCGAAAAGAAATACGATATTGCCCGAGGGCAATCATACACCAATTATTCTTTCTACCTCGGAGCAGACAATTCCAATATAGACCAAATTATCAGTGTGAACCCCTCTAAGGTGTGCGGAGTAAAAGTATTTATGGGATCCTCTACCGGAAATATGTTGGTCGATAACCCAGATACCCTCGAAAGAATATTCAGAGAATGTCCCACCCTCATTGCCACTCATTGCGAAGAGGAGTCCATTATTCAGGAAAATCTCCAATCTGCAATATCCAAATATGGAGCAGATTCCATCCCCATGATGGAACATCCTCATATTCGCAGTCGCGAGGCTTGCATAGCTTCTACTAAAAAAGCTATTGAACTCGCCATAAAGTACGGCAGCAGACTTCATATCCTTCATATTTCCACATTGCAGGAGCTGGAGCTCATAAGGCAGGCGCACCTTATTAACCCCAAGATAACCGCAGAAATATGTGTCCACTATCTATTTTTCAACGATAACGATTATAGCAGATATGGAACACTGATTAAGTGTAACCCATCTATAAAAAGCAGAGAGGATATGATTGCCCTCAGAAGGGCAATAACCACAGATTGCCGCAAGGCTTTAAATAGCTCGCTCAGTGGCTATATTGGGGCGATAGCCACAGACCATGCTCCTCATCTGTACGAAGAAAAAATGAGAGATTACCTCCACTCTCCATCAGGAATTCCCACCATCCAGCACTCCGTGCGAATGATGTTTCAGCTTGTGAAAGAGGAAGTTATCACCCCTGAGCAGGTAGTGGAATGTATGTGCCACGCCCCCGCAAGAACATTCAGAATTAAAAATCGAGGTTACATCAGAAAAGGGTACCGAGCAGATATTGTTCTTATTAACCCATCCGCCTCTCCGGACAAAAAAAGGGTTTCAAAAGAAAATATCGCATACAAATGCGGATGGTCTCCTTTGGAGGGGATGGATCTTGACTTCAATATTGAGCACACTTTCATCAATGGCATTCATATTGTCGATAACGGCACATTGACCGGTAGAATGGGTGGTGAAAGGCTTGAATTCGATAATAACAACAGTTAAATATGCCTTCGGTATCTTCTAAAACTCGCCCGGTGATATTCGTTTATGTCACTACCGCCATCATCTTGTGGGGGTTCTCTTTTATCTGGACCAACCAGCTATTGATAAATAAGGTTCCTGTCTTCACTTTTATTTTTTGGAGAATGTTCATAGCAGCCATAATAATGGTGATACTCTCCGCTCTCTTGAAAAAACTGCAAAAAGTATCGGGGAAAGATTTGCTGCTGATGCTTCTTATGGCTCTGTTTGAGCCTTTCATATATTTTATTGGAGAGACTTTCGGACTCAAAGCGACCAACTCCCCCACTCTAAGTGCCTTGATTATAGCTACAATCCCTATTTTCGCCATGTTGTCGGAGATTATTTTTTACAAGGTTAAAATATCTCTTATTAACATTTTAGGGGTGCTCATTACCCTTCCGGGGATTTTACTTATGGTCTTGAACAGCGGAAAATTGACCGCAGATTATTGGTGGGGAATAGCACTGCTTTTCGTAGCAGTTCTCGGATCGGTCGGATACACTACGGTTGTACGCAAGCTCACATCAGGATACAACAGCTACACCCTTACATCATATCAATTTCTTTTCGGTTCTATTTTTTTCCTCCCGCTATATCTCATTAAAGACAAAGATTACAGCATAACCTCTCTGTTCACACCAGATGTACTCATACCTCTTTTGGCTTTGGCCATACTCTGCTCATGCTTGGCTTTCTTCCTTTACATTAACTCCATAAGAGAGATCGGAATCACACGCTCAAGCATCTTTACATCTCTTATTCCGGGGGTATCAGCCTTTGGCGCCTACATTTACGGGCAGGAAACATTTACTTGGTATCAGATATTAGGTATAGCCATAGTAGTAACGGGGGTAATATTCACGCAGCTCAAAAAAAAGAAGACCTTTTAAGGATGAACAAGAGCAAGAGCTATTCTTGAGCGTTTTATATCGACATCGAGCACCCTTACCTTCACATGCTGATGAATTTTTACGACTTCAGAGGGATTTGAAACATATTTATCACAAAGGTGGGAGATATGAATCAGTCCGTTCTGCTTTATGCCAAAATCCACAAAAGCACCGAAATTCGTAATATTTGTAATAATCCCGGGAAGTTCCATCCCCTCTTTCAAATCCTCAATGGTCCTCACCTCATCGGAAAATTCGAGAATTTTTATCGAGGCGCGAGGATCTCTCCCCGGCTTGGATAGCTCTTCCATAATATCTTTAAGTGTCGGAATACCCACATCCCCGCATACATATTTGTTCAAATCTATCTGAGAGCGCTTAGATGAATCATTAATTAGCTCATTTACAGTCACTTTTATATCAGATGCTATTTTTTTAACCAACTCATACCTCTCAGGATGCACAGCCGAATTATCAAGAGGATTGAGAGCGTTAGGAATTCTTAGAAAACCGGCACACTGCTCATAAGCTTTATCTCCAAGTCTCTTAACATTTTTCAACTCCCCTCTTGAAGAAAAAGGGCCATTTGATGTTCTGTAATCTACAATATTCTGCGCAATAGATGGTCCAATCCCCGATACATAGCTCAGAAGTGCCTTGCTTGCTGTATTTAGATTGACCCCCACAGAGTTAACACAGCTCTCTACCACATTATCGAGATTTTCTTTCAGAAGGGTCTGATCTACATCGTGCTGATATTGCCCCACTCCTATCGACTTAGGGTCTATCTTGACCAATTCGGCAAGTGGATCCATTATTCTCCTTCCAATGGAGACTGCACCACGAACAGTCACATCATATTGAGGAAACTCCTCTCTCGCAATTGGCGAAGCCGAATAAACTGAGGCACCATCTTCACTCACAGAATAAACTTTAATACCCTCCGGAAGTGCAAGTTTCTTGATAAAAGCATCACTCTCTCTACCCGCAGTTCCATTGCCTATGGCAATAACCTCGATTTTGTAAGATTCTACCATATTTGAAATCTTCTTCATCGCCACAGTTCTCTCATTCTGAGGAGGATGTGGATAGATGGTATCGTTATGAAGAAGCGCCCCCTGTGCATCAAGACACACCACCTTGCACCCTGTTCTGAAACCGGGATCGATAGCAAGGACTCTTTTTTGTCCGAGAGGAGGTGCCATCAAAAGCTGTCTTAGATTTTCGCCGAATACCCTTATCGATTCTATATCTGCTTTCTCCTTCGCCGCTTTTAAAGTTTCATTCTCTATGGATGGGTGAAGAAGTCTTTTATAAGAATCTTCCACTGCATAGTCGATTTGGAGTGCCACTTCCTTAGAGGGATTTCTCTTTGAGCGCATCACATTGTCATAAATCATATCTATGGCTTTCTCTGAGTCTATATCCACTTTGACACTGATAATCCCTTCGGAGGCAGCTCTGAGCATCGCAAGTATCCTGTGGGACGGCGCTTTTGACAAATCTTCGGAAAAATTGAAATAATTTTTATATTTAACCGCCTCATCACTCTCTGAATCGACCCCTTTTGCCACTTTTGAAGATATTTTACCATATCGTAAATACCGCGTACGAAGTGCATTTTTAACCGGAATATTTTCAGAAACCCACTCCGCTATTATATCTCTGGCCCCTTCAAGTGCCTCTTGAGTGCTTTTGACAGTGTCGTTAAGGAAAGAAGAAGCAGCATTTTCCGGATTTAGCGTATCGCAATAAAAAATCTGCTTGGCAAGGGGTTCGAGCCCCTTCTCTTTAGCTACCGAGGCCCTTGTTTTGCGTTTTGGTTTGTATGGAAGGTATATATCTTCAAGCTCTTGCAGATCGACACATCCCTCCATTTGCTTTTCAAGAGTTTCATCCCATTTATCCTGTTCTTTAATAGAAGAAATGATGCTTTTCTTTCTTTTTTCAAGCTCTTCAAACTTTAGAAAATAGTGTTTTATTTCTGCCACTTGGGTCTCATCGAGCCCTCCGGTGCGTTCTTTTCTATATCTTGAGATAAACGGAATAGTCGCCCCCTCATCGATGAGCGAAGCACAATGCTCCACTTGCCATGATGCGATAGAGAGTTTATGACTTATAAAGTCAATATATAATTTATCCATATTTATTGAATTTAATCGTGTGAAACTTGTTGAAGCTGCTCTCTATAAGATGAAAATATTTTTGACTTCGAGACAAAACCGAGATATTTCATATTTGAATCCACCACCGGGAGATTCCATGCATCGTTTTTCTCAAACTTTTTCATTACGCTTTCCATTTTTTCGTCATTAAAAACAATATCCGGGGCATCTTTCATCAAATTATATACAAATACAGAATCATACATATCTTTATCAAACATAATCTCGCGAATATCATCAAGAAGTATTATTCCCTGAAAATGATCCTCTGAATCGAGGACAGGAAATACATTTCTTTTCGATTTGGCCACAGCTTTTACCAGATCTCCCAAAGAATCTTTAATCCGCACCGGTGTAAAATTCCCCTCTATCAGATCTGAAGTCTTTAAAAGGGTAAGCACAGCCCTGTCGCTGTCGTGTGTAAGAAGTTCACCGCTCTTGGCAATACGCTTGGTATATATAGAATAGGGTTCAAAAAGCCTGATGGTACCGAAAGAGACGGCAGAGCATATAATCAGTGGCATAAGAAGCTGATACCCTCCTGTAATCTCCGCAATTAGAAATATTGCCGTCATCGGCGCTTGCATAACACCCGCCATCAGCCCTGCCATCCCGACAAGGACAAAATTCGCCTCCGGCAATGTATGAAAGCCTGAAAGATTAATCACTCTCGCTAAGATGAAGCCTGCAATACCCCCCACTATCAATGTCGGACCGAATGTACCTCCAAGCCCCCCTCCGGCATTTGTAAACGACATGGCGAAAACTTTAAATACGAGGACAGCAGCGAAAAATATAGGAACGAACCATTTATATTTCATTAAAGAACCGAATATCGGAGAGTCCATTCCATTGAGAGGATTGCCTGTAAGAAGGTTACCGAGAGATTCGTACCCTTCCCCATACAAAGGGGGAAAAATAAAAATCAACACCCCGAGCATTCCGGCGCATATCGCCCATCTCGAAAAAGGATTCTTTACCTTTTTAATTTTATCCTCAAGGGCGAGTGTAGTTCTTGTAAAATAGAGTGAGACAAAACCGCAGAATATGCCAAGTAAAAGATAATACGGGATATTCCTCATCATAAACGGATCGATAGTGTTGGCAAATGCGACATCTCGTCCGAGAAAAAGATAGGATACAGCCGTAGCCACCACTGTCGAGGTCAATAATGGAAGAATTGATGTCATCGAGATGTTAAAAAGGAGAATCTCAAGTGTAAACAAGATACCGGCCATAGGTGCCTTAAAAATACCGGCAACTGCACCGGCTGCCCCACATCCGAGAAGAATGGTCATTTGCTTGTAAGAAAGACCCATCCCTCGCGCAATATTTGAACCTATGGCTGCTCCAGTATAAACTATCGGTGCCTCTGCCCCGAC
Organism: uncultured Muribaculaceae bacterium; assembly: GCA_964611185.1. Taxonomy (GTDB): domain Bacteria; phylum Bacteroidota; class Bacteroidia; order Bacteroidales; family UBA932; genus CAAGNP01. Next base: position 73,128 of record CAZSXE010000004.1, on the reverse strand, counting down.
AGATCCACCGAATCCTATGGTTACAGAACTTGCGGAGATTGAAGACCACATATTGTGTCTCTTAATATTGGAATTATTTTTGGAGACCGCAAGCAGCACTTTTGTAACTCCGTGACTTATATCATCTTTCACTACAAATTTAATAAAAAGTAGTGAAATCAACATCCCTATACCGGGATATACAAGAAGGAGAAAACTGTCGGACGAAGAATCAAACCATCCGGTCAATGCATTTCCTATTATAGAAATAAGCACCTTCAGTATCACCGCGGCACATCCGCTGCCCAGACCTACCACCACAGCAAGCACAAAGAGCATCTGCACCTCAGGTAAACGCTTAATCCACTGAATTAAATGAGATGTACTTTTCTTAAAAAAAATATGAATTTTATTAATCAAAATCACTCATCTGCAGGCTCTTCCTCCTGAGTAAACGAAGAGGAATCGGTTCCTTCATCGGGGAATGTTTCTGATCCAGAGGAATCTTCTCCATCTTCTGAAGAATCTCCATCAAAAAGACCTTTTTCGACATCTTCATAATCATCCACCTTGACTGAGATCTTAACAAGATACAAAGCACCAGGCACTTCAAGGGATACAGCATAAAAAAAAGAACCATCCGGCTTTTCGACTTTAAAAATATCCCCCATGTAATCTGCATATCCCTTTGGGTATTTTTCCTTAAAGGCAGCCTGTAACTCAGCATTCATATTATCATAGCTGATTACTGCCCGTTTAATAGCAGGCGCTGACGATGCACCATTCTTAACTGTTTTGCTCATTATTGAAGTATTGAAGTAACTTATTTATGCTGCAATTATAGTGCTTTTTTCTTATTCAATAAAGAAAAACGAAAAAAATATCTGCTATATTGATAATTTATTTCCAAACGACAGAAAAGCTTGGCGATTAACCCCCTGAACCACACCATTATACATATACCATCCTACGGATTTACCTATACCCTGCCCCCAGCAGAAGTGTCTTTTGCTCCTTTTTTCTCTGTTGATTTCTCTCCACATAGATGGGTTTGAGAGTATGGAGGTCGAGGCCGGAGTAATACATCACTGATGATGCGGTCATCGGAGTGGGGGTAAAATCCTGAACTTGTTCCATATAAAGCCCTTTGAGATGAGGGTTACGCGATAATGCGGACATATCAGCCATTGTGCAGCCCGGATGGGAGGATATGAAATAAGGAACAAGCTGATAGCGAAGTCCGCCCCTTGATATTATCTTTTCAAATTCTCTTCTTAACGAGACGAAGAGAGAAAACGATGGTTTTGACATATATCTCAACACATTATCTTCCGTATGTTCGGGTGCCACTTTCAAACGCCCTGATGTGTGTTCAACTACTAACTCTCTAAGGTACGGATAAGAACTCTCATCGAGAAATCCGTCTTCATTCAGAAATAGATCATATCTTATTCCACTCCCGATGAAGAATTTTTTGACCCCTTTGACCTCTGCAATTTTTGAATAAAGATCAAGCAGTTTTTTATGCGAATGGTTTAGGTTTGGGCACATTCCCGGGAATAAACACGACTTTCGAGAGCACTTTTCGCATAGTTTTTCATTAACTCCACCCATCGAATACATATTGGCAGTGGGTGCCCCCACATCAGATATAATTCCTTTAAATTCAGGATGAGAAACAAGTTTGTTTATCTCTGTAACAATTGAGTTACACGACCTTGATTGGATAAATCTCCCTTGATGAGCGGCAATAGTGCAGAAACTACACCCTCCAAAACATCCGTGATGGATATTTATCGAAAATTTGATCATATCATAAGCTGGGATTCTCTTCCCCCTATAACGAGGATGGGGCAGTTTCGTATATGGTAAATCAAAGAATGAATCCATTTCTTTTTCCGTGGCAGGTGGATAAGGAGGATTAATCACTACTGATTTATTTTCGTATGGCTCCACTATGCGGCGAGCGTGCATTTTATTCGCTTCGAGTTCTATCGCATTGAAGTTTTCGACAAAAGAACGCTTAGACTCCACACATTGCTCGTAAGAGTGAAGAAAAACAGACTCTTCTGCAAGTAAATTATCATCACTGCCGCCGGTAAGATACCCTATTTGTGGTATTTGGCAGATATCTTCGATGGAAGCACCATTTTCTATTGCTTTAGCTAAAGCACAAATAGGCCTCTCTCCCATTCCATAGATAAGATAATCGGCTCCTGATGTGACCAAAATCGAAGGGAGGAGCTTGTCTTTCCAATAGTCGTAATGTGTCAATCTCCTCAAGGAGGCCTCTATTCCCCCTATTACTAAAGGGACATCGGGATATAATTGTTTTAAGATGTTAGAATAGATATTGACTGCATAATCGGGTCTGAATGAAGCTTTTCCATCAGGGGTATAGGCATCATCGCTGCGTAGTCTCTTATTGGCAGTATAATGATTCACCATAGAGTCCATCGCACCTGAATTTACTCCGAAAAAGAGTCTCGGCTGCCCCAATTTTTTAAAATCGCGCAAATCATCGCGCCAATTGGGCTGAGGGACTATTGCCACGCGATATCCCTCCCTTTCCAAAATTCTCCCGATAACAGCCGTACCGAAAGATGGATGATCCACATAAGCATCCCCGGTAAAAAGGATTACATCTATATAATCCCATCCGAGAGCCTCTACCTCTTTTTTCGAGGTGGGAAGAAATGCACTTTCCATAGTAGAAAGCTACATTTTATCGGGAAGGGTTATACCCAATATAAGCATAGCCTTTGTCAGAACTCCTGCAATTACTTTTAGAAGTAGTAGTCTAAATCCACGAACACAGCCATCTTCCTCTTTCAATACCGTAACATCATGATAGTACTGATTAAATTCTTTAGCCAAATCGTATGCATAATTGGCCACAACAGCAGGAGAATGGGCATTTCCAGCCTCTTTTATCTTATCAGGAAAAGTACTCAGCATTTTGACGATGCTTATTTCCTTGGGGAGAATTTTGGAAGAATCGAGCCCTTGAGCGGATATAGAATAACCAGCTAGGGTCCCTTTTCTGAGAATAGATTTGATCCGAGCGTGAGTATATTGGATGAAAGGGCCTGTATTACCGTTAAAATCGATGGATTCGTGAGGATCAAAAAGCATAGTCTTTTTAGGATCCACTTTAATCATAAAATATTTTAAAGCACCCAGACTGAGCATCTCGTAAAGATTCTTCCTTTCATCTTCGGACATATCATCTATCTTCCCTAACTCCTCGGAGGTCTCTTTAGCAGTATTATACATCTTATCAAGCAGATCATCGGCATCTACAACTGTTCCTTCGCGAGATTTCATCTTCCCTTCGGGCAATTCGACCATACCATAAGAGAGGTGGAAGATATTGTCAGACCATTCAAATCCGAGCTTTTTAAGAATCAATTTCAGAACTTGAAAGTGATAATTCTGCTCATTTCCCACTACATAAATCATCTCGTCGAATTTATATTCAGCGTATCTCTGCTGAGCCGTACCCAGATCTTGAGTCATATATACCGAAGTGCCGTCTGCCCTGAGTAGCAGCTTTTGGTCTAGACCGTCAGCAGTCAAGTCGCACCACACGGAACCGTCCTCGTGCTTTTCAAATATACCCTTTTTAAGTCCCTCGTTTACAAGGGCTTTGCCCAATAAATAAGTCTGCGACTCATAATAAATTCTATCAAAAGAGATTCCGAGCCTGAGGTAAGTTTCGTCAAATCCTTCATATACCCATCCGTTCATTTTTTTCCATAAATCCACAACCTCCTTATCCCCATTTTCCCATTTTAAAAGCATACTTTGAGCCTCTTTCAAAATAGGAGCCTCTCTTTCAGCCTCCTCTTTAATCTTAGAAAGCTCCTCTTCAGAAAGACTTTTGCCGGCAGATTTTTCATCAATTATAGAGGCTATTTCGTCTTTGAGCATATTATTGAACAACACATAATAATCTCCCACAAGGTGATCTCCTTTCTTCCCCGAAGTAGCAGGTGTCTCTCCATTTCCCTTTTTAAGCCATGCAAGCATCGATTTGCAAATATGGATACCTCTATCATTGACTAAATTGACCTTAATGACATTGTGACCGTTGGCAGCTAAAAGCTGAGAAACAGACCATCCGAGAAGATTGTTTCTGATATGCCCTAGATGAAGAGGCTTATTGGTATTTGGAGATGAAAATTCAACCATTATGGTTTTCCCTGAGGGCTCCCACTGTCCGAAATCATCAGTCGATGCAATCTCATTGAAAATCTCGCTCCAAAAAGATGACGAAAATTTAATATTAAGAAACCCCTTGACTACATTAAATGATTCTATTTCAGGAGTATTACTCAATAAAAATTTCCCTATCTCATTTCCTGTCATTTCGGGAGATTTACGACTTACCTTCAAAAGTGGAAACATCACAGCTGTCAAATCACCCTCAAACTCCTTCCTTGTGCTTTGAATCTGAACAGGCAGATTATCTGCCGATACGCCATAAAGAGCTTTAATTGCCTCTTTTACCTTTTCTGAAATAAAAACTTCCTGATTCATAATAATTTATTTTTTTGCAAAATATTTTTTCATCTCCCTTTTAACATTCGGGGCCAGAATAAATAGTGTCAGCATCGTAGGAAAAGCCATCAAGGCGTATGCCATATCTATCAGTCCCACAGCTGCTTTCAGCGGAATCATCGCAGCCACTACAAGCATAACAAGGAAAAAGTAATTATAATATTTTGAATATTTAGCTCCGAAGAGAAAACCGGTACATTTTTGCCCATAATATGAATAAGAGAACATAGTAGAAAAAGCAAAAATGAAAACCATCATTAAAAGAAGATATTTTCCTACACCGGGGATAGAGGCATCAAATGCTGCAAGGGCCACTTTAAGACCACCCAAAGAACCACCCATCCCCTCCCCGAGAGGAATTAAATCTTTTTGAATAAGTATCGCTATTGCCGTAAGGGTGCATACAAGACCTGAATCAATTGATGGACCGATCATGGCCACAAGCCCTTCCCTTACTGGTTCATTATTTTTGGAAGCACCATGCATCATAGAGGCTGTGCCCACCCCCGCTTCGTTAACAAGAGCAGCTCTGCGAACTCCAATCATTGCGATAGATAAAAGGCCTGCAATACCACCCCCAACACCCGCTTTTAGTGTAAATGCATCTCTGAAAATGGAACCAAAAACTTCAGGTATGGCAGAGAGATGAGTAACAATTATATATAATACCAAAAGAAAATAACCACCAACCATAGCCGGGACGATCTTCGTAGATACCTTTGATATTCTTTTAATACCTCCAAGTACCACACCTGCTACAATAATGCAAATCGCCGCTCCAAGTATAAAACGAAGTAACAATGTATTCTCTTCGGGCTTAAAAAACACAGTGGTAACTGCCTCGGTAAGCTGATTAGCCTGCATAATACAGAGAGTGCCTATTAATCCGAAAATCGAGAAAAAAACGGCAAGAGGTTTCCATTTTTTTCCAAGTCCCGTCATTATCATATACATAGGACCACCTTGAATTTCACCTCTATCGTCTTTTCCCTTGAACATCACGGCCAATGTACCCTCGAAGAATTTGGTAGCCATCCCCACAATAGCACTTACCCACATCCAAAAAATAGCACCGGGTCCCCCAATAGAGAGAGCAATCGCCACTCCGGCAATATTCCCCATCCCCACAGTCGCTGCTATTGCGCTGGAAAGCGCTTCAAAAGAACTAATCTGCCCCGGAGCATTATCATCCTTCTCGCGAAGAGACTTTATAGCTCTGCCATAATACCTTAAAGGGACAAATTTCGAGTAAAAAAGGAAAAATAAACCACCTCCTATCAGTAGTATAAAAAGAGGATAACCGCAAATAAAATCACTTACTGCGGTTATTCCATCTCCTAAATATTCAAAAAAATCATTCACCTAATTAAGCCCTCTGTTTTTAAGTAAAGGCTCAATACCGGGTTTTTTACCTCTAAAATTAACATATAGAGTCATAGCATCATCTTCTCCACCCCTCTCAAGAATTTCATTTCTGAACTTGGATGCCACAGTTTGGTTAAAAAAATCACCTGTCTCCACAAAAGCATCATAAGCATCGGCATCGAGAACTTCAGCCCAAAGATAACTATAATAACCCGCTGTATATCCCCCACCGAAAGTGTGTCTGAAATAGGTACTCTTGTATCTTGAGGGAATCTGAGAGATAAGCCCTCTTTCACCAAGAACGGTATTTTCAAACTTATTCACATCAAGATCCTCAGGTATTGATTTTAAAATATGGTAATCCATATCAAGATACGATGCAGCTACATACTCCACAGTGGCAAATCCTTGTCCGTATTTACCTGATTTATCAAGTTTTTGGATAAGTTCGTCCGGTATGGATTCTCCGGTTTTATAATGCTTGGCATACTCTTTCAGAACCTGAGGCTCAAAAGCCCAGTGCTCCATAATCTGAGAAGGAAGCTCCACAAAATCTCTCGTAATTCTTGCAAGGCCGTTATATTTAACATCCTGAAGAAGACCTTGAAGCGCATGACCAAATTCGTGGAAATAAGTTTCTGTCTCATCGGCACTCAAAAGGGCAGGATCTTCACCGATGGGACGAGTAAAATTACCTACGATGGTAACAATGGGGGCCACTCTTTTCCCATCTTTATAAGTCTGTTCACGATAGCCGCTGCACCATGCTCCCCCCCTCTTAAAGCCGGGACGGGCAAACATATCCATAAATATAACTCCGAGATGGCTTCCATCCGCATCTTTACACTCAAAAGCAATGGCCTCAGGATTTGGAAGAGGCACATTATTTAACTGAGTAAAAGTAATACCATATAATTTATTAGCTACATAAAAAATACCATTACGAACATTTTCGAGCTGGAAATATGGTCTCAACTGATCATCAGTAAGGTTAAACTTGCTAATCTTTGCCTTTTCAAAATAATATCTCCAATCGGCAGCATCGAGCTCTTTCCCATCAAAACCGGATTTGCGAGCTACAGATGTCATATCTTTCAATTCATCTTTTGCCGATTTCAAAGCAGGCTTCCATACCTGATCGAGAAGTTCATACACTGCTTCGGGAGTTTTAGCCATTCTGTCATCAAGGACAAATGCAGCATAATCATCCCATCCCATAATCTGCGCTTTTTTCAATCTATATTTCACAAGATCTCGAATAACCTCCTTATTATCATTCTCATTACCGTTATTGCAACGATTCAAGTACGCATTCAAAATCTGCTTTCTCAAATCCTTGTTGTCAGCATATTGAAGGAAAGGGATAACACTCGGATTATCAAGACCAAAAAACCATTTCCCCTCCACACCGGAGGCTTTGGCCCTTGAAGAGGCCTCTGAAATCTGAGCTTCGCTCAATCCGGAGAGATCTTTCTCATTATCCACAATCAAAGTATAGTTGGAAGTTTCTTTCAGAACATTTTGCTCGAAAGTAAGTTCGAGAGCTGAAAGTTTTTCATCAACAACTTTCAATTCATTCTTCTTATCCTCCGGCAGGGCTGCTCCCGAGCGTTCAAAACCTTTATAAGTTTCTGTAAGCAGCCTCATCTGATCCTCGTTCAGATTAAGGTTTGCTCTATTGTCATAAACTGCTTTTATCCTCTTGAAAAGATTAGCATTCAAGCTTATTTCACTGAAATGACGACTTTCAATCGGGGAAAGTTCTTTCCCTATTTTCATAATCTCCTCAGTAGAATTAATACCGCTTTCACCATAAAAAACTACGGCAACCTTAGTATATAATTCTCCCGATTTATCATAAGCTTCTATGGTATTTTCGAAGGTAGGCTCCTCCTTGGAATTGGCAATAGCCTCAATTTCACTGTTGTGAACCTCCATTGCTTTCAAGAAAGCAGGCATATAATGTTCGAGTTTAACCTCCTCAAAAGGGGGAATTCCGAAAGGAGTATTCCACTCCTTCAACAAGGGATTCTTATCACAACTACATATCATAAGCATAAGTACTGCAGTAAATACAGATAGAATAAAATGTTTCATAAGTCTATTATATAAAGAAATAAATATTCGATTGGTATAAAATTATCCTAAGTAGCTTTTCAGCAATTTACTTCTATTGCTGTGTTTAAGCTTACGAATGGCTTTTTCTTTGATTTGTCGAACCCTTTCACGGGTTAGACCGAATTTTTCCCCAATTTCTTCAAGTGTCATTTCAGAAGTACCTATTCCGAAGAAATCTTTCACGATGTCACGCTCTCTCGAATTTAGAGTGCAGAGTGCCCGCTCAATCTCCTTGTTAAGAGATTCATTAACAAGTCCTCTATCCGCAATGGGAGAATCTTCATTAGGAAGAACATCGAGCAGACTGTTATCTTCGCCCTCTTGAAAAGGTGCATCCATAGAGACATGCCTGCCGGAAACCCTCATTGTGTCCACAATTTTATCCCTGGGAATATCAAGAATTTCAGCCAACTCGTCTGGAGAAGGCTGACGCTCGTTTTCCTGCTCGAATTTGGAAAGAGCCTTATTGATTTTATTAAGCGAACCTACCTGATTAAGCGGAAGCCTTACTATTCTTGACTGCTCGGCAAGAGCTTGAAGAATCGACTGACGAATCCACCATACAGCATAAGAAATAAATTTAAAGCCTCTTGTTTCATCAAATTTCTCAGCAGCTTTTATCAACCCCAAATTACCCTCATTGATAAGGTCGGGAAGGCTTAATCCCTGATTTTGATACTGTTTAGCAACAGATACTACGAAACGAAGATTGGCACGAGTAAGTTTTTCGAGAGCTTTCTGATCCCCTTTTCTTATTCTCTGCGCCAATTCTACTTCATCTTCAACAGTTATAAGTTCCTCTCTACCAATTTCTTGCAAATACTTGTCCAGAGATGCACTTTCCCTGTTGGTAATCGACTTTGTTATCTTTAGTTGTCTCATATATACAAATTGGCTGCAAAGATAGCATTTTTTTATTATGCAACCTTTGCAACCTTAATTATTATTTCACTTTTTTATAGTCCTATTCCGTAATAGAAAACAGAACCATCGGGATAAACTCCCTCCACAAGGATGGACCTTTTGGATTTCTTTACTACCGCAGCGATATCATTGGGAGATGTTACTATTACATTATTGACGAATGTAATTATAAATCCCGATTTTATCCCTGCATCTTTTACTTTTCCTTTTTCCACAGAAACCACTTTCACTCCCGATTTTAATTCAAGTTTATCCAACTCTTCTCTCGGTGCCGCTACAAGCTCCGCCCCGAATAGATTTATCTTATCCTGATTATTATAAGCATTAAGCTCCTGAGTATCCTTCCCGATAAGTTTAGCTGTCAATTCTTTCTCCTGATTATCACGGATAACAGTCAATTTAACCGATTCACCCGGTCTGAATGCATTTATTTTCTCCTGAACAGCGGATCCGTTAGCGACCTTTTCTCCATTAATGGATTTTAAAATATCACCTGCCTTAACTCCCGCCTTATCGGCAGCACCCCCTTTCACCACTTCCGCCACATACACACCCTCCATAGTGGGTAATTTTTTATCTTTCATTAACTCTTCAGAGATATTTTGCATCGAAATGCCGAGCATAGCCCTTTGTACTTTACCAAAATCGATTAAATCCTTAGTAATTTTCTTCACAATATTTACAGGAACTGCAAATGAATATCCGGCATAAGAACCTGTATTAGAGATAATTGCAGTATTAATACCTACAAGCTCTCCTTTAATATTAACTAATGCCCCTCCACTGTTACCGGGATTCACGGCAGCATCTGTCTGAATGAATGATTCAATTTTGAATTCTCCTGTATTAGCCATAGATCTTCCTTTGGCACTCACAATCCCTGCCGTGATAGTAGAGGTAAGGCCATAAGGGCTTCCGATAGCGAGAACCCATTCGCCAAGGCGCAATTTATCCGAATTGCCGTAAGGAATAGTAGGTAGATTGGATGCATCCACTTTTATTAGAGCGACATCGGTAGCCGGGTCGGTTCCTATCAATTCGGCTTTAAATGTTTTATTGTTATCCATCGTCACCTCTATCTCACTTGCTCCTGCTACGACATGGTTATTGGTAACAATATAACCATCATTGGTAATAATGACACCGGAACCACTTCCTACCTGCTCACGAGGAGCAGACTGTCCTCCGCCATAACCGAAGAAATAATCGAAAATCGAGGGGGGAAGTTCATTCCCTTCAGTTCTTTTAACTACTTTTACGAATACCACCGCTTTGACTGACATTTCGGCAGCATAAGTAAAATCAGGATACTCTCCCGTAAAATTAACATTTTTGACCACAGGAGCATCATCTGAATAAACATAACCGGATGAAGAATCTTTTTGGGATGATTTAACGACAGCATAAGCTGTAACCCCTCCTACCAACGCTGCAAATAAAATAATTAGAAAATTCTTTTTCATATATGTATTAATTAAATGTACAAATTTCCATTAGCAAACTCAAAATATATGCCAAAACTTTCTTATATTTGCAATCTGATAAAAAGAAAAATTAACATTAACATTAATTAATATGAAATTCACAGTATCAAGCTCAGAACTTTTACACGGACTACTCTCCGTATCAAGGGTCATTTCGAATAAGAACACGCTCCCCATCCTTGATAATTTTCTATTCGTTCTGAATGGAAATTCTCTCGAAGTTACCGCTTCGGATCTCGAAATGACACTGAAAACTACAATTACGATTGATGATGTAAAGGAAGAGGGAGAGATTGCAGTTCCTGCCAAGCTTCTGACAGACTCCCTTAAAGAATTTCCAGATTTACCTCTTGAGTTCAGCACCAATGATTCAGATAAAGAATCTATTCTAAATATCAAATGGCTGAGCGGAGCATCACAAATCCCCTATTTCCCTGCTGACGATTATCCGGTTCTCCCTACCCTTGAAGAGAGTGCCATTTCAGTCAATATGCCGGCAGAGACTCTTCTCACAGGCATTAACAATACTTTATACGCCACTGCGGAAGAAGAACTAAGACCTGTAATGAACGGTATTTTCTTCGACATGGGCCCCGAATCCACTACTATGGTGGCATCTGACTCGCACAAGCTCGTTTGCTATACGAGAAAAGATGTAAAAGCCTCCGACAAATCCTCTTTCATCCTTCCCAAGAAGCCTGCTGCGATTTTAAAAACCATCCTACCCAAGACTGACGACCCTATTAAGATTATTTTCGACCAGAAAAATGCCTATTTTGAATTTGATAACAATATTTTAATATGCAGACTTGTGGAGGGTAATTATCCCGCATATCGTTCCGTAATTCCTAAAAATAATCCGAACAAGCTAATTATCAGCAGATTATCTATGCTAAACGGAGTTAAAAGGGTAGCAGTATGTTCAAATCAGGCTACCTCTCATATCAAGCTCTCTCTTTCATACAACCAGCTTGTTATTTCTGCTCAAGATCTTAGTTTCTCCATATCGGCACACGAGACTCTCAGCTGCCAATACGAAGGAGATCCGATGGAGATTGGATTTAAATCCACATTCCTCGCAGAGATACTGAGTAACCTCCCATTTGAAGATATTCGTCTTGAATTATCCGATCCCACTCGTGCAGGGCTTATTCTTGCAGCCGAGCAGACCAATTCAAACGAAGATATATGCTCACTTCTGATGCCAATCAGGATACCCGTATAATCATCTGATTTTAAATTCGAGTAATTTATCACCATTTAAAGTGCCGAGAATATTACTTCCGGCACTTATTTTTATTTTTGGTGCCATATCAAAGACGATGAAATCTCCTATTTTGAGAGAACAAAATTGAGATATCTCTTTAATTTTTTCAAAGACGGTTTCTTTCTCTATAGATTTGATTTCAAAAGTTGACTCTCCATAATCTATTTCTACTGAAAACTTATACTTATTCAGATTCTCATCATTGAATGGGAAAGAATCAAGAGGAATTATGGATGTATAATCGAGAGAATTTTCCATAAAAGGGGTCATTGCTCCATATTTTTCATCAATAACAGGATGAAGCAGCACTCCGAACAACGATGAGTCTATATATCTCGCCGCAAATTTTTCAGATATAGCCTTACCGGAGCGCATTGTCTTTATTACAAAAACAGGTGAAAGTGAGAGCTCCCGCACATAATCAGGAATATAATAATCGGATATGGCTCTTAGTAAAGTGGAGTCGGATCGACAATAAAAACCTTTCTGTCCGTATGGAGAGACAATTACATTCATTACTTGATTTTCAGTTTTAATTCTGTCAATTTCTTTTTAGTATCGAGTGTAAAGTCACCATTCATCATCCACGCATAATAGCTCGGCTCACGCTCCAACACCTGATCCACCGGAACACCCTTGTGCTTGCCGAAATTAAATATAGGAATATCTTTATCATTAAGTATTATTCGCCCTGCATAATCAACGAATCTGTTTTTAGTTGAAAATTCGGCAAGAAAATCCATATCGTTTTTCAGCTCGTCGGGATAATGGTCAAGCTGTGCTTTTAAAATTTCATAAGTCGCCACAGTATCGGCCTCAGCAGAATGGGCATTATCCAAATTTTTATGACAATAGAATTTATATGCAGCAGAAAGAGTTCTCTGTTCAAGTTTGTGAAAGATATTTTGAACATCAATCATCCTCCTTTTTCTAAAATCAAAGTCAACTCCAGCCCTTAAAAACTCTTCAGAAAGAAGAGGAATATCAAATTTTATAGAATTATATCCCGCAATATCGCACCCTGTCATCCATTGAGCAAAAGATTTGGCTATTTGGTTAAATGTAGGACAATCCTTCACATCTTCATTTGATATACCATGCACCGCCTGTGCTTCAGCGGAGATAGGAATAGTCGGATTGATCCTTCTTGTCTTAACCTCCTGATCCCCGTTAATCATTACTTTTACTGCACAAATTTCCACAATTCTGTCAGTTGCTACATTTAAACCCGTACTTTCAATGTCGAAAAAAAGGATGGGATTTTTCAGATTTAATTCCATTATATACTGTTATATTAATTAAAAAGTAAAATTATCATCTATAACTCAATTATCAAAACATTCTTCATCTTCTCAGTTCGGCAAGAGCCCCTTTAGCTGCTAAAGCTCCTGTAGAAAAGGCTATCTGCAAATTATACCCACCTGTATCGCCATCCAGATTTACAATCTCACCTGCGAAAAAGAGACGAGGCACTCTCTTCGATTCCATATTTTTTCTTGATATTTCATCAAGTGACACCCCCCCTGCTGTAATTACAGCCCTTTCGTAACCGACATACCCTACTATGTTAAAATGCCACCTTTTAAGCAAAAGAGGAAGATTCGCAAGAGATATGCCACCAATCACATTAGAATCGATAAAAGGGTCAATCATCTGTGATGGAAGTAGAGTTTTTAGCACCTTTTTTAACTGATTACGCTTATTATCTCCTTTATATGTAACCCTCAAATCGGATATTTCCCTCGTAATTCGTAGCGAAAGCTGTTGTAGGGAAAGAGCAGGTTTTAAATCAATTTCAATCTCTACTTTTTGCTTTTCAAGCAATGCCTTAACCCCTTTTCTGCTCACTCTGAAACCTAACGCCCCCTCAATTCCCCCTTCGGTAAATGTTAATTCTCCAAATTCCGATTGTACGCTCTTTCCATTGACAAGTAATTCAAGTTTAACATTATTTAATGTGAGTCCATCAAGTCGATTATCCCTATATTCGGGTTTTAAAGCAGTCAGAGACGGAAAGGTATCTACAATAGTGTGAGACAATGCTTTTGAAAATTCAAGCCCGTCTCCGGTAGAACCGGTCAATGGATATGAAAGTCCACCTGTAGCCAATATAAGCACCGGAGATGAAAATAATATGGTTTTATCATTACCCTCAGAAGAGCACTCATCATACACCACCACTGTAAAAGAAGAGTCATCTTTTTTTTGAATTCCAACACTATTTTTATTGCACAAAACTTCTATCCCACCTTTTTTTATAAAATCAAGCAAAGTATCCCTAACATCGACACTCCTGAGAGAAGATGGGAAAACCCTTCCTCCCCTCTCCACAGTCACAGGCATACCGCACTTTTCAAAAAAAGCGATTGTATCGTAATTTGAAAAATTATAGAAAGCAGTTTTAAAAAAATTACTGTCAGGATGTATGTGGGTAGAAAAATCGGGCCATTGAGCATAATTAGTAAGATTACATCTCCCTTTTCCGGTAATAAGAATCTTCTTACCACACTGCCCCCCCTTTTCAAGAAGAGTCACCTTAACCCCTTTATTTACAAGATGGGCAGCTGCCATCAGTCCGGCTGCCCCTCCCCCTATAATTATGACATCCATTTGAATCATATCACAAAGTAACTATTTTTTTCTTCAAAAATAGAATTATTTCATACATTTGCCATTTCTAAAAGGCCTCTTTAGCTCAGCTGGTAGAGCAGCTCATTCGTAATGAGCAGGTCGTGGGTTCGAGTCCCATGAGAGGCTCCATATTATCTGAATATTAATACGAATGAGGTCTCTTTTTCATTCGACGATTTTAATTTCAACGAACCGTTGTGCTTTCTCATTATTTGGCGTGAAATCGCCAGTCCTATTCCGTTTCCATTGCTTTTTGTCGTAAAAAACGGGATAAAAATATGTTCCTGATTCTCCTTGGAAATAGGTGAACCGTTATTCACCACCTCGAGGATGACATCCTCTGTAATATTGTCTATAGATGCCCTTAACTTTAATAAAGGGACCATATCTGCCTCCATTTTCATCCTCTCCTCAAGTGCTGATATGGCATTTTTTATAAGATTTAGAATTACCTGTGATATAAGATTTTCATCGGCATATATCATAATATCTTCGCTGCTTAGCTCGATGGTGGGAGAAATATGTGCTTTCCCAATATCATCCTTAATAAGTATCAGAATTTTATTAAAGAAATCTTTTATGATTATAGGCTTACATACAGGATTTGGTATTCTTGTAAGATTTCTATAAGAATCGACAAATGAAATGAGCCCTTTTGAAGAAAAATTAATCACCTCAAGTCCGTTTTTAATCTCCGGCAACAGTCTGAAAATATTTTTTTCATCACCCTCAGGAACATTTTTCAACATCATCGAAAGTGTCTCGCTAAGAGAAGATATAGGTGTTACCGTATTCATTATTTCGTGTGTAAGAACCCTTATTAGCCTTGTCCAAGCCTCTATCTCATTTGTTTCCAATTCTTCGCCAATATCATTGATTACCAACAATCTAATTTTTTTACCTCTAAGCACAATATTGGAACTGCGAAGTGAAAGATTAACTTTCCCTTTCTCATTAAACAGAGATACTATTTTCCCTTTATCATCCTCTTCGCAGAGAAATGCATTATACAGATCTTCGTCAATCCGTTTTAACTGAGAAATATGTGTCAATACACTTACTCCCAATAAATTAAGAGCACGAGTATTGCAGTGAATCACATATCCTTTTTCATCAATAGATACCACTCCCGTAATTACATTTTCCAAGATTAATCCATAGTACTTTTCTTTTTCACTTGCAGACAATTTTTCAGCAGTAATAATTTCATTAATCTCATTAAGAGAATTTATGAACAGAGCGTTATAAATATCCCCCCCTTTATCTGTAAATCGGAAAGAAGAATCATTATTTTCGAGAGCTTTGAGCATATAGGTTAACTTTCTCGAATTTACCCTATACTCTCTCAATAAGAGAATCGATGATATGATAACAATCGATATAGCGAAAACAGCTAAAAAATATTCACTGTAAACCAAAGACAAAACTGCCCCTGTAACAGATATAATAAGTAATAAATAGTATATATATGCACGATTTCGCATCTTAAAATATATTACAAATCGTATTTTTTAAGTTTATTATAGAGTGTTTGACGGGTAACACCGAGCTTTTTAGCTACTATTGAGAGATTCCCCTCATATTTCTTTAGAGAAAAAGCAATCATTTCCCGTTCCATCTCTTCAAGGGTGGTCTCTTCCATATTGGCTGATCCCTCCGATTTAGTGGCGTTCTGCTGAACAAGTAAGAAATCGCCCTGAACCAAGGTGTTCCCTTCACACAATATAACTGCTTTTTCTACCGAATGCTGCAATTCACGTATATTTCCATTCCACTTATAGTCTTTCAGTTTATCTACTGCATTTTGATCTATTGAGGAAATATTTTTTCCATATTTGGAAGCATACCTTTTCAAAAACATTGTAGTAAGAGGCAAGATGTCCTCTTTCCTGTCCCTCAAAGGCGGCAGCTGAATATGGATGGTATTGATTCGATACAACAAATCTTCCCTAAATTCTCCTTTTGCCACACTCTCCTCCAAATTTTTGTTTGTAGCGGTTATCAATCGTATATCTACCGGAATTGGTTTATTACTACCGACTCTTACTATATATTTATTCTGTATTGCACTCAAAAGCTTAGACTGAATGTGCATAGGTATATTTCCGATTTCATCAAGAAATAATGTTCCGTAATTGGCCACTTCAAACTTCCCTGCTCTATCCGCTTTAGCATCGGTAAACGCCCCTTTAATATGTCCGAACAATTCGCTCTCGAAAAGAGATTCGGGAAGAGAACCGATGTCAACCGAGACCATACTTTCAGCGCTTCTTTTTGAAAGACGATGTATCTCGCGTGCAAGTACATCTTTTCCTGTACCGTTTTCCCCTGTTATCAAAATAGAAGCATCTGTGGATGCCACTTTTTCTATTAACGAGCGGAGTTCTTTCATCTTTGAAGAGTCTCCCCAGAACATATCTCCTTCTTGCTTGAACTCATTTTTTATCTCTCTGAGCTGCTTCAACTCTTTTTTAGAGAGACTTAATTCATAAGCGGCCATTAATGTAGAGATCAATTTGGCATTATCCCAAGGCTTTACCACAAAATCGAATGCACCGCTTTTCATCGCGTTTACAGCAAGATCTATATCGGCATAAGCGGTAAAAAGGACAACTTCTGAGACAGGAGAATACTTTTTAATCTCGGAAAGCCAGTAGAATCCCTCATTTCCCGTATTAACTCCTGCGTGAAAATTCATATCGAGGAGAACCACATCGAAAATTTTATTTCTTATGGTAGTTACCAATGTATTAGGAGATTGAAGCAGTTCCACTTCCTTGAAGTAGATGGGAAGGAGCATATTTAATGCCGTAAGAATCCCTTTATTGTCATCAACCACCAATATAGATCCCTTTTTCATTTTTTTTTGCAAGTTATAAAATAAAGTCAAATTAATTTACACCCTGTGTAAAAATTTTTGACACATATATATTTCCGCTTATACCTACTTATCTGTATATCAAACAATTACAACAAAGGCACATTTTTGGCATTTGTAATTACAAAATAATTATTAGCTGAGATGAAACGCATTTTTTTTATTCTTTTATTAGTATCTCTGTGTATAATCCACGGATTTTCCCAAGAAGTCGTAAACAGTGATAAAATGTGGAGTTTACACGACTGTATGCTTTTTGCTATTGATAATTCTTCAAAAACCAAAATTCAAAAGGCAAAGAATGATGATTATCGCCTTGATTACAGAGAATCATATATGAACTGGATCCCTTCCATTAATGCAAATTCTTCTGCTTCTACCAATTTCGGCCGTTCACTCGACCCGGAAACCAATATTTACACAAATGTGGCATCATTCAGTAACAGTTACAGTATTTCGGCAGAATACACTATATTCAACGGATTTTCAGTGGTAAATAATTATAGAATTGCAAAAATAGCACAACAATCGGGGATAGAAGAGTACAAGCAGGTGGAAGATGTACTATGTCTCGAAATAATTCAGGCATATTTTAATGTCCTTTATAAAACAGGTATGGTAAAGATTACGAGCGAGCAGCTTGAAGAGAGTAAAAAGAATCTCAAACAGACCTCTGTCATGCTTGAGCTCGGCCTTAAAGGGCAGGCCGACCTTCTTCAGGTAGAGGCACAGGTAGCTACCAATGACTACAACCATGTCAAAGAACAAAATAATCTTGCTGATGCCCTTACTGTTCTAAAAGGTCTTATGTTCTTCCCTATTGATAAAGAGATACAAATCGACACCAATATGGTTTGGCTTGTAGATCCATTCAAAGAGAAAGAATCGGCAGACACGATTTTCAATGCAGCCAAGCACTTCCTCCCCGCTATTAAAATTGCTGAGTATCAGCTTCATCAAGCCCAATATAATTACCAAACTGCAAAATTAAGAATTCTCCCAAATCTTTATGCCCAGGGGGGATATTCAACAGGCTACGCAGCTCTTCTAAGCGAAGGTAACAGCTCTTCCCCATTTATGGATCAGATTAAATCAAAATCGGGAGAATACATAGGAGTAGGGATAAGTATCCCCATTTTCAACTCACTCAATAGATGGAATACAAGAGGTAAAATGAAAAATGCGATGCTTCGGGCACAATATACCAAAGAACAAAAGCTTCAGGAGGTTGAGACAGAGATACAGCGTGCCGTTCAAGATATGGAGGGGGCTGCCAAAGAATATGTTCAGGCCGATAAAAGAGCCAACGCTCAGAAAATAGCATATATTGCAAATTCCAAAAAATACGAAGAGGGGCTTATAAGTGTCCTCGATCTCCAAACGAGCTCCAACCTCCTACTTGTTTCAAAAGCAGAAAAGCTGAACTCCGCATTGACCTATATATTAAAAAGTAAAGTAGTAAAATACTACAAAGGGATCCCCTATCTCGAACAAGATTAATTAAAAATTAGAGATACATTTTTCCAAACTGTCTCTCCAGTAAGGAATATCTATTCCGAACACACTCTTAATGAGAGTTTTATCCAAAACAGAATATGACGGTCTTTTTACCTTTGAAGGGAATTCGGAGGAATGACATGGCCGGATATTGCACTCAAGAGCAGAAAGATCTCTTATTGCGACAGCAAAATCATACCATGAGCAGACACCTTCATTACTGAAATGATAGATGCCTTGATGTTCAAGACGAGTTTCACATCCAGCGATATTTAGTATTGCTTTAGCGAGATCTAACGCATAAGTAGGAGTTCCTACCTGATCGAATACCACAGAAATACTCTCCTTCTCTCCAAATAGTCGCCTCATCGTCTTGACGAAATTATTGCCGTATTCGGAATATAGCCATGCAGTCCTTATGATTACAAAGGAGCACCCGCTTTCCAATACACTTTTCTCTCCGGCGAGCTTTGTTCTACCATAAACTCCTGTGGGAAAGGGCTTTTCAGATTCAGTGTAAGGGATACATTTCTCTCCGTCAAAGACATAGTCGGTAGAAATATGGATAAAAAAGGCATTGGCAGATTTACAACTTCGTGCAATATTGGCAACAGCCTCATTATTTAATTTATCTGCTAAGTCGCAGCAATCTTCAGCCTTATCCACATTGGTAAAAGCGGCACAGTTAATTACTGTTTCTATCCGATGCTCCGCCATAAACTGCTCAATTGCAGAGGCATCAGTAATATCAAGTTCAGCAACATCGGTAAAAAAGAAATTTTCTTTTCCTCCGGACAATACCCTTAGCTCATTTCCAAGCTGTCCATTAGCTCCGGTAATTAAAATATTTCCCATATTTTTATGAGGCTGATGTACCTTCCTTATCTCCCTTTTTTGAGAATGGATGAAAATCGGGAAAAGATTTATTAACAAAATCAGCTCCGAAAACATATCCACATCCCAATACAAAACCCAAAAATGTCCAAATAACAAGAATTTGCGATCGTTTTGGCTTAGTTTTTTTGAATGGAACCACTACAGGCTGTACGGCAGTGAGAATAGGAGTATCCTCTTTAACCTGAATCCCTGCCTGAAGAAGCTGCTTTGAAATTTCGGTATATATGGCATAGGAAATATTATATTCTGAGTTCAGCTGTTCAAGTTTGGTACTTGCAGTCGCAGTAGAAAGGACTCTGTTAGCATCTTTGAACTGTGCTAAGGCGAGCTGTTTATTTTCAAAATCTGCTTTAGCTTCGTCATAGCGACCCTGAATGAAAGACATATTGGCCTGAGCTTTTTCTATCTTGAATTCGGTAATATAGCGCTGAAGCAGTTCAAAAGCCTTTTGAGCAAGCTGTGCTGCAGCCAAAGGTTCAGGCATCTCCACAGAAAGGGTGATATAGCCTTTTTTTTCATCAAGATTTAACTGAACTTTCTTTTTCAAAATTTTAGAACATTGGAATTCGTCTTTTGAATAATAATTAAATGATTCTCCTTTTAGTACAGGGATCGAAACAGTATCAGGTGAATTTCTTATGGCATTAATTATGACTCCGGGAAGACCTATTGTGTATTTCATCACCGTCCCTATAAGACTGAATTTCTGATAATCAGGATTAGTATAGTAATCTATCAAGGTTATCGGTTCATCCCATTCGTCAAATTTGATTTTTGAATACATAATCTCTTTCTGAAAATCCACATTATCCAGCACTTGAGGATATACAAGTGGAGAGAGAGACTCACTGTTTCCCCCTATATCATTCAGGTTTATTCCAGCCATAGAGGCCAGCGAAGAGAGGGTCGAACTTGATGATTTTTTAGAAGATTGCGGAACGAAAACACATTTGGAAGTATATACTTTTGGGGAAAACAGCGCCACAAAAAGTCCCACTATCATAAATCCAAGCGTTATATATAAAATTAACTTCCTTTTCTGCCATAGTCTCTTTACAAGCTCTATCAGGTCGATTTCCTGTTCCTGCTTATTAGAATTGTCGTTTTGAATATTTTGATCCATAATATTAATTACCAGAAGATTTACTACTTAATGAATTAATCATACTTATCACCACAGCCGATACAGAGGCAGTAGAAGAAGCTATTGAAGCAATTTCTGCCGCACTTACTCTGTTTGTCTGACTCATATCTTTCATCGGGACAATAATTTCACACCCCGGCTCCACTTTATAACGGGAAGTCCCTTTTCGAGAGACATAACCGTTCATATAGACGATGTATGTATTTTTTCTGATAGCATGTTTCATATAGCCTCCCGCCATATTTATATAATCCTTAGGTTTTAAAGATGGATTATAAGTTACTGTATTTTTAAAGAGGACACCGCCCGATATTTTAACGGTATTATTCATTTTAGGGACATTTATCACATCATCTGTCCTTAATACCACATCGGCAAACGATCCCGGATTATCAATAGCAGCCTGCAAATCAAGACCCACATTATATGTTTCATTCCTATTAATCACCTCTATTCTCGTGCTATCTATCCCCGATTGCTTAAGAGCAATATTTCGGGCCATAATAGCCCTTTCATATTCAGCATCTGTCAAGCGACGTTTTATAGTAGCTCCGTGAATATAAGCATCTCCATTTGCCCCACCTGCCCTTTTTATAACATCAGACACCCTCACCACATTCTTTTCTATTACATATTTCCCGGGGAAAATAACCTCCCCTTCGACAGATATAGTCTGCTGTTTTTTATAATTGGGTGCCGTTCTGACGAATACGACATCGTAGGGATTAAGCTCAAAATTAACATCTTCGGGCTTTTCATTCAGATTGAAATTATATACAAGGGCAATAGTATCCGATTCGGAAAAAGCTCCGTCATTGGCATTTCTTCTGGCCACATCTATATTTGAACGGGCAGCACCGACTGTAAAACCTCCCGAGAGAAGAATTACATCACCAAGGGTGATTCCCGGTCTGAATACAAAGGTATCAGGCCTGTTAAGCTCTCCAAAAGTATAGACAAGGGTTCTTTTTTCAAGTTCATGGTGGGCGAATATCCTGATGGAATCATCCGGCATTAGAAAAACCTCTTCTGTCCCTTCGATAACATTCTTCACACTGAAATGAAGCGCCACAGTATCCCTTTTCTCATTAAATCTCTGGATATAGCCTCTGTCTTCAAATACATCATCCTTTACCCCTCCCGCGGCATTAATCAACTGCTGAAGAGTATTTAAATTATCAGAAATTGCATAAGTCCCCTGATGCCACACAGAGCCGTAAATATAGACTCTGTTCAAATTGTCTTTAATATTCGGAGATACAGTCAATACATCACCATCCATCATTTTGAAAGAGGAATACTCTTTTGAAGTAATATCAAAACTCTCACTTCTTAAACCTTTTACCCGTGTAATATGAACTCTCTCAGAGTATGCATCTTTAGAAAAACCTCCAGCATAATTTAGCAGTGTATTAAGGTTCTCATCAGGTTTTAATTCGTATTTCATCGGCCGTTTTACAGAGCCTGAAACAGTAATCACATTTTCATAAGTAGAAACTTTGATGAGATCATTATCTTCAAGTCTGACATTTGCCGAAAAATCTCCCTCTAAAAATTTATACACATCAAATGTATTGATGAGTTTGTTATTTCTGTAAAGTTTAATATCTCTGACTGATCCGAGATTATTGGGTCCACCTGCAAGATAAAGAGCGGAAGTAATGTTGGACAACGAAGGGAGGGTGTAAGTACCGGGTTTTAATACATCTCCTACCACATTTATAGTAAATGAACGCATCCTTCCGAGGGTTACTCTAAGAAAAGTAGTGGGTTCATTTCCACCAAGGCCTGAGTATATCCGTGTTAGATATATCTTAATATTTTCCTCCGCCTGTTTTATGGTCTGACCGGCAAGATACACCGGCCCGAGTTCGGGGATGGTCACACTTCCTTCCGGAGAGATGGACTGAGTGAAATTAATATACACACTTCCCCACAAATCTATTACTATTTCATCTCCAGCCGATAATTTATAATTTTCAGGAGTGGGAATATTGTAACTCGGGATAAAATTCAAATCGGGAGAATTAAAAATATCATGCCCGTAAACTGCTATTTTAGTCGTATCTTTCTTTTTATCAGGCTCATTGACAGGAAGTAATTTCTGCTGCTGTACCATATCACTCTGAAAGCCGGTAGCAGGAAGAGCATTTCTATCAATTTCATTGACTACTGCTGTTTTTTGTTTAGAGCCACCTCCCTGCTGCTGATTAATCATAGCATTAATTTCAGCTTCACTATATCCTTGAGAACGGGCCATAGCCTTTGCCGCCTCGATCTGAGCAGAAGTTTGAGCTGCCACCGAAAGTGACAGAGTAAAAAAAGAGAAAATAATTAGTAGTGTTTTAAATCTCATATCTGTAGTAGTATTATTCGTGAATAAATTCTGGCACCATTTTCTTCAGTAAAGCAATGGTCTCCGGTATTTCCACCTTTCTCACCAACTTATCGAACTCCTCGATTTGTTTTGAAACCGACAAATTATCGCTTTCACGCACCTTTGCTATTCTGATTTTCTTATTTGAAGTAGGAAGAGTTGTCTCTAAATCATTTAATACCTCTTCAAATAGTTTTTCCCCGGGTCGAAGTCCTGTTATTTTAATTTTTATATCTTCACCGGGGCGATACCCTGCCAGCTCTATCATTTTTGTAGCCAAATCAATAATTTTCACAGGTTCTCCCATATCGAAAACAAGGATATCCCCTCCAACTCCTATCGTAGCAGCTTCCAAAACAAGCCTGCAAGCCTCCGGAATCGACATAAAAAAACGATTTATTTCTTCTGAAGTAACTGTAAGAGGCCCCCCTTTCTCTATCTGTTCACGAAATCTCGGAATTACAGAACCGTTGGATCCAAGAACATTTCCGAATCTCGTAGTGGTAAATTTTGTTTTCCCCGTCATACTCTGCACATACATTTCCGCCACCCTTTTCGTAGCTCCCATTACATTAGTGGGATTTACCGCCTTGTCAGTAGAAATCATAATAAATTTTCCCACATTATATTTTTCAGAAATATCAGCTACATTTTTCGTCCCCACAACATTAACAAAAACAGCCTCACAAGGGTTTTCCTCCATCAATGGGACATGTTTGTAGGCAGCAGCGTGAAACACTATATCGGGTCTGTGTTTATTGAATATGAAATCAAGTCTCGAAAGGAGTCTTACATCTGCGATTATCGGTACAAATTCCACAGTTCCCCCATACTTATCTTCCATATTCAGCCTGAGGTTATGGAGTGGTGTTTCAGCAGCATCAAGCATGATCAGCTTTTTAATATGAGTTTTAATCAGCTGTCTGCAAATTTCACTCCCGATAGACCCTGCTGCTCCGGTTACAAGGACGGTCTTACCTGAAAAATTATCAGTAATTCTATCCATATCTATCTGTATTTCATCGCGTCCGAGCAAATCTTCAATTTTTATCTCTCTTATACCAAGCTTCAGTACTCCGTTATTGGGATTGACCTGATCTATATTGGGAGATATGAGCATCTTTACACCATTTTGCTGAGCATATAAAACAAGCCTGTTTTTTTCATTGAGCAAATCGCTATAAGTGGGGAAAATGACATATCTTACATTTTTCTTGGTTAAAATACCATTCAAATCTTCTTTTTTGGTAAAGCAATATACATTATACTGTTCAATTTTAAGATATTTCTCTTTTGAATCATAAGCCAAAAATCCGGCCACATTATAAAACTGGCTTTTATTAAAAAAATTAAGAAGGGCCACACTTTTGATACCGATACCGTATATCAGAACATTATCTCCATTAATATTTTTCACCAATTCAGCCCTTAAACGGTCATAAACCGAGAGAGCAGAGGCTCTAAACACCACAAGGAACATAAATGTAAGGAAGAAATCCACCATACAGTTAAAAATCAAGTCATTAAGTGTTCCTATCTTATAACTGAGGAAAAAAGTGATAATGAAAAAAAGTGCAGATTTAAAGAGAGAAGCATATCCCAATAGAAGAATATCTTTCAACCCTGAGTGACGAATAACTTTTCTGTAAGTATGTAATAATAAAAATGGAATTATGGATGAAACTATCGAAACCGAGAAACAAATTCCTATTATTTTGAAACTTATAGGATAATCAACAAATAAATCGACAATAAGAACAGATATGATGGTTGCCAACAAAGAGAGCAACATATCAATAACCAAAACCACCCATGATTGAAGAATTTTAACATCTCCAAACCGTTTTGCAAAAAAATCGATGTTGAAAATTTTCTTCATTTTATATTTTATCAAGTTTTCCATAACGAGAGTTACAACTCTTAAATTCGGGTACTATTTTTTTCATACAAGATACCGTCTCCTCTTTTGACATAGAATCAGAGTGAATTTTAAGAGTATCAAGACTTTTTACCACATTGGCATAAACATAACTTCTGACTTTCGCAAGAAAGATCTTTTTATGAACAGTGGGTATGGTATTCTCTTCATTATTTAACAACTCTTCATATAGTTTTTCACCCGGTCTCAGCCCCACAAATTTCAATTCAATATCTTTATCAAGTTCCAAACCGGCAAGCCTTATCATATTTTTGGCCAAATCCACTATCTTGACAGGCTCACCCATATCAAAAACAAATATTTCATCCCCTTTTCCCATAGTAGCTGCTTCAAGAACAAGTCTGCAAGCCTCGGGAATGGTCATAAAGTATCTTATTATGCGAGGATCAGTGACAGTAACAGGACCACCATGATCTATTTGCTGCTTAAACAGAGGTATTACGGAACCATTGGAACCGAGTACATTTCCGAAACGAGTGGTGACAAACTTGGTAATACCTTCTATATTCCCGGCAGCAATGGCGCGACCAAGACTTTGAATGTAAATTTCAGCAATTCTCTTAGAAGCACCCATGACATTGGCGGGATTAACCGCCTTATCTGTAGAAATCATCACAAATTTCTCTACACCGTACTTCACTGATAAGTCTGCTACATTCTTGGTGCCGAAAACATTAACATTAACCGCTTCGCACGGATTGGCCTCCATCATCGGAACATGCTTGTAAGCGGCAGCATGGAAAACTACATTGGGACTATATCTCGAAAAGATATAATCTATTTTTGCTTTTTGACGAACATCCCCTATGATAAACTTCTTCTCTACATTGGGAGAAATCTCCCTTAGTTCCAGCATCATATCATTCATCGGAGTTTCAGCTGTGTCAACTAAAATCAGCTTCTGAATAGGTATAGTCAGTAGCAGACGACATAATTCGCCGCCTATTGAGCCGGCTGCACCTGTGACGAGAACCACTTTATCTGTTAAAAAGAGGTTAATTTCAGACATATTTATGGAAACCTCCTCCCTACCGAGCAAATCTTCAATTTTCACTTTTCTGATGGGGGGAAGAATAGACTCTCCGTCGTCCACCATACTCAAACTCGGCTGAATGAGTATCTCTATCCTTCTTCTGGTACAATACTCGACAAGTCTCTCTTTCTCATCTCTCGCTGCCTTGTGATTAGGAAATATTACTGACTTTACATCCATGGAGAGAACTAACTTTTGAAAAGCGCGTTCGTTTTGAATTTCATGTACTGTATAGCCACAAAGCATCTTTTTGTTTGAATGTTTATTACCTAAGAGAATGAAACCGACACACTTGTATTTTACATCAGAGTATCTTTCTATGGCTCCGAGGACAGAAACAGAATCATCACCATCGCCATAAATCAAAATTCTCCTTACATCTTTCCCCGAATTTTTCGATAGAAGAAAAGCATAAAAACCCGACATAAGAATCCTGAACATAAGTAGCCCGAAAATAGTCGCTATAACATCAGCACACTCGCAGAAAAGGAGATTAAGGGTGCTTGAAACAAAAATCTTTCCAAATCCGGTATATAAAGCGACTAAAAAAAGGATTCCAACTTTTATCATAGAAGCAGCCACCACCCTCCAAACTTCTTTAAGGGTAGTATGGCGAATTATTCCGAGATGCGTTTTAAAAATGACAAACATCAGCAAAGAGATTATTGCTGATGCTCCGGCCATTTGAAAATAAGAGGCGGAAGATGTTATATTGTGGGTAAAATAATTTACCACCCAATAGATGACGACTGTAGCAAGAGTGGAAATTATCACATCTATGAATAAAATCCAGTACCTGCTTACATAATGTCTTGATATATAGTCAGAAAGTTTTTTAAACATATCTGTAATAATCTAAAATTCAATAATTTCTAAAGGTTAAGGTTGCAAAGTTACTATTTTTTCCAAAAAAACAATTACAAATTACTACTTTTGCATATCATTAACATCTCAATATGATAATCAATACTTTTTTATCATTATTATCTCCATTACTATCTGACGATAAAATGGATTTAACTCCCCTTTGTGACACCACCGACGAAGAGTGGAGAGAAATATTTCGATTATCCTCCCCTCACGGTGTCGCAGCTGTTATAGAGGATGCAATTTCTTTACTCCCCGCTGCAAACTCTCCATCAAAAATGTTAAAAATAGCGTGGGCACTTGAAACTGAAAAAGCAGAACAATCCTATATAAAAAAATGTTCAATTATCTCAGAGCTTTCATCTTCAATGAGTTATCAAGGGATTGACTTCGTATTGTTAAAGGGAGTCTCCACTGCATCATATTACCCTATTCCCTCCCACAGATACTTCAGTGATATCGACTTTTATGTCATTAAATCGGGTAAATTGGCATCCAAAGAGGCCGATAGAGTAATAAGCACAGTATTTAATATCAGCACCGACACCTCCCACCACCATCACAATGTTTACACCTACAGAGGAGTTCTACTTGAAAACCATTTCGATTTTATCGAAATACACTCCCATAAATCATCAGTAGAACTCGAAAAAGACCTCAAAAGACTCGCTCTCGAACCCACTTCGAGCATCGAGCTAAAAAAAGAGGACGGCAATGCTTTCTCCGTACTTAAGGCTCCCGCCAATTTTAACGCCATCTTTCTCATAAGACATCTGGCCTCCCATTTCGCCGCTGCCGAGATAGGTATGCGACATATTTTAGATTATGGATTATTTCTTAAAAATGAACACGAAAACATAGATTTTAATATTGTCAACGCTCTGCTGCTTAAGCACCACCTTTCATACTTTGCCTCCATTATAAATACTATTTTAGTTAATAAACTCGGCCTTTCAGTTAAATTTACTTCAGGAAAATTATCCGAACCATCTATTGCTGAAAAGGTATTGAATGAAATTATATACCCATCATTTTCTATCTATGGGAAGAAAAACCAACGAAATATTTTTGTATCCGTCATATTTCGCACGCGCCGTTTTTTTGCAAGTCGTTGGAAACACGACCTTGTATATCCGGAGAACTTTTATTCTACATTTATTCACTCCTCATGGTCTCATATTCTAAAGCCTAAAAGCCTTTTAAAATAGAGGATTACAATGATAAAATATATTATTTTTGATCTTGACGGTACTCTTGTTGATACCATAACAGATTTGATGAGGAGTGTAAACTTTGCCCTTGAAAAAATGGGCTATCCTCGTAGAGACATTGCTGAAATTAAAAGTTTTGTAGGCAACGGTATTGCGAAGCTCGTAGAGAGGTCCCTCCCTGATAATGCTCGCTCCTCCGATATCATACAAAAAACTCTCTCACATTTTACAAACCATTACGACCTACACTGTAAAGACACTTCAGTTCCCTACCCTGGTATATATGAACTCTTGGAAGAATTGGTTAAAAGAAATATCATACTTTCTGTCGCTTCCAATAAGTACCAAAAAGCCACTTCATTAATAATTTCATCACTTTTCCCTGATATTTCATTTGCTTCAGTTATGGGACATAGAGAAGGAACTGCAAGAAAGCCCGAGCCTGAAATTATTTATAATATCATGGATGAAATTATTTCTGATGGCACGATTAAAAAAGAAGAAGTTATGCTAATAGGAGATTCCTCTACCGACATTCTCACCGCTCGAAATGCGTCAATAGCGGTATGTGCCGTAACATGGGGCTTTCGCCCAATTGAAGAACTTAAAAAATTCAAACCGGACTATTTGGCTGAAGAGCCTTTAGATATTCTAAAATACTTATCATGAACAACGACATCCATCTTGTAGCCGATTTGGCGCTGATTTTCATTTCGGCAGGCATTATTACCTTGATTTTTAAATGGCTGAAACAGCCTCTTATTTTAGGTTACATTGTTGTAGGATTTTTAATAGGGCCACATTTCGGTCTGTTTCCCAATATCACAAGTGTCGAAGCTGTGGGTCAATGGTCCGAAATAGGTATTATTTTTCTATTATTTGCCCTCGGTCTCGAATTCAGTTTTAAAAAGCTGATGAAAGTAGGCAGTACGGCTCTTATCACTGCCATTACCATTTTTATCGGAATGTTCTGCATGGGGATGTTAGTGGGAAAATCTCTAAACTGGTCCAATATGGAGAGCATATTTCTCGGAGGTATGTTATCAATGTCTTCAACCACCATCATTATCAAAGCATTCGACGACCTCGGATTAAAAAGTAAATCATTCACAGGGATTGTTTTTGGAACTCTTGTGGTTGAAGATTTGCTAGCCATCCTCCTTATGGTACTTCTTTCCACTTTCGCAGTAAGTCAGCAATTCGCTGGAAAAGAGATGATTATGGGGCTTTTAAAACTTGTATTTTTTCTGATTTTATGGTTCCTTATCGGTATTTATGTGATACCTTCGTTTCTTAGAAAAGCCCATAAGATCCTAAATGACGAGGTTATTCTAATTTTGTCAACCGGACTGTGTTTCGGAATGGTAGCATTTGCAAGTTATGTCGGATTTTCATCCGCTCTCGGAGCTTTTGTTATGGGTTCCATTTTGGCAGAAACCATTGAGAGTGAGAGAATTGAAAAAGCAGTTACAAGTATTAAAACTCTCTTCGGTGCCATATTTTTCGTATCTGTCGGTATGATGGTCGATCCTGCCGTTATTGTGCAATACTGGAAACCCATATTAATCATTATCTCTGTTGTTATTATAGGTATCACATTATTTGCCACATCAGGTGTTCTCATCTCGGGTCAGCCTCTCTCAGTGGCCATCCGTTGCGGATTCAGTATGCCCCAAATTGGAGAATTTGCTTTTATTATTGCAGGTCTCGGAGTATCCCTGGGGGTTATGCGTTCATTTATCTATCCTATAGTGGTCGCTGTCTCAGTAATCACCACATTTACTACCCCCTACTTTATCAGACTTGCTGACCCTGTCTGTTTATTCCTGTACAAGCATCTTCCCAAGAAATTTTTAGCTCGCATAGATGCCAATGCTAAAGCCTCCACGGGCACTGCTTATGAAAGCGATTGGAAAAGACTGATACGGAAATATTCCATGAGGGTTATCATTTATTCAGTACTACTCTTTGCCATAACATTTTCCTGCTACAAATATCTCTATCCATTTCTAAGCGATAAAGTCCTATCTGAACTTTCAATTAACGAGACTTTTATAAAATGGATATGCCTTACCATCACTGTTGCGGTCATGTCCCCTTTCCTCTATGGACTTGCTGTAAATAGAGGTGATTTTTCTCAAGAGTACCAAAAATTATGGTCCGGCAAAAGAGCCAACAGAGGTATCTTAGTAGCACTTATCCTCCTTAGGGTAATAATTGCTGTTTTGTTCCTGATATCTGTTTTCTTCCAGTACTTCGAAATATCTTGGTGGGTAATCATTGCGATAGCTATTGCCGCAGGAGCATTTCTTTTAATAGCACGTAAGAATTTTTCAAAATTTGAATTTCTTGAAAAAAGGTTTAATCTTAACTTAAATGAAAAGGAAGAGCTTGAGAAGCAGCGACTTCCGATTACTACTTCAGTAAAGACAAAACTAATAGGGCACGATATACGGCTCGAAAATATCACGGTTTCTCCAAATTCAAAGTACATAGGGCTCAAACTTCGCGATATACCTTTCAGAAGCGAATACGGCGTGAATATCGTAAAGATAGTTCGAGGGAGTAAAATTATCAATATTCCATCTGCCGAAGAATCGGTATTCCCTTACGATAGCGTGTTGTGCATAGGCACCAAAAGCCAGATTAACAAGTTTATGGAGGTTATGGAAGCAGATGCATCTGCAAAACCAGATGAAAATACATCAAAAGTCTCTGTGGAATCTTTTATCCTCACATCCACTTCATATTTGACAGGTAAAAACCTGATTAAAGCCGGTACAAGAGAATCAGGATGTATGATAATAGGGGTAGAAAGAGATGGAGAATCGATAATGAATCCTCAGCCTACATTCACATTTAAAGAGGGAGATTTGGTATGGATGGTGGGAGAATACTCTGCCTGTTCGTGGTATATGTAATAGACAATCAGCCAATTACACCACTACCGATCATCTCCATAGCATCGTCGTAAAAAGCAGCGAATTGCCCCGCTGAAATCCCTCTTTGATGCTCATGGAAAACCACATAAAGGGCATCTTCCATCATAAATAAAACTCCTTTTTGAAGTGGCTGACGGTATCGTATCCTCACAAGAGAATCTCTTATATCCCCTTTTTCCATCTTGAGATCTTCCCGAATCCAGTGAATCTCCTTCATATCTATTTTCAATGCTTTCCTCAAAAGCCCTGGATGATGATGCCCCTCCCCCACATAGATGATATTATTCTGAATATCTGTGGAGATTACAAATATTGACTCCTTGTGCCCCCCTATATTCAACCCCTTCCTCTGCCCGATTGTAAAAAACTGTGCTCCGAAATGAGTCCCCACCATCTTACCGTCTGAGGGAGAATAATGGAACACCCGCGTAAGAGAGTGCAATTGCTCTTCAAGAGCAATATTAGAGAGCTTCTTCAGCTGACTCAAACCAGTTTCAAATGTGACTTCGGAGGTGGGAATACCATTGGCCTCAGGCCGCACTCCGTGCAATTTTACCCCATTAATCGAGTTATATGTTCCATAACCTGGATATTCTTTCAAGGTATCATAAAAATCGGAAGGAATTTCGATCACTTGCCCCTGCTTTGAAGCCATTTTCTGCTGAAGAAAAAGAGGTAAATCGACTTTCCCCACAAAACAAATACCCTGCGAATCTTTTTTCTGGGCACTTGGTAATTGCGCCTCGGCGGCGATTCTTCTCACTTCGGATTTAACAATGTCACCTATCGGAAATAGTGCCTTGGAAAGCTGTCTCTGCGTTAATTGGCACAAAAAATACGACTGATCTTTATTCGGATCGCTCCCCTCAAATATTCTATAAATATAATCTGATGAGGACACCTTAGAAATATCTTCGGCGGCTAAAGAAGGGACACCTCCGTCCATAGTATCAATCTGCTCACCATTTTTACTTGAAATAATATCCTTACGGCAATAGTGCCCTGTCGCGACAAAATCAGCCCCATACTCCTGAGCGCACTTTAAAAAAGCATCGAATTTTATCTCTCTGTTACACAAAACATCGGGATTGGGAGTGCGCCCCATCTCATATTCACTGAACATATAGTCCACAACTTTCTTCCTATAAACATCAGACAAATCGACAAAATAAAATGGAATATCGATTTTTTTAGCCACCATCTTCGCCACATTCATCTCCTCTTCCCACTCACATTCCCCGTGAAGAGTCCCTTTCGTATCGTGCCAATTTTGCATAAAAATAGCAAAAACATCGTACCCGGCCTTTTTAAGAAGCAACGCCGCCACAGAAGAATCTACTCCTCCCGAGAGACCCACTGCTATTTTAATATCAGACTTACTCATAAATAAATATTAATCTGCAAATTTAAAATATATTTGTCTTTTTTCTTATTTTTGTTTTATGGATAGTATTCATCGTAACCTTTATTTGAAAATAATAAGCTATGTTGAGAGGGCGATAAATGTGGTTACTTTTATCTTCAGCATGCTTGCACTGATACTCGGAGCATATATTTTCGGCTTCGGAGAATCTTTATCATCTGTGGGAGATTTTTATTTCTTATTCAGAATCATCCTTTATGTATTTTTCTTCTGCTCAGTCATTTTGTTTATCATAAAATTCCTTATTCTTGCCGAAAATCTTAAATTCAGAAAATACTTTTCATTTCTTATATTACTAATTGCTATAACCCTTGAAATCAACTACAGTTACGATTTTATCGACATTGGCTTTACTTATACTACAATATCACACATCATTACGATAATAGTCCTTTTCTGTTCACTAATATATATTTCCAACTTCATAACAAGACTGATATCCAAGCTGATAAACCCGATGGCCGTTTTTTCATCTTCGTTTTTTATCATTATTATGCTCGGGACAGTCCTTCTCTCCTTTCCCAATTGCATCTACGAAGAGGGTTCTCTCAGCTTGATTGATGCCCTTTTCATCAGTACATCAGCCACTTGCGTTACAGGTCTGTGCCCCGTAGATTTTCCGGTTGTTTTTACACAATACGGTCAAATAATCGTTCTGTTTCTAATTCAGATTGGAGGACTTGGCATTATTACCATTACATCTTTTTTCGCCCTCTCCATAATGGGTGCCATACCGTTCAGGAGTACACTTATGATCAAGGATTTTATTATGGAAAGTAACTCCTCCAATATCTCAGGGTTGTTGCACAGGGTGATCTATACGACTCTTGCCATTGAAGCCATAGGTGCTATTTTTATCTATTTCACCCTCAGGAACCAATTAATAATTCCGAAAGGAGAATTATTATATTTTTCAGTTTTCCACTCAATATCTGCATTTTGCAACGCCGGATTTTCTATATGGCCGGGAGGGCTTTGTACCCCCGACCTCATACAAAACAATTATTTCTACTATATCATATCAGCGCTTATTATTCTCGGCGGGATAGGTTTTCCCATATATTCCAATTTGTTTAAAATCATCTCCACAAGAATAAAAGACACTATCTGTATGATTAAAAAGAGACACTATACAAAGACATTGCACTCGTGGGATCTCAATTCTATCATTGTCATAAAAGTCACAGCGATTCTACTTCTATTTTCTACTGCATATTTTCTTATTTTTGAATGGAACGGAATACTTAATGGATTGAGCATATCTCAGAAGATAGCTCAAGCATTTTTTAATGCCGTCCTACCCCGAACTGCCGGTTTCTCAAGCCAGGACATATCGTCTTTAAGCCCCCTTACATTTATTGTAATAATTCTCCTTATGTGGATAGGAGGCGCGCCTCAATCCACTGCAGGAGGTATAAAGGTGACCTCATTCTACTTGATGATAAAGAACTCCCTCGCCCTTCTTACAGAAAGGGGGAAGCTCGAATCAAATAAGAGAGAAATATCAAGAATTTCAGTTCAGAGAGCATTTGCAAGCATTTTTCTAACCACTCTCACCATTTTTGCAGGATGTATTTTATTGATGTTTACAGAAGATGGTATTCAAGTGCACAGGCTTTTGTTTGAAGTAGTATCTGCCATAGGTACGGTGGGATCGAGCATGAATGTTACCCCTGAATTGTCAAATATTGGAAAAGTAATCATCACTGTGATAATGTTCATCGGCAGAATAGGGATAATCACATTTATCACATCGTTTATTCATCATAAAAAGACCCCTTATTATCGCTACCCGGAGGGGCATATTATTGTAAGTTAATTTTATTAATACATCTATTATGAAATATATTATCATCGGTCTCGGAGAAATGGGATCAGTCCTTGCAGAAGAACTTTCACAGCTTGGCAACGAAGTTATTGGGATTGATAAAGACATGGAAAAAGTTGAAAATATAAAATCAAAAATTTCCACAGCATTATGCCTTAATATAGTGGATAAAAGTTCATTGGAAATACTACCTCAAAAAGGTATTGACACTATATTTATTTCAGTCCACAAAGATATCGGAGCTTGTCTTACCATTTATTCGGTGGTAAAAGATCTTAAAGTGGGGAAAATATACATAAGAGCCTCTGATTCCACACAGTATGCCATACTGAAATCGCTGGGGATTCAGAATGTGTTTTTTCCGGAAAAGGTGGTTTCGCGACAATTTGCCCTATTAATGGAGTTGAAAGGATTCATCTCCTCATATAAAATCGATGACGATCACTATATTATCGAAAGAGAGATACCAGAAGATTTGGTAGGCAAATCATACGATGCTGCCGATTTTGAAAAAAACACAAAGCTAAAATTTATATGCCTCAAACATTCCTACCAGAAAATCAATGCATTAGGAGTTAATTACTACAGTTACAAGATATCAGATTCATATAGCAAACTCGATTTTTTAAAAGATGATCGCATCGTCATTATGGGTGAATATAAGGATATAATTAATTTTTAAAATTGGAAAAATAATAATTTATCGTATCTTTGTCCCCGGGTAAGTCATACACGACCAGCTCCTACTTAACTCCTCCAGGATCGGAAGATAGCAAAGGTACAGTAGTCGTAGCGGTGCGATGTATTCAGCTTACCCTTTTTTATTTATTATTTCTCTCCCACTCTTTAAAAGCTTTGTTATACTCTCTCGAATATCTTTTATGCTGGGAATATGATGAAGAGAAATTATGGGTTCCGTCAAATTCTGATTTTGCGCAAAAGTAGAGGTAATCATTCTTTTCATAATTTAAAACTGCATCAATTACAGCAGCCGGTGCGATGGTAATGGGACCGGGCGGCAATCCCCGATGCTTATAAGTATTATAAGGTGAGTCCACCCTCAAATGTCTGTTTAAAATCCGTCTTAGATCAGGTTCGTCCTGAATAACTACATATTTTACTGTGGGACAAGCCTGGAGTGGAATATGCTTACGAATACGATTCATATAAACACCCGCAATTTTAGGCCATTCAGCGGCTGAATTTGTCTCCTCTGCGACAATAGAAGCAAGAGTAATTACCTCCACGGGAGTGAAGTTCATAGCCTTAGCTTTAGATAGCCTCTCTTGATTCCAAAAATGTTTATACTCCTTGTTAAATCTTAAAACAAGATTTTTAGGGGTAATTGTCCAATATATTTCATAAGTATTGGGAATAAACATCGCTATAAATGTCTCTTTAGAAAAGCCGAGACTATCTATCAACAAAGAATCGTTAAGAACACCTGAAAAAGAGGCAGAATCAGCCTCAAACCACTTTGAGAAGACATAAGCAAGATTATCAAGTCTTCTAACATATCCCTTGAAAGTCATATTGACAGGAGTTTGCCATCCGTTTGCAAACATTCTTATAAGATACTGATTACTCATCCCCTTTTTTAAAAGATATCTTCCAGGTTTAAGATAATTCTTCAAACTTCTATCTTCGGAAGCTCTTTTAAATAAATTCCAGTGATTTACGGCTCCACTTTTTTCCAATGTATCTAAAAATTGGTTATAAGTATAGCTGCCATAGACTTTTAATATTGTCTCGTTCTTTACATTGGGCATCTTATACTTTATATAATAAACGCCAAAATAGCCTATAATTGAGCATATTACAATAATGGCAAAACCCAATAATATTTTTTTATTTTTTTTATTCATAAACCGTATTAATATTTTGAACTTCTTAAATAAATGGCATCACCCTCTTTGGGAGAATCTGAGGATTTGACTTTATTATATTTTAGAATCTTACTCAAACGGACAGCATATCGCTGTGATATAGCATAATATGTATCTCCATCCTCTGCTATATGAACATCAAGGTGTCGCTTAGCGCGACATTTTTTCTTTTGAATATATACGATAGTACCTGAAGATAGAGAACAATCATTTTTAACATCATTAAATCTTAAAATTTCGCGAGGGAACAGATTATACTCCTCTCCTATTGACTTATAGGTATCTCCCTCGTTAGCAATTACATAAGCAACATTATTTTGAACATATAGAGTACGGTTCAAAGAATACTTGTAAAGAGGAGAATGTTTAGCAGGTTTCAGCCGAATCAGAGCCTCAAGCTGAGCAGGGCTTGGAGGAAGTAACCCTTTTTCCTTAAGAGCCTTTCCAGCTAATTCAGAATCATATTTATACAGTCCATAGTCCTCGATTATCTTAATAAGCATCTGAGCATATTGAGGATTTGTAGCATACCCTGCTTTTTTCAATCCATAAGCCCATCCTTTATAATCGGTGATTTTTAAATCAAAAAGAGAAGAATAACGATCCCTACCCCTGAGAAAATCTCCATGATCATCATAAGAGTCACTTGCTTTTTTATATTTTCTAAAACATTCATCTTTCTGATCATCATCCAAACGCATGGATGGCCCTTTCCAGTCATTATGACACTTTATTCCAAAATGGTTATTCGCCTCCTTAGCTAATGGAGAGTTACCATCCCCCGATTCGAGGCACCCTTGTGCCAAAGTAATACTTGCGGGAATACCGTGCGATTTCATCTGCTCAAGGGCAATATCCTTATACTTATCTATATACTGCTGACGTGTCATTTTTTCTTGTGCCCATAAAGCAGTTGTAGAAAACAAACATATCATCAAAAAAGTACTAAAGAAGAATTTGAGCCTTTTATTATCCATAAAGTTATTAATTATTCATACAAAAATACTAAAAGTTTTATTACATTTGTCTGCAATAATCCATATATCATGAATAAAAAGAGTATTTCCATACATTATCTTGAATATAAATCCATCAATGAACTCCCTGAAGAAGATGCACTCCTTTTAAATAAAGCAATTTCCGCCACTAAAGGTTCATACGCTCCATACTCAAATTTTCATGTAGGAGCAGCCGTAAGACTTACAAATGGTAAAATAGTTTTGGGAGCTAATCAGGAAAATTCCGCATATCCCTCAGGCTTGTGCGCAGAAAGGACAGCCATGTTTGCTGCTCACGCCAATTACCCTACAGAAAACATCGAAGCCATTGCCATAACTGCTGTCTCAGGATCAGATATGCTTTCATCACTGACATATCCCTGCGGAGCATGCCGGCAAGTCATGGCAGAATACGAGATTTTATCTAAAAAGCCTATCAAGATAATAATAGGGAGTAATGCCACCATTCAAGTATTTGATGGAATACGCTCACTCATGCCTTTTATTTTCGATAATTTGAATACTAAGTAGAGAAATCAATATCTTACCTCTTTATTTGCAAGGTTAACCCTTACCTTGAAAGTAGTTTTTCCCTTATAATAATAAAGGACCAAAGAATTAGTGCTTTCAAAGTAAATGGTATTAAGTAATAAATCTTTATCAGTATTTTTACAAACAGGCTCACACCACACAAGAATATATTCAGAAGAAGATTTTTGAGCACATATTACTGTATAGCCTCTAATATCAAATAAGGCGACTTTATACACTTTATTTTTCTCAAACTCTGCCATCGTTTTGAATTTATCCACAATAGAGCTTTCTTCTAAGAGAATTCCGAAATTCAATTTCCTCGCTCTTTTCTTATTATTCTCCAGCCACCATTCTATAGCCTGATCAGTAATAATATCCCCTTTGGAAATAGGGACTAAGAAATCTTTATGAGTGAGGATGTTCAGCAAATAGGTCATCTCAGGTGTTTTAAACTGCCTGTTAGTCTCCTCATCCATTATTTCACCCTCAATGATATATCCTATCATATTTGAAGAGGGTTTTTTCTTCCCAGAGAACATTGCATAATAAGAAGTACCGCTCTCCTTATCAAGTAAAGCGGCCACATACTCAAGCATATCGGGGTATTTTTCACCATAATTTTCATAAATGTAATAATAGTACCCTCTATCCCCTATTCTAACGCTTGTCAAAGGCTCTATTAATCTGCATTTATCAAGCTGTTTATCATTTTGAATATATCTGTCTCTAAGAACAGATGATTCAATAATATCATCAAGCTCTGCGCAATAATGAGAATCCGGGTATGTACAGATGAATGAGAGACAGGAAGAAATATCACTCTTATTAACTTTTGAAAAATTTACAGAGTCTATAATATGATTGATTTTGGGAGCATAAACAGAATTGGGATATTTTTTTAAAAACTTCTCGTACCCTTTCATATCTCCTTTAGAAACAGCAGACTTATACTGCCTCGTTTCTCCTCTGCTTTGTGAAAAAAGAGTGTTAATCCCGCTACACGACAACACACTTATTAATAATAACGATATTACTGTTTTTTTAAAATCCATACTTCTCCCAGTTTTTTAATACTTCCATTGTTTTAATGAATACAGGATCATCATATTTGTGTAAAATCCTGTAGAAAGCATCTCTACCGACTATTGAACTCGCTACTAATGCTTTCATATATATTTTTAATACATTTTTTGAAATAGCGATTTGAGCTTCATCAGGCTCAATCCCTTTTTTCTTTGCCGCATCGACCAAACCGTTAAACATATCATCTGTAATAATGAAATGTTTATCAAATTTTTCAAAAGAAGAATACACACTCCATACTTTTCTGTTTTTATCTATCTGATCATTCATATACTCTATCACGACACCCCGTCTCAGAAGCGAGGCGTAATAATCAGAATAATATGAGGTGTCGGCAGGGACAAATATATCCGGCATAATCCCTCCTCCGCCAAAAACAGTCCTTTTCAAACGCAATGTTTTATATTTGAGAGAATCGGGAAAATGGATACTGTCCTTGCTGAAAGACTCCCCGTGAGCATATCTCTTATAAAAATCAAGATAATATTCTTGAGATTTTCCATTTTTATAAGGGGACTGGATTACTCTACCGGAAGGGGTGTGATATTTCGCAATTGTAAGCCTCAGCTGCGAGCCGTCACTCAGAGGCATAGCTTGTTGAACAAGCCCCTTTCCGAAAGTGCGTCTTCCTATTATAATTCCTCTATCCCAGTCTTGGACAGCTCCTGACACTATTTCACTTGCAGATGCCGAATTTTCATCAACAAGGAGTACAAGAGGCCCTCTTTTATATTTCCCATTCCCGTCAGCAAGCTCTTTCATATCGGGTACAGTTCTCCCCTGGGTATAGACAATCATATTGTTTTTATCAAGAAATTCATTTGCAATCTTGATTGCAGAATAGAGATAGCCCCCTGAATTACCTCTCAAATCGAGAATTATCCCTTTTATAGCCCCTTTAACGCTCGCCATAGCTTGAATCATTTCATCGTAAGAAGAAGAGGCAAAACGGCTGAGTTTTATATATAAATATCCTGGTTCTACCTGATATACCGCATCTACGCTATTCAATGGTATTTTGTCCCTCACCACTGTGAAAATTAATAATTTTCTCTCCTCCTTGCGAACTATCCCGAGATCCACCTTTGTCCCTTTAGCTCCTCGTAAATATTTGAAAACCATTTCATTAGTTAAAGAGATACCTGCAATATTCTCTCCATTAACAGAGACAATTTTATCGCCTGTCAATATTCCCACTTTCTCCGATGGCCCCCCAAATACCGGAGCTTGTACAGTTAAAGTATCGTGGATTATTGCAAACTCGACACCAATCCCTTCAAATTCTCCCTCAAGAGGTTCGTTCATCGCTTTTACATCATCAGACGATATAAAAGAAGAATGTGGATCAAGCTCCCCGATAGCAGCAATAATTGCCTTATCCACAATTGTCTTAAAATTGACCGTATCAAGATAATAGTTATTTATATAATAGAGTGTTTGCCCGAATTTTGTAATCTGCCCCGAAACATTATTTCCATTTTGGGCCATCATCCCCAAAGCCATCAGAGATAAGAGTATAATTAATAATATTTTCTTCATAAAATTGATATAAAAAACAAATTTAATATTTTATCAGTTCGATATAAAAATATCTTCCCTATATCGACAATAAAAAAGCGCCCATGTATGTATTACATAAGAGCGCTTTGATATCTACTTACTGCGTGTTTGTGATGTAGTAAGAGAAAAATCCATTATTTTTTTGCAGATTTTTCCATCTTATCTTTCAAGTCGGCGAGTTCAGAAATGTCTCCCAAAGTGGTTTTTTCCAAATTGGCTTTCAATTTCTTAACCGCTTTCTGAGTGCTATCGGTATCCAATAATTTTTCCTTCACTTCCTCTTTCTTGGGTTCTTCCCAAGTTTTGGTATGAGAAAGGACTATTTTCTTGTTCGATTTATTGAATTCAATCACTTTGAAATCAAGCTTTTCATCGACATTAGCAGTAGTTCCATCCTGTTTAACAAGATTCTTTATTGAGCAGAATCCTTCAATTCCGTAAGGAAGAGCGACGGTAGCACCTTTATCGATAAAATTAATGATTGTCCCTTCGTGAACAGAACCGAGGGTAAATACAGTTTCAAACACATCCCAAGGATTTTCTTCAAGCTGTTTGTGACCAAGGCTGAGACGGCGATTTTCCTGATCGACCTCAAGAACTACTACCTCAAGGGTATCTCCGATGGAGGTAAATTCTGAAGGATGCTTAATCTTCTTTGTCCAAGAAAGATCACTGATATGAACGAGTCCGTCAACACCCTCTTCAAGCTCAACAAATACACCGAAATTAGTGAAATTGCGAACAGTTGCGGTATGTTTTGAATTAATAGGATATTTTTCAAGGATATTGGTCCAAGGATCCTCTTTAAGCTGTTTGATACCGAGAGACATTTTTCTCTCATCTCTATCAAGGGTAAGGATAACTGCTTCTACTTCATCTCCCACTTTCAAGAAATCCTGAGCACTGCGTAAATGAAGACTCCAGCTCATTTCTGAAACATGGATAAGACCTTCAACACCAGGCTGAATCTCGATGAATGCGCCGTAATCGGCAATAACTACCACTTTACCTTTTACCTTGTCACCAACTTTCAAATCAGGATTCAAAGCATCCCAAGGATGAGGAGTAAGCTGTTTTAAGCCCAATGCGATACGCTTCTTAGTATCATCAAAATCAAGAATAACTACATTGATCTTCTGATCAAGAGTTACTACCTCGTCAGGATGATTTATTCTTCCCCATGAAAGGTCGGTAATATGGATAAGCCCGTCAACACCACCGAGATCGACAAATACGCCATAAGAGGTGATATTTTTAACAGTTCCTTCAAGAATCTGACCTTTTTCAAGTTTACCGATAATATCGGCTTTCTGAGCCTCGATTTCAGCTTCAATTAGAGCCTTATGAGATACGACTACATTACGGAATTCATGATTGATTTTGACAATTTTGAAATCCATAGTTTTATTTACGAAGACATCGTAATCACGAATCGGTTTGACATCAATTTGAGAACCGGGAAGAAACGCCTCGATTCCGAATACATCGACAATCATACCACCTTTGGTGCGGCATTTAACATAGCCTTTAACCACTTCGTCTTTTTCAAAAGCATCATTAACCATATCCCAAGAGTGCAGTGAATGTGCTTTTCTATGAGAAAGAATCAGCTGCCCTTTTTTATCTTCAGCTGTTTCTACATATACTTCCACTTTATCGCCCACTTTAATATCTGGGTCATAGCGGAATTCATTTATATTAATAACTCCTTCGCTCTTGTATCCGATATTTACAAGAACCTCTCTTTTATTAAGAGCCATAACCACACCCTCTACTACTTCGTTTTCAACTACTTTTGAAAGTGTCTGGTTGTAACTCTCTTCCACTGCGTTTTTATCAATATCGCAGGCAGAGTCTTTTTCAAAACTATCCCAGTCAAATTTATCGACAGGAACAGAGGCATTGCTTTTGCGTTTTTTGGTAGCATCCTCGATTGCGGGAGCCTCTTCTACGAAAGAGTCTAATTTATCCTCTTCATTTTTTACTTTTGGGAGATCGATATTATCATCATTCTCCACGATTTGTTTTTCTTTTGTCATGTTTGTAATTAATTAATCAACAAGGCGTTAAACATTATTTATAATCCTTCATTTTCAGAAGGAGCGCAAAAATAAGTTATATTTGTATGATTTCCAAATTTTTCACAACACATAAAATCAAAAGAAAAGCTATAAATAAAATCCTGCCTCCATTCATAGCTTTATCTTACTTGGAATATGATAGGGAAAATCATAACTACATCTACCGCTTTCCCATCCTTTTTGCCTGGGGTCCAAGCAGGAGATGACAATAATACTCTCATAGCCTCCTCCTTAAGAAGATGCGCCTTTGATTTATCTCCTGTAATATTGGCTCTCATCTCTTTTATATTGGATAGTTTACCATCTTTCCCTATTGTAAACTGATAAGTGAGCCTCCCTGCGGTTTTATTCTTTCTCGCACCGTCAGGATAAATAAGATTTTGAGCCACCCATTTTGAAAATTCACCTGGATTTCCCCCATTAAAAGTAGGCTTTTCTTCAATTATAGCATATTGATAGACCTCCTCTTTTTCAACTTTCTCTTGAGAATTATTTTTATCTCCATAAGATACAACTACGACCTCATCGATCGCATTCCCATTTTTTTTATCGACTGTGTCTTTAATAGGAGAATTTTGTGTAAATTTGACATTTGAAATGTCTTCAAAAGCAGACGACATTTCGGGTGATGCAAATGCCGTAGCGGCGATTAGTAGTAGCGGGAGAGCATAAAGACATTTTGCATACCCCCAACGAGATGATTTTTCTTTTAACATCATAGTAATTCTGTTTTTTAATTTGCTGTGATTAAAGCTGTTGGCCATAGTATAGAGACGCTGTCCAACAGCTTTTTTGATTAATAATAACTGGTACTTTCGCCCGTCCACGCCTGCTTCGATAACTGAATCGTCAGCACAATATTCGTGAACTTGCTGCAGTGACCTTTTTATAAGATAAGAGGCAGGATTAAACCACTGAAACACAATCATTAGATCGATAAATATCATATCAATCGAATGTTTTGCCTTTATATGGGAAATTTCATGCAAAAGAATCTCCCTTCCGTCTTCATCTATATCCTTCTTAGAAATAACAATATAATTCATCCAGCTAAATGGGGG
Source organism: uncultured Muribaculaceae bacterium (assembly GCA_964611185.1). Lineage (GTDB taxonomy): Bacteria > Bacteroidota > Bacteroidia > Bacteroidales > UBA932 > CAAGNP01. Next base: position 29,558 of record CAZSXE010000004.1, on the reverse strand, counting down.
AATATCACATTCCACCACAGATAATCTAACATCTCCACTATATTTAACTATATCTTTACAATTATTCACCAACTCCGCATACGAAGAATTATATCCTCCGGAGTGGATAGTCCTGAACATCTTAAAGTAAGATACCAAGAATGTTAAGCCTACGGCAATTGCACCGAGAAGCCATATTGCGACAGCAATAGAAACGATCAGTGAAATACTTGTTTCATCGCCCCCAGAGGCAATAGATCCGATACTTACCTCCTCGGCTTGCGCCAATTCCACAGCCTCCATCGATTCAGATTTCCATCCCATCCACTTCAAAAACTTGAAATTAAAAAGAGGAATAATCAGCGAAAGTGGAATGATTGAAAGCCACGCAGCACGATTAAAGCGATGAAATGTATCATTGCCGAAGGCCAATTTAACAAAAACAAAAAACAGCAAAAGACAAATCGCCACTTTAAAGGTATATACTAAAAAAGCTCCCATAACTTAAATTTTTTTATTTCCGTTTTCCACTTGATAAATTAATTTTTTCAAATCTTCCACAGAGATGGCCTCCTCCTCAACAAGAGAGGAAACGGCACTTAGAATTGAATTATTATAATATTTTCCAATAACACCCTTCAGCGATTCATTATGGAACTGCTCTCTATTCAACAATGGAAAATAACAATAAGAATTACCGCTCTCTTCATGAGATAAGTAACCTTTCTCCTCAAGAGCTCTTACAAATGTAGAAATGGTATTAAAATGAGGCTTCGGCTCAGGAATCAAATCAAGCAAATCCTTAACAAACAATTTACCGTGCTCCCAAAAGAAATTCATAATCTCCTCCTCCTTGGGGGTTAATAATCCGAAATATTTTTTTCTCATAACTAAAATAAATTATACACAAATATAAACTAAGTTTTTTAGTTATCAAAAAAATATTTAAAAAATCGATAACCTTTTAAATATTAAAATTAAATCTTAAGCCGCCCTGAAGATTAACATTAAAGGGTTTATTATTTCTAATTGAAGGGAGAGGATTGCGCTTATCGAAAAAATATGAGATGCCAGGTTCGAAAAAGAGAGATACCTGAGGGATAATATTGAACTGAAAACCCACATTGGCATTTAGCGAAAACAGAAGAGGAATATCTTTCGGGACTTGATTAATAGCCACAAGAGATGAATTAATGGAGACACATTTTTCCAAACTTCCTCCTCCGGCCACATAAGCGTCGAAATATCTGCTCGAAAAAAACGACCATGATGCCTTTATCGGAATACCTACATACCAAAATTCAATATTGCCGGCAAGAGAATTGGCTCCGGTTTTAACTTCCGTTTTCATTTTTGTCGCGAAAAGTCCTGTTTCTAAAAACAAATTATTTACTACTCCTACTCTGAAAGATAGACCGAATGAAACCGGTAGTTGATAATTATACTCATAGTCCGGATCGAGATTCAGCACTTTATCATCAGTATCGTTATTGGGTTTAATCGTCTGAGAAGAGACGAGGGATGTATTATAACTTATCATCTTCTCTTGAGCAACGCCATATAACAGTGTAGTATTAAAATTTTCACCTAAAATCGAGCTATTCCCCACAACAGACACATCATATTTCTGCACTTTTTTTACGGTAACTTTCTCATTTACAGAAAGATAGTCATCTTCAGGAAAATCACTGATTACGAGATCTCCTTTAGTATCCATCATATCATTTCTATCGGATGATCTTATTTTTGACTCGTCAACACTCTTATTATCAGCTTTATATTCAATAGACACTTTATCGATTCTTTCAGTTTTATCATCTTCCTCCGATTTGTCATTTAAAACACTCTGACCTCTATCTTTTAAATATATATCTTGAAGTTCATAATAATGGGGAGCAGAAATAGTATAAGAAGATGCCATCGTAATAGCTCTATGCTCAAGAGGGGTAATAACTCCTATGGAATTAGGTTTATCGACAATAGCCAAACCGGCAGTAAGGCCGATAAGAGCTACTATAACTGCTGCAGCAGAATAATAAAAGAGACGCAACCTTTTCCTTTTCATTATATCAGCTTTAAGAGCCAGCCAATCATCATTCTCCACCTCTTCCGAGTAAGAATCAAGTCTTTCTTTTAAAGCGTTATAAAACTTATCTTTTATTTCTTTCATATTCATTTAATTTTTTAACAAGAAGCACTTTCGCCCTTGAAAGCTGGGAAGATGAACTTTTTTCATTAATAGAAAGGGCCTTAGCTATCTCTTTATGGGACATATTTTCCATCACATACATATTAAAGACTGTTCTATATCCCACCGGCAATTCCATAATAAATCGCTGCAAAACTTCTTGGGGAATTTGTTTCACACTCTCCACGAGTGCCTCCTCCACATCCTGCCCTATCTCATATTCCATCGAATCATCAATATTCACTGAGTTTTTAAATACATCTTTTTTTCTCAAATCTTGAAGACAATGATTTACCATAACCCTCTCCATCCATGCTCTCATCGAACCTTCCCCCCTATCTTCAAATCTATCAAGCGAATTATATATATGGATAAAACCGTCATGCATAAGGTCTTTTGCCAAGCTCTTGTCTGTGCAATACCTCATACATATAGCTAACATCCGCCCGGAGTATTGCCTGTATATATTTTCGAATAGCCTCAGTTTATCCATTTTCACGCTACATATACTAAATGAAAGAAATGCAAAAATACTGCATTTAATTAAAATATTTTTTTTGTCGTGCAGTATTTTAAAAAAATTGTATTTATATTTCGTAACAGAATTTTTTAATAATATTACAATATGAAAAGAAAAACATTTTTATCAGTTTTAACATTTGCCTTATTAGGTATCATTTTGGTTTCATCTTGCAACAAAGATAGTAATGTAACCTACAAAGCCACTTTCGCCACAGTAATCCCTGTAAAAGGAAATCTTGAGCCCCAAAAATCATCTTATTTGTTCATTTCAGACGACTCTCTGACATTAGTACCCACCAATTACAGCGATTTTCCGAATTATGAACCCAAAAACAACGATAGAGTTCTCCTTTATTTCCAAGAAGTAACATCTGAACCTATCGAAAAATCTTCATATCAGCCTGAGACCAAACAGATTAAAGTAGCAGGAATAGAGAATGTTCTCACCAAAAACATAGTATATACTGACAAGATCGACACCCTCGGTAACGCAGTAGCTTTACCCCAAAATATATGGTACTCAGGAGGAATTGAGGAAGCAAAGAGATTTGTAACCATTGAATTTGTATTCTTTGCCTCAAGTATGAGTTCATCGAAACACATCGTTAATTTAGCTCAGAATCTAAATGAGGATACGACTAAGGACGGATACTATATTCTTGAATTCAAGCACAACAACAACAATCAGCCATACAATGATATTAGAACTTATGGTTATTTGTCAATTCCACTTAATGAAGAAGCGACAGCTGAAGGTATAAAGGGGTTAGAAATAAAGTTTAAAACCGGAGACGATACCTTCAAAACAATCAAAGTAAATTACTAATGACTTTTTTTAAGATAGTTCTTTTGCTTTTCGGTCAGCTCGGTTAAAGTGGAACCAAGATCCTTAAGTTTCATTTCCGCCACTTTGATATCAATTTCATGAGGAATCTCGACGATTTTCTCCCGAATTGAAGAGTGATTTTCGACAAGATACTTGGCGCTAAGTGCCTGAATAGCAAAACTCATATCCATTATTTCAGCGGGATGCCCGTCACCTGAAGCAAGGTTGACAAGGCGTCCCTCTGCTAATATATATATCCAATGTCCGCTGGGAAGTAGATATCCTTTGATATTTTCACGAGCATCTTTACATTCAATAGCTATCTTTTTTATACCGGCCACATCCACCTCGCAATCAAAATGACCTGCATTGCAGCAGATTGCACCGTTTTTCATTTTCATAAAGTGGTCATTGACGATTACATCGCAGCATCCCGTAACGGTAACAAAAATATCTCCCACAGAGGCAGCTTGCTCCATAGAGATCACTTTAAATCCATCCATGACAGCCTCAATAGCCTTAACAGGGTCAATTTCAGTAACAATAACAGATGCGCCAAGCCCTTTTGCCCTCATAGCCACCCCTTTTCCACACCATCCATAACCAGCAACCACTACATTTTTTCCGGCCACTATAAGATTGGTTGTCCTATTGATACCATTCCAGACAGACTGACCTGTCCCATATCTGTTATCAAAAAGATATTTACAACGAGCATTATTTACCAACATCATCGGAAATCTCAATGCACCCTCTTTATTCATAGCCAAGAGTCTCATTATTCCGGTGGTAGTCTCTTCGCATCCCCCTATAACATTCGGAATCAACTCGGGATATTCGCTATGAATCAGATGAACCAAATCTCCACCATCATCGATAATAATATTTGGTCCTGACTCCACTACCTTTTCAAGATGATGATGATACTCCTCCGGAGTGCATCCGTGCCAGGCATACACATTTAATCCGTCATGAACAAGGGCTGCTGCCACATCATCTTGAGTGGATAAAGGATTACTCCCTGTAATAAACATCTGAGCTCCTCCTGCGGCAAGTACCTTACACAAATAAGCGGTTTTAGCCTCCAAGTGGATAGAAAGAGTAATTTTCAATCCCTTAAATGGGAGATCACGCGAAAACTGCTCTTCAATCTCTCGAAGTAAAGGCATATTTCCTTTCACCCAATCTATTTTTCTTTTGCCGCTCTCCCAGAGAGCCTCATTCCTTATTTCAAAATTCATATAAATTATAACATTTTACGTTTTCTAAAAATAATAAGCGTAGTAACTATGGTGAATAGCATCACAAAAATAACAAGTGCCATATCCCATCTCCCTCCAATGAGAGGAAGGTTAATATTCATTCCATAAATAGAAGCAATCAATGTAGGAGGCATAAGAAGAAGGGAGACAAATGTAAATATTTTCATAATCTTGTTCTGGTCAAGATTAATAAGGCCTAAAACAGTATTTTGCAAATAATCAAGCCTTTCAAAGCTAAAATTTGTATGATTAATAAGTGACCCGATGTCTTTATTGATTACTGAAAGTTTTGTATAAACATCACGTGGAAATTTATCACTTTTCAGTATCGAAGAGATCATCCTTTGTTTATCCACAATATTTTCCCTCACCATCATCGTATTTTCCTGAAGCTGGTTAATATCAAGAAGAAAATCTTCATTTACATTACGCCCTGTACTAACCTTTTTTGAGTATGTATCTATCTCTTTGGCCATTAACTCAATCATATCCGCATCAAGATCTATTCGATTTTCAAGAATACCGACAAGTACATGATAACCGGTAGGATATAATTTATGATTAAGTTGAATCTTACGCTGAATATCCCCGAAACTTCTCAACTGCACATTTCTTATCGAAACGATTATTCCTTCACATAGAATAAAAGAGACAGCCTCCATGGAATAGTCTTCAGGACCGGGTATCAAAAAGTTAGTATTGGCAAAAATGGTAGTTTCAGTTTCCGAATATCGAGAAGAAGATTCAATTTCTTCTGCTTGGGCACGCGATTGAAGTGTCATATCGAGAAAATCTTCAACTCCCCTTTTTTCCTCCCCTGCCGGCGAGAATAAATCTATCCAGAGCACATCGTCAAATCCCAAGTTATCAAGAAACTCTATCGAGCCTGATGTAAGTATTTTTCCGTCTTGTTTATAAAATATTTGAATCATTATTCCGAGTTTTTATATTGGTTATACAATCTTTTAATAATCGGATTCTCATTAGAGAAAACTTTTTAAGATTCACCATCGGACTCGAAATTTGGAAGACTCAAATGTCATACTCCAAAAATCTGACAAAGCCCTCCTTTTATCTATATTAAGATTATATGAAATATTATTATTCAAATATGCTAAAGCAATCTCCTTGGAAAATTTTGTTTTTTTGTTCTCAACACAATCTTCAATGTGAGAAACCCCATACCCGAGAGCCTCGGAAAAACTGGCCAAAAAATCTGTGTCAAGTTTTTTATTTGCCGTCCACAACGCAAACACAAAAGGCTCATTTTTAAAACACTTCCATTCAAAAGCGAGGTCATAGCAAAATTCAAACTCAGATGAGTGCTCCATGGCCTTATCCCCAATCAGAAGGTAGGTTTTAGATAAATCAAGGGGAGAATTTTCATTAAAAGTGTATGAAGAATATTTTGGGGAAATACCCCAATAATTGTGCGCAAGCACTTTTGTAAGAAGAGCAGAGGTGCGAGAATCTTCGTCGAGGAATATTTCATCCACCTTATTCAAAGGCACTCCACTGCATATAAGTACACTCGCCACGGGACCATCTGCACCTATGCAATAGTCTGTCACGATTTCCAAATTATCACTCTGGGGAATAATCGCCACGGGAACGATACCAAGATCAATCTCGCCGCTAAGCAGCTTATCTGCGCTTTCTGAAGGAGTACACGCTACCATTTCTATCTGCTTTGAAACAGTAGAACGCTCCAATCCGAATACGAAGGGAAGCGTATTTAGATAAGAAATTGCAGCTACACGAACCATAGTCGTCCATTTTGTACTCAATATTTAATAAACAATACTTTTAAAAAGTCCCGCAAAGTTAAAACAAATATTTTGTTTAACAACTATTAATATTATTACAATTAATTGTCAGGCAATAAGGTGCTCCACTAAAATTTTAATCCCTATTAAAATCAATATAGCCCCCCCTACACACTCCGATCTTTTTCCGAATCTCTTCCCGAGAGATTTTCCACCGAGAAGTCCCGCCAAAGAGGCGAGTGCGGTAACACAAAAAATAATCAAAATACCCATTCCGATTTTTAATGAAGAAAGTCTCAGCAGGGCGAGGGAAATTCCCACAGCGAGAGCATCTATGCTTGTGGCTATGGATAGGATGGATAACTTCTTCACATCGAGAAGGTTTATTTTATTGGGATTACATTCATCATCTTTTTTGAAAACACTTTCAAGAACCATTTTTCCACCAATATACAAAAGGAGGAGAAAAGCGACCCAATGATCAAATTTTTCGATATATTCTTGAACACTGCTCCCCAAAAACCAGCCGAGAAGAGCAAAACCGGCTTGAAAAAAGGCGAAAACAAATATGATTCTGAGTATTTGAAACCATTTGAGCTTTAAATTCAAGCATATACCCCCTGAAAGAGAAATAGCAAAAGTGTCAAAGCACAGCCCGATGGCAAGCAAAAAGAGTTCAGGATAAGACATGTTCTATTTTTTTCTAAACAACCACATACCTAAAAATGTAAGAAGACCATTCACAATCAAAAGGGTAAAACCGAGATCGAAACCAAAATATTTTTTACCTATAAAATTGATAATAAAACACAGCAACGGAGCAGCCACGGCTATATATGGTACAGCACCATCTCTGACCTTGCTCTTAGTTAAAATCCCAAAGAAAAACATACCGAGAAGAGGTCCATAAGTATATGAAGCCAATTTATATACGAGATTAACTACAGCATCGTTACTTACCACATAGAGAATTACGATAATAATCAGAAACAATAAAGTAAAAAATGCCTGTATGAGTTTTCTAACTCTGTTCTTTCTACTTTCACTCAGATCTTTTCGACTATTAAAACCCACGAAATCGACACAGAAAGAGGTAGTTAGCGAAGTTAGAGCAGCGCCCGCACTGGGGTAAGAGGCGGAAATAAGACCAATAAGAAAAAAGACACCGACGGTAATTCCGAGGTATTGGCTTGCCACAACAGGAAACATTTCATCAGTTTTCACGATTCCAAGTGCCTGAAAACCACCCTTATCAGCAACATAAATAGAAAGAATGGCACCTAACAAAAGGAAAAAATAATTAACTACCACAATAATGATTGAAGTAGTGTACATATTTTTCTGTGCACTGCGAATATTTTTGCAAGCCAAATTTTTCTGCATCATCCCCTGATCGAGACCTGTCATAGCTATTGTAACAAAGATACCTGCAATAAACTGCTTTACCACATTTGTCCCATGTCCCCAATTCCAGTCGAACATATCGGAAAAATTACTTCCGGCTATTTCAGGATTGGCAGTAGAGGCGACAGCCGCACACATTTGTCCGAATCCCCATCCCATATCTTTACAAATATAAAAAATGGTGAGAAATACAGCCAGCAGCATAAATGTAGTCTGGAGGACATCTGTCCAGATAATGGTTTTAACTCCTCCTCGATAAGTATAAAAATATAAAAGTATCAGAAATATCAGGGTTACTATTGAAAAAGAGACTATTTCAGACCCTCCGAATACCCCCTTTGGGAGAAATGCAAACAGAACAAGTACCACTACGAAAATTCTAACTGCCGCCCCAAGCACCCTCGAAATCATAAATACCACAGTTCCTGTTTTATGCGACTTCTCTCCAAATCTCTCTCCCAAGTATGAATAAATGGATGTAACATTCATCCTGTAATAAAGGGGTAACAGTACTTTGGCTATAATTATATATCCACCGACAAATCCAAGAACCAACGGCATATAATAAAAATTCTGCGCCAGGACATTGCCGGGTACGGAGATAAAAGTCACCCCTGAAATAGATGCCCCTACCATTCCATAAGCTACTATCGGCCACGGAGCTTTTCTGTCACCTGAGAAGAACGAGCTGCTTCCCGCCTTTCTTGCAGTCATCCATGAAATAAAAAAAAGAATTGCAGTATATGCTGCGAAAGCAATTAGAAAAATGTATAGTGGAAATTCGTGTTTCATAACTAAAAAATTATCATAATTCGGGTGAAAAAGGTTGTCTGTTTATAATTGATTTCCCTAAAGTCAGCTGGTCGGTATATTCGAGATCATCTCCGAATCCCACACCTCGCGCAATAGTAGAAATCTGCACTCCATAAGGAGAAAGTATTTTGTATAGATAAAAAGAGGTTGTTTCTCCCTCCATTGAGGTACTCAAAGCTAAAATTATCTCTTTTACCGAATCAGATTTTATTCTTCTCACAAGAGAGGCGATCGGTAAATCATTCGGACCTATTCCGTCCATAGGGGAGATAATGGCACCCAAAACATGATATACCCCAGAATACTCCTCAGTCCCTTCGATGCTTAAAACATCTCGGAGGCTCTCCACAACACATATCGTTCTGTGGTCACGATGAGGATTAGAACAAATCGGGCAAACATCGTGGTCGGATATCATATTGCATACGGTGCAATATTTAGTCTGCTCCCTTAGCTGAATAATGGAGTTTCCAAAGCGCCTTACATTTTCCTCCGGCTGCCTGAGCAGATGCAAGGCGAAGCGCAAGGCACTCTTTTTGCCCACCCCCGGAAGTGAGGACAACTGCTCCACAGCATCATTTAAAAGAGAATTTCCTGCTTCACTCGTTACCATTATATTATTTAGGGTTATTTGAAAAATAATAATCTACCGCATTTCTCACAGAGTGATGTTGAAACAAGAGAAATTTTGCATAGTCATAATCATTTATCCCGGTTTCTCCCATGATCATCTTAGTCCCTCTGTCCACCAGCTTGGCATTAGTCAGCTGCATATCCACCATCTTATTCCCTTTTACATGTCCCATACGAATCATGGCCGATGTGGAAATCATATTTAGAATCAATTTCTGAGCAGTCCCGGATTTCATCCTCGTACTTCCGGTAACAAATTCAGGGCCTACGACAGCCACAATGGGTATTTCCACCTCTTCAGCCACCGGTGCACCCGGATTACAAGTTATACATGCTGTCAAAAGACCCATCTCACGACACTTTTTCACCGCACCGATAATGTAGGGTGTTGTCCCTGAGGCAGCTATTCCCACTATTGTATCGTTGGCATTGGGCGAGTATGGAGCCATATCGTTCCACCCCCCCTCTAAACTGTCTTCCGCATCCTCAACAGCTTTTCTGATAGCTCTATCGCCTCCGGCAATGAGACCAATCACTAAATCGTAAGGAGCACCGTAAGTAGGAGGAATTTCTGAAGCATCCAAAATACCGAGCCTTCCACTGGTTCCAGCACCCAAATAGAAAAGCCTTCCCCCTTTTTTCATCCTCTCCACAAGTTTATCGACAAGAAGTTCTATCTGAGGAATACACTCTGCCACCGCATCGGGGACCTTATGATCTTCTCTGTTCATATTTTCAAGAAGTTCCCGTGTCGGCATCTTATCCAAATCATTATATTTGGAAACTTGCTCGGTTATTTTCATAATTTTATAATATTTCTTTATGATAATCTACTAATCCTTCAATAGGTGCCTTTAATATCCTCCCAACCTTCATCCCGAACGATTTTGCACTCGCTTCCAAAATAGAGCTGTAATAATGTGCAATAGAACCGACAAAATTCACATCGTAATTTTTATAATCATAATGGATAATATTTCTTCTGAAGAACTCATCAAAGCTACTGCGAAGAAGGTCATAAACATACTGATTATCCCTAAATTCATTCAAAAAAGGGGAAAAAGAGGCCAAGAAACGACTTGGAAGTGGTTCTTTGTAAACTTTTTTAACAATACTCATATAATCGAGATTATATCTCTGTACAAACACCTCTTCAATCTCTTTCGGCATCAATCCTTTGATAAAATCAGAAATAAGTCTTTTTCCCAAATAAGCGCCACTGGCTTCATCACCAAGTATAAAACCACCTGCCCTTACATTTTTAGAAATATCACTTCCGTCATAAAAGCAAGAATTGGAACCTGTTCCCAAAATACACGCAATCCCCGGTTTATGTCCGCACAATGCACGGGCAGCAGCAAGAACATCACTCTTTGCTTCACAGACAGAAGTAGAAAAAACCTCTTTGAAGCAAGAAGCAAGTACACCACTTACTTCGGGAGAAACTACCCCCGCACCATAAAAGAAAACAGTCTCGACTTTATTACCTAAAACAGGTAATAATTTAGTTTTAAATATTTCAAGAATTTTATCTTTTGTTTGAAAAACGGGGTTAATACCCTCAGTTGCAATGGATTTAACAGAACCATCATCCATTATAGCTCTCCAATCAACTTTTGTAGAACCGCTGTCGGCTATAAGAAGCATAATATTAAAAATGTATTAGTAAACAATATTATTTTATCCTGCAAAAGTACAAATTATTTTAATATAAATGTTTCTTCCAATAGTAATATCCGTAAAATGCAAATATAGTATATAAAGAGTATAAAAATAGAGTAGGATATAAACCTTGTTTAAAATACAATACCATACTCAATACATTTACGATAATCCACACTATCCATTGCTGAATAAATGATCTGCTCAGCCAATATGTAGCCAACAGCGATAAAACCGTCACAGTCGCATCGAGAAACCTTTGGGAATCACCGATGAAAAGACCGAGTACAAAATAAATAATGATAAAAACCACTATTGTCACCCCTATTGAGGCGAGAGCCTCTTTCCCGCTTAGGTGATTTACCACTATCTTTTTTTCATCATCCTTATTCACTATTTTACGAGAATCTCTTCCCCATTTCACAATACCGTAAATACTCACCGCCATATAATAAATCTGATATGACATCGAGGCATACAGACCTTCGACAGCAAAAAGATATATATATGCTCCGGCCATGAAAACACCAAGGAACCACATCATCCTGCTATGCTTTATTTCAAAAAACAAATAAAGCAACCCCGTGACAACACCGAATATTTCGACAGCTAACTCCATTTATCAAAAATTGACAGCTAATTTAATTATAAAATTCGTTTCAGCTTGCGGGAAAAAGCCCTCCTCGATGTATGGTTTGGAACCATCGTTGAAATTTGCCCTGTAAACCCAAGCAGATGAGAGATATTTATTATTTAAAACATTATTCACAAAGAGAGAGAGAGTTAAATAAGGGGAATTATCTTTTTTTCCATAAAGGGGGAAATCGTATGAAGCACCTCCATTCATAACAAAATATGCAGGTATAGATCTCTCCTGAGAAGAAGTATTGTCATAATATTGCTTTCCCACATATTTCCCATTTGCGAAAATATTAAAATTTTTAACAGGAATAAATGTCGCCATAGCCATCCCCACAACAGAGGGAGACATATTAAGATCCGTTTTTTCGTAATATTCGGTATCCTGACCGATAATATTCCAATCTGAATCCATCACATCCACATAAGCAGTATATTTTTTAATTTTATTCAGACTCAAAGTAACATTCCCATCTAATCTTATCCACTTGGCAATTTCCCATCCTGCACACAATTCCACCCCCCTTCTATAACTATCGGGGATATTCTCCTTTATCTGATACCCCACATCGCTTAGCTTGCCTGTAGCCACGAGTTGATTTTTATACTCCATAAAATAGATGTTAACCCCGAGAGCGAAATTCTTCATTGAAAGCTTATAACCAATTTCCCAATCAAGCAATCTCTCCTCTTTGACACTCCCCTGCAAAAGGGATTTTATTGATTCCTTGATATCGCTCCTCGATGGCTCCTTATGGGCTACCGCCAATGAAGCGTAAAACATATTATTTTCATTCAGCGAGAAAGAAACGCCCCCTTTAGGGTTAAAAAAATTATATGGTTTATGATAATCGAGAGGTGCAAAATCTTTATCCGGACCAGACATTTTAAGATCAATATGTCTATACTGCAAATCAGCAAAAAGGGTAAATTTATCAATATCTATCTCCCCCCTCGCAAAAATACTTCCCTCCCATTTATCTCCTCTGTTTTTATACCATGTATGATTATCCTCTATATTTTCATTATACATCGACCAAATAACATCTCCAAAGTGCAAACCATCATAATATGAATAATTAATACCGGCCGATGCCCTTATTTTGGTACTATTATATTTAAGGGTAGAAGATGCGACATAATACTCATTGTCCATCGCTTGCCTTATTATAAAATCACTTCTCTTATATGTCTGGCCATCGATAATTTGAGGTTCAAGTCCGTACTTGGAAAACTTGGTGTCAGCTTTGTAATTCTCATAATAGCCCGATCCTTTGGTATAATTTAAGGTATTTACCCACAGAAGTCCGTGTGAAAAAGAATGGGAATAAAATCCTTGAATATAATGTTGAGTATAATTATCTGTCTCATTATCATAGTAGTGTATATTTCCGGCAGCATCATAATAAGCACCGGCCGGGTTACTCCGCCTATCTTTTTCAACCATTTCACGCGAGATTCCCTCCCATGTAATCCCCGTATGCTGATCTCCCATTATGTATATCACCTTAAAAGAATTGGAGCCATTCAAATAACCGAGATTGGCAAAAACAGAATGTAATTTCCCCTTACCGTTTCTTATATAACCGTCTGTCGTATTATAAGAATACCTCATATCAAATGAGAGTCCGCTTGGAAGCAAACCGCTTCCCGCCCCCACAGATGCAATAGTCGTATTATATGAACCGTATGAGATCTCGGCACTCGAATGAGGTTTGGGCGAGGTAAATGAAGTTTCCATATTGATACTTGCGCCGAAAGCCCCCGAACCGTTGGCAGAAGTACCAACACCTCTCTGAAGCTGAACAGATTCAAGAAAAGAGGTAAGAGAGGGAATATTGACCCAAAAAACCTCTTGCGATTCGGCATCATTGATAGCCACTCCGTTCAATGTCACATTAGTCCTTGACGCATCGCTTCCCCTCACTGAAAGACGCGTATAACCAAGTCCACTACCGCTTTCGGTAACTGCCACCACAGATGGCTGTAGCCCTAAAAGAAGAGGAAGAGAGGCGTTAGGAGCCGCCGAGCGAATAATCTGTTTTGAAATGGTAGAATGGGTAACAGGCGTTTTAACCGTGGCTCTGTTCCCCTCTACCAGCACACTGTCGAGAATAACGGGTTCTTTTTCCTGTGCCAATACAAGAAAAGGAAAAATAAAAAACCCGCAAAATAGAAATAACTTTTTCATTGTTATTGTTTTTGCGAGGATGTACTATGTGTGAGACTTACTACTCCCTTCGGCAGCATTATCTGCATCAGGTAATACGGGTATAATCTCAGCTTTACTATTAAGCAAGCACCCCCAAGTTAATAAAATATAAATAGCGATTACCTCTTCTCTTTGAGAGAAATACGGTATAATCGCGGCCAATTTTTGCCGGTCAAATATACGGACTTTGTTTTAGAATCCCAAGCAATACCGTTAAGAACATCTGTTGAATAAGTCTTAAGATTTGCAGAAAGTAGATTTTTACAGTCGATTTTTCCCTCTACTTCCCCTGAATCGGGATTGATAATCAAAATAACATCAGTAGTATAGACATTAGCCCAAATCTTACCATCAATGTATTCAAGTTCATTAATATTCCATATTTTCTTCCCATCCATTTTAACCTCTATCTTTTTCTTCTCCATAAATGTCATACTGTCAAGAAAATAAATATTATGCGAACCGTCACTCATTATAAGTGAATTACCATCAGTAGTAAGACCCCATCCCTCGCGGGAATTTCTTAACACTCCGAGAGGCTTCATGGTATTAATATCATAGACAAAACATAAATGTTCTTTCCATGTGAGAATAAACATCTGCCCGTTAAGGACACAGGAACCCTCTAAAAAATAATTTCTATCAACAGGAATATAAATCAATGCATCGCCACTCTCATAATCAATCTTCCTTATCGAAGACTCTCCATACTGCCCTGTGGTCTCATATAATACTCCCTCATAAAAGAATAAACCCTGAGTATAAGCACCTCTGTCGTGAGGGAAAGATTTCTCTACCTGCACAGAATATAGCTTAACATTACCTCGCTGAGCAGAAGCAGAAAAAGGTACTCCCACCAAAAAAAACAATATAAGACAATATAATGATTTGCTATTCATCACTCTTTATCACCTCGATATTTCATTGCTGCTTTAATAAATGCAACAAATATCGGCTGTGGATTTTCAGGGGTGCTTTTTAATTCGGGATGGAACTGTACTCCGATAAAAAAAGGATGATTTAGTATCTCCACTATCTCCACAAGCCCTGTGTCAGGATTTTTTCCACTTGCCTTCATTCCACCCTTTTCAAGTGCTTCAACATATTCATTATTAAGCTCATAGCGATGACGATGACGCTCTCTGACAGTGGTCCTCCCATAGATGCTGTATGCAAGAGTACCTTTCTCTATCTCACAGGTATATGCTCCGAGCCTCATCGTACCACCTTTAATAGTAGTAGTCTTCTGATCTGCCATAAGATCTATAACCGGATATTTGGCATTAGCCATCACTTCTGTAGTATTGGCCTGATCAAGGCCTAAAACATTACGAGCAAACTCTATTACCGCCATCTGCATTCCGAGGCATATACCAAAAAAAGGCACTCCATTCTCCCTTGCATATTTACAAGCCTTGATTTTACCCTCCAATCCTCTCTCTCCGAAACCGGGAGCTACTAAAATACCGTCCATCCCTTTTAACTGCTCATCAATATTTTCATCTGTTATAAATTCACTGTGTACAGTAGTAACATTGACTTTACATTCATTAGATGCACCGGCATGAATAAATGACTCCAATATTGACTTGTATGCATCTTGAAGCTCTACATATTTGCCCACAAGGGCAATATTGACACTTCTCTTAGGATTATGCAGCCTATCAAGAAAAGACATCCACCTTTCCAAATCAGGGGCAGGGAGATTCTTAAACCCAAACCTTTCAATGACTATCTCATCAAGTTTTTCTTTCTGCATCAATATAGGAACTTCGTATATGGTTTTGGCATCAATGGATTCGATAACTGCATTGGGCTTGACATTACAGAACAAAGCCACTTTTCTTTTTAAGTCAGAAGTGAGGGGATGCTCTGTACGGCATACTATAACATTGGGCTGAACTCCGTTTTGCTGAAGCTGCTTAACAGAATGTTGGGTGGGTTTGGTCTTTAACTCCTTCGCAGCACTCAAATATGGAACGAGAGTAAGATGGACTACCATACAATCATTATCAGGAAGTTCCCATTGAAGCTGACGGACGGCCTCTATATAAGGAAGCGACTCTATATCACCCACTGTTCCACCTAATTCAGTAATGATCACATCATACTTTCCGGTCTTCCCCAAAAGGAGCATTCTCCTTTTAATTTCATCAGTGATATGTGGAATTATCTGAACAGTCTTTCCAAGATAAGCCCCCTCTCTTTCCCTGTCAATCACTGTACGATAAATTTTACCGGTAGTGACATTATTAGCTTTTGAAGTATAAACATTTAGAAATCTTTCATAATGCCCCAGATCCAAATCGGTCTCGGCTCCATCTTCAGTAACATAACATTCCCCGTGTTCATAAGGGTTTAGAGTACCGGGATCGACATTTAGATAAGGATCGAATTTCTGAATAGTAACTTTTAAATTTCTTGATTGAAGAAGTTTCGCAAGGGATGCAGAAATAATTCCTTTACCTAACGAAGAGGTAACTCCTCCCGTAACAAATACATATTTTGTTGACATAAATAATGCTTTTAACAGATTAGCTTACGGGGGTACAAAGTTAAGGAATTTTCTTAAATTTGCAATTTGTTTTCAATTTATGGTTAAATTTACAAAATATCTGCAAAACGAGAGACAATAGAACAACATTTTTTCAAACAATAATAAAACTAAAACCTTAAAAAAGTGGAACAATACTTTTTCAACCTCCCTTTAACATATAGAGTTGTACTCGAAATAATGACTATTCTTGCAGTCATTGTTTATATAGCTCTTCAATATTTTAAAGCCGGCTATGGATTTCTTCGCACCTCCTCATGGGGCCCTTCGATACCCAACAAGGTGGGATGGATTATTATGGAGGCTCCCGTATTTATCGCAATGGTCATATTCTTTCTATTGCGTGGGCTTAATTCAGGGATAGCGGTCACAGTTATTACAGTAATCTTTCTGACACACTATTTTCAACGCTCATTTATTTTTCCTTTCTTAATTAAAGGTAAAAGCAGAATGCCTATTGCAATAATTGCAATGGGTATGATTTTCAATCTCGCAAATGCCTATATGATAGGTAGTTGGTTATATTTATATTCCATACCGCCATACACATTAGAACCATTTTACACTATTAAATGGCTCTATTCCCCACAATTTATCTCAGGTACGATTATTTTCATTTTAGGAATGATAATCAACCTTCGCTCCGATTACATTATCCGTCATCTTCGTAAGCCGGGTGATTCTAAGCACTATATTCCGAAAGGAGGTATGTTTAAATATGTCTCTTCAGCCAATTATTTTGGAGAAATTACAGAGTGGTTCGGCTTTGCGATACTTACATGGTCTATCCCCGGAGTTATTTTCTGTATATGGACATTCGCTAACTTAGCGCCACGAGCCAACTCGCTCTACGCCAAATACACCGAAGAATTCGGAGAAGAATTTACTAAACTTAAAAGGAAAAGAGTTATCCCATTCATATATTAATTTGAAATGACAGTCGTAAACAAAAAATTATTCGAAACAGTAAAACTTGGCCCCATAGAACTTCCCAACAGAGTCATTCGCGCCTCAGCCTACGAGGGGATGGCAGACGGACACACTCCCACACAACAATTAATTGATTATCACTCATCTTTGGCCCGAGGAGGCGTGGGCATGACAGGAGTAGCTTATGCAGCAGTATGTAAAAGCGGTCTCTCTTTTCATCGTCAATTATGGATGAGAGAGGAGATCATTCCCGACCTACTTAAATTAACAGCCTCCATCCACTCCAATGGTGCAAAAGCATGCGTGCAGCTCGGCCACTGTGGGAATATGTCTCATAGAAGATATTGCGGATGTCGTCCGGTGGGAGCCTGCTCAGGGTTTAACCTTTACTCCCCCACTTTTGTACACGGCCTCAGGAAAGAAGAGATAATTCAAATCGCCAAAGAGTTCGGTAATTCGGTGAAAATCGCCATCAAAGGGGGGTTTGATGCTGTGGAAATTCATGCAGGGCATGGTTATCTTATTTCACAATTTCTATCTCCATATACCAATCATCGCAAAGATGAATTCGGCGGTTCTCTTGAAAACAGAATGCGTTTTATGACAATGGTTATGAGAGAGGTTATGGATGCGGCAGATAATAAAATAGCTGTTTTGGTCAAGACCAATACGAGGGATGGGTTCAAAGGGGGGCTTGAGGTTGACGAATGCATCACTGTCGCCCAAAAATTACAGGATCTTGGAGCACATTGTCTCGTGTTAAGTGGAGGATTTGTCAGCAGAGCGCCTATGTATGTGATGAAAGGGAAGATGCCCATGCGCACTCTTTGGGGATATATGCCATGGAAATCTTTATGGTGGCTAAAAATAGGGATTGCCCTGTTTGGAAAATTAATGATACGCAATGAACCGTTTGAAGAGGCTTTTTTCTACGATGACTCTGTCAAATTCAGAAAAGCACTTCCTGATATGCCTCTTGCATTCGTGGGAGGGCTTAATTCAGCAGATTCCATCAACAAAGTTCTTGATGCGGGCTTCGATTTTATCGAGATGGCAAGACCCCTTGTATATGACACTCAGTTCATTAATAAATTGAAAGCAGGAACCTGCTCTGAGAGCGGATGCAAACATTCCAACTATTGCGTAGCGCGAATATGGAACTACGATATGCAATGCCACGAAAACTGCAAACTTTCACCATATCTTTCACGAGAAATAGAAAGAAATATTAAAAATCATTAATTTTATCAATAATTACATAACTTTGCCACTTGGGTGAGACACTCTATCGCTGCTATTTTATGGCAGAGGAAAGTCCGGACAGGAAAGGGCATCACACTGTGGAAAGCACAGATAGATGTAAGTTTATGTAAGATGTAACAGAAAACAACCGCCTTCACAAGAGGTAAGGGTGAAAATGCGAGGTAAGAGCTCACAACTCGAATATGGTGACATTTCAAGGGTACATCCCTGTGACCTGCAAGGCCAAATATACCGACAGTTAAGGGCTGCCCGCCTTTTGTCGGGGGGTAGGCTGCTTAGATAAATGATAGAGGCTCGGTAACGAGTACAGAATTCGGCTTATCGTCTCACCCTTTTTTATTGATAATTACTAATACATGATACGATGAAAAAAAGGACAATCATCATCTTCTCAATCACCATTTTAATATCCACGATCCTCTCCGCCCAATCTACAGATATTAGATTCTCCCCTATTGATAAACAAATTTTTGAAGAAAAGATTGAATATCTCCTTCCTTACAAAAATTCATCAATGCCCACTCTTGTAACCGAAGTAGCATTAAGTTTCTTAGGAACGCCATACACGGCAGGAACTCTTGAACAAATACCTGAAACTCTTACGATAAACCTTCACGAGACAGACTGTATTCTTTTTGTCGAATCTTGTATCGCGATGGCCCTTACCATCAAACAAAGTACTAATCCTGAATTCGAGGAGTATTGCACGCAAGTGCGAAAAATGAGGTATAGAGATGGTATCGTTGAGGGCTACGAATCAAGGATACATTATACATCAGAATGGTTGATTCAAAATGAGAAAAACAATATTCTCGTCGAGCTCAGCAGCCGATATGGAGAAAGGTTCGATCAGCATTTTTCATATATGTCCACTCACCCCCAAAGTTACAAACAGTTACGAGATAGTGATGATATGGTCAGAAGAATAGCCCTTATCGAGGAGAG
This sequence comes from uncultured Muribaculaceae bacterium, assembly GCA_964611185.1. GTDB lineage: Bacteria > Bacteroidota > Bacteroidia > Bacteroidales > UBA932 > CAAGNP01. The sequence goes on along the minus strand of CAZSXE010000004.1, from coordinate 9,960 downwards.
ACTTAACAGTTCGGCTCCATTTTATTATATTTCAAATAAAAAGCTACGCTCCATTGAAAATGAAATTCTCAGCGGAGATATTATCGGATTTATTTCCAATGTAGAAGGTTTGGATATTGCTCATGTTGCCATAGCATATCATGACAAGGGTGAATTGCATTTTATCCACGCCTCATTTAAGGAAAAAAAAGTAGTAATCGAGAAGAAAAAGCTCGTTGATTACGCTTCTAACGGCATCAGAGTAGCCCGTTTAAAATAAGGAAGCCCGCCTGAATAATCAAACGGGCAAAACCTAACCAACTAACTAAACTATACCACTGATGAATTTTGTAAAAAAACTATTTCTACCTATATAACAATATAAATAGAAAAAAGTTCAATGATATAGTGTTATTTTTTCAAATTTTTCTCTTTAATAGCAATTAATGCCTTTGCAAGCTGATCAGGGCACGATGTCCCTTTCGATCCGCATTTGATACCTTGAATTTTATTAATCGCTTCTTCTACTTTCATCCCTTTGATAAGGGCCGATATTCCTTGAGTGTTTCCACTGCATCCCCCGAGATAATGAGCATCCAAAATCACATCATCTTTTACGCTGACATAAATCATTCGCGAACATACTTTCTGTGAAGGCTGAAACTCCACCTCCCTCACCCCATCTTTATTAATGGTATCTTTGACAATCTTCTGTCCATTCATTTGTTGAATATTTAAGAAAACAAACAAAATAAAAACAATAATATTAAATTTTTTCATCTAAATTTGAAATTTTAAGGCGACAAAAATATAAAACATTTCAATATTATGAGAAAATATTTAATTCCTACCCTCTTATTTGCCATTTTGGGATTTACAGCCTGTAGTCAGATGGAGAATAAAGTATCAGGTACTATCATGGATGCCTCGATGAATTCAGTGACCATAATTAATTCCATTAATTCTGATACATTGACATTCAGCACATTAACAGCCCAAAGGACCACCGAAGACGGCATACTTATCGGAGATTATGCCGAGATTACATTTTTCGGAAAGATAAAACCTATTACCAAGGCCAAAAGCATATCTGTAAAAGCCTCCATTACAGCTCGTATATGCGGATCGTGGGTAGAACCCGTTCCCGGAATGGAAACGATGGAACAAGGGATCGAGCTTATAAACGGAGGTCAGGCGAAATCAATTAATATGAATACCCTTCTATACAAATCTTGGAAACTAATGGACCCCGATTCTGAAGGCTTTTACCATATTGCCCTTGACGGTAGAAGTATAGGAAATGACACTTCTTTTGATTTCTCAGAAGAGTATCGCATTGATAAATATACAGAAGACACCCTCATACTTTCAGCAGGGGACCTAAAGATTGTCTATCACAGAAAATAGCACTCTATCTTTTAAACACTACCCTTTTGTCAGCCTCTACCCAGTCGAGTTTCAACATTTCGACAGGTGATGCCCACATACCTTTTGTATGTTCCGACAGGGTATAAGCCGTATCAATCACAGAACATCGGTAAAAATGGAGAGTAACTGTAAAATCAGGATACGAATGTTCAATAATTTTAATTTTCGGGCCTACACTAATTGCAAGTTTAAGTTCTTCATCCACCTCCCGTATAAGTGCTTCCTGCTCGGTTTCCCCTTCCTCCATCTTCCCGCCGGGAAATTCATATTTATATTCAGTGTAAGGATATTTTGTCTTTCCACGACGAACACACAGAATTTTACCGTTATGTTCAATAACCGCAGCTACAACATTGAAATGAGGTTTATTAACATTTGTTTGTTCCATGTTTCAAAATTAACATTTTTTCTTATTTTTGCATAGAATATGGATAATTTTTCAACATCACAATTAAAAAAAGATATTCGCAAATATATTTTTTTACAAAAAGAAAAGTATTCTTTTTCATGGAAAAAAGCTGCTTCAGAAACGATTTTATCCCAAATAGAAGTTCTTCCTGAATTTATCAACAGCCATACAGTGCTGCTCTATTACGCTCTTAGGGACGAAGTGCAGACTGAAAATTTCCTTAATAAATGGTATTCCTCCAAAAGAATCCTCATCCCTCTTGTTGAGGGAGAAGAATTAATTTTAAAGGTTTTCTCTCCCGATAAAATTGTACCAGGGTACAAATCTATTCCGGAACCGTCATTCGATGCAGAAACAGTGCCCCCTGAAGAGGTGGAACTCGCCATTGTACCGGGGGTCGCTTTTGATGCCTCCGGCAATAGACTTGGACGCGGCAAGGGCTTCTACGATAGACTACTGCCCAAATTAAAATGTACTACAATAGGAATCGGATTCGATTTTCAAATGGTCTTAGAGATACCGGTAGAACCGTTTGACCAAAAACTTGATAAAATATTGACCAACTGTTAAACAATTCGTTTCATTATTTGTTATAATAATAAAAAAACTATGACAAGTGATAATCAGTTGTTTAATCATTCTATGGTTAAATGCAAGTCCGTATTGGACGCCATATCAATAGGTATCATATTATATGACAGTAACGGTATTCTTTTGAATATGAACGAGGAAGCGAGTAAAATCTTCGGCATACAGAAACAAAGTGAAATACAAAATCAGTATCTGTTTTTAGATTATTTTAAAAAATACGCTCAAAAGTTACAGTTATCTCTTCTTGACGAGAGTGATATATACGAAATAGATCTCTCAAAAATAATGGAAGAAAATACTATCATATCTAATATTAAACATAAATTAATTATCTCCATACATAGAAAAGAAATATTCGATTCTGAGAATAAATTTGCCGGAACCATAATTACCGTCAAAGATCTCACAACTGCTCAAAAGATGAATGATGATATGCAACTTCTTTATGAGCAGACTGCAAATCTCGCACAGTCTATTCCAATAGGTATTCAAATATATGACAAAGATGGTTTTCTTACTTTCTCCAACGATGCTGCCGCTGACATATTCGGATTTATTGATAAAAATGAATATCTAAAACATAAAAGAAATATTTTCGACAATCCGGCTATACCCAAAGATACCATAGATTTTTTTAGAAAAGGAAATGACTCAGATTATTCTTTTGAGTACGATTTTTCAGCTGTATCAAAAAAACATTATTTTAACACATATAAAAAGGGAAAGATTTACCTAAATACTCGAGGACGCGTATATCGAGATAAATATGGCAATATATCCTCATATATCGTTATCATAATTGATATTACCTCATATATTGAGATGATAAAGGCCCTCAAAAAAGCTAAGGACAAAGCTATAGAAGCAGAAAAAATGAAATCAAGTTTTTTGGCCAATGTCAGTCACGAAATAAGAACACCCATTAACTCGATCGTAGGCTTTGCCAATCTTTTAAAAACAGCCGAATCAGACGAAGAGAGGATTGAATTTGAAAAAATAATAACATCGAACAGCGAAATATTAATTAATCTTATCAACGATATTCTCGATCTCTCCAAGATGGAAGCAGGATTTACAGAATTCAATAACGAGCCATTCGATATTTCGGAATTGTTTAACAGTCTCTATTTAACCATATTAACTAAAAAAAGAGAGGATGTGTATTTAGAGGTAAACATTCCTAAGGATATAAGTATTATCAATAGTGATCGTCAGAAAATCATGCAGATAACATTAAATTTCTTAACTAATGCCTCAAAATTTACATCTTCCGGACACATTAAGTTTGGTTATGAGCCATTTAAAAATGGAATTAGATTGTGGGTAGAGGATACAGGCATGGGAATTGCTAAGGAGAATATGGACAATTTGTTCGTACGATTTAAGAAATTTAATAAAGACATCCAAGGGACAGGGCTGGGACTTTCTATTTGTAAATCATTTGTGGAGATGATTGATGGAGACATCGGAGTAGAATCAGAATTGGGAAAAGGAAGCACATTTTGGGCCTACATACCTTGTAAAATACTACCTGCTAATGCATTATAAAAATGTGATTTTCGATATAGATGGCACATTGCTCGACACAGAAAGCACCGGTCTGCTATCTCTCCAAAAAACTGTAAAAGAGATATTGGGAAAAGATATCCCTCTTAAAGATTTATACCGATTTTTCGGAGTTCCAAGCGGCAAAGCGGTAATTGATCTGAATTTTCCAGATCCAAAAGCCGCTTCACGGATTTGGGAAAAGAATTTCCAAAACCTTAGCCACCTCATTTCCCCATTTCCGGGTGTAGAAGAGATGCTTAAAACGATTAAAAGCCGGGGGGCAACGATAGGGATTGTCACATCGAGAAACAGGAAAGAATATAACAACGACAAATATATGTCCCGATGGAGCGACTTGATTGATTGTTCTATTTGCGCAGAAGATTCTCCAAGACATAAACCTTTTCCCGATCCTATTATCGCATATATCAATAAAAACTCATCTTCTCCTTCCGATTGTATATATATAGGTGATACCATTCACGACTATCATTGCGGACATAATGCAGGGATAGACTTTGCCTTGGCACTATGGAAAAAATCAGCCAATGTTTCATCTCAACAAGAGACTGAAAAACTGGCTGATTATATTGTTCACAACTGTGAAGAGATTTTACAAATAATCTAACGATAAAGCTGTTAATCGATATACTGCATTTTATAATATTTGGCAGTCAGTTTTTCTCCGGTAGCACGCTCAATCATTTCATTCCATTCATATCTCATACCAGGATTGAATATTTTTTCAGATATCCACTCCCCTACTTCCTTTGCATTCTCTGTATAGCAGTCATACCTCAAATCACCTGTCTTGGTAATATTATTTACAATATAATGCTGCATTTGAGAGGCGAGTAGGGCTCCAAGCTGATAATTGTGATAATAGCAAGGATAGAGAGCAATGTGTATCTTCGATGCCCAATCAGGTTCATTTCTGCCTTTAGGAGATTTAATCCCCTGATATTTTTCTACTATATTCCACCAAAGAGAGTTTAAATCCTGATCGGGATTGGCATACATCTCCTTCTCAAACCTATAAACCACTTGTGTCCAGCGTGAGAATACCAATTGCTGCAAGCGTGCAGACTTAATGCAGTCATCTGAAATGGCATTTTTTTCTTCTTCAGAAATACCAAGATTCAACATCATCCATTGAGGATTTCTTGATAATCTCTCAAACATCATTGCGACAGCTTCCGTGGTAAATGCATTGGCTGCATCTCTCAAAAAATATGGATTTTGCGGAATATCATGACCTATAGAATAGACTCCATGGCCGAATTCATGCAGCATTGTCCCCATCCACTGCTCGTTATCAGAGATATTACACAATACGCGAACATCACCTCTCCCGTCAATATCCGTACAGAAAGCGTGCTGGTTCTTTTTCTCCTTAGGGTAAAGATCACTGTTATTCATAATAGCAGTAACATCAAGACCTATCCCTTTATAAAAATCAATAGTAAGCTGCTCTAAGTTTTTACCTTTATAATATTTATCGAAATCCACCGGATAAAGATTGGGCGCTTCTTGGAAAAAGCGTCCTTGATAATGCCATGGCATTAATTTATCAGGTGACAATTTATATCTTACAGAAAATACAGCATCCATCTCTTTCTTCAATGCAGCGAACCCATCTCTGGTCATAAGGTCAAGCTCATCAAAAATGGCTGAAATTTCAGCAGGATCCTGACCCGAAAGTTTTAAACTCATTGTATGATAATTATCAAATCCGAGTTCGCGAGCGACCTGATTCCTCATCTTCACTATTTCAATAACATCACCTGCGACCTCGCGTCCTATTGCCTTATGGGCTTTCCATACCTCTTCCAAATCTTTATTATTTATCGATTCGTGGAGCACCTCCTCTACTTTATTATCGTTAATTGGATTCCCTTTGTACATTGCGCGAAAGCGTGCATATTTCTGCTCAAGAAGAGATTCTTTTTCAATGATTAAATTTAGCAGAGTGGTATCTGCCTGATTACCTAAAAATGAATCATACAATATATCCAATTCCCTCTTCAATAGAGAATCTTTCACCTGTCCACCTTCCTTGAGATTTTTCAACTGGTTAAAAACCTGCTTGTTAGACAAAATATTTGTCATTTTCATATTTAATTCTGCATATTTCTGAAAATCTGACGAATTTCCAGAAATCGTCCCATCCCAATATGCAAGGGCAGATTCGGTTCTCAAAGGGGCTATCTGTCCCTCCAAGTCGTTAATAATTTTTATTAATTCCATTTCACTTTTGTTATTACATCCGGAAACTACAAAAAACAGAGCCGAAAATACAATAAATAATAATTTTTTCATTTTGATTATTTTTTTACAAAATTAGTAATAATAAACATTGAATTATTAATTTTGTAGTAACAACTAAAAGTTTTTTATAATGAATAAAATTAGCTTAATTATCATTTCACTTGCTGCTCTTTTTAATTCATTTTCTCTCTCCGTTTTCGGACAGGATGAAAATGAATTTATGTCTGTATCGGGAATTAAAGGGGTATTAATCAACAGAGTAATATCATTCGGAGACTTTTCTTCCTCAAAAATTAAAGCCGTAAAGGTATCTTCATCTTTTAAAATAGACGGAATGGGAAGCGAAGTTACTAATATGAAGTATTCATTTACCCAAAATTCTCCATCCGGTTCCATCGATGTGAAGGCAACAGATAATCCCGACAAGGAACTCATTAATACCGTTCGTGAATTTTTAGGGATGGATATCTCCGGTAAAGCATCATACATAGGTACTTTTACTTCACCTGACACACAATGGCATTTTTACATAAATCCCTCAAAAGGGTCAGGGGACAGAGAATGTGGCATGATTAAAAGCTCCACCGGCGAAACTATCACCGTTTCAGGAGACAATACCACCTCCATGAAAGAGAAGATGATGAACACACTAAGTTTTCACTACACTTTCACATATAACGGCGAGACAGTAGGAATTGTTACCACAGATAAAAAAGGGGAAGTATGGATAAAATCTGATCTCGACGATCAAATCAAGCTTGCCCTCGCAGCCACCGCTACATCTCTTCTCACCAGAATCGGGATGAACGCCGATATGTAATTTAGTATCTATTTGTAGCTTAAACCATGCCCGAAAGGATAAAGAGGCGTGCCCGTAAAATATTTATGGGTGCGCCCTTTCATATCATAATTATCAAACGGCGGTAAATCATCGACACTTTTATAAAAAGTAACAGGGAGTTTCCCCGTAGGATTATAATCTCCGAAAAGTATATCGGCAACAGCTGTCCCTCCAGCTTGCCCGGGATACCAAGCTTCAAGTATTGCCGGGATATTTTCATTTTCCCAGTTAATAGCCACAGCACTGCCATTGAGCAAAACAAGCACCATCGGTTTGTTAAGTTTGCTCAACTCCTTCATAAGATTAGTCTGCACTTGAGGCAAAGCAAGATCAGTACGGTCACCTCTTTCAAAACCATCCACCTTAATAGGCAGCTCCTCCCCTTCCAGCTGCGGGCTCAACCCCATACAAAGAATCACCACATCACTATTTTTAGCAATTTCTACAGCTTCATTCATTATATCCTCGTCAGGATCATCCCAAAGCAGCCTAATCATAGGATATTCAGAATCATTCTGCAAAAAAGAGACAGAAATAGAATACGGCTTACCGCCAATTAAATCCACTTTTTCATATTTTCTAACAGGATCGTGATCACCGCTCCCTTCGATTAAAATCCTATCATCAAGGCGCACGCCAAATGAGTTATAGGCCTCACAACCAATAAAATACGCGCCAGTTACAGGGGGGACGAACACCCCTTTCCACATCACTCCGAATTTCTCAAATTTTATCCGAGGCGGAAGCCCTTGTCGCGGTAGGTGCCCTGTAGAAACTATATTTTTCCCATCATGCCATCTTACATCAATATTTGCTACGATTCTCCTTGATACAGGAATCGATTTAAAATCACCATTGGGGTAATATTCCTCATTTAATCCCTTTTTCGAAAGAGAAGAATCGGTATAAAAACAGGAAGAAGGAATAGATGTCAAAAAAGGCAACCCTTCTGCAAGCGTGCACCCCTGCGCAAAAGTGACTTCAGCGTAAGGAAGTTTATTTCTTATTCCATCCAGTGGCGTTACTGCATCTGTGGGAAAACCATGATAATTTCCCAATAAAACATCCAAATCATCACAATTAGGACCTATTACTGTAACTCTTTTCAAATTCTTAGAAAGAGGAAGAATATTATTTTCATTCTTAAGCAGTACCATAGATTTTCGAGCAGCCTCGAGAGCCATCAAACGATGCTCTTGGCAATCTACTACACTATATGGAATATTTGAATAAGGGACTGATTGATTATCATCAAATTGGCCAAGTTTCATTCTTGCCATGATAATCCGTTTCACAGCAATATCAAGATCATTTTCAGTTAAAAGCCCCTTTTCGAGTGCCTCAATAAGATACTTGCCATACACCACACCACAATTCAAATCCGTACCTGCCCTAACAGCCATAGCTCCTGCTTCTGCGGGAGTCATATCCATATTATGGGTATTTTCTCCGTAAAAATCAGAAATTGCCCAGCAATCGGAGACAATATATCCTTTAAAGCCCCATTCATTTCTAAGTAAGTCTGAAAGCATCTTATTCCCGCAGCAAGGTAAACCATCTATTCTTTGATATGCACACATTACTGAATAAACGCCACCTTCTTCAACAGCTTGCCTAAACTGAGGAGTGTATGTCTCTGCAAAATCTTTCAAAGAAGGGTGAACATCAGCAGAATGTCTTGTCGATTCAGGTCCACTATGAACAGCAAAATGTTTTGCTGTCGCAATTGTTTTCAAATATTTCAAGTCATTCCCTTGCAATCCTTTTATAAAAGAGACAGCCAAATTCCCTGTTAATTCAGGATCTTCCCCGAATGTTTCCATCCCTCTACCCCAACGCGGATCTCTAACAATATTTATATTAGGGGTAAAAAATGTAAGACCTCTGTACATTCCTCTTTTTCCACGAGAAGAAAAATCGTTATATTTTGCACGAGCCTCGTCAGAGATTGCATTACCTATTTTATACAATAACATAGTATCCATCGAAGCCCCAAGCCCAATCGGCTGAGGAAACACTGTGGCAATTCCAGCTCTTGCTACACCGTGCAAACATTCATTCCAATGGTTATATTCAGGTATATCCAACCTTTTAATAGCCGGTGAATCATACCTCAAAAAAGAGACCTTCTCCTCAAGAGTCATCCGCTTCAATAAATCTTCAGCCCTTTCATCAAAACTCAAATCAGAATCTTTAAAAGGCATATTAGATATACAACCAGATAAGAATAGAATCTCAACAAAGGCAACTATAACTTTTTTCATAATTTTTTATGCAATCAATGATAAAGAGTAGTGTAAATTAAACTGTATCAAGTTATATCTTAGGAGAAATTTTAAATCCTAAAAATTTATAAATGCTCCGCTAAGTTATAAATAAATTACAGAACATATATCTATGGACAGTCATAAAATAATTGAAAACAATATAACACATTTATTCACAATGTCAACAATAATAAATAAACAGGAATCGCGAGGCCTATCTAATACAAATTTAAGTAGTGAATTAGCTTTGCCCAAAAAGAAGGAAGATTATGTTGCAAAAAAAAGAAGATGTCGCACAGGGACAGATGGGGGTCATAAAACTCGGAGCGATTAGCGACAAGCCTTCAGGCGGCATCCGAAATGCGTGTCTTTCGTCAGAAAGACGGCAAGCATGGAGGATGTGTATCCTCTTCCCCTGAGGGGAAGATGTCGCACAGCGACAGATGGGGGTCATAAAACTCGGAGCGATTAGCGACAAGCCTTCAGGCGGCATCCGAAATGCGTGTCTTTCGTCAGAAAGACGGCAAGCATGGAGGATGTGTATCCTCTTCCCCTGAGGGGAAGATGTCGCACAGCGACAGATGGGGGTCATAAAAAGTCGGGATGAGGCGACTCGAACGCCCGACCCC
>CAZSXE010000003.1:0-96924 GCA_964611185.1 uncultured Muribaculaceae bacterium | reverse complement strand
AGTGTGGATATTCCACAGATGAATAACGATTAGCGTTTTTTGACGAAGTATAGTTTAAATCAAACGGGCGGCTAAGTACCTGTCCCATAGTAATTAACATCTCCTATCCTCGGAAAAATTTTGAAAAATTTTTCCGAGGATAGGCATAGGAAAGTACTGATTATCAGAGAGATAGCCGCCATATAAAATAGACGATTGATTGATAAAAAAAGCAGGATGACTGAATTTCAGCCATCCTGCTTTTGGTAGCGAGATCGAGAATTGAACTCGAGACCTCATGATTATGAATCATGCGCTCTAACCAACTGAGCTACCTCGCCGTAAGTTATAAAACTGTTGAGATACGAGGAGTCGAACCTCGATTTACAGAGCCAGAATCTGTCGTGCTGCCATTACACCATATCTCAGTATAAAAGGAACTTTCCCAAAAGGGAGTGCAAAGGTAGAAATATTTTATAAAATACAAAAAGATTACATCAATTATTCCTTATAAACAAGAACATTTGCGAAAGCCTCTACGCCCTCCTCTTTCCCTACGAATCCGAGATGCTCGGCTGTGGTGGCCTTTATGGATACTCTATCTGTTTCGGTGTTCATTACTGAGGCAAGTGTCTCTCGCATGGAAGAGATATAAGGAGCTATTTTAGGTTTTTGAAGAACAATGGTAATATCGGCATTTCCTATGGTATATCCCTGCATTTTAATAAGTTCCATTACCCTTGAGAGAAGAATCCTGCTGTCGATATTTTCGTATTCTGCTGATGTGTCGGGAAAATGATAGCCGATATCTCCAAGGGCGAGTGCTCCAAGCAGTGCATCGCACAATGCGTGGATGACCACATCACCGTCGGAATGGGCTACACATCCTCTTGAGTAGTCAATCCCCACTCCTCCGAGAATTAGCGGAAGTCCATCTGAAAGCTGATGGATGTCGTAACCGTGGCCTACTCTGATATCTTCAATTTTCATCACTTTTTTTTATCCGTCACAAAAATAAAACAAATAAATGTCATCTAATTATAATTATGTCGATTGTTTGAATAATAATTTGTATTTTTGCTCTTCGCAAAAGTGCCACAAGTGGCAAAAATTTAAAAAGTATGATAATTGAACGTAATCAATACCTTAAACAACTCATCTCCGGCGAGGGTAATCATCTGATAAAGATTGTTACGGGGCTTCGCCGTTGTGGCAAATCTTTTCTGCTTTTTAAGATCTTCACAAACTATCTCAAAAGCAAAGGTATTAGTGAAGACCATATTATTAAGGTGGACCTTGAAAATATACATAATATCGCACTTCGTGAGCCAATAGCTTTAGTTAATCATATAGACACCCTTATGAAAGATGATGGGATGTATTATATCTTGCTTGACGAGGTGCAGCATGTATCTAATTTTGAAGATGTATTAAACAGCTATTTAAAAATAGATAACGCCGACATTTATGTTACTGGAAGCAATTCAAAATTTTTATCATCGGATATTGTTACGGAATTTCGTGGTAGAGGAGATGAGATACGGATGTATCCTCTCTCTTTTGCAGAATATTATCAAGCCGTAGAGGGAGATGTGATGGATGTTTGGCGTGATTACTTTACATTTGGCGGTCTGCCTCAAATAGTACAGATAGGTACGGATCAAAAGAAAGTTCAATACTTGAAGAACCTTTACAGGACTGTATATAAGAAAGATTTGGAGGAGAGAAATCGTATCAGCAAAAGTGTAGAGTTTGATGAACTGACAAAAATAATGGCATCTATAATCGGCTCGCCATGTAATCCCACAAAACTCTCAAATACATTCAAATCTCTGTCAAATGGGGAACTCTCTTCGGCCACTATATCATTATACCTTAATTTCTTGGAGGATTCCTTCCTTATAGAGAAAGCTTTGCGCTATGATGTTAAAGGGAAGAAATACATAAATTCCTTGTCAAAATTCTATTTTATGGATATAGGATTGCGTAATGCCTTACTTGATTTTCGTCAGCAAGAAGAGACTCACATTATGGAAAATGTGATATATAACGAGCTGCGAATGAGGGGATATTCCGTAGATGTGGGAATAGTGGAAATAAAAAAGAGAAGTTCGAATCAAGGATGGGAACGGAAGCAGCTTGAAGTAGATTTTGTGGCCAATTTAGGTTCAAAACGATATTACATACAGTCGGCTTTAGCTATGCCTGATACTGAGAAAATGAAACAGGAGTGTGCATCTTTATGTATCATCAACGATAACTTTAAAAAAATCATTGTTGTTAAAGATTATATCAAGCCTTGGTATAACGAAAATGGAATACTAATATTGGGTCTTTTTGATTTTCTTTTAAAGCCCCAGCTTATAGATTTTTAAATATCCAATCTTTTTTTTATCCATCACAAAAATAGTAAATTTTGCTATCTTTGTGAATTGTTTACCCTTTTAATATTAAAATTATGGGAATTAATATCAGTTTTTTCAAGACACCTAAGCATCGCGTATTTCATTATACGCCGATATATTATGATGAAACGAGAGAGCGTATTCACGGGTTGGAGGAGGAGGCTAAGAGAGAGAAAGCCAAGAAAGAGGGTAAACCTTACCAAAGTGATAATTACATCCCCGGAAAAAAGATAAGAGGGAGTATTCGCTACTCTTCAGAGCGAAATTCGAGGCATGATATGAGTGGTAAAGTGAGTAAGATCGTGGGATATGTCACATTGTTGATTTTATTTATTCTCATTTATTATTTTGCCAATTATTTCGGCTGGTTTTTAGATCTTCTAAAATAGTATGCTTCAGGTTCTTCCTTCACATATATCCAATCTTATTGCCGCAGGCGAGGTCGTTCAGAGGCCTTCTTCTGTTGTAAAAGAGCTTGTGGAAAACTCAATAGATGCAGGAGCTATAAATATTTCTGTAAATATCGAAGATGCCGGTCGCACCCTTATTCAGGTCTTTGATGATGGGTGCGGAATGAGTGATGAAGAGGCTAAACTCTGCTTTGCCCGTCATGCGACATCCAAAATTTCAGTAGCGGAGGATCTTCATTCTATTCTCACTTATGGTTTCAGAGGAGAGGCTCTCGCCTCAATAGCAGCTATATCGGAAGTAACCCTCAAAACTAAAAAAAGCGGTTCTGAAGTGGGTACAGAGGTGCATTTCAGCGAATCTACCTTTGTCTCGCAGGAGCCTGTTTCTACCCAGAATGGTACTTGTATTTCTGTAAGAAATATTTTTTACAATGTCCCAGCGAGGAGAAAATTTCTCAAATCGGATAATGCGGAGTTCAGAAACATTGATTCGGAGTTTTGCAGGGTGGCGCTATGCCATCCCGAAGTGGCACTCAGGCTCATTCATAATAAAAAAGAGGTATATGTGCTTCGTCCTGTTCAGAACATAAAGCAGAGAATACTTGAAATTTGCGGTCGTGAGATGATAAAAGAGCTTGTCGATGTTAAGACCGATACATCGATAGTGTGTATTTCGGGGTTTGTCGGGAAGCCTGAAGATGCCAAGAAAAGTTCCGGTAATCAATATTTTTTTGTAAACGGGAGATATTTCAGATCGCCCTACCTGCATAAAGCAGTGTTGAAGGCGTATAATAAGTTAATTCCCGACGGCTATTTACCTGCCTACTTCATTTTTTTCGAGATAGACCCGGGAAATATTGACATTAATATTCATCCTGCCAAAACAGAAATTAAATTTGAAAACGAATCGTCAGTATTTGAAATATTGAATGCTGCTGTCCGTGAGGCTTTGGGAATGAATTCCTTGGGGCCGAGTATCGATTTTGATATGGAGGGTGTCCCGGATATTCCTCCGGCCCGTAAAGGCCTTTTTGTCCCTCCCCCCAAAATTAATTATGATCCGCTCTTCAATCCGTTTGATACGGCTGAGGCTGAACATAGTGATAATTCTTACAGTAATAAAAATAACTTTATTGTACAGGGGTACGGAGAAGTGTTTGAGGAGCAGATACCTAACGGAAAAAACACCTTACAGATTCAAGGAAAGTATCTGTTGACCCCTGTCAAGTCCGGATTGCTTTTGATAAACATAAGGCGTGCAAAAGAGAGAATTTTTTACGAAAGATATTTGAAGTCGCTTGATGATGGAAGTCCTGTGGCACAGGAGACTCTTTTCCCCCTTACTATCGAACTTAATTCTGCCTCATATTCCATCCTGATGGAAAAACCGGAAAGACTTCATCTTTTGGGATTTGATATCACCCCTTTCGGCCCATTGACTATCGCTGTAAACGGGCTTCCTGACGGTTATTCGACCGATTTGGATTCGGCTCGAAGAAGTATTGATGATTTGATAAATACCTTATCCGAAGGGAGTTCCGATGATTTTTTCAGAGCTGATGAAAGGTCCCGCATTGCCATATCTATGGCTAAATCTGCTGCTGGGGGATTTTCTAAGGGGATGAGCAGCATCGAGGCACAATTATTGGTGGACTCATTGTTTGCATGTACACAGCCCGATCGCACTCCTGACGGGAAAATGTGTATGACTATAATAACTTTGGAGGAATTAGATAAAAAAATGTAATATGGGATTTGGAGATTCTTTAAGGAACAGTATGCCCCCTGTGGTAAAAAACATCATTATAATAAATGTGATAATGCTTGTCGTAACGATGTTTTCGGAAAACTTTATGTATGAGCATTTTGCCCTCTTTTATTTCGGTTCCCCTTTTTTCAAGCCATATCAGATAATAACGCATATATTTATGCATGGCGGATTTTGGCATCTGTTCTTTAACATGTACACTTTGTGGATTTTCGGAAGTGTCCTTGAAAATATGTGGGGAGGGAAAAAGTTTTTCCTCTACTATATGGTGACTGGACTCGGTGCTGCTTTATTGCACGAAGGGGTGATGGCGATACAGGTCTCTTCGTGGACTTCTGCTATTGCCGCAGGCGACCAGGCTGCAAGTATTGCGATGCACAATCTTATGATGACCCCTACTGTAGGTGCATCAGGGGCTATATACGGATTGCTTTTAGCTTATGGTATGATGTTCCCGAACAATGTAATGCGTTTGATTTTCCCACCTATTGCCCTGAAGGCGAAGTGGTTTGTAATTATCTTCGGCGCGATAGAGCTGATTTCCGGATTAACCGGAGCTATGGGTGGAGCTTCAGGTGACAATGTTGCTCATTTTGCCCACCTCGGAGGGATGCTATTCGGTGTTTTATTGATTTTATACTGGAAAAAGAAGAACAAGCTCTACTATTAGCGTGGAAAGATATGAAGAAAGGGAAGAATAAGCATTATGCAAAAAAACATCATGGCTTTCTCAGTCTTATTTTCAGAATAATACTGATTGTATTTTCAATTTCCCTTTTCATCTCATATATATCCATATTTATAAACCCAGCACATTTTTGGCTTCCTGGATTTTTCGGACTCTATTTTATCCCTATTTTTACAATTAATTTTATCCTACTGATTATTGCTATTGTAAGGAGGTCAAAATCTGTGTGGATTCCCATTGTCTCTCTGCTCCCATCTCTTCTGTTTTGTGAATATTATTTTAAAATAGGTAATGAAGAGGTTCAGTCTGACGGAACTCCTTATAGAATAGTTACTTACAATACGGGGCAGTTTGCTTCGTCTCGTCAGGGATTTTCAAGAGAGGCTTGCAGAGACAGTGTTATTAAATTTATTGAAGAACAAAGACCTGATATTGCCTGTTTTCAAGAGTTCAGTGTTCCTGATACTTCTTTGATTTATGAGATGTTTACCGGTTATCCCTACAGACATTATCATTTTTTTAAAATCCGTGATAACTATTTTTTCGGAAATCTGACTATCAGTAAATATCCTATTGTATCTAAAGGTATTATAAGTTTTAAAGGGAGTACAAATCTTTCAATCTATTCGGATATACAGAGCAACAATTTCAAAATCAGAGTTTATAACAATCATTTGGAATCATATAACATATCGCCGACTTCTTTTATGAAGAAATTGGCTGATGGATACGAAGAGGTGTCGAAGGAGTTTGCCGAAGTACACGGAAAGGTGAAAATTTCCAATTACAAAAGAGCTTTGCAAGTAGATATGGTTATGAAACACATTGACAAATGTGACCATCCTTCGATAATATGTGGAGATTTTAACGATACCCCTATGTCCTATACTTACCATAAACTGAGCAAGTTGAGCAATGATACATTCCTCGAAGCGGGGCATGGATTCAGTGCCACATACTCTGTTTTGTGGCCATTACTCAGAATAGACTTTATATTAGTACCGGAATCGTTCCATGTAAAATCTCATACAACTACAAGAATAAAATTGTCGGATCATTATCCTGTTTCGACTATAATTTATAAAAACAATGAATACGGAGATAAAAGAAGCAATTGAAATTTTGAAAAACGGCGGAATTATCCTTTATCCTACCGACACCATCTGGGGAATAGGGTGCGATGCTACCAATCGTGAAGCCGTAGATAAAATTTATAAAATCAAAAAGCGTTCTGATTCAAAAAGTCTTGTTACGCTTGCCTGTGATATGGATATGATATGCAGATATGTAAAAGAAATTCCTGAAATGGCAGTGCAAATAACAGAGATTAGTACAAATCCTGTGACGATTATTTATCCGCAAGCCATAGTTTCCAAAGACGGAAAAGGGATTGCTCCCAATGTAGTAGCCGAGGATGGAAGCATCGCCATTCGTATTCCGATGTGTGAGTTTTGTGTAGAACTAATAAGAAAATTCAATAAACCTCTGATTTCCACTTCGGCAAATATCTCCGGAAGTCCCTCTCCTGCATCTTATTGCGACATTAACGCAGAGATAATAAAAGCTTCGGACTGGATTGCCGATCCCGTCTATGACAATGGTACCCATAAAGCCTCCTCTATTATAAAAATAGGGATGGGAGGTGAGATTGAGATTTTACGACAATAAAAACAAGTAGTGCGCCAAAGTAGCTACGAGTGCGGCTGTTTCAGTACGCAGTCGCGATTCTCCGAGGCTTATTGGGATAAATCCCGCATCGGCAGCCATTTTTATCTCTTCAAGAGAGAAATCTCCCTCGGGGCCGATAAGAACCATGGTGCGAAGAATTTTATACTTGTCGATTGTCTGAGAAAGCGCCTTGTTTATGGAAATCCTCCTTATAGGAATACCCTCATTATCAATAAGTTCGCTATCGCAATATGCTATAAATTTTCCTCCGTCAAATAATTTTGCCTCTGCGATGAAATCATGAAAAGAGGTAAGGGGATCAATAGATGGAACATCCCCTTTAAGGGATTGTTTCGCTGCTGCAATTATGACTCTTTCCCCCCTGTCTTGTCTGAATATTTTGCGCTCGGAGTGGTCGCAAAGCAGAGGTGTTACCTTGTCGATACCTATCTCTGTCCCTTTTTCAAGAAACCACTCGAATCTGTCTATATTTTTAGTGGGGGCTATGCCGATATGGAGAAAGTAATTATGCTTGCCAAATCCACCCTCGATAGAGATTATGCGTAGATGTACCGATTCGGGATTATCGTCTGTAACTTCACATTTGTACAGATTTCCGTCTCCTCCGCTTACTCTGACCTCCGAACCGATTCTGTTTCGCATAACTCTTATGCAATGAGCTGATTCTTTGGGAGATAGGGTGATAATATCTCCGTTTATTTCATTAGAATAGAAAATTTCCATAGTGCGAATATAATAATTTGGCGGGTTATTTGTATATTTGGCACTTTAAGAAACTGTTTAAATATAAAGATTATGATAAAAGATGTTCTTATTTTTATCGCGGTGGTTCTTATTGCCTATTTTTTCACCCGTTTTATTAAATTCAGAAGTGGAAAAAAACCACCTTTAACTGCATTTTCTCTGATAGTGGGATGTGCTATGATTTTTGTACTCTCTTTCCTTACAGTAATTCCTGCACAGGAAGTAGGTGTGGTAATTACCCCGGCGGGAGTCCAGGAACACACAAGACCCACCGGATGGCATATTATTCCACCTTGGAATACGGTTCAGAAAATGGATAAGACGATTCAAGTATATACCTGTGCGGAGAGCAAAGTAGTAGATCGCAACAGTGCGGAATATAAAAGTTATAAAGCAGATGCCACTCAGTCAGGTACTGTGTGGGCACCTACCCGTGACGGTATCAAGATGGGATTTGACATTTCGGCTTCATGGCAGATAGACCCCCAATATGCGTGGTGGATATATGACAAGGTAGCTGGCGAAGATAACTCAGCGGCCGGAAGATTTTACTGGATAGAAGAGAATGTCATAAAAGCTAAACTTAAATCATCTCTTGCCCTGATAGTTTCCAAATATGATCCCATCGGAGTCTATTCTACCGAAAGACAAAATATTCAAGATGAGGTTTTTGAGAAAATGAGAGAAGATATCAGCACTTATCACCTGATTCTTAATCAGATAGATATTCGTGAAGTATATTTTAACCCTGAATACGAGCAAGCGATTAATGCTAAAAAACTTGAAGAACAGCGGGTTCTCGCCTTGGTAGAGATTACAAAACAGAAGCGCGAAGAGCAGATTCAAGCAGAGATTAATAAAAATATTGCTATCCTCAAGGCGCAGGGAGAGGCAGAGGCACTACAGATTAAGGGGCGTTCTATCTCGAACAATCCTCGTATCATTGAGCTTGAATGGGTCAATAAATGGGATGGAAAGCTCCCTACATATATGCTCGGACAGGGAAATGGTGTGATGTTGAATTTAGATAAATTAAAATAATATATGAGTATTAAGACAATAGCCCTTGTGGCTCACGACAACAGAAAGAAAGACCTTATCGAATGGGTGAAATTCAATAAAAAAACTTTGGAAAATTATGCACTTGTCTGTACAGGGACTACAGGAAGATTAGTTGCCGAGGCCCTTCAGGAAGATCTTGAAAGGGGGAAAACGCTTAATATAAGATGCCTTAAATCGGGACCGCTCGGCGGAGATCAGCAGTTAGGCGCCCTTATTGCCGAAGGAAAAATAGATATGGTGATTTTTCTATGGGATCCGATGCAGCCTCAGCCCCACGATGTAGATGTTAAAGCATTGCTTAGAATATCGAATCTCTATAATCTCCCCACTGCGTGCAATCGTGCTACGGCAGATTTTCTTATATCTTCTCCGTTGTTTATTTCCGATTATAAAAGAATAGTGAAAGATTATTCTACTTATTTGAATAGGAAACTATAATTTTTTATCTTTGCACAGATAATGAAACAAAGTAACATATCTATATTGTTTTGGTGGTGGCACAGAAAATTTTTCTGCGTCGCGACTATGATATAAATATGTAATTAGTATATAGATATATTCAGCCTCTTGCGTACGCACGTAAGAGGCTTTTTTTAATAATAATCAAAGATGAAACTAACCAAAAAATTTGTCCTTCCGGACAGTGAAATTCCTAAAGTATGGTACAATGTCTTAGCCGACATCGATCCTCTTCAACCCATGTTGAACCCTGTTTCCAAAGAGCCTCTCCAGCCTCAAGATATGGAACCTCTTTTTGCTAAGGGGCTTATCGACCAAGAATTTTCTAAGGAACGATGGATAGATATACCACACGAAATTCAAAAGCTGTATCAAATATACAGACCATCACCTCTTGTGAGGGCAAGCGGATTGGAAAAAGCACTTGATACTCCTGCTAAGATATATTTTAAAAATGAAAGCGTATCTCCTGTGGGATCGCATAAGCTCAACTCGGCCATACCTCAGGCTTATTATAACAAAATAGAGGGGGTGCGAAACCTCACTACTGAGACTGGTGCGGGGCAGTGGGGGTCAGCTATTTGTATTGCAGGTAAACATTTCGGATTGAATGTTGAGGTGTTTATGGTGAGATTAAGCTATGATCAGAAGCCATATAGAAAGGCTGTTATGCAGGTGTATGGTGGGAAGGTAAATCCCTCCCCGGGTATCACGACCGAAGTAGGAAGAAGATTTTTGTCTCAAAATCCGGATACCCCGGGCAGTCTCGGAATGGCCATATCAGAAGCGTGTGAAAGAGCCTTAAATCAGCCAAATACGAAATACACCCTTGGAAGTGTCTTGAATTTTGTCATGCTTCATCAGACAGTGATAGGACTTGAAGCGGAAAAACAGTTTGAACTTGCCGATGATTATCCTGATATCATTATTGGCTGTTTCGGAGGAGGTTCAAATTTCGGAGGAATCTCCCTCCCTTTTCTCAGACATCAGATAGCAGGAAAAAAACATTTCGATTTTATTGCAGCGGAAAGCAGCGAATGTCCAAAATTGACAAAAGGGGAGTTTCGATATGATTATGGCGATTCTGCCGGAATGACACCTCTTATCCCGATGTATTCTCTCGGATGTGATTATCAGCCTTCGGCAATACATGCCGGTGGACTGAGATACCACGGAGCTGGAGCCATAATGAGTCAGCTTCTGAAAGACAAAGTGATAAGGGCGGTAGATGTCAAGCAGGATGATACCTTTAAAGCAGGAATATTATTTGCCAGAGCAGAGGGGATAATTCCCGCCCCTGAATCTACACATGCAATAGCTGTGGCCATACAAGAAGCTCTTAAATGTAAAGAGACAGGCGAAGAAAAAACCATACTTTTTAACCTTTCGGGACACGGACTTATCGATCTCGGGGCTTATGAAAGCTATATGGAGAGAGTTTAAACTGATGATATGGTGATATTACCCCTCTTATCGACAGTATAGAGGATGTCGTAGCAGTACATCTTTAGCTTCCCTCTTCTCTCGTACTCCACGGAAGTGAGGAAATCAAACTTGAAACCCTTTTCAAAAAGGATTTTAACACTACTTTTTCCGTTAAAAGAGTGAAGAAGTGATTGAAGGATAGAGTAATTGTTTTTCAGAATTTTATTTATTCTGACGATTTCTCTATTCTTTTCGCGATATAGCCTGTTGTTAAATGCTACTCTGCATTCGTCACTGCAAAATCGCTTGTCGCTTCTTCCGTTTATCCGGCCGCCGCACTCTGCACATCTGCTCGCTGTATTATCTATAGTCTCCATAGAATTATCTTAGTAGTTCAAATATAGTCGTCAGAAGTGATATGACCAAGTAAGTAAAGATTTTATTTCGGTTTTTAAAAGAAGTTTTTATGCTTTTAAAATTTTACATAAAATTATAAAAAAAATCAGTCGATTTTAATCGTTTATAATTGTGTAATTATCGTTTGAGGGGGTAAATACTGCGTTTCTTTGCCATACAAATTTTAATTATAAATATTATGGACAAATCAATTAACAGAGTCGAACTGAGGGGGAATGTAGGACAGGACCCGAAAATTAATGTAGTGGGTGAAAAGAAAGTAATAAGATTTACCATGGCTACGAATGAAGTATTAAAGGAAAGGAGCGGTAATTTAAGATCCGAGACAACATGGCATAATATTACCGGCTGGGAAGGAAAAGGTATGCCTGATTTTTCCGCTATTAAAAAAGGGATGTGCGTATCGGTTACAGGAAGGATAAGAAATAATAAATTCACCACACCCGAAGGAGAAGAAAAAAGCTATACTGAGGTGTTGGTAAACAGGATAAAAATCGAGGATCCTAATAATTTGTAACCACTAAAAAAAAAGATAACTTTGTACCCGAAATATTAAAAATTATGGAAAGACAAATTTATCTATACAACACATTATCTCGAAAAAAAGAATTATTTACCCCTATAAACCCTAATATGGTAGGTTTATATGTATGCGGGCCCACTGTATATGGAGATGCTCATCTCGGACATGCAAGGCCGGGGATTACATACGATATTCTCGTCAGAATGTTCAGATATATGGGTTATAAGGTGAGATATGTCAGAAATATTACCGATGTGGGGCATTTGGAGCATGATGCGGATGAGGGAGAGGATAAAATTGCTAAAAAAGCGAAACTTGAATCTCTTGAACCTATGGAGATAGCTCAGGAATATACTATAAAATACCACGAAGCCATGCAAAAGCTCAATACTTGCCCTCCAAGTATTGAGCCAAGGGCTTCAGGACATATTATCGAGCAGATAGCTCTTGTTCAGAAGATTTTGGATGCGGGGTATGCTTACATAAGTAATGGTTCCGTCTATTTCGATGTAAAAGCGTACGATAAGAAGTTTAATTATGGCGAATTGTCCGGGCGTGTAATAGATGATATGATAGCAAATACGAGGACTCTCGACGGGCAGGATGATAAACGATTCTCTTACGATTTTGCATTATGGAAAAAAGCCTCTCCCGAGCACATTATGAAATGGCCTTCTCCCTGGAGTGAAGGTTTCCCCGGGTGGCATCTCGAATGTTCCGCTATGAGTGAAAAGTATTTGGGAGAGGAGTTTGATATTCACGGAGGGGGGATGGATTTGCTTTTCCCTCATCACGAATGTGAGCTCGCTCAGAACAGAGCTTCGAGAGGAAAAGGTGGAGTGAAATATTGGATGCACAACAATATGATTACTATCAATGGGCAGAAAATGGGTAAATCGTTGGGTAATTTCATTACCCTCACAGAGCTTTTTACCGGTAATAATAAAGTTTTGGAGCAGGCATATTCCCCCATGACTATCCGCTTTTTTATTTTGCAGGCACATTATCGCAGTACGCTTGATTTCAGCAATGATGCCTTAAAGGCTTCTGAAAAGGGGTTAAAGAGAATTATCGGTGCTGCCAATGATGTGAAGACTCTCGCCGTTAAAGGGAGCGGAGCAGATAATAAAGAATTATCTGATATATATAATAAGGTAGTAGAGGCTTTGTGTGATGATATTAATACTCCTATTGCTCTATCATATCTGTTTGAGGCTGTAAGGGTAATAAATCAGGTTAAAGATGGTTCGCTCGAAATAACTAAGAATGATAAAACCATCCTCGATGAGCTTTTCTTAAAAATCGTTCCTGATGTACTGGGTCTTATCGATGAAAGTGCCGAGTCGGGCTCTGAAGAGTTAGTGAAAGGGCTTGTAGATATGGTTCTTGATGCTAGAAAAGAGGCAAAAGCTCACAAAGATTTCACCACAAGTGACCATATCCGCGACGAGCTTAAAGCTCTCGGTATCCAGATAAAGGATACGAAGGATGGGGTGGAGTGGAGCAGATAGACTGTTTTTACACCATTTAACGGTAAACAAACTAAATTAATATAACGATTATGAAAAAACTGCTTTTTATTATTTTGGTATTATTCCCGTTATGGAGTATGGCAATGGATTCAGATTCGATATTCGTTAAAGAAACCAGAACTCCTGTTTTATTGGAAAGAGAAGATAATGTCTTATTTTATGTTAAAATAATGGCTAAGGGCGGAGAAATATTCAATTCTCTTACATTGGATTTAAAGGGATGCTCCGATATTGGTCTGATTCATAAGCTGAAATTGTATTATGGTGGTACAGAAGGACATACGGCTGTATCGGCTGAGCGTTTTGCCCCTGTAAATTATATTTCCAATGTAATTGTGGGTAAGACTAAAAAGGCCGATCCCTCTTATTCGAGGCTTATGGCGGAATCTGCTCCGAAAAATGAAATTGTATTACGGGGAGAGCAGATTCTTTTTCCGGGGGTAAATTATTTTTGGATAAGTATTAAAATGAAAAACAATACCCCTCTATCTTCAAAAATTTCAGCCAAAATAAGCGATATAAGTATCGACGGATTTAAAAGCAGTGTCAGTTATTCTACTCCCGACGGGATTGAGCATTTAATGGGAGTAGGGGTGCGCCATGCAGGGGATGAGGGTTCTATTTCTTACAGAATTCCCGGGCTTGTTACGACTAATAGAGGAACCCTTTTGGGAGTTTACGATGTAAGATACAACAGCAGTACAGATCTTCAGGAGCACATAGACATTGGCTTAAGCCGAAGTACAGATGGGGGACAAACATGGGAAAAAATGCGCTTTCCTCTCGCTTTCGGTGAATACGGTGGATTGCCATCGGCTCAGAATGGGGTGGGGGATCCTTCGATTCTTGTGGATACTCATACCAATAATATTTGGGTGATGGGATTATGGATTTTCGGAAAGGGTAATACTCATATATGGCAAAATTCATTGTCGGGTAATAGTCCGTATCGGACGGGGCAGCTTGTCTTGTCCAAAAGCACTGACGATGGTAAAACATGGTCAAAACATATAAACATCACCTCTATGGTGAAGAATCCGTCATGGAAATTGTTGCTTCAGGGTCCCGGAAGGGGTATAACTACTTCAGACGGAACATTGGTATTTCCTATTCAGTTTAAGGACTCTTTGGATATGCCTCATGCAGGTTTGATGTATAGCAAAGACAGGGGAGAGACATGGATAATAACAAATCCTGCCCGTTCCAACACTACTGAGGCTCAAGTAGCAGAATTGTCGGATGGCACATTGATGTTAAATATGAGGGATAACAGAGGGGGAAGCAGGGCAGTTATGGTAACTTCCGATTTGGGTATTTCTTGGAAAGAGCATACAAGTTCGCGGAAATCTCTCAGAGAGCCGGTTTGTCAGGCAAGTCTTATAAGTGTAAAAGCGAGTGACAATATTTTAGGGAAAGATCTTCTTATTTTTTCAAATCCCGATGTTGTCAATATGCCCAGAAGAAACATCACCATTAAAATCAGTCTTGATGGCGGATGTTCATGGCTTTCTGAAAATCAGATACTTATAGATGATGGAGAGAATTACGGCTACTCTTGTCTGACTATGATAGACAGAGAAACTGTAGGCATCTTATACGAAGGAAGCACTGCTCTCATTACATTTCAAGCGATCAAATTGAAGGATATTGTATCGGATTGATCTATTCATTTACCACAAAACTGCAAAATACGAACCCATAATCTCCTGAGTTGGAGGTTTGGGTGGCTAATTCGGTTCCTTCTTCGGAGAAAAGTTTGATTTCGGTCCCATTCTGGGTAGATATATATACTTTATCGGAGAAAGGGGATACGCTGATTCCGGTAATCTCTTCTCCTTTGAAAAACGGGGAGTATGACATCGCTTTTAGATCGGTTTTATATACAGTGCCATCTTTGTCGTAAGAATAGATATTGCTCATCTTATAATTGATGGCTATCTTCCCCTTTTCTTCCATGGGGATATCTATCTGTTCAGATATATCCTGTATTGTCATGTCTATTTTAAGAATGCCGTGTTCGGGAGAAGAGGCGTATAAGGTATTGTTAAGCCCACCTGCAAACATCATTGTCTTTCCATATTCCGAGCCGATATTTTTTTCAACTTTTCTTGAATTGGTACTGATAATATCTATTCCATTTTCAGTGGCTGCATATAGATATCCATCGGAGTAGAACAAATCTTCTACCGGAGATTCTGTGTCAATGGTAGAAATCAAAATATATTTGCTTTCTATTGAGTAGATTGATATATACGGATTTATATTGTCATCTTGATTTCCATTATTGGCAACATAAAGATACCATCCGTCTGTGGCGATGCTGCGCGGATTGGTCAAAGTATCCAGCAGAGAGGTACTGTAATTTTTGAATGTATAGATATCTGTAGCGATTACTTTGTCGGGGTGTGAAGTCAGAATATACAGTACTCCGTAGCTGTCGAAAATGGTTTTACGGATAAAGCCTGATATTTTATCCCCATTGGCGGCAGAATAGGATCTTGTCTCGATTTTTAGTGAATCCTCATCGTATGCAGTCAGGTTTGCGATTTGTTTTCCTTCTTCACCTTTATTAATAAGTAAAGTAGAGTAATATGAGCGGTATTTGGTCTCTTTATTGCACGAGGTGAAAAGAATAATGATAACTATAAGAGGGAAAAATAATTTTTTAATCATTGTAAATAAAATTAATATTCTTGATAATATCAGGGTGGAGACTATTGGCGACGGGGCAAGTTTTGGCAGAGGCTTCGATAATTTTTTTCTGTTTATCGGTATAGTGGCTCCCTTTCGGGAAATGAAAATCTATTTTAATTTCAGCTACTCTTCTCGGATTGGCAGCCATTATTTTTTCTATCTCAAGAGTAGCGCCATCGATTGAAAACCCGTGAGTATTGGCAGCCATGCCAATAATGGTAAGCATACAACTTCCGAGAGATGAGGAAAATATATCTGTCGGAGAAAAGTATTCCCCTTTACCGTTGTTGTCAAGAGGAGCGTCTGTGATAATTTTATTGCCTGACTGGATATGTTCTATTTCGGTACGAAGATTTCCTAAATAGACTGTTCTCATTTTTGTCATAATATTCTTTTTTTAACTGGTTTAACTATGGTTCCGATAAGTGTGGCGGAGGTACATTCGTTTATTTTTACGATGACATATTCGCCTATTTTATGATCGGAAGAGGGGAATACGCATACTTTGTTTCCCGATGTTCTCCCGAACAATTCGTCTGCATTCCTTTTTGAAACCCCTTCAATCAGTACTTCAAATTCATTGCCCAAATCTTTTTGATTGCTCTTTAGAGATAGCTTGTTTTGAAGCTCAATAATCTCATTAAGCCTTCTTGTCTTCTCTTCGGGAGGGACATCATCCGGGAAATGCCTTGCAGCTTTGGTGTTGGGCCTCTGAGAGTATTGGAACATAAAAGCACTGTCGAATTTTACCTCTTTCATAAGTGAAATGGTCATATTGTGGTCTTCTAAAGTCTCAGAACAGAAGCCTGCTATAATATCTGTGGTGATGCAGGCATCGGGAATAATTTCACGAATTTTAGAAATTCTCTCCAAATACCTTTCACGATTGTATTTCCTGTTCATTTTCTCCAATATTCTGTCGCTTCCGGACTGTACGGGGAGATGTATGTGAGAGCAAATATTGGGATACATCGCCATGGAATAGAGGACTCCGTTACGCATATCTTTGGGGTGGGAAGTGGAAAATCTCACCCTCAGCTTGGGGTCGATGAGAGCTACAAGCTCAATTAACTGTGCGAAATTGATAGTTTCGGTGGGATTTTCGGGGTTAATCCATAAATAAGAATCAACATTCTGCCCCAAAAGGTTAACTTCTCGATATCCGTTATTAAATAGCTCTGTGGCCTCGCGGACAATGCTTTGAGGATCCCTGCTTCTTTCTGCTCCACGCACATAAGGTACTATGCAGTATGTACACATATTGTTACATCCTCTCATTATGGAGATAAATGAAGTAACACCATTTTTATCCCTTCTGACAGGGGAAATATCGGCATAAGTTTCTTCACGAGAAAGAATGGTATTGATCTGTTTTTCACCGCTTTGAAGGCTTTTTATCAGATGAGGAAGATCTCGATACGCATCGGGTCCCGCAACAATATCGACTGCCGGATGGTTTAAAAGCTCCTCTTTTATCCTTTCTGCCATACATCCGAGAACCCCGACTATTACATTTTTTCTTTTTTTCTTCTCTTGAAGAAATCTGTCGAGCCTTCCCCATACTCTCTGCTCTGCGTTTTCTCTTATGGAGCAGGTGTTGACAAGAATCAAATCGGCCTCTTCGAGTGAGTCAGATATGGAAAAACCTTCTTTCTCTAAAATGGAAAGAACCACTTCGCTGTCATAAACATTCATCTGACAGCCATAAGTTTCTATAAATACACTATTCATATCGGTTGCAAAGATAACTTTTTTATATCTTTGCAATTAAAATAATGTGTAATTATGAAGTATTTATCAATTCTGTTTCTCTCTTTTATGATGATTCTCGGAGGATGTTGTCATTTTCAAAAGGTAAATGTGGAATCCGTCAATCTCTCAAGTTTTCGAATGGAAAGTTCATCTAAAGCTCTTGTTTCATTCGACATAAAAGTAAATAATCCCACAAATAATGCTATTTCGATCGTGTTTTTGGATGGAGTTTTGAGAAAAGATATGGATAGATTTGCCACTGTTTCGCTGGTCGATACGGCTACCGTAAGTGCCGGGTCTATCGAAACCGTCAATGTGACTACCGAAGTAACTCTCTGCGACCCTATGTCTCTACTTTCTATGGGGCTTAATATTAAAAGCTGGAAATCGGAATCATTTACCATCTCGGGAAAGATTACCCTCAAATGTGAAAATGGGGCTAAGAAAAACCTTAAACTAAAGGATACTAAGTTGAATAAAGTGATAAATATGTTTAGGTAGTTATGAAGCGATCATTTTTAATATTATTTTTTCTCTCTGTTACTCTTTTATCAGTATTTGGACAAAATACCGAAATTAGGAAGCAGACCGAGGTGACTCAAGATACCTTATCGCCAGTAGAGATCTATTCCTATTCAAAACTTATGTCGGAAATAGGTAACAATA
This sequence comes from uncultured Muribaculaceae bacterium, assembly GCA_964611185.1. GTDB lineage: Bacteria > Bacteroidota > Bacteroidia > Bacteroidales > UBA932 > CAAGNP01. The sequence goes on along the minus strand of CAZSXE010000003.1, from coordinate 78,711 downwards.
TTTTTCCTTCCGATTCGCTTGACAAAGCTATGAATGTATATATTGAAAACAATATTAAGAGGACTTCCACCGGATACAGGCTTAGGATATATTTTGACAACAAGCAAAATGCACGTACCGTATCAGAGGAAATAGCGAATGATTTTGTAATAAAATATCCTGATATACCGGTCTTTAGAGTATATACCAATCCATATTTTAAGGTGACGGTCGGAAATTTCAGATCTAAATCCGATGCTCTTAAATTTTTAAATGAAATAAAGGGACTTTATCCTTCTGTTTTTTTGGTTAAAGAGACTTTCGTCTCAGCTCCGTCAGCTACGATGTAGTAACAGTTTTCGTATTCAAATAACGGATGACAGCCGTTTACAATTTTCGCGATTGTTTCTCTTAGTTCGTTAAATGATTTTGCCCTGCCATAATTGTTGTAAAAACTCTACTGCAGGAAGAATATTAATGCCATTCAATGTACGGCGGTTTCGGTCAAGCGAAACAATTATCGGCACAGCACTGGGAAAATCCTCGCAAAATGCTTTTAGCCCTCTGGTATGTTTAGACTGAATCTCATCCGAACTTTTGAATTCAATAGCAATACGCCCCTCTCCGATAATTGTATCAACCTCATAGCCGCCTGCAGTGCGCCAATACCAGATTTTTTCCGATGATTCACTGTACGAAAGATATGCGATAATCTCTTGTATCATAAGATGTTCGAAAGCGTGACCAAAATCGGCAGAGCCTGGCATCAAATTCGTTCTGTTGAGCAAGTAATTGACAACTCCAACATCAAAATAATAAAATTTCGGGGTGACTATCGCTCTACGCTTCTTTGATAATGTAAAGGCCGGTATCATGTAGCCGACAAGGGTCTGCTCCAAAATATTGAAGTACTCTTTCACTGTTGTAGAGCTTACACCGCAATCTTGCGCAATGTTCGTGTAATTAACGATTTCCCCATCACATTGTGCCGCAATATCCAAAAATCTATTAAATGAGTTTAATTGACGCAAATGGGCCTCTGCCTGAATCTCCTCTTTCAAATAAACGCCAATATATGCCTGTAATCTTTTCCGAGGATTCTCGACCATATAATGGCGAGGAATCATACCGTTATTGATGCCTCGAATCAAATCAAAATCGGTGATTTCTGCACTGACCAACGGGAATAAAGTAGTAGTCAAAGCGCGACCTCCAAGCAGGTTTGTCCCAAGACGCTTTAGTTTACGGGCACTTGAACCACATAGGATAAATCGAATGCCTCGATTTACAATAAGCCAATGGACTTCATCCAACAATTGAGGTATTTTCTGAATCTCATCTACGACGACCAATGTGTTCTCGTCCAAATGCTCCAACTCTTCGCGTAATAACTGTGGCCGACGTACCAATCTGCCGTACTGATCACTCATAAGCAAGTCATAGACCTTTGCTTTGGGGTATAAAGTCTTGACTAAAGTGCTCTTACCTACCTGCCGTGCACCCCATAGAAATACACTATCTGTCTGTGCATCTGTAAGTTGTAATATTCTTTTATATTCCATATACTTATAATTATCTTGATAATTCAAAGTAGTACTTGCAAAAATACGAATAATTTCAATATATGTAACTATAATAACAAGTAAATGACTGACTATTAACTATGATGGGTTATATTGTTTTTGGTTAAAGAGACCTTCTCCACCAGCGGGGTCTGAATTTGGCCGCAATAGACTCTTTAAGTGATTTCATCGGTTTCAGATGTCTCTCTATCTTTTCGGGATAAATATCGGGGATGCTGACAAGTATTCCTGTCTCTTCTACTCCGCCGAACCCTTCGTTTATGGCAGTACCGAACACTTTCATGGATGGGGAGAGGTTCATATATGAATTAATCAGAGGTGGAATCAGCTCACCGTTGTTTTTAATCTCTTTGAAAAGTACTTTGTATGCTTGTGAGTAGTCCAAATCTTTGAAAAGCTCCTGATAGTAAAAGTTCTCTTTATCGTAATCAAGCGGTTTTATGGGAGATACTAAATTACTGTCATCGTGAAAATATTTGTGAAGAAAGTTAAGAAGGGTATTTCTTGCTTTGTAATTGTATGATGTGTACATAGTTACCTTGCCGAAAAAGTAGCGGTAGTTATCGTACTTTACCATAAGAGCGCCAAGCCCGTCCCAAAGATTGTCAAGTGAATAAAGCCCCTTGCGCTTTATGTTGGTCCCCTGATAGTTAGGCTGTATAAAGGAACGGCCAAGTTCAATAGTAAAAGGTAGGTACTCTTTGATAAATTTATCTGAAAAATTAAAAAGTTCGCAAGTAGCCATCTTTCCTACCTCAAGACCGCCGCATAATATATATCTGTATCCACCTAAAATCTCTTCGTCTTTGGGATCCCACACTATCAACTGTCTGTAAGGATTCTGCGGATCGGTATCAAATCGGTCTATATCTAATGATTTTCCTGTTCCGCCACCTGCTACTCTAAAAGAAATCTCGCGAAGACGCCCTATTTCACGCATGATATTGGGAGAGTCTTCAAAAGTAACTTCATAGAGTTCGTTATCGCCTCTGCGTGTATTTCTGATATACTTGTCAGAGGTGAGTTCATCGAAAATCAGGTTTCTGTCGATAGGTTTGATAATAGGTTCCATGTATATTATGGTTTTAGTCTGTAGCACTTTTCTCTTATTATATCGGTCCATTCCGTTGCAGAGTGAGCTTTTGTGATGCTTTCCACCGGGATAGTTTCGCCAATATAAATGTCAAAAATAGTATTTTTTTGCTTAAATAATTCATCAACAAGAAACAAAGTTTCAATATTGAATTTAATTTTGAAAAATTTGCGAAGTTTTGCTATTCGATAAAAGAACATTGAGTTACGCCCTGAAAAATATAGAGGGACTATGTCTCTTTCATATTCCAACGCCTTGGTGACAAATGTTTTTTTCCACGGGAGGTCTTTTATCTCCCCTTTTATCAGTCTTGAACATAACCCCGCAGGGAAATTCAATATTTGGGCATCGGAAGAAAATGCGTCATTGATTCTATGGGCGTAGTCTTCTTTCATCCTTCCGTATTTATTAATAGGGATAAAAATGGGTTCGAGGGGCTTGATAAACATCAGTAAGTCATTTACTATAAACTTTACATCTCCCATCATTTTACCTATAAACGAGATTTGAACAAGTCCGTCAAGTCCGCCTAACGGGTGGTTGGAGACAAAAATACATTTTTTATCGGGGGATGGAAGTCTTTCCTGATTATGTACTCTGAATGATACTCCAAGATCTTCAAGGGCGTGTGTTGCGAAATCAACGCCGGTATATTGGCTGTTGTCTCTTAGAATCGTGTTTAATTCTTCCTGATGAACGATTCTTTTAAGGAAGTTGACAATAAATTTCGGAACATTTTTAGCCCCTTTTGATTTCAAAACATTTTCGATATCTATTACCAATGTTGTTTTTGCTGTTTCCATCTCAAATCTATTATTATGCAAAGTTAGATAAAGAATTAAAAATATATAACTTTGCACAATGAAACATCATCATATTGCATATTTAGTTTCTGGTACCCTTCTTATTCTTTTTTCCATATTGAATCTCATATATGGTGCTGTTCATATTCCTATCTGTGAAGTTTTTGATATATTGCTCGGAAGAGGTTCCGATAATGCGGCTTGGGAGCATATTGTTCTTAATTCGAGATTGCCGCAGGCGATAACTGCACTCCTTGCCGGTGCGGCGCTCTCCATCAGCGGCTTGCTGCTTCAGACACTTTTCAAAAATCCTCTCGCCGGACCATCAATTCTCGGAATTAGTGACGGAGCTAACCTCGGGGTTGCTTTCGTAATGCTATATTTCGGTTCAGTAGGTTATCTAACCACCGTGTTTTCCGCTTTTGTGGGTGCTTGTATTGTCCTGTCGATTATTATTTTCTTTTCGCGCAAGGTCAGGAACAATGTTATGTTGCTGATAATAGGGATAATGATGGGGTATCTTGCTTCTTCTGCCATCTCCATACTCAATTATTATGCTTCTGCCGATAAGGTACATCAGTATGTTTTGTGGGGTATGGGAGATTTTTCTTCTGTTTCGATAGAAAAACTACCGTATTTTGCATTTTTTGCCGTTTTGGGGTTGGTTTATTCTGTGCTTCTGATTAAGCCTCTTAATGCCCTCCTCTTAGGGGAATTGTACGCCGCAAACCTCGGAATCAAAGTTAGAAGAGTGAGAATTTCCATTCTCCTGTGTACCGGGATTTTGACGGCAGTTGTTACTGCATTTTGCGGCCCGATTTCTTTTATAGGGCTTGCTGTTCCTCACTTGGCTCGTCTTCTTCTGGGCACATCTAATCATAAACAGCTTGTACCGATAACTATTCTTTCAGGTGCTGCTGTGGCGTTGCTGTGCAATATGCTGACAGTGATTCCCGGATCGGGGGGGATATTGCCGTTAAATGCCATCACCTCTATTATTGGGGCACCCGTAATAATATATGTAATAGTTAATCGTAAAAATATTCAATATTTTAATTGATGGAGAGGGCTTATTCCATAGAGACACGAAATTTGAGTATCGGCTACACTTTAGGGGGCGGAAAGAGAAAAATCGTACATAATTCTCTCGATTTGAAGCTCTATCGGGGAGCTGTGACTTGCTTGCTGGGGCTCAACGGGGCAGGGAAATCGACACTCCTTAGGACAATATGCGGATTTCAGAAGGCACTCGGAGGGGAAATTATTGTGGAGGGGAAGCCTCTCAGCTCGTTTTCGCAAAGTGAATTATCTTTGACAATAGGGGTAGTTCTCACGGAAAAAACCAATGCAGGCGGTATTTCTGTCTATGAACTCGTCTCATTGGGCAGGCACCCTTATACCAATTATTTCGGAAGGCTGAAAAAGGAGGATCACAGGATTATTCTTTCATCGCTTGAGGCTGTGGGGATAGATCATAAAGCATCGTGCTTCGTTTCAGAATTGAGTGACGGAGAGCGCCAGAAGGCAATGATTGCCAAGGTATTGGCGCAGCAGTGCAAGATAGTGGTTCTTGATGAGCCGACCGCTTTTCTCGATGTCACAAGCCGTATTGAGACGATGGCCCTGCTGAGGAAATTGGCGCGAGAGCAGGGTAAGACGGTGCTTCTCTCGACTCACGATCTTGAGCTCGCTATTCAGATGGGGGATTGTCTGTGGCTTCAGCATCAAGGTGCCCGGATGGCTGTGGGAGCACCTGAAGATTTGATTTTGAGTGGGGTTATCGGGAAATTTTTTGATAGGGGAGGCATTTCATTTGATCCCACCACCGGACGATTAAATGCAAATCCTGCAAATCGTCCGATAGGGATAGAGGGTGATTTCATAACATCATATTGGGTAGGCAATGCGCTGATTCGCAACGGATTTCGCCCATCGGAAATATCTCCTTCATATCCACGCATAGTATGCAACACTCCATCCTCTCTTGATATTATCACCCCCTCGGGCAATAAAATCACAGTAGGCAGTATTCGGGAACTAATCGAGAAAATCGGCGTAGCAGGCGACTATATTGTGTAGCTTGTTTTAATGCAATTAACAAAGTAGTAGCTTATGCTTTGTACCTTGTACAATATTATTGCTTGATTTTTATTGCACATCCTCCCCCGGGAGATAGGTGAATTCTCAGAGAATCGTTAAATGATATCGTCTTGATTTTGTAGTCAGCGCCGTTGCGATGGGCGTTAAGGCCATCTTGGAAGATTGTTATAGTCTTTGCAGGGGTATTAATGAATGAAATATCGATATTTAAATCTCTTTGGTCCCATCCTGTGAGAGCGCCGATGTACCAATCGGTTCCTTTTCTGCGAGCCGTGACGATGTACTGTCCCACTTCCCCTGATAATATCCTCGTCTCATCCCACACAGTGGGAATATCTTTGATAAAATCGGTGGTTTCCTGCTCTTTCATATAGGCCGTAGGTGAGTCGGCAAGCATTACCAAGGGAGAATCAAATACTATGTATGTGGCCACTTGATGTGCCCTTGTCCCCTGACTTGAGGGATTTGACCATAAAGGATAGAAGTCGTTTTTAGTAGCATTTCGCATCGCACCCTGAGTATAATCAACAGGACCTGCCATCATTCTGATATAGGGAAATGTTACATTGTATGTCACTTGATCTTTATCGCTCCATTTCATCTGCTCGAGACCCCATACCCCTTCATAGTTGAGAAGATTGGGATATGTGCGATTCAACCCTGTGGGCTTATACATTCCGTGGTAATCTACCACAAGATGATATTTGGAAGTGACATCGAGGATTCTGTAAATCATCTTTACAGCCTCTTGATCGTCCCTGTTGATAAAGTCTATTTTAAAACCTTTTATACCCATATCAGAATATTTGCGAGAAGCCTCTTCGAGCTTATTGTCGAGGACAAATGCTACTGTCCAAAGAATTACACCTACATTTTTAGATTTGCCATATTCGACAATCTCTTTAAGATCTATTTCCGGAATAACAGAAAGTATATCTCCTTTAGACGGCTTCGACCACCCCTCGTCGAGTATTATGTATTCGAGACCGTTGGCAGAGGCGAAATCGATAATGTATTTGTAGGTCTGTGTATTTATTCCCACGGGAAAATCAACGCCGGTGATTCCCCAATCATTCCACCAGTCCCAAGCGACTTTACCTGGACGAATCCATGAAATATCATCAGTTCTTTGTGGTGAACCGAGAAGATATACAAGGTCGTTGACAGGAAGCTGAGTATCGTCTTCTGAAATGGCTATTATTCTCCATGGAAATGTTCTGGTACCACTAACCCTGGCCATAACATCTGAATATGACTTGATGTGTTCCTGACATCTGGTAGGGCTTACATAAGTCTCCAAAGGAATATGTGAAAATGCTGATATAAATCCGTAGTTATTATTTTTGGAGTGTGTGATAAACATACCAGGATATGATTCAAGATCAGATTCTGCAATAAGAATTTTTCGTTGGCTATTCAGGGCTACGAGAGTGGGCAGGAAAGCATATCTTTCTGATTTGAAGTTGCTTATAGAAGTGGTGTCATATAGACTCTCAAACGAGATTTGAAAAGGCTGTTCAGTGTCAGGAGAGTATGGAATAAGGCATTTGTAATCATTATCAAAATTAAATTCGGCCTTCTCATCCATTATATTTACGCTGTCGCGCAATGAAGTACGGAATCTGTATGCCACGCCATTGTTGTAGGATCTGAATTCGAGGGAAAAACCCTCGCGAAATTTGATTTCGAGCTGATTGTATTTATCTTCTATTGCCGATTTTCGATAAAAAGGGCTCTCTATCATCATAGAATGAGAAGATGCTTTTGACGAGTGGACAGTAGGGCAATTTCCTAATATTAATGGCGTAGTACAGTCATCCTGTGCAATAGTCATTGAGATTGTTGATGGGGATAAAATCATATCGGAACCTGCCTTGATTGAGTAACTGATTCTATCGTTGATGCTTATGTTTATTTCATAAGTTTTATCGGGAGATTTAAGGGTATATTTTCTTTCTTTCCCGCCAAAAGATGCACTTTGTAAATCAATAAAAGGTGATGTCAAAAAGATTAATGATAAGATTGAAAAAATAATACTTTTCATATATTTCAAAGTTTAAAACACAAAAATACATTTTTATTTCAAATTATTATCATACCTTTGCACCCGAATACAGGTGTGCCTTGCCGTTTATCGCGGTCGGGCAGTAAAAGGGAATTCGGTGAGAGACCGAAACTGTACCCGTAGCTGTGAGTTCTATCTATTCCTTAGCTATCTTTTGCCACTGTCTTAAACTGATGGGAAGGCGCGTAAGGAGGAACAAGTCAGAAAACCTGCCTGAATTCATAATATGAGATCTCGGGTAAAGATTTCTAAAAGACCGATTATTAATGCTTTATTTTTTATTTAGTAGGGTGCGTTTTGCAGTGATGCTGTGCTTATTTATCGCAGTAGAGGGTATTTATGCTCAAGAGCAATCGAACTCTAAGCAGCAGAGTGATACGATAGCGACCGAAACTCTTGATGCCGCTATCGCAATGGGGAGTGCGAGGCCTTCTGCCACTAATCAGACTGTCCCGATTCAAGTCCTTGACAATGAGGAAATAGAGAGACTCGGGGTGCAGGAGCTATATGAAGCAGTAAGGACATTTTCGGGGGTAAGTATCAGAGATTATGGAGGAGTAGGTGGTCTTAAAACCGTTTCCATCAGGAGTTTAGGCTCTCAGCATACAGCGGTATGCTACGATGGAATCACTATCTCCAACGCTCAAAGCGGTCAGGTGGATATTGGGAGATTTTCCCTTGATAATGTGGAGCAGCTCTCTCTTTCCATCGGCCAGTCGGATGATATTTTTCAGACGGCAAGACTCTTCGCCTCATCAGGTGCGCTGAACATTAAGACATCAAAACCGGTATTTAAAGATATTCCATTTCATATTACCGCGCAGATGAAGGTAGCATCATTCGGAACATATAATCCGTATATCCTCTATCAGCAAAAACTTGGTGAAAAATGGTCGCTTTCCATAAACGGTGATTGGATGACTTCAAAAGGCAATTATCCTTTCAAACTTAATAACGGTGACCAAATTACGAATGAAATAAGAATCAACAGCGATGTTAACACTTCAAGAGGGGAAATAAACCTTTACACAGATATGGGGAAAGGGGGTAACCTTTCATTTAAAGGAAATTATCTTTATTCGGAGAGAGGGTTACCGGGGTCGGTGGTGCTGTATAATAAAACGGCTACCGAACGGCTATGGGATCGAAATTTCTTTGCAAGTATTCATTATAATAACAAATTTTCGGATAAATGGGCTTTACTCTCCAATTTTAAATACAATTATGCTTGGAACAGATATTTGATAAAAAGCGATATATATGAATCCGGCGAAGAGGATAATCGTTACAATCAGAATGAATATTACGGGTCAGTAGCTACGGAGTACTCTCCATCCGAGTTTTTACGCTTCACTCTTGCTGAGGATTTCTTCGTAAATACCCTTGTCTCTAATATTCCCGAATCCCAAACCCCTTTAAGATATACGAGTCTTACCGCTTTGGCAGCACAATATCACTCTCCGAGGCTGACAGTGACATTGAGCTTGCTCGAAACCTATATCACTGAAAGGGTTAAAACTGGTGAAGCTGCTTCTGATAAATCGAGACTCTCGCCTGCGGCAAGTATATCTTATAAATTGCTCAAAGAGCATAATTTCAGAGTGAGATTTTCATACAAAGATGCTTTCAGGGCACCTAATTTCAATGATCTTTATTATGCAAGGGTGGGAAATAAAAACCTTAACCCCGAGAAAGCTTCTCAGTTCAACTTAGGGCTTACCTGGAATGGAGTTTTGATCAAAGATATTATTGACTATGCATCTGTTTCATTAGATGGATATTATAATATGGTGAAAGATAAAATAGTGGCTATTCCTACACTATTTATATGGAAGATGATGAATATGGGGAGGGTAAATATGTGGGGAAGTGATGTAAATATTTCATCTACATTTTCGCTTCCGTGCGATATGACTATTGTTCTTGGTGGGGCCTATTCTTTTCAATATGCGATAGATATGTCTGACCCCTCATCTAAGACATACAAACATCAGATACCATATACACCGAGACATTCCGGATCGGTATCTCTCTCATGGAACAGCAGATGGATAAGTGCAGGATATATAATGACAGCAGTAGGAGAGAGATATGCCTTGCCGCAGAATGTTCAAGCGAACAAAATCGATGGTTATTTCGATCATTCTGTGTCACTTCACCATACATTCAATTTAAAAAAATGCAAACTAAGAATACAGGGGGAAGTGATCAATATAGGTGATGTTAATTATGATGTTATAAGATATTACCCGATGCCCGGACGCTCATACAGACTAACAATTAAATTTATATTATAAGTACCATGAAAAGTAAAAATTATTTATTATTTGCCTTAGCGGCTTTGTCGATTTTAGTTGTTTCATCTTGCAACAAAGAAAATCCAACCCCTGAACCTAAAATTACAGTAGGTGCATTTATCCTTAACAGTGGAAATTATGGAAGTAATGATGCGAATCTTGCGTTTTACGATGCCCAAAATAAAAGTGTTACATACGATGTTTTCAAAAATATCAACAGTGGTAAGAAACTTGGAGATACGGCTCAAGATATGGTAATTTTCGGCTCAAAGATGTATATTTCCGTTTATAACTCTCAGATTATCTTTGTGTTGGACAAAAACGGCAAGTATATTGATGAAATAGTGGTTAAGGGACCCAATTCAAACTTGTCTCCGAGATATTTTACTACTTATTCTGATAAACTATATGTTACATATTATGAGGGCTATTTAGGGGAGATAGACACGACTTCTTTTGAAGTAAAGAGGGTAGAAGTAGGTCCTAATCCGGATCAAGTGGTATCATCAAACAATAAACTTTATGTAGCCAATTCGGGAGGAATGAGCTACCCCAATTATGGTAAAACCGTTTCTGTGGTAAATCCTTCTACAATGGAGGTAATTAAGACACTTGATGTAGTGGATAATCCACAATATTTGGAGGTAGATTCTCAAGGTGATGTATATCTTATTTCAATAGGAAATTACACAGAAGATGCCCCGGCCACTCTTCAGAAAATCAATACGGTTACAGATGTTGTTACCAAGGTAGATGGAATATCTCCTACATATATGGCTATGGGTAATGATGACTCTTTGTATCTTATTACATCAAAATATGATGAAAAATGGAATGTAGTTAATGGCTATTATGTATATGATGCCATAACGGAAAAGTTGGGAGGTAATTTTATAACAGATGGAACGAATGTGCCGAGTGCCTACTATATTTCGACAGATCCTGTCAGTGGAGATGTATATATAGGTTCTTCAGATTATGTTTCAAATGGTGATATGTATATATATACCTCCAAGGGGGTATTAGTTAAGAAATTTGATACAGGCGGTTTAAACCCTATAGGAGCATTCTTCCTTACAAAATAATAAGATGAAAAAGATCTGTGTATTTATGATTTTTTCCGTAGCTATTCTCTGCTCCTCCTGCCAGGGGGGCAGAGAAAAGGCTACATCTTCTCTTCTTGAAGCAGACAGTACCTATTATGCTCAGGGGTACAAAATAAAACATTATGCCGATTATATAACAATAGACATTAAGGACCCTTGGAAGGGTGATTCGGGAGCATTGCTTCAGAGGTATATTCTGATTGACAGAAATAAAGATATTCCCAAAGAGTTGCCCGAAGGGACAATTGTCAAAATTCCCATAAAAAAAGTGATAGTATATATGTCAGTTCAGTGTTCGATTATCGAGAAGTTAGGGATAGCAGATGAAATAGTGGGTGTGTGTGAGCCTCAGTATATTGACTCCAAGGAGATAAAAAGGGGTGTGGAAGAGGGAAGAATTGCTAATTTAGGGGAAGCCTCTTCTCCCAATATTGAAAAAATGATAAATCTTAACGCAGAGGCCATTTTGGCATCGCCTTTTGAAAATTGCGGATACGGAGCGGCTGAAAAAATCGGAATTCCTATTATTGAATTTGCTGATTATATGGAAAGCAAACCTCTCGCCCGTACGGAATGGGTTCGTTTTTACGGATTGCTGTTCGGCAAGCAGGATAGAGCAGATTCCATTTTTACCTCTACCTGCGAAAGGTATGATTCCTTGAAATCTTTGACTGCGAATGTTAAATACAGACCTACCCTCATGGCTGAAAGAAAATACGGTTCTTCGTGGTTTGTCCCATCGGGAGAGAGTTATATGGCCACTATTTACAAGGATGCCGGAGCCGACTATCTTTTTAGTTCCGTTCCCGGTAGTGGAAGTACTCCTAAATCTGTAGAATCTGTCCTTGAAACTGCAATTAATGCCGATTACTGGGTTTTTAAGTGTAATTTAAAAGGGGATATGAGTTATGAAATGCTGAGTGAAGAGTCACCATATTATCGTGAGTTTGAGCCTTATAAAAAAAGGCGTATTTACTCTTGCAACACGGGTGAAACCCCCTATTATGATGTTGTAACGATGAATCCCGATGCTATTCTTGAAAATTTAATATGGGTTTTTCACCCCTATCTGCTCCCCGATTATCGACCAAAATATTTCTTTCCTCTCAAATAATAAAAAAAAGCGTATCTTTGTAACATTAATGTCCAAAGATAATATATGCTAAAGCAGGGGTTACAACAGACGATGAAGCAGGGGCTATCTCCTCTTCAGATTCAGACTATAAAACTGTTGGAGTTGCCTACTTTGGAGTTGGAACAAAAAATCAGAAAAGAACTCGAAGAAAATCCTGTTCTTGATGAAGTTTCCGATTCCGAGCAGGATGGTGATGATACCCCTAAAAATGTCTCTTTAAGCGATTATTCTCCCGATGATCCTACTCCGTCTTACAAATATGCGGTAAATAATCAGGGGAAAGATATTAAACCCCAATACAATACTTTTTCAGTCAAGCAGAGTTTCCATCAAAGCCTTGAAATGCAGCTTGGATACAGTCATCTCGACCCGCGGATGAAAGCTATCGCATTGTATATAATAGGCAGTCTTGATGATGATGGTTATTTAAGAAGAGATTTAGAATCTCTTACAGATGATATTGCCTTTAAACAGGGAATAGAGACTACACCGCAGGAGGTGGAAAGGGCATTGAAAATTATTCAGGAATTCGAGCCTGTGGGTGTAGGGGCGAGGGATCTTAGGGAATGTCTTCTTTTACAAATTAAGTATCTAACACCGAACATCGCACGAGAGCATGCCATCACTATCCTCAATGATTTTTTCCCCGAATTTACGAAGAAGCATTATCAAAAGATAATGGACAAAATGGAAATCAGTGAGGATGAATTAAAAGATGCAATAGATGTAATCGTACATTTAAATCCTAAGCCGGGAGGTCAGATAGATGATTCGTATATTGAACAGGCACAGCAAGTTATACCCGATTTTCTATTGGAAGAGAAAGATGGAGAATTGAATATGACCATGCCTAAATTCAATCTTCCCGAATTGAGAGTTAATAAAAGATATGCCGATATTCTTTTGGAATCAGCTAACTCTTCTACCCGTACCGGAAAAGAGGCTGCATCTTTTGTTAAGCAGAAGCTCGATTCTGCCAAATGGTTTGTGGAAGCTATCCGCCAAAGGCATAATACGCTTCAGAATACTATGAATGCCATAATCGATTTTCAGCACGATTTTTTTCTCGATGGGGATGAGTCGAAGCTCAAACCGATGGTCTTAAAAAATATAGCTGAAAAGACAGGACTTGATATCTCTACTATCTCAAGAGTTGTAAACTGTAAGTATATTCAGACGAACTTTGGAATCTATCCTCTGAAATATTTCTTTTCGGAAGGGTTGATGACACAAGCCGGCGAAGAGGTTTCGACAAGAGAGATAAAAAAGGTACTTTCCGAAAGTATCGATGCTGAGGACAAACACAAACCCCTTACCGATGAGGAGCTGGTAGATGTTCTTTCACAGAAAGGATATAAAGTGGCTCGCCGAACTGTTGCCAAATATCGTGAACAGCTGAATTTGCCGATTGCAAGATTAAGAAAAGAATTGTAAATTACAATTTGCTTCCGTAAGCCAAGTCTCCCGCATCTCCAAGACCGGGGATAATATATGATTTGTTTGTAAGCTCTTCATCGATGGCTCCGAGCCAAATAGTAGTATTTTTTGAAGGGATATTCTTTTTAAGATATTCTACACCGTAAATACTCGATATGACGGAGACGATATGGATGTGTTTCGGGGTCCCTTCTTCGCATAATTTTTTGTATGCAAGAACCATGGAAGAACCGGTAGCAAGCATGGTGTCGGCGAGAATTAAGGTTTTTCCTTCAATACTTGGAGAACTTGCATATTCCACTTGAATATCGAACTTATTATCTTTTCCGTATTTTCTGTAGGCAGCTATAAATGCATTCTGAGCTCTGTCGAAAATCCTGAGAATACCATCGTGAAGAGGTATTCCGGCGCGGAGAATACTCGCAATAACAATATCATTATCATAAGTATTACACTGTGCTATTCCTAAGGGAGTGTGAACATCAACAGACTTATATTCAAGAGATTTGCTGATCTCGTATGCGAATATTTCACCGATTCGAGATAAGTTTTTACGAAATCTCATTCTGTCCTTTTGGATGCTTGAATCTCTTATTTCTGCAATAAACTGCCCTAATGCAGAGTTCTTGTCACTTAAGTTAACTACTTTCATAGTGCTAAATATTTTGTCAAAGTTAATTTATAATTAATCTTTCACAAAATTTAATTCAAAACACAGGCCTGATCTGAAAAACTGTAATGCTTTTCTCCTGCAATGATAACATGATCAAGGAGTGCAATATCCATAAGAGCAGCAGCTTCCTTGAGAATCTTAGTCTGTATTTTGTCCTGTTCGCCCGGGTAGGGATTACCTGAAGGGTGATTATGGACAATAACAATAGAACAGGCGAGCTTTTCCAATGCTTTTTTCATTATAAGGCGCGTGTCCATAATGGTAGAGCAAATGCCTCCGGAGCTGATTCGCTCTTTTGATATGAGCTTGTTTGCTCGATTGAGAAATAGTACCCAACACTCTTCATGCATGAGATTTTTCAAAATAGGTGCTATTATTTTTACCACAGACGATGATGAAATAATCTGTGGCCGCTCCTCCGGCAATTCTGCACACATCCTCGATCCGAGCTCGAAGGCAGCTAAGATAGTGGTCGCTTTTGTGGGCCCTATACCCTCGATGGTGCATATTTTTTCTATCGACAGTTTCGATAACGCTGAAAGAGAATTATCGACTGATGAAAGGAGCTTTCTCGATATGTCCACAGCTGTTTCACTTTTAATTCCGGTGCGAAGGATTATGGCCAACAGTTCTGTGTTGTCGAGTGAGCTGGCTCCTAATGCTACCATTTTTTCTCTCGGCCTTTCTTCGGCTTTCCACTCTTTGATTTTAATATTTTCGTTCATAGTTAATAAATAAAAAACTTCCCAACAAAGATTGGAAAGTTTTCTAATTTATTACCGAAATTGAGTAAAAAAATCGTCCGAATTTTTTTTATAATTTATTTACATATACAGTAAGTCCGCTTTTTAGGTTTGCAGCCTTGTTATCATGGATAACATTAATCTTCGCAAGTCTGTCTATCATAGATGATACCTTGGGAAGAAGGGCTACTGCGGCCTCTTTATCTGTAGTGTTTCTTAACGCTTTGATAGCGTTTCTTGTAGTTTTTGCATAATAACGATTATGCAATCTGCGTGTCTCGCTGTTGCGATTTCGCTTGTCTGCTGATGCGTGATTTGCCATTATAATCTTTTTTATATTTTTGGTAGTGAGTGGGGGAATCGAACCCCCATTGCAAGAATGAAAATCTTGAGTCCTAACCGTTAGACGAACCCACCATATCCATGTTAAAACATAACCGTCTTAATTTGGGAGTGCAAAGGTAAAAATAATTTCTTACCTTGCAAGCGTGAAAGGTAAAAAACTTGAAAAAGTGTTATTATTTTCCCCATTCAAAGGAGTAAAGTATTGATTCAACTTGTCTTAAATAATTCCGCTTGTCGAATTTGGGAGCATATACGAATCCCTCTATTACTATGACATTATTGTTGTCCCTATCTAAAAATGCATGACATACAAAAGGTCCCCCCATGTAATCTCTTTCAAGCTCCCATAGCCCTCTTACCTCTGCAAAAGTGCGGTTTTTGTATTTAATCCATTCAAATCCGGGGGTTATCATAGAACTTGTAATCATGTAACTGTTTTCTCTCATGCCCGGAACATTTTTTTTCAGAATTTTGTTCCTCTCCTCTACAATACTTTCGACGGTCATCTCTTTTCCATCGTAGGGATATGTATATATGAATATGCCCTGGTTGACATAAGTGGTTTCGTAAGAAATCCAAGCAAATTCGGGAATATGCTTTTTGATGGAATAACCTTGTGGAAAATATGGAGATCCGCCAAATTCTGAGAGGATAATATCTCTAATCTGGATCTCTTGGTATTTATGAGCATTGGCTATGATTCTATCACGCTCTTTCTGCTCAATGGCATTGATTATCTTCTCTTTTTCGGTAACGAAGATTTCGTAAGCAGACTCTTTGTCGGGTGCCGAAAGTGTTATCACTATCTGAGGAGCGGCCCATACATCTTCCTGATAGACTATTTTCGGCTTGCTAAAAGATTTGTCAATATTAATCAGCAATATGTTTCTGTGTGAGACGAATGAGCCGTAGTTGCTGAATGAGCTTGGAGTGGTATTGTAAACGGTAAACATAGGTTCTCTCTGAGGAAGAAATGGATATTCACGAGCAAGGGTGTTTTTCAACATAGAACCGATTTCCCCCTCCCAATATGCCTTATCTATTACCACGAGTACTTCTCCGGCTTTTCCGCTTACGCTCGGCATGAAAATTTGTTTGTTTTTACCCCCTTCTTTGCATGAAGAGAGAAAAAGAATCGGTAATAGTACCAATAATAGTATTTTAAGATGTTTCATATTGTTTTATTTAAATAATCTGTAAATATCGTTACCGAATGCGAGAAAAACAAGAGCCATAAGGATAATCATCCCCACTATCTGTGCATATTCGAGGAATTTCTGCGATGGTTTCTTTCCTGTAATGATTTCGTAGAGAGTAAACATTATATGACCTCCGTCAAGTGCCGGAATAGGGAGAATATTCAATACTGCAAGCATAATGGAGAGCCATGCCGTAATATTCCAGAAAATCTGCCAGTTCCATGTCGCCGGAAATATACTTCCTATAGCTATAAAACTGCCCACCGATTTGTATGCCTCTGTCTTGGGAGAGAAGATGAGTCCGAGTTCTTTTACATAATTGCCGATGGTGCTGAATGTCTTTTTAAATCCGGCAGGAATAGCAGACAGAAGTGAATAATCTTTCTTTGTGACATTAAAGTCGGTAATATCACTTTGAAGTAGTACCTCTATGCGCCCATTTTCGTTAACCATCATCGGAATAGCGACAGTGCTTTCTCCACGCTTGAAATCTATCATCACCTGTTTGTTCTTATTCTGTTCGAGGACTGACTGTACTTCGCTCAGACTCAATACATTCTGAGACTGTATCCGTAAGAACTTATCCCCTTTCATCAGACCGGCACCGGCATTAATAGATGTATCCGGTACTGAGGCGATGGCCACAGGCGCTGAGAGCATAAACATCCCCGGAGTGTTCAGTATGGCGGGGATATAATCCGGATCGATATTTAGAACAATGGTGTCTCCGCCTCGAAGAACAGTAGCTGTTTTGGCTTGTGAGCGGGCCAAATCGATCTGGAGGTCTGTAAAATTCACAGGATGGAGATCGTCGAATGCGATTATTTTATCTCCGTTGCGAAAACCTATCTCGTGGGCAAGCTGATTTACCTCTATCCCATAAATGGCATCATCGTTTTTTAGATACTCTTCACCCCATGAAAAAAGGATAGCGCTATATAAAACTATGGCCAAAAGGAAATTGAAAAACACCCCTCCGAACATAACAAGAAGTCTCTGCCATGCCGGTTTAGTTCTAAACTCGTAGGGCTTGGGCTCCTGCGCCATAGCTGTCTTGTCCATCGATTCGTCTATCATACCTGAGATTTTGCAGAACCCTCCGAGTGGAATGCACCCGATGCCAAATTCCGTATCGCTTTTTTTAGGTTTGAATTTGAAAATAGCCGGCGGGAAAAAAAGGTAGAATTTTTCCACCCTTATTTTAAAAAGTCGTGCAAAAATAAAATGGCCGAATTCGTGAACGACAATTAGCAGTGAAAGAGCTAATATAACTTGAACTATGCGAAGGATAATATCCATTTATGTAAACTATTTCTTATTAATGTACTGTTTTGCGATTTTTCTTCCTTGTTCATCTGAAAGAAAAATATCTTCTACGGTAGGAGTAGGGACAAAATTACACTTTTCTATCGTATTTTCAATTATTTTGGGAATAAAGGTAAAAGGTATCTCTCCCTTTAAAAATGATGCTACTGCTATTTCATTGGCAGCATTCATAATGCAAGGTATGTTCCCCCCCTTTTCTATTGCATTGTATGCAATTTTTATGCAAGGAAATTTATCGCTGTCCGGTTTCTTGAATGTGAGTGCGCCGATGCTGCTGAAATTTACTCTTTGAACCTCGAAAGGAAGTCTGTAAGGGTATGAGAATGCATATTGAATGGGAATTCTCATATCTGGAAATCCCATCTGTCCCATGATGGCACCATCTCTGAATTGAACCATAGAGTGAATGATGGATTCAGGGTGTATAACCATCTCTATATCAGATGGTTTAACTCCGAAGAGCCATTTTGCTTCGATCATTTCGAAACCTTTATTCATCATACTCGCTGAATCGATGGTGACTTTCGCCCCCATATTCCATTTAGGATGTTTGAGAGCTGTTTCAATGGTTGCTTTTTCCATCGCCGCGAGGCTCATATTCAAAAATGGCCCTCCTGAGGCAGTGAGGAGTATCTTTTCTATCTCTGAGCGTTCTCCCTGGAGACATTGAAAAATAGCGGAGTGCTCTGAATCGACGGGAATGATGGCACTTGAGTGCTTTATTGCTTCAGATGTAACGATGGAGCCGGCTGCTACGAGTGTCTCTTTGTTTGCAAGAGCAATGCTCTTTCCAGAGCGTATGGCTGCAAGGGTGGGGCGAAGTCCGCTGAATCCCACCATTGCCGTAAGGACCATATCGATATTCGTGCTTGATGATAAAATATCTTCGATGGATTCGTTTCCTGAGAAAACTTTTATCAGATGTGGTTCAAGGGCCTCCGAGACTTCTTTGTAGTGCTTGGGGTTACTGATCACTACGGAGTTGGGGTTAAATTTTATCGCTTGCTCGATGAGTAAGTCTTTATTGTTGCAGGCAGTCAGAAGTTCGACTTCAAATAAATCGCGATGGCGGCTGATAATATCTAAAGCCTGTGTCCCTATGGAGCCGGTGGAGCCTAAAATTGCTATTCTTCTTTTCATCCTCTCAATCTAAAAATTAATATAAATCGCTGGGTCGATGGGTTCTCCATTGTGCCATAGCTCAAAATGAAGATGCGGACCGCTACTTAGCTTACCGGTATCGCCTACTAATGAAATAGGGGTGCCAGCGGTAACTTTATCGCCTGTTTTTTTTAAAAGTTTGGCGTTGTGCTTATATATGGAGACTAAATTATTGCTGTGCTGAATCTGAATCGTGTAGCCTGTCTCATCGATCCATCCGGCGGATATTATAGTCCCGTCAAGGGTAGCTGAAACAATTGAGTTAGCGGGGGAAGCAATATCTATATATGGGTGACCGATGGATTTATTGTAGTTTTCGGTAATGACCCCTTTTACAGGTGGAAAAAATAGAAGTCCCTCTATCTGTTCGATCTTGGACGAACTTTGGGTAGAGAGATTGTATTTTTCACGATTCATAATCTCGCTGCGAAGAAGAGAGTCGTCTTTTGAATGGATGTCGCCGAAATTCTCCGTGTTACCATACCGTGTATCTTCGGCATGAAGGAGACTGTCTATTCTGATGGGTTCTTTTCCTGTGATGACCCTTTGAATATTAGTGAGCTGAAGGGCCCATTTGTGAATTTCTGTCTCAAGAGAATCGATTATAATGGCGTTTTTAACTATTTCTCTCCTTGTCTGAGGTGAAGGATAGCCAGGAATGAGCTGTTTTACAGGAGTATAGGCTATAAGAATAAGAATCAGGCAAAGTAAAATAAGGAATGATGCGCAGACCCCGAGTATCAAACTGATTCTGTTAGCTCTGAATCTGAAAAGAGTCTTGTGGGATTCGTCTTCCACAATGTTGAGGCGATACATTTTAGTCAGCTTCTTCTTTTTTTCTCTTTTTTCTTTAGCCATACGCTTATAAAATACTAAATTTGCAAAATGAAACGAATTATAGGAATCGATTACGGGAAAAAAAGAGTAGGCTTGGCTGTCAGCGACCCACTAATGATTTTCGCATCTCCTCTTGAAACTGTTCCGACTGCAAAGATAATCGAATATCTCAAAAATTATACCCTAAAGGAAGATGTAGAGAGATTTGTAGTGGGTTATCCGATGAATATGAACAATAGCCCTTCCGAAGCTGCACAGTATGTGGATCTGTTTCTAAAAGAGTTAATTAGCGCATTCCCTGATATTCCGATAGTTAAGGAAGATGAGAGGTTTACTTCGGTGCTTGCTTTTCGCTCCCTCATTGACAGCGGTGTGAAGAAAATGGATAGAAGGGATAAAAGCGCGGTCGATAAAGTGAGTGCGGCATTAATTCTGCAAACATATTTAGACAGAAAAAAATAAGTGTTAGTTTTGTAAATATAAATTTATATAAGATGATATTACCGATATATGTATATGGATCAGAGGTTTTGAGAACCAAAGCGAAAGAGATCGACCTGAACAGTATTGATAAAGAAGAATTTAATCAGTTCATAGCCGATATGTATCAGACTATGAAAAGTGCTGATGGAGTGGGACTTGCCGCACCTCAAGTAGGAAAAAGCATACGCTTTCTTGTGGTGGACGGAAGTGATTTTTCAGATACATATTCTTATTTGAAGAATTTCAGAAGGACGATGATTAATCCTCGTTTGCTTGAGGAGAGTGAAGAGACTATCGTTTTCAGCGAGGGGTGCTTGAGTATTCCCGATGTCCATTGTGATGTGATTCGCCCGAAAAAAATCAAAGTCGAGTATTACGATGAAAATTACGAAAGAAAAGTGGAAGAATTCGATGACTTTGCGTGCAGAATGGTTCAGCACGAGATGGATCATCTTGAGGGAGTAATGTTTGTTGATCATGCCGCCCCTATAAGGAAAAAAATGCTTAGCAGTCGTCTTCATAACATATCGAAAGGTAAGGTTTCGGCTTCTTATAAAATTAAATTGGAAAAATAATATATTATGGGTGCATTTCACGCGTATGACATAAGAGGTGTCTATAACAAGGATTTTGATAAACACATTGTGTATAAAGTGGGTTATTTCATCCCCGGACTTTTAAAAACAGATAAAGTGTTAGTGGGGCGGGATGTTCGCGAATCTTCGCCGGAGATTCATCAATGGCTTTTAAAGGGGATTACCGATGCCGGGGCAGATGTCTATGATATAGGACTTTCCACCACTCCGATGGTATATTATGCGACCGCTTCTAAAGGATTCTCAGCCTCCGTGCAGATTACTGCTTCGCACAATCCGAAATCGGATAACGGATTGAAAGTTTCTCGTGAAAATGCTCTTCCGGTGGGATATGATACCGGACTTGGTACCATTGAAAAGTGGATTAACGAAGATCTGCCGTGCACTCCTGCTTCCAAGAGTGGAAAAGTAATAGATTTGGATATTCGTGATGAGTATATTGCTTTTCAGAAACATTATTTAGGCGATTATTCCTCTCTGAATATCGGAGTAGATATCTCCAACGGGATGGCCTCTCTCGTTATTAAGGATTTGCTCGGCAACGGCTCAGACACGCTTCATTACATTTTTGACGAAATGGATGGTACATTCCCCAATCATGAAGCCAATCCCTTGATCCCGAAAAATACCGAAGCTCTTCGTTCACTTGTAGCTCGTCAAAAGTGCGATATAGGGGTTATATATGACGGAGATGCCGATAGAGTAATGTTCGTAGATGAAAATTCGAGATTTATCTCTCCCGATCTGATGATTGCCCTTTTGGGCCATTTCTTCCTTGAAGGTGTAGGCTCAAGTGATGCCGCTGCCGCAATAAGAAAACAAGTAGCCAAAGGTGGAATTTCAGCCAAAGTTCTTCAGGATATTCGCAGCTCCAAGGCAGTAGGAGAGTATCTTGCCCCGATGGGAGGTGTAATTAACACTTGGAGAGTGGGTCGTGCTTTTGCAGCTCCGAAACTTCGTGAAATCGACGGTCTTTTCGGCGGAGAGCTTGCCGGTCACTACTATTTCAAGGACTTTTTCTACTCCGACAGCGGAATAATGGCTTCCCTGATAATCCTCGATATAGTGGCACAGATGAAAAAGCGCGGGCTTTCAGTATCGCAGCTCATCTCCAAGATAGAAAAATACAAAAATTCAGGTGAAATTAATTTCAAAATCGAAAATAAGCCTGCGGCAATGGATGCCGTTCGCGAATATTTCCGCAGCGAGGAGACCCCGTCGCTCTCGATGAATTTCGACGGATACAGAGAGGAGTTCCCCCAATGGTGGTATAATATCCGCCCCTCCAACACCGAACCCTACCTTCGCTTTATCTGCGAAGCCACAGATGAAACCCTTCTTCAAGACAAAATCGCTACAGTAAAGAAGATATTGTCAAAATTTCAATAAAATCAGTGGCGACTAAGTACCTGTTCCACAGCGATTAACATGTAGCATCCTCGGGAAAATCAGGTTCCCGAGGATGTGTATGGGAAAGTGGTGATTATCAGAAAGATAGCCGCCACATAGGATATTTCGGCTTACAGCCCTTCGGCAATGGTCAGAGTAAGCGTTCTATTCTGGGAATCCGAGCTTATTATCAGCTCTTTGTGAAAGGGGAAGAGAGAGCCGCCGACTTCGAGGCAGATGTTGCCGGAAAAGTTAGAGATGGAGGTTATAGTGCCGATTTTTTCACTGTTTTGGTTAAAAAGAGTATATCCGACTAATTGAAGAGCGAAAGAATACTCTTTGCTATCGTTATTCTCAAGAAAACATTGTTCTTCGGGTAGAAATAATTTTTTTCCTACTATTTCTTCTGCTTCGTCGAGAGATTCGATATCCTCAAGCTTAACTATTGCGCGGTTAGACCCTTTAAGGGTAAAGGAAATAATAAAAAAAGGGACCGATAATCCTTCATAATAAAGGAATATCGGCTCTTTCAAATCGATTTCATCCGGCATTTCAGGGAAAAAACTAATCAGTATCTCACCCTCGGTGCCGTAAGATTTTAACACCTGAGCTACGGGCAGCAATGTATCCGGATACTTATGACTGTCCGAACGCATAAATTATGCTTCAGGAGTTTCGGTTTTTTCAGCTTTTTCAGCTTTTTCGGCAGCAATTGCAGCAGCAGCGGCTTCAGCAGCTTTTGCGGCTTCAGCAGCGGCATCGGCTTTTTTACGCTCCTCTTCTGCTTTTCTCTTAGCAATGGCGTCTGCCCTTTCCTGATTAACTTTAGCTTCAGCATCTAAACTATCTTTTACTGCTTTAATTGCAGAAGAAGAGATATTTTGCTTTTTAGATGCAACTTTAGTGTCTTTCAGATTTTTCCATGCATCCCATTTCTGCTGAGCTGCTTCTTCGGTAAGTGCGCCTTTGGCAACACCTCCCTGAAGATGTTTCTTTAAAAGAACACCTTCGTATGAAAGAATACGACGGCAAGTGTCCGAAGGCTGAGCCCCTTTATTTAACCAATCAAGTGCTTTTTCACTATCAAGTTCAATAACAGCGGGATTTGTGTTAGGATTGTAAGAGCCAATCTGCTCAATAAAACGACCGTCACGCGGAGCGCGAGAGTCAGCCACAACTATATGAAAGAAAGCATAATTTTTCTTTCCGTGGCGTGTTAAACGGATTTTAACTGACATATTAAAGGTCTATTAAAAATGTTAATAATTATAACCTCCTTATCTTCACGAGAAAAGGCCCGCAAATGTAGTTACTTTTTTTTAATTGACAAGAAGAATGGGTATAAAAAAAGAAACAGTAACAAATTTTGTTACCGTCCCTTTTTACTTAACCTAAAACTTAACCTATGAAAAAACTATCTGCTTTATAATAAGCAAGTACCGTGCCACAATTTTTTATAGATCAATTTTTTATTATTTATCCCATCCTCCTCCTAATGCCCGATATAGATCAATCTGATCGTTAATGCACTCCTGAACCCCTTCTATGAGGTTAATCTGGGCATTGAACATCCCTTCCTGGGCAGAGAGAACATCAAGATAATTTGCGTATCCGTTTATTAGAAGTTCGACAGAGTATATGTATGCTTTATTCAATGCATCAAATTGTTTTTTCAAGTATTCCGCTTTCTTTTTGTCTTCTTTTAGAAAATAAATAGTATTGGAAACTTCTGTCCCTGCATTAAGCACAGCATTTTTAAATGAATTTTCTGCAATTTCGAACTCTTTTAATGCCACTTCTTTCTGAGTTTTTAATGTGCGTGCGTTAAAAATAGGCTGTGTGAGACCTCCTATAATTCCGTAGATAAGCGATGCGGGCATTGCAAACCATTGTGCTATCTGTACAGCATCTGATGAGACATTGCCTGTGAGGGATAAAGATGGGTACATTGCGGCTTTAGCCGAATTGAAACTTTCAAGGGTGCTTTTAAGCTGAAATTCGGCGGCAAGGACATCAGGTCTGTTTCGAAGAAGATTTGCCGGAATACCCACCTCATCGACAGAGGTTAGCTCAATCTCAAAAATATCATTGATAATCTCCCTTTCTATAGCTTTAGGAGGAATGCCTAACATAATGCAAATAGAGTTCTCTGTCTGATAAATAGCTTGATCGATGTTCGGAATATAGGATTTGGCATTCATAAGCTGTGATTCCGCCTGAAGAACTGCTATTTCATTGACCTGAGCTGCTTTTTTCAAATCTTTCACCGTGGCCAGATATTCTTCTCTGTTGGCTATGGCATCGAGTATGAAATTCTTTTCAGTATCAAGGGCAATTAAAGTGTAGTAGCTTTTAGCAATATTGGCAATCAGGGAGGTTTTTACTGCATTTTTTGTACTTTCCTGAGCAAGTAATGACTGATATTTGCTTCTTTTGGCACTGCTCAATTTTCCCCATATATCTATTTCCCATGAAAGATTCAGTCCAAGCGAGAAGTACGGAGATTTAGCAGTGGCAAGATCCGATTTGAGATACCCCCCTGTGGCGCTTCCGCTCAATGAGGGAAAGAGAGAGGCTTTACCCTGTTTAAAATATGCTGCAGCCTGCTCCATCCTCCCGATAGCAATTTTTAAATCGAGATTGTTTACAAGAGCGGAATCAATGAGCGAGCACAGTAGAGAGTCTTTATAAAAATCTCTCCAGTTCAGATTTGATACATCAAAAACCGTATCGGCAGGATTTGCATCTCTTATTATCAGATCTTCTTGAAGTTCAGGCTGTCGGTATTTCACAGCGCATGAGCTCAATGCAAGAAAGGTAATGGCTATTATGATATATTTCTTCATATTGTTATGCATTTAAAAGTTCTTCATCGTCAGTATCTTTCTTCTTACTGATTTTTTCATCGAGACTTTGGAAAAGAATGTACATTATGGGGATAATAAATACGCCGAACAATGTCCCTATCAACATCCCTCCCGCTGCCGCAATACCGATGGAATTGTTACCTATGGCCCCTGCTCCTGTTTCGGTGCAGAGCGGAATCATTCCGAAAATAAATGCGAAGGAAGTCATCAAAATAGGTCTTAATCGAGCTTTAGCACCATCTATTGCCGCCTCAGTAATGCTCATCCCGTGTTCGTGTCGCTGCTTTGCAAATTCCACAATGAGAATACCGTTTTTGGCGAGAAGACCGATGAGCATAATCATAGCCACTTGCACATAAATATTGCTCTCTATACCGAAGCAGTTGATGAAAATATATACTCCGGCTATACCTATGAGAAGTGATATCATCACCGACCACGGAAGGATATAACTTTCGTATTGTGCCGAGAGAATAAGGAAAACAAAAATGAAACATAGAAGAAAAATCAATCCTTGCTGCCCTGAAGAAGCTATCTCTTCCCTTGTCATACCGGAAAAATCATACCCGTATCCCGAAGGGAGGTTTCCTGCTACTTCTTTAACAGCGGCAATGGCATCTCCTGTGGTGTATCCCGCATTGGGAGCACCGGTGACAGTAGTAGCAGTAAAAAGATTGTAACGGTTAAGGGTCTCGGGGCCGAATACCCGTTTAAAGTCCACGAGAGTGCTTATCGGCACCATCTCGTCAGATGAATTGCGGACCATTATCCCGTTAATGGAGAAGATATTTTCTCTTTTTTCCGGAGAGGCCTGAATCACAACTCTGTAGTACTTTGTAAATCTGTTGAAATCAGAAACTATGGAGGAGCCGTAGTAGGTCTGAAGCGCATCAAATACATCGCTGATTTTAACCCCTGCGAGCTTGCATTTATTTACATTGACATCAAATTCGTACTGAGGAAAATCAATATTGAACGAAGTGGTGGCATATTGAATTTCGGGACGACTGCTCAACTGAGAAATAAAATCCTGTTTGACTTCGTCAAATTTGGTCAGAGATCCTCCGCTCTTATCCTGGAGCTGCATCTCGAAGCCTGATGAAATACCGAATCCGGGAACGGTAGGAGGGGTAAATATAATAATCTGACCATCCTTTATGTGTGCGGTTTTAGCATATATTTGTTTGATAACATCGTTGATTCCCACCCCTTTTCTGTCTTCCCAGTCTTTTAATGATGTTACAATCAGACCATAAGAACTTCCGTTGGCATCATTCATAAGGCTGCTTCCTGCTACCATCAGTCTGTTGACGACTTCGGGGACAGATCCGCAGGCTGAATCTATGCTGTTTAGAACAGCTGTGGTCCTTTCAAGAGAGGTTCCCGGGGGCATGGTCAAGTCCACCATAAGGATCCCTTGGTCTTCGTTAGGGATAAATCCCGTAGGGGTAGTTTTCATCAAAATCGCCGCGATTATCCCGAATGCTGCTAAAATGGAGATAGGTATTATTTTCTTTCTTGAAAAGAATGTAAGCACGCCGGCGTATCTCTCGGTAATTTTATCAAATGCGGTATTGAATGCATCGGCACATCTTTTGAAGAATGTTTTTTTCTCTTTTGGTTCGTGGTGCTTGATGAATATGGCACAAAGTACAGGGCTTAGAGTGAGTGCATTGATGGCAGAGAGTATCACGGCACAGGCAAGAGTGAGTGCAAATTGTTTGTAGAATACACCCGAGGGGCCTGTCATGAAACTAACCGGTATAAATACGGCGGACATTACCAATGAAATGGAAATGATAGCACCTTGAATCTCTCCCATTGCACTTTCAGTGGCTTTCTTTGTACTTTTAATCCCTCCACTCAGCTTTGCGTGTACCGCTTCCACCACCACTATCGCATCATCCACTACGATTCCAATGGCGAGTACAAGTGCGAAAAGGGTGAGCATATTGATGGTAAATCCGAACATTTTCAGGCAGAACATTGTCCCGATTAGGGCTACAAGGGCTGATATACTCGGTATAATCGTGGATTTGAAATCTTGGAGAAATACAAATACTACAAGAAAAACGAGAAGAAATGCTTCGATAAGAGTTTTGAGTACCTGATGGATGGAAGCATTAAGAAAAATGTTGGTATTGTAAGGAGATACCCACTTCATCCCTTTGGGAAAACTTTTTTCAAGCTCTTCCATCTTTTCGGTAAGGTTTTTAACCACCTCCTGAGCATTGGATCCGGCCATCTGATATGCGGCGAGGCTGATACCCGGAAAGCCGAATGCGCTGTTGTTAATGGAGTAGTTGAAAGCTCCGAGTTCGACCTTTGCTACATCTTTCAGACGGAGAATTCTTCCGTCGGGGAAAGCACGCAGCACAATATTTTCATAATCGGCAGGATCGGAGAACTTCCCCTTGTACTTAATAGTGTATTCAAAAGGTGTCTCACTGTTTTCACCAAATTTGCCGGGGGCTGCTTCGAGGTTCTGTTCCCTTATTGCGGCAGCGATATCGCCGGGCACCAAATTGAGGGCAGCCATTTTTTCCGGATAGAGCCATATACGCATTGAGTAATCTCCTGCACCGAAGACACTTAGTCGTCCTACTCCGTTGACTCGCTGAAGTTCGGGATAGACATTTATCCTTACATAGTTTTCAACAAATGTTTGGTCGTATTCAGGGTTCTCCGAATAGACTGAGAGCATCATAAGAATCGTGTTCTGCATCTTTTCAGTCGTCACTCCGTAGCTTGTTACCGAGGAGGGGAGCTTGCTTGATGCAGCCGATACCCTGTTCTGCACATTTACAGATGCCATGTCTGCATCGGTGCCAAGCTCGAAATAGACTTTAATAGAGGCACTTCCATCATTTCCGGCAGTAGATTTTAAATATGTCATCCCCTCTACTCCGTTTATCTGCTCTTCGAGAGGAGCTATTACGCTTTTTAAAACCACTTCAGCATTGGCCCCGGGATAATTTGCCGATACCTGAACCATCGGCGGAGCGATATTCGGGTATGATGTTATCGGAAGAGTAAGGAGGCCCAAAATTCCGAGTATGACAATTATAATAGAGATAACTGTCGCAAGCACAGGTCTGTTAATAATCCCTTTTTTAGCCATAAGTTATTCGTCTTTCGGGGTGATAATCATATCTTCTTTTAGCTTATTGGCACCCTCTGTCACTATTCGATCTCCTTTTTTAAGTCCTTGATATATTACATAGTTCTTTCCTGAGACACCTTCTACAAGGACATTTCTGCTGCTTACTTTGTTCTCCGGCCCTACTACGAAAACCATAATTTTGTTTTGAAGTTCGAATGTAGCGCTTTGAGGAATAACTATACATCCGTGATAGGTAGCGGGAAATCTCAGTATGCCGCTGCTTCCGGACAATATTTCAAACTTGGGGTTTGGAAATACTACTTTAAGCTGAATGGAGCCTGTGGTGCGATCTATAATGCCGGTGGCTGATTCGAGCTTTCCTTTATATTGATAGATGTTTCCGTCAGCTTGAATAAGCTCGACAATATTCTGTGACTCAGGCTTGTATTGTCCGCTTTTAAGCTCCTCACGGCGAATAGGGTTTAGATTCTTCTCATCATAAGAAAAATAAGCATAGACATCTCCTTCGCTGGATACAGTGGTGAGCGGATCCTGTGATGAAGAGCCTACTAATGAACCTTCTCTTACATAGATTCGTCCGAGGACACCCGTGATAGGGGAGGTGATAGAGGTGTATCCGAGATTGATAAGGGAGTTTTCATAATTGGCTTTTGCCTGATTATATGATGCTTCGGCAGCCTGTAAATTACTTTTTTTAGTTTCAAGTTCAAAAGGACTGATTATCCCTTTTTCTACCAGTGGGGTTATTTTTCTAACTTCGAGTGCGGCATTATCCTGATTTGCCTTTGCAGACTGCATTCCGGCTTTCGCGGCATTTACGCTCTGTTTAAAGTCTGAGTCGTCTATTTTGAACAGTAGCTCGCCCTTGTTTACCCATTGGCCTTCGTCTATCGCAATCTTTGTAAGATATCCGGAGACTTTAGGACGAATTTCTACAATGGATTTACTTTGAATAATGGTGGAGTATTCGGTATATACTACGGCAGTAGCAGTATCAAGAATCATTGTCTTATACTCCGGAGGCTGCTGAACAGAATCTTTTTTCCCTTTACAAGACGAAAGGGAAAAAATAACCATAATTATTGTAAAATAAATCACTCTTTTTTTCATAGTACCGGCTTAATAGTGATGATTTTAATCTCTTTAAGGGGGGTGTCTCTTTGGTTGGTCTTGGTGGTGGCTATTTTATCTATAACATCAAATCCGTCTATTGTCTCTCCAAAAACAGTATATTGGCCGTCAAGCTGTTTGCAGGCGTTTTCGTCCTGGACGATATAAAACTGTGATCCGGAAGATTCTTTTTTAGGATTAGCTGCATCTCCTCTCCTGGCGGCAGCAACTGCCCCTTTTTTATGCTTGTGCACAGCTACAAATTCTGCAGGAATGGTATATCCCGGGCCGCCTGTACCGAATTTGTCGGCGTTGGCCGGATCTTTAGTGAGAGGATCTCCGACTTGTATCATAAAACCATTGATAACTCTGTGGAATAGAATGTTGTCGAAGAAGTTCTCAGATGCCAATTTTACGAAATTATCTCTGTGAAGAGGGGTGTCTTTATAGAGCGTTATTACAATAGTTCCTTCTGAGGTAATAATCTCAAATACAGGCTCTTGAGGAAGAGTGGCAGGGTCGAAAGCTAATTTTTTTTCCATTTTTTCTGTTTCTTTTGTGGTTGATTGTGAAGTCTCTTCTTTGTTTTCCTTTTGCTTTTTATTCCCGCAGGAGTAGATAAGAAAAGGGGTGAGAATTAGAATTGTTAATAATTTGAGTTTCATTTTGATATTATTTTAATTGTGTTTTTTGTATCTTTGAAATTTAATAGGAGACTTTAAGTTGTACAAATATAACAACTATTATCGATAAATTGTTTGAAGTGAAGCTAAGAAATTACATAATTATTTTTATTTTATTCGCAGGTTTCTTTTCTGCCGGTGCACAGTCTGTGGGACTTGTTCTGAGCGGAGGCGGGGCTAAAGGGTTGTCACACATAGGGGTAATCAAGGCTCTTGAGGAAAACAATATACCGATTGATTATGTTTCAGGGACTTCTATGGGTGCTATTGTGGGTGGTTTTTATGCCATTGGACTTAGTCCTGATGAGATGGTCTCTATTCTCAAGTCCGATGCTTTTCAATCTTGGTACAGAGGGAAGCCGGAGAGGGAATTCGAGTCGTTTCTTTATCAGGATGCTCCTACTTCGGAGATGATGAGAGTCAGTATCGGGAAAAAAAAGGATAAAGAGGGGAAAAGTGAGGGATTGAAGTTGTCGCTACCTATAAATCTTGTCTCTCCTTACCCCATGGATATTGCCGTGGTGCAGCTTTTCGGTTCATCTGCAGCTGCCGCCAATTATGATTTCAATCAATTGATGATTCCTTTTTTTTGTGTTGCGGCTGATGTCGCTGCTAAAAAATCACATATACTTTCCTCTGGTGATTTGGGGTCGGCCATCAGATCGTCAATGACTTTTCCGGGTTATTTTAAGCCGATTGAGATAGATTCGCTACTTCTTTTTGACGGTGGATTTTATAATAATTTCCCTTGGGAATTGATGAAGGAGAGGTTTGCTCCGGATATTATTGTAGGGGCAAAGTGTGTAAAAGGGGAGACTATTACCCCCGAGGAGGATAATCCTATTGCTATTTTAGAATTGATGATGACTGTCGATACCGATTATTCAATCCCTGAGGAGGAGGGGATAGTTATAAGCGATATTTACGATTATAATCTAATGGATTTCGATAAGGTCGATGAGATTGTAGAGAAGGGATATCGCAATGCTCTGAAATATATTCCGGCTTTGAAAGAGCGGATTAAAAGCGAAAGAACTCCTCAGGAGTTGAGTTCGAGGAGGCTTGATTTTAGGAAAAAATGCAGGGAGCTTCTTTTTAATAAGATTACAATCGAAGGGAAGGTAAATAAAGGTGAAAAGGAATATATTACTAAAACAATATCTGACGACAGAGATACTTTCGATTTTTCTCAGGCTAAAAGGGGGTATTACAGAGTGGTGGCAAGTAAAACGGTGAATACTTTCTATCCAACAGCGAAGATGAATAAAGATTCTCTATTTACCCTCAATATTAAAGCTACGACTAAAAAAGAGTTTTCCATCGGAGTGGGAGGTAATATTTCCTCTTCTTCGCTCACCCATGCGCATGTAGGCTTTTCTTATGTCTATATGGGGAGGCACCCTGTAAGGTCCTCTTTAAATGTAGATGTGGGGCAGTTTTATACAGGTGCAAACTTCAGCATACGACAAGATTTTTCAGTAAAACCTATGGTTTACTACAATGTGGATATTGTTTCTCACAGATTTGACTACTTTACAAGCAATAAGGGTATTTTATTCTCCAATACCTCTTCGAGCAATATTAGGGAGAATGAAAATTTTGCTTCTTTAAGTTTCGGAATGCCCCTTTCCACTCGATATTGGATGCTGCTCAATGCAGGAATTACCGGTGGTATTAATATTTATGATTATTATCCGGTTATCTCTTATTCGAGGTATGATGTAAGGGATAAAAATAGATTTTCATACATTTCTCCGAGATTGTGGCTGGAACAGAATACGCTGAATTATAAGCAGTTCCCTACGGAGGGAAAGCATCGAATGCTGGATCTTAGATATTTATACGGATACGAAGTGTTTACCCCCGGGACCCTTACGGATGATTCTCGTGCAGTGTATGGAAAATCAAGCAGTTCTTTCTTGGTGGATTTGTATGCTGAACATTATTTTCCGATAGCTAAGTGGTTTACTCTCGGTTTTACTTTAAATTTCGTGGTGTCTTCATATATGAACCTTGCCGATTATACTTCGACTATTTTAATGACCCCCTCTTTTACTCCGACTGTTCATAGCAGGACACTGCTGTTAAACAATTACAGGGCTCCCGTTTTTGCAGGGGTGGCCGTATCTCCCATTTTTAAAATATCCCCTTCTTTATATTTTCACACGACAGCAGCATATTTTCAGCCTTATCAGAGGATAGTGGAGCTTGCCGAGGGTAAATTTGAATATGAGAACAATATGAGGGTGGGTAATTTTATGGCGAGTGTCTCTTTTGTGTGGCAGACCCCTTTCGGACCGGTTTCTCTCGCTTGTTCATACTATAATGATTCTAAGATTAAATGGTATCCGCAGCTGAATATCGGTTTTTTAATATATAAAAACAGAGCATTACGCAACTAATAAATGTTATGGATAATAAACGCGCTTTGAAGAAGCTGGCCGGTGAAACGGCGATATACGGGCTGAGTACCATCTTGGCTCGTTTTATTAATTTTCTTTTTCTCCCGTTATATACCTATATTCTTTCTACTTCCGACTATGGTATTCTTACCGAATTTATGGCGTATATCGCTATGTTTCAGGTGGTTCTTACCCTCGGATTGGAGACAGGGTGCTTCAGATTTGCAAATAAGGAGGGGGTGCGGCCTGATGTTGTCTTTTCAAATGCTTTGATGACGGTATCTGCTGTCTCTCTGATATTTCTTCTGATTATGATTCTGTTCGGAGACGGTATCTCTCAGGCGATGGGCTATCAGGGATATTACCTTTGTTATCTCTATATAGGGGCGATTCTCGCAATAGATTCTTTTACTGCCATTTTGTTTGCCAAGCTCCGTTTCGAGTCTAAAGCGTGGAAATTTGCTATAATAAAGACTTTAAAGATTCTTACCGAAGTGGGTTCCAATTTGTTGCTTTTCTTGTGGTTCCCGAAATTTGCCGCTCTTCATCCGGATACATTTTTGCTGAAATTTATCTCTGCCACTCCCGATTTCTCATATCCCATTTTTTCTATCTGTATAAGCTGCATAGTGTGTCTTCTGCTATTT
This sequence comes from uncultured Muribaculaceae bacterium, assembly GCA_964611185.1. GTDB lineage: Bacteria > Bacteroidota > Bacteroidia > Bacteroidales > UBA932 > CAAGNP01. Next base: position 45,528 of record CAZSXE010000003.1, on the reverse strand, counting down.
GTCCCCGATATTCTTAAATTGAAATTCATATTTGACTCTAAGGTATGGAAAGGGCTTATGCTTTATTCTCTCCCTCTGATGATAGCGGGGTTGCCCGGAATAGTTAATGATTTTTTAGACAGGATTCTTTTCAGATTTTTTAATGTCGATGATACTCTTTGGCGGGCAGATTTGGGAATATATCAGGCTGCTGTTAAGGTGGCGGTGATTATGTCTCTTTTTGTGCAAATGTTCAGATTTGCCGCTGAGCCGTTTTTCTTTTCGAGGGCTAAGGAAAAGGGGTCTAAAGAGCTGTATGCTAAGGTAATGGAGTATTTTGTGGCATTCTGTATGCTCGTTTTTCTCGGTATTGTTTTCTATATAGATATTATTCAGCTTATTGTAGGGAAAGATTTCAGAGAGGGGATGGGGATTGTTCCCATTATGCTTCTGTCTTATGTGATGCTCGGAATGCTTTTCAATGTCTCTATGTGGTATAAGCTCTCGGATCGCTCTTCTTTTGCTATATATATTACCCTTGCCGGACTCGTGGTCACTACGGTGATAAATGTTCTTTTTCTACCGCAATTTTCGTATTGGGCGGCAGCCTGGGGGCATTTTTTCAGCTATTTCGTAATGCTTATAATAAGCGTGCTGCTTGGAAACAAGTACTACAAGATTCCTTATCGGTGGGGTAAGATTTCAGCTCTTATTGCGCTGGCGCTGCTCCTTTTTGGTGTTAATTTTGTAATTCCAGAATCTTTAACGCTTGAGTGGAAGCTCGTTATTCGCACTATTTTGATATTTATCTATGTCACCATATATTATTTATTTGAAAAATATGAAAGTAAAAATCGTAAACAAATCACCGTTTGACACACCTCAATATGCTACTGCTTCTTCTGCAGGGTTAGACTTGCGTGCCTGCATTGAATCTCCGATAGTTCTGAAATCTCTCGAAAGAGCGATGATTCCCACAGGGATATATATCGAGCTTCCTCAGGGATTCGAGGCTCAGATAAGGCCTCGAAGCGGGCTTGCGGCAAAGCACGGAATCTCCATAGTTAACGCTCCCGGAACTATTGATGCCGATTATCGCGGAGAGATTAGGGTTATTCTTATCAATCTTTCTTCCGAGGAGTTTACCGTTAACCCCGGGGAGCGTGTGGCACAGATGGTTATTGCTCGTTATCAGAGGATTGAATGGGATGAGGTGGGTGCTCTTTCCGAAAGTGAAAGGGGAGAGGGTGGATTTGGTTCGACCGGTAGAAAATAATTTTGAAATATGGAAAAGGTTTTAAAAAAGATGACGGAATTTTACAAAAATTCGTCGGGTATATGTACAGATAGCAGAAAGATTGCTGCAGGCGATATGTTTTTCGCTTTGAAAGGGGATAATTTTGACGGTAATGAGTTTGCTGCTACTGCTTTGGAGCGCGGAGCTGCTTGTGTGGTGGTGGACAGGGAGAGTGATTTCGGAAAAATGGCGTTGAGGGATGGGAAGATGAATGTTGTGGCGGTGGAGGATACTTTGAAGGCGTTGCAGGCTCTGTCGCGGTGGCATCGGAGGCAGTTTAATATTCCTGTTTTGGCCCTGACCGGGACCAATGGGAAGACTACTACCAAGGAGTTGATTAGTGCTGTTTTGTCGCGAAAATACCATATTGCCGCTACGGCGGGAAATCTGAATAATTATATTGGGGTACCTCTCACCCTTTTTTCGATTAATGCTTCTACCGAAATAGCAGTGGTGGAGATGGGAGCAAGCCATCCGGGGGATATTAATGAGTTGGTAGATATTGCATTGCCCGATTTCGGGCTTATCACCAATGTGGGAAAGGCGCATCTTCTCGGATTCGGGTCTTTCGAGGGGGTGATGAAAACCAAGGGTGAACTCTATGATTTTCTAAATAATCATTCGGGAAGTGCTTTTTACAATGATGGGAATCCTTATCTGTGCGACATGATTGCCCGGAGGGAGAAATTGAAATCTATCCCTTATGGGTTAAATTTTTATGGCGGTAAGGTGCTTCCTGTGAATGTGGAAGAGCCTTTTCTTAGGATTATCCTTCGCTCACGAGTTGTTTCTACACACTTGGTGGGCTCCTATAATGCTGATAATGTGATAGCTGCCATTGCCGTAGGCGAATACTTCGGAGTCTCTTTTGAGGAGGCTTGCAGTGCTGTTTCACAATATGTTCCTACGAATAATCGTTCCGAATTGCGCAGGACTTCGTCCAATCTGCTGGTGATCGATGCTTATAATGCGAACCCTACAAGCATGAAAGCTTCTTTGGATAATTTCAATGCTACTGAATTTGAGAATAAGTTGCTGATTCTCGGGGATATGCGTGAGTTGGGGGAGGATTCGTTAAAGGAGCACGAGGCTATTGTCGAAATGGTGCGGAAAATGAGTGTCAAAAGGGTATTTTTTGTGGGAGAAGAGTTTATGAAGTTGAGAAATGACGCCCCTTGGTGCTTGTTTTTCAGGGATGTCGAGGAGTTTAGGACTTTTCTGACTAAAGAACCACTTTCCGGCTATACGATTTTGATAAAGGGATCCAATGGAATAAGGCTGCAAAGCGTGGTGGGGATGTTATAAAAAATGGTGACCGAAATGCTTCGTCATTTGATCGTTTTTTGATTTGAATTTGGTAGAAAAAGATAAATCGTATATTTTTGTAATCGAAAACTCTGTCACTTAATGACATAAAATTTGATTGACTATGAAAAATATTGAACGAGATAAATATTTGGAAAAACTTGTTTCCTTACGCAATAACGGCATGATTAAAGTAATAACGGGAATGCGTAGGTGTGGTAAGTCATATTTACTCTTCGAGATTTTTACCTCATATCTCAATAATAACGGCATTGATCCAAATCATATAATAAAAGTAAATTTGGAAGATTACAAGCACAGAGAGATGAGGAATTCAGATAATCTTTATGACTATGTACTGAGCTGCATTAAAGATAGTAAAATTTACTATATCTTACTTGACGAAATCCAGATGCTCGACAATTTTGAAGATGTTCTTAATGGTTTTTTGAGAATGCGTAATGTGGACATCTATGTAACCGGCAGCAACGCTAAGTTTCTGTCCAAAGACATTGTTACCGAGTTTCGTGGTCGCGGTTTTGAAGTTAAAATGTACCCATTGAGTTTCAGCGAGTATATGTCTATCTATCCAGGTACTGTGCAGGCAGGCTTCAATGAATATATCCTTTATGGAGGGCTACCTCAAATATTGTCGTTTAATTCCAATGAGCAGAAAGTTGGTTTTCTGAAAACCTTATTCGATGAAACTTATATAAGGGATATCATAGATCGCTATATGATACGCAAAGATGATGATTTGAAAGAACTTATTAATATCATTGCTTCAGGCATCGGAGCTATGACCAATCCCAACAAATTGGCAAATACATTTAGAAGTGAAAAAAAATCCACCATATCATACGATACAGTTAAGGATTATACAGACTACCTGTGCGATTCTTTTTTGATTGAAAAATCCACGCGTTATGACATTAAAGGCAAAAGATATATTAACTCTCCATACAAGTATTATTTTATGGATTTAGGTTTGCGTAATGTGCGTATCAATTTTAGACAGTCAGAAAAAAGTCATCTGATGGAGAATGTGGTTTACAATGAATTGAGAATTCGTGGGTACAATGTTGATGTGGGAGTTGTTCCTGTTGTGATGAAAAATGAAAACGGAAAGCAGCAGCGTTCTCATTTTGAAGTTGATTTTATCTGTAATTTAGGAAGCAAGCGTTATTACATACAATCGGCTTACCGGATGGAATCTGATGAAAAAATAAAACAGGAGAGAATGTCTTTAACCAAGATAGACGATTCTTTTAAGAAAATCATTATTACCGGGGAAGAAAGCCCTGTTATAAGGGATGAGATAGGTATCACGACTATAAGTATCTATGACTTTTTGCTTAAAGACAATTCGTTAGAACTATAAAAAATGGTGACCGAAGTATTTTCGATCACCATTTTAAATTTGTTGTATCGGGGAATTATTCTTCTCCTACTACTTCTATTTTGATATTGGCCTTAATCTCTTTGTAGCATTTAACTACTGCATCGTAAATGCCGACTTCTTTAACATTTTCACTCGCGGTGATAATGATATTCCTGCGATCAATTTCAAATCCCTGAGCAGCAAGTGATTCTGCAACTTGGATGTTGTTGATAGATCCGAAAATCTTGCCGGTAGAGCTGACTTTAGTAGCTAATTTTACGGTAAGTCCTTCAAGCTTTGCAGCAAGTGCGATAGCTTCTTCACGGATTTTAGCCTCTTTGTGTGCTCTTTGTCTCATGTTCTCTGCATGAACTTTCTTGGCCGAGGCTGTAGCCATAGTGGCAAGCCCCTGGGGGATAAGAAAGTTAGTGGCATAGCCATCTTTTACCTTTACGATATCGTCTTTATGTCCTAAATTATTGACATCTTGTTTTAAAATGATTTCCATATCTTCTCCTCCTTATTTCAATAAATCTGTTACATAAGGAAGCAAAGCAAGATGCCTTGCGCGTTTAACTGCCTGAGCGACTTTCTTCTGGAATTTCAGAGAAGTACCGGTGAGACGGCGAGGAAGAATTTTACCCTGCTCATTGAGAAAACGTTTAAGGAATTCAGCATCCTTATAATCTACATACTTGATGCCTGTTTTTTTGAAACGGCAATATTTTTTCTTTTTAACCTCTACTGTAGGAGGGTTCAGATAACGAATTTCGTTGTTTGTTGCCATAATTAAGCCTCCTTATTATTAGATGATTCTTTTCTGTTGGCACGCCTGCGCTCTGCATAAGCGATTGAGTGCTTGTCCATAGCAAAGGTGAGGAAACGGATAACCCTTTCGTCACGTTTGTAATTGATTTCCAGCTTTTCAATAAACTGTGAATCAGCTTTGAATTCAATCAAATGATAGAATCCTGTAGTTTTCTTCTGGATGGGGTAAGCCAGTTTTTTAAGTCCCCAGTCCTCTTCGTACACGATCTCTCCGCCTTCGGCTTTGATGAGATCCGAGTACTTCTGTACCGCTTCCTTTACCTGGGCTTCAGATAAAACGGGAGTAACAATGAAAACGGTTTCGTACTGTTTTAACATTTTAATCTGTGTTTAAATTAATAAAATACCTTTTGGGTTTTCCAAAAAGGGCTGCAAAGATAGATAAAATTTTCAAAAATCCAAGTCTGATTATAAGAGAAATTATTTATATTTTTACGAAGTGTCAAGTACTAACTAAGAAAGTACTACGCAGCATTGAATAGATTTGGTGTGCAAAAAGGGGTGTTTCTGTATTTGCCCATAAATATCTTGCTTATATATGTGCAATTATAAGCAAAGTTTTCTCCGTTTGCAATAATGGTCGATTTTCATTTCCAAATACGGCGCATTAATATTTCCATAGTTGGCTATGAATTATGTTATCGATATCTATCAGTTGAAGAGGATGTTTTTAGTAGGCGCGAAACTGTTTTTAAATTAATACTATTTTCAAAAGTGCATATAGACACTATTTTTCGTGTTAAAGAATATTCAAAAGTAAACATTTAATCTTTTTCTAACTCCCCGTGACTACTTTTTCGACAGCAACAAAGTTTAAAAAAAATGTTTAGTGTTTTAATATGTATTCTTTGAATCAATATTCTTGCTGCTGTTGAACTTGTCGGGTGCTTGTCGAGTTGAACTTCAACCCAAAAGTCGGACATAATGTTGGGATAAAAATTATTTACAAAAATTATCAAGAACCCACTTAAAAATGCGAAACACAAGCCACATCAAAAGAAATAATATGACTAAACAAATAATAAATAATATAATGACTTTTATTAACATTTGTTTTTATTTTCACAAATATAATTATTTTTTCATTCTCCACATTACACCCAGACTACCTTTTGCATAGTAAACATTAGTGTATTGTGAATTATTTCAGCTTTTTGGATCTTTCCACTTAAAACGACATTAACTCTCAACACGATATCCCCCCCATATGCCATTGGTAGAATGTACATAGTTGCTGATGCATATGTTGCAGTGCTTGAGTGCTGCATCCAACTTCGTGAATTTGTAGGTAATATCTGAGTACCTAAAAAAATGAGATGCAAAAAACATTTTGTCCTATTTATATCAATTAAAAATTGTAATTTTGAATTTATTCTAAATTGATATAATGTTATGAATTATTTGGACAAAATCAGAGAATTGATAAAAAACATACCTATAGAGTTGGTTGATTTTCTACAGCCGAGAGATATTGCTCGGATACCAACACAGGCTTCGTCCAACTTTATAACAAATAAAGAACAGGGCGATTGGGCGGAAAATTTGATTACTCGCGCCATTAACGAAACATCAAAAAATTATGTTGCTGTAAAATATGGGAAGTCTGATGATTTGATTGCTGGAGAAGATGGTTTTGATTCTTTCTTTAAAGAATTTCAGAAAGAACTTGATGAAATAGGAAAGCGTCCAGATTTGTTAATTTTTAAAAGAAATGATTTTGATACAAAGTTAGGTTTTGATATTAGCCATATTCCTCATAACCAGATTGATATATATGTGAAAAAAGCTGTTGCCGGGATTGAAGTTCGTTCAAGTTCTTTTTTGATAGAAAGGTATGAAGAAGCAATGCATATAAAAAAAGAAAAGTTTATAAAAATAGCATTGGAGACCAAAGACAAAATACTTACTGAATATTTAGATATTTTGAATTGTCCTGCTCGTTCCAATTACATTGATTTATTAAAAAGCATAACAGAACGCACATTAGATGTAACTGATTTTAAAGTTCCTGGCTGGCGTTCAAATAAGCGTCTTATTCAGTTAAATGATTTATTTAAGCAGTTAAAAGCATCAATTAAGGAGATTCAAAAAAGGGATTATCTTTCCATTACACCGAAAGTAGAAGATATAAAGGTTGTGTATAGATGGATTGAATCCTTTAATGTTCCTCATTTTTATTTCCAAGTTTTTTTTGATAAAATTTATGGAATTGCATTTGAAACGATTTTGCAAATTATTTCCAATCCTGACAATGAAGGTGTAATTTTTTCAGTGGAATCTGACACAAAAAATCAGAATAAAACCACAATAAAAATAAACTCAAAATCAGGAATTGAGATTGCTTCAAAGGTGGATGAGCCGGATCATAAAAGCATTCGTAAGGAAATGGATAGGGGGAGGTTATTGTTTTATGTTTCCTTTGAAGGAGGAACCGCCTATTTGGATGTGGATAAGCTATCAAACATATTGAAAATTCAAAATGAAAATTTTTGATGAACAAAAAAAATATAATAGAAACAAATTATTCTAACAGTGTATCATTGGAACACCGTAAAAAGTTTGCGCAATTTTTTACCCCTTTCTCTATTGCTAATCTTTTATCTGATTGGTTGTTAGAGAACAAAAGTTTGCATACTGTTTTAGAACCGGCTTTTGGATTAGGCGTTTTTTCAAGGATATTATTGGAGAAGAAAAGTGATTTGCAGATCAGGGGATTTGAAGTTGACAGTGTTATTTTTGTTGAGGCCAAAAAAGAATTCAAAAATTGTGAGAATGTTGAGTTGCTGTTACAGGATTATATGTACAATGATTGGCAAAATAAATATGATGGAATAATTTGTAATCCTCCGTATTTCAAATTTCACGATTACGACAATAAAAATATTATTAAAGAAATTGAAACAAAATTGAGATGCAAATTAACAGGTTTTACCAATCTTTATACACTTTTTTTGCTTAAATCGATACATCAATTAAACCCTGATGGGCGTTGTGCATATATTGTTCCATCAGAGTTTCTCAATTCTGATTACGGAAAATTAGTAAAAAAACATTTGTTGGAAACAGGCACTTTACGTCATATAATTGTTTTTGATTTTGATGAAAATGTTTTTGATGGAGCATTGACTACTACTTCAATAATATTGTGTGCCAATGACAATATGGCAACCAGTGTTCAATTTACTAATATTCAATCCGTAAACGAGTTATACAAGATAAAGAAAATTATATCCGATTACCCAAAAATTTCTGTAAATCTTCAAACATACCCTCTATCTGCACTTAGTCCTGACAGTAAGTGGAAGTATTATTATCAGCCACAAAATAGACATAAATATAAAGATCTTGTTCCATTTTCAGATTATGCTAAAGTTGTGCGAGGAATTGCAACCGGGGCCAACAGTTTTTTTACATTCAATAAGTCTAAAGCAGAACAATTTGGCATTGATGAACGCTTTTTGCTCCCTTGTATTTGCCATTCTGTGGATGTGCAAGGCGATATTTTTAATAATTCTGATTTTGAAAAATTGAAAAATAGCGAAAAAAACATTTTTCTTTTAAATGCAAAAAATTCTGAAGATTCTAATGTTATAAAATATTTACAACAAGGGGAGTCAAATAAAATAAATAGAAAATTTCTTACTGCAAATCGTAATCCATGGTATGCATTAGAAAATCGTCCTCCTTCTCCAATTTGGGTATCTGTTTTTAGTCGTACCGGATTGCGCTTTGTCCGTAATGAGGCAAATGTTTCTAACCTTACTACTTTTCATTGTATTTATCCACTTTCAAATTTGTTTGCAAATGTTTCTATAGATTTATTATTTGCTTACCTTTTAACCGATACCGCTCGTCAAATTTTTAAAGATAATTGTCGTGAATATGGCAATGGGCTTCAAAAGTATGAGCCTAATGATTTGAATAGGGGTATGATGCTGAATTTGGATAAATTATCAAAAGAAAATAAATCAAGGATTGAAGATATATTTATCCAAAACAAGCATAATGATTGTAAAAGTTTCATTGGCGAAATAAACCAAATATTAGATTATCAATTTTTAATCTAACACTCTCGCCTTTTAACCCTTCAATCGGTCTTATTGCCCTAAAATCACTCTTTTACGCACATCTCTATTTCCAGACCCTCTTTTTCTTCTTTTTCAGAGATGTCGGCGCATATACCTTTTATGATGGAGAGGCTTAGGAAGTCGGTGTTTTCGTTGTCTATTAGCTTCTCGGGGTGATTTTTGACAAGTAGCTTGTAGTGGACGGAGTTATCTTTTTCGCTGTATTCCATGGTGAGATGGGCGCCGTTATCCAAGGGGGTAATCTGAAGAAGTTCTTCGGTCAGCAGGAGGAGGCTGTGTGTTCTTTTATGGGTAAAGAAATATTTGGCTGAAAACTTTTCGATTTCGGCATTAAGGGCGTACAAGTCGTAATTCGGACTATCGATACTGAAACTCAAATTCCTGATGCGATTGATGAACATCCTCGTTTTCTCATTTTTAGGGGCATCGAAAATCTGTTTGGGGTCTCCCTCTTCATAAATTATTCCCTCGTCCATATAAAATATCCTTGTGCTCACATCTTTGGCAAAATTCATCTCGTGAGTGACTATAGCCATGGTCATACCCTCCTTGGCCAGCTGACGAATAACTCCCAGTACCTCGCTTACCATTGTGGGGTCGAGGGCGGAAGTAGGTTCGTCAAAAAGAATAATCTCCGGATCCATAGAAAGGCAGCGAGCTATCGCCACCCTCTGTTTCTGCCCTCCGGAGAGCTGATCGGGGTAATAATTATATTTATCGGCAAGCCCCACCATCTTCAGCAGCTCCATCCCCCTTTTTTCAGCCTCCTCTTTCTTCTTCCCTAATAGTTTAATCGGACCAATAGTGAGATTTTCCATAATAGAAAGATGCTCAAAAAGATTAAAAGACTGAAAAACCATCCCCATTTTTCTTCTCAGTTTTGATCTATCCGCCTTTTTATCGAGAATATTCTCGCCATCAATAAGGATAGACCCTCCCGTGGGCTGCTCCAAAAGATTAAGACACCTTAAAAAGGTACTTTTTCCGGTCCCTGACGGGCCAATAATAGAAATTACCTCACCTTTTTTAATCTCTGTATTAATATCTTTAAGGACCACCAAGTCCCCAAACCTCTTACTCAAATGCTTAACTGTTATCATTTTCTTTTGTTAATTTTAGTGTTTAAAGAATCAAGGGCAAGCCCCAATAACCAGGCAAGTACGAAATAAATAATCGTAATAACTATAAGAGGGAAGAAAGCATCGAAAGTCCTGCTTCGTATAATGTCGGAAGCCTTGGTAAGGTCCTGAACAGCGATGTAACCCACAATCGAAGTCATCTTCAACAAAGATATGGACTCCCCCTTATATACAGGCATCACCCTCTTTATCGCCTGCGGCAACACGATATAAAAGAAAGTCTGCCACTTTGTAAATCCCATAGCCGCACCCGCCTCGGTCTGCCCTCTGTCCACCCCCTCTATGGATGTTCTGAACATTTCGCTTGCATAAGCTGCAAAATTCAGAGCGAAAGCAATAATAGCCACCACTGTAGCAGAGATATTCACTTTTGCAAAGACAACATAAAAAATAATCATTAAAAATACCAAAATAGGAGTTCCTCTCATCAGATCGATAAAGCCTTTGGCAATAGAGGACAGGAACTTCGATTTAGCCATTCTCAGGGCGCAAACCCCTGCACCGAAAAGAGTACCGAGAAGGATCGAGAAGATAGAAATAATCAAAGTCTCGCGAAGCCCCGAAAGGATGAGTTTGTACCTTTTCTCAAGGATTAAATTGTTATAAAAACTATTTTTCAAACTGGAGAAGAAAGAAGCTTTCACCGTTTTATGGCTATCTTCGGAGATGATTTTTGTCACTAATTTCTGCGGATTTCGGAAATATTCGTCAGAAAATACGACTTTCTCCTCCCTTTCGGCTGTCTTGGTAAAATTAGAAATAATTAAATCGGTCTTTCCCGAGAGAAGGGAGGCTGTCAGGGCTGAAAATTTCATATCGTGAAAAACAGGCTTCATATTAAGCTCTGCTGCAATTCTTGAAATAAGCTCAACATCCAAACCCATATACTGACCATCCTTAATAAAGCACATCGGCTCCCTGTTGGCAGCAATAGCTATGTTAAGGAGAGGACCATCATCAGGGACGACAACATCCGACATAGTATAGGTAGAGGGGTCGTCAGTAACCCATTTATCTATGATTCTGCCCATAGTGCCGTCATTGATGAATTTGGCAATAACACCGTTGACACGGGCGATTAATTTAGGATCCTCATCTTTTCTAAAAGCAATGGCAGCCCCTTCTCGAGTGTATTCCTTCGGAAGAATATAAATGTTATTAATGTTCTGTGAAGCACATACGGAGGTGGTGTAAGAGGTAAATACATAGTCGATTTTGTCCGAAGACAATGCCTGATAAGCATCGGTAATATCATCGAAACATTTAATCGATGCTTCAGGATAGTGATCGGTTATGTAAAATTCCCCCAAGGAACCGGTAAGAACACCTACGGTGGCATTCGCCAAATCGGAGCCGTCACCCTTAAGAACAGGGGGTGTTTTCATATTCTCTTTCCTTACCAAGGCAGAAGTATGGACAGAACAATATGAATCTGAAAAATCAACTGCAGAAGCCCTCTCCGGTGTAATCATAATGGAAGAAATCGCCATATCCGCCTTACCTTGAGCGATAGCGGGGATGATAGCATCAAAACTGACATTACTAATCACAGCTCTTTTCCCTATATACTTGGCAAAATCCCTGACCAACTCCATATCCATACCTATTAATTTATCCCCCTTTGTAAAAGAAAAAGGATACAGAACCCCTTCGGTATAGATTGTTAACTTAGGGAGGGACAAATCTACAGCCGGAATATCGACAGCAATACTATCGGGGCCGTAAGGATTCTCAATGTATTTTTTGTAAATTCTATCATACTCCCCGTTTCCCTTAATAAACTTTAAAAAATCATTAAACTGTTTTCTCAATTCAGGTCTATTCTTGTTAAAAACAGCTCCGATTTCAGAAGGATACAGATCGTCGTAAAGTGCAGCAAGTTGAGTATTGTAAACTAAAACCTCCTGAGCCATCACTTGTGGAATGAGAACTACATCGCACTTGTGGGCGATAAGGGAGGCAACAAGCGAGGAGAGATCCGTCCTTAAGAAAGTAGCTTGAGGATAATCTTTGGAGGCTAAAATGTCTTGAGCTGAACCGGTCATAACACCTATTGTCTTATCCTTTAAATCTTTCATAGAGGAGTAAGTCTTTGATGCAGAGGTATTGTTTTTAGAAAAGACGGTGGAATATGAGATATAGTGAGAGTCGGAAAAATCCAAATTTTTCTTTCTATCTTCAGTTATAGTTACCCCTCCACATCCCATATCTGTCTTTCCTGTAATAACCGAGGTAAGAGTGCCTGCAAAAGAAGAAGAAAAATATTCAACAGGCCTCTTGATAGAAGCAGCAAAACGCTCAACAATCTCAATATCGTATCCGGCGTGCTTTCCATTCATTATAATATCAAAATAATGATTGGAGGAGGTACATGAAACCTTGATAGGATCTCCTGATCGCTCTACGGATGAAAAATCGGGCATATAATTGGCTCCGTCGGGCGTTAACCAGTTTTTATGCACTTGTGCCAATGTCCCGTCTTTTTTGATTTTACTGATAAAATCGTTGAATTTATCGCGTAATTCACTCTCTTCTTTATTAAAAGTAAAACCGAAATTTTCAGTAAACAGGGTATCAATTATAGTATTGTATATTTTTCCTTTTGCGTGGTTGCTCAAAGAGAAAGAGGTACCGTCATCTACCGCATACTCTATTTTTCCCTGGTCAAGGGCTAAATATAGGTCCGGAGCTGTGTCGTAACACAATATTTCTGCCTTAGTACCCATCAAGTCTGAGATATACTTTTCGTGGGTGCTTCCTATCATCACCCCGATCTTTTTATTTTTTAACAACTCTACGGCCTTCATATCTTTCTCTTTCATAAAATTCTTTTTCAAGGCTATGCCCACCCCGTAAGAAACAAGATAAGGATCGGAAAAATTTATCATCTTGCTTCTTTCATCTGTTATGGCGATGCTTGATGCGGCTGCATCGCACTTCCTGGATGCGATAGAGGGTACCAGTGAACTGAAATTCATAAGATGAAACTCTATCGGCCTTTTCAGATATGCGGCAAATCTCTCCATCATCTCGGGATCAAAACCCACATTACGCCCGTGTGCCACCATATCAAAGTATGCATAAGCACCTGATACAGCGATGTTTAAAGGTTCTCCGCTTCTTTCGATATTACTTAAATCAGGCATCTGATTCTTCGCACCAGGGACGAGCCAGTTATTGTAAATAATGTCAAAAGTCCCATCCTTTTTAATCTTTTTAAGAAAGGAATTAAACTCATTCATTAACGAAGTATTCTCTTTTGAAAAGGCAACACCGAATTTTTCGGTAATAAGAGAGTCCCTACATATCGTATAGACATCCTTGGAGCGAGAATCATCCAACTTAAATGAAATACCATCATAGATCATAATATCTATTTTCTCCTGATCGAGAGCTAAAAATAAATCGGCATTGTTATCCAATAGAAAAGTATTTAACTCAGGGTAATTTTTAGATAAAAAACTCTCAAAAGAGGTTCCGACCAATACTCCAACCTTAGCATCCTCAAACTTAGGAAAGATAGAATTGGCTTTTTCCACCTTAGGTGAGCAGGAAAAAAGAGCAGGAAAAAGGAAAAAAATAGCTACAATAGAGAAAAGTTTGTATTTCATGTCAGTTATAAATTATGTAATGGAGATTATTCCATTTTCAAAGTTAAAAATAATCTCTTTATGTTGTAAAAAAAATCTTACCATAAGACTTTGGGCCAGATGGTAAGATTAATAAAAATATGCAATAGACTACTTCACAGGTGCATTTTTCAGCACTTCTACGATAAATTTCCAGAATTTTTCAACAGTCGGGATAAGTACCCTTTCGTCCGGAGAGTGGGGAGACATGAGGGTAGGCCCGCAGGAAATCATGTCCCAATTGGGATAATTGGTAGAAAGAATGGCACATTCGAGACCGGCGTGAATCGCTTTCACCCGAGCTTCTTCTTTGAAAATTTTCTTGTAAGTGTCTTTCATCTCTTTAAGGATGGGGGAGTCCATATTGGGCTGCCAGCCCTGATACCCGCCGCTAAAGGAAACTTTGGCTCCAGCAAGTTCAAAAGCTGCGCGAATTGCTTCGCTCAAATCGTATTTTGCACTATCGCACGAACCTCTCATAAGAGTTTTAATGGTGATTTTACCCCTTCCGGATTTGACCATGGCGAGGTTGTTGGAAGTTTCGACGAGGTCGGGGATGGAAAGGCTCATTCTATCCACTCCGCAAGGACAAGCGTATATGGCTTGGATAGCTTTTAAAGCCACCTCTGACGATATTGCTTTCTTAGCTCCTTTACTGTTTTCTACGAAAATGTTAATGTTGGGATCTATTAATTTATATTCGTTGATTACCTCAGCAGCGATTTTCTTAACAAGGTTCTTAACCTTAGCACCGTTTGTTGCAGGGACTGCAATCTCAGCTATTGCCTCGCGAGGAATGGCATTGCGAAGGTTACCTCCCTCGATGGAAATCAGACGACCGTCCATTTTTTTAAGAATAGGGAGGAGGATGCGAGCCATAATCTTATTGGAGTTGCCCCTTCCTTCGTTTATTTCCATTCCGGAGTGCCCTCCGCGAAGTCCTTTTACTGCGATTGTAAACTGGGAGAAACCCTTGGGAAGTGCCTCTTCCTTGTAGGAGAAAACTGCGTTGGTGTCGAGACCGCCTGCGCATCCCACATAAAGCTCACCTTCAGTCTCTGAATCGACATTCAGAAGAATATCCCCTTTCAAAATCCCCCCTTTGAGGAATTTGGCGCCTGTCATACCTGTCTCTTCGTCGATGGTGAAAAGTGCTTCTATGGGGCCGTGCTGGAGGTCTTTAGCTTCGAGTACAGCCATTGCGACAGCACATCCGAGGCCGTTGTCAGCTCCGAGAGTAGTCCCTTTCGCATAAAGCCAGTCCCCTTTAACTTCGGTCTCAATAGGGTCTTTAGCCCAATCGTGCTTAACATCCTTATTGTTCTGAGGAACCATATCGACATGTCCCTGAAAAATAATCCCTTTGCGATTCTCCATCCCCTTGGTGGCGGGTTTACGGATAATTACATTGCCTACCTCGTCTTTAATGGTTTCAAGCCCCAATTTTTTACCGAATTCATACATAAATTCGACTGCCTTCTCTGCTTTTTCAGAAGGACGGGGAATGCGTGTAAGAGAGTAGAAATTTTTCCATACTCTTTTTGGTTCTAAATTTTCAATTGTCATAATTAATATAGATTTATATGTTATTTAACTAAAGTTTCAACAGGAAAAGCGAGGGTCTGACCGAGCTGATATACAGGTATCCTCGTCTGAAGAAGTGTCTCCTGACCATCCAATATTTTTACGAGGCAGATAGTGGGGACACGGTAATATACATTAAGTTTCGGGGAGTTTGAATCCTTTTTTGAAGATTTTTTGATACCCTTGCCGTCATCTATAATCTGTGCTGCTTCTATAGATTCCTCCGGGATAAGTTCCAGAACGACAGGCCTCCCTGAAACATTGTCGGAGGAGAGAAGTCCCTGGGTATCAGAGATACGGAAAGCTACATACAGCTGTCTCTGATTGTCCGCCTTTGGCAATACATTGAAATTTATTTTCTGAACGGCAGTCTCCGTCTTTCCGAGGAACAGATTCATAAAATCTGATTCGAGACGAGAGATTTCATCAATGGCGGTCCCCATAGCTTCACCGCTGAAAGTGGCATCTGTATCCCCTGTGATGATATTTACCCTTTTTTTGCGAAGTTCGAAAATCTGATTGGCTATCTCCTGAGCTTTTTTCTCCGTACTTTTTTCCACTACCTGATTTTGCTGGATGGATACTCTTTCGTAGCCCCCTTCAGCATTTTTGACATTTTTGTAAAGGGTCGATTCTGTCGAGACAAAATTGGGCGTAGCACCCGTAGCATCCTTTTCAAAATTGTCCGCAAGGGTAGGGAAACGCCACAAATCGCTCTTTCCATTCTGAGAATCGGAGAGGACGATTACACCCTGGGATGTCATCTTAAAAAATGTGGTGGTGGCCCCGGTGGCGAGTCCACCGAGATTGGCCACATATCTTTTGGTCATATCGGCTTCAAGGTAAGTGTCGAGCTTAATGGAGGTAAGCTGGTATTTTTCGGCTCCATCCAAAGGTACATCTATGCCCAAATATTTTTTAGCGTATTTGGCATAAGGACCGGGGGTATATACCTCGCGCACTGCTTCTACTTGGAGAAGTATAGAAGTGCTTGGTAGTGAATAGATTATCACACCTTCGGAGACAGGTGCCTCGAAAGGAGAAGTCTGTGCTTCTGCTTTATGAAAAACTGTGCCGATGATCATTGCCAAAGGCAATAAAAAGGAAATTCTTAATAAAATTTTCATAATAATACTATTTTCTTTTTTTCCATCTTCTGTGGCTCCAAAGCCAGGCAGATTTGTTGTTATTTATACTTTTTTCTAATAGTCGTGCATACTCTCTGGTAACGAATCCCTCTTCTGTCAGCGAGGCATCCTCACATATAAGGGTATAGTCGGATTTATAATGTCCTCTGCAGACTTTTTCAACATCAAAAAAAACTACGGGGAGAGCGAGCTTGCGTGAAATCTGCTCAGGACCTGTAATTATCCCGGTAGGCTGATTGAGAAACATCACCTCAAGTCCGCCACCTTTCCCGGGATACTGGTCTGATATGAAGTAATATACCCCCCCTTGTTCTTTATTTTTCAGCATCTTTCTGACGATTGTGTGCATCTCAATAAGAACGCAAGATTGATGCCTGTCCCTTATTTTGAATAAAATTTTATCAAAAAACTTGTTAGCCATCTTTTTATAGATGTAGAAAAAGTGTTCATTATCCATTTTCGCTCCGTAGGTCTTCTTAATGTCGGGAAGGCCTGTGTAAAGCTCCCAATTGCCCTGATGCCCCATAACCACCATCACATTTTTACCTCCGTCGAATGCTTTATTCAGGGTATCTGTCCCCCTGAAATCGAGCAATTTCGCGATTCTTTCGCTTGAGGCGGAATAGGCCCATATTGATTCTACGATAATATCGCTCAAATAGTGGTAGAAATCTGAGAGTATTTTTTTAACTTCCTTGTAACTGACTTGGGGAAACGCTCTTGAAATATTGGTAACTGCGACACGATAGCGATATCTGAATACTTTGTAAAGAAAAAAATAGAGAATATCGGAAAAAAAATAATGTACCTTTAAAGGTATGATAGAAAAGCACCAGAGAATAAATAAAAACGGCCAATATAGAATTTTATACATTATTTTTCTTTCTTATCGAACAAAGTTATCTAATTTTTATAAAAAACCTTTACTTTTTACAAAGAATTAATAACTTTGCCCACCAATTAGTGAAAATTCTAATTATTTAATAACAACTAAAAACTAACTTTATGTTTAAAAATCATCCAAAAGGATTGCTTGCGGCTGCATTGAGTAATATGGGAGAGCGTTTCGGCTACTATATTATGAATGCTGTCCTCACCCTTTTCCTTTGCTCCAAATTTGGTCTCAGTGATGAAAAAAGTACTGTAATTTACTCTTTTTTCTATGCAGGGATATATGTTCTGAGTTTAGTGGGAGGTTTGATAGCGGACAGAAAGCAGAATTACAAAGGGACCATTATGAGTGGTCTTGTAATTATGGCCCTTGGCTATGTCGTTTTGTCGATACCTATTCTTGCCACTACTGATAATAAAGCATGGCTTCTTACCCTCACCTGCGGCGCGCTGTTTTTCATCGCATTTGGTAACGGCCTTTTCAAAGGTAACCTTCAGGCCATAGTGGGTCAGATGTACGATAACTTTGAAGCAGATGCTGCCAAAAAGGGACCTGAGGCGCTTGCCAAAGCTAAAGGAAAAAGGGATTCAGGATTCCAGATTTTCTATGTATTTATCAATATAGGCGGTCTTATTGCCCCTTTCGTCGCTCCTCTTCTGAGAAGCTGGTGGCTTAAAGTTAACGGTCTTATCTATAATGCTAATCTGCCTGAGCTTTGTCATCAATATATAAATAAAGTTATAGATTCTGAACAGATAGCTCAGTTAAACGAGCTGGCTACTTCAGTAGGTGGTACTGTTTCGGCCGATATGACCGCTTTCTGTACCAAATATCTTGATGTATTCAATACAGGTATTCACTACTCATTCTTAGCATCAGTGGCGGCAATGCTTATTTCTCTTGTTATTTTTATTGCTACCAAGAAAATATTCCCCAACCCCGGTAAAAAAGTAGAAAAGACGGTGGTAGAATATTCAGCTCAGGAAAAAGCTGCTATGGCTAAAGAGATTAAACAAAGATTATATGCTCTTTTCGCAGTTCTCGGAATTGTAGTATTCTTCTGGTTCTCTTTCCACCAAAACGGTGCCTCTCTTTCTCTTTTTGCAAGAGACTTCGTCAATACAAGCGTAGTTCCACCCGAGATTTGGCAGGCTATTAATCCGTTCTTTGTAATCACTTTGACACCGTTGATTATGCTTA
The DNA here is from genome assembly GCA_964611185.1 of uncultured Muribaculaceae bacterium. Lineage (GTDB taxonomy): Bacteria > Bacteroidota > Bacteroidia > Bacteroidales > UBA932 > CAAGNP01. The sequence continues at coordinate 27,058 of CAZSXE010000003.1, read as the reverse complement.
TTTTCGGTAGTCTTACCCGTAAGGGGAGGGAGATTTCCACCCCCAAGAAAATCGCAATAGGTATGGGTATTGCCGGTATGGCTTATTTGTTCCTTGCTATTTATTCGTTCATCCAGGGCTATCCCTCTTCATTCGATTTCAAAGATTTGGATGTAGCTACCCAGATGAGTATGAAAGCGGGCCCGTGGGTATTGATTGTCCTTTACTTCTTCTTGACAGTGGCAGAGTTGTTTATTTCACCTCTCGGACTCTCATTTGTTTCCAAAGTAGCTCCCAAAAATCTGCAAGGTCTCTGCCAGGGATTATGGCTTGGCGCTACTGCAGTAGGTAATCTTCTTTTGTGGATTGGCCCTAAAATGTACAATGCAATGCCCTTGTGGCAGTGCTGGCTGGTATTTCTCGTAGTATGTGCCCTTTCAATGGGTGTTATGCTCGGGATGGTTAAATGGCTTGAAAGAGTTACCAAATAATATATTTTCTCTTATAATTGGGGATGCTTTTACTAAAAGTGTCCCCTTTTTTTATATCTTTGTCTGAAATGGGGAAAACAGCAGTTGTCATATTGAATTGTAACGGAAAGCACTTTTTGGAGAAATTTGTTCCCCTGTTGAAAGAGCGCACTCCGGAGAGCTTAGGGAGCCTTTTTGTCGCTGACAATGGTTCCACAGACGATTCTGTATCATGGGTGAAGTCTTCATCTCCTTATGTGCATCTTATAGAATTTGATAAAAATTACGGTTTTACAGGGGGCTATAACAAAGCATTTGAAATAATATCGAAAGAGGGTGATTTTGACTATTATCTTCTTCTTAATTCAGATGTGGAGGTCACTCGCGGGTGGCTTGAAACTCTCGTTTCGTTTATGGATTCTCATCCCGGAGCAGGAGTTTGTTCTCCCAAGGTGCTTTCATGGGATAACAGAGATTATTTTGAGCATGCGGGGGCTTGTGGTGGGATGCTTGACAGATACGGGTTTCCATATTGCAGAGGTAGGGTGCTTGATAAGATAGAGAAAGATTATGGGCAATATGATCGTGAGTGTGAAGTATTTTGGGCTTCCGGCACCTCTTTTATGGTGCGAAGTCAGCTGTGGCACCAGTTGGGAGGGCTTGACAATTCTTTTTTCGCCCACATGGAAGAGATTGATTTTTGCTGGAGAGCCAAGCTGCTCGGGCGCGAGGTGTGGGTAGTGCCTCAGGCATCGGTATATCATGTCGGAGGAGGGGCTTTGCCCAATAATTCCCCTTTCAAGCTCTATCTTAATTTCAGAAATAACCTTCTGATGCTTTACAAAAATCTCCCTCTCACTTCGCGTGGAAGGATTATTTTTGTGAGAATGTGTCTTGACGGTGCTGCTGCTGCTATATATCTTTTGAAAGGGCAGTTATCTTTTTTCAGAGCAGTTAAAGATGCCCATAGAGATTATAGAAAGATGAAAAAATCGGTAATTCATTCGCAAGAATTGACACCGGTGCCGAGGTCGTCAAGGATGATTTTACTTGGTTAATAAATTGAATAAATCTCTGTCCGGCCACTCTATCCCCTTGGAAGCGTTGCGAAACATAGCATCTATGTATCGAGGAAATTTAGATCCTTTCCATGAGCTCGTATTGGTGATAAAAACCCAAATATATCCGTTCTCCTGCTTTTTAGCTACCGCGCTGCTTCCCGCCAGAGTTCCTGTGCGAAGCCAGTCAGTGTTGGCACCTGCGCGTACCCACCCTATGGGAAGCTGCCCCCCTTTGCAGAAAATCATCTTATCGATACTCCCCGGAGACAATACATCCGTAATGTCTGTTTCGGAGTCGATAGCTGCGATGAAACGGGCAAATTCGGTAGGGGAGGCTACCCATCCTCCTGCACCGTAAAGTCCCTCTATATTATTCCCACCATATCTTCTATAAAGGGTATCTCCGCTATTGTCAAAGGCGAGAATCGGTTTTGCGTCGTGGGTTTCATAATAGCGAACTTCATTGTGGTATTTTTCTTCATAAAGATTTTTCGCAAGATGCATATCGTAGCACCCCGCAGGATAGAGGATGTGTCTTTGACAATACTCTTCGTATGATGTGCCGCTAAGTTTCTCGATAATTTTTGAAAGAATCAGGTAGCTGACATTGGAATATTTCGTACTGCTTCCGGGGCTGAAGCCCAATCTCTGCGAAAGTGCAAATTCGATAACCCGTTCCATATCGGGGACTGTGTCCAATTCTTCCCAAATCATTATCTCTCTCGTGCAGAAAAGTGGATCTCCCCGGTAAGTGGCGAACCCCCCCTGGTGGCGTAGAAGATTCTCCACTGTTATATTGGCGCAGCGTTTATCTCTAAAGTGCAGAAACTGCTCTTCATTGAGAATCCCGTTTTCTCCGAAAACCTTGTCTGAAAGTGACAGAAGGGAATCTTCCTCCATCTTCATTATTGCGGCAGCGGTAATAAGTTTCGACAGAGAGGCAAGTCGTAGGATGTGTCCGGCATTCATTTCGATATTCTCCTCGCGGTCTGCCCAGCCGTACCCTTTCGCGTATATCAGTTTTCCCCCCTTGATGATGGCGAGGCTTCCACCGTTAATTTCCCACCTTCTTAGGAATTTATTGATATAAGTGTCCAATCTGTCGCATATATCAATGTCGGACATTTCGTTGGTAAGGAGGTGATTTATAGAGATATACTCGTCTTTCTCCTCTTCGGCATCCTCTTCGATGCACTGCTCTGATTTCAAGGGCTTTGAGGGAAATGTAAAGAATGCGCTTAAAAGCACTCCTGCGAATAATAATGCGATTATAGATCTTATGAGTATTCTTTTGTTTTTCACGATTATTTATATGTCTTGGCAGTCAAAATAAAATCTGTTATTGATTTTACGGAGGTATTTTCTGAAGAATAGACAAAATTAATCTCTTTTATCGAAATTCTGTCATTGGAAAGAGAAAGATTTGCAAAAGATTCGACAGTTAAATTTTCAAATTCTCCGTCGGATACTCCCAAATCGGCAGATCCTCCTTTTATAATATCTTGAATTTCAAAAGATTCCCTTTCAAACATAGATATTTCCACAGTCGGATACAGGGAAGTAAATTTCGCAATAATCGGGGGGAGGATAAATTTTGCAGCCATCGGACAAGCAGCGATTCTCAGATGTGAAGTAGGTTCGCCTGTTATCGGGACAAGCTCTCTGTCGAGGCAGTCATACAGATGCAAAATCCTGTCGGCGTAATCGAGTACTATTTTCCCTTTCGGTGTAAGCTCCATATCCGCATTCCCTCTGTCGATAAGAATATCTCCGATTTGCATCTCAAGCTCCGAAATATTCTGACTGACGGCGGGCTGAGAAATGTTAAGAATACGCGCTGCCTTAGTGAAGTTTTTCTTTAAGGCGACCGTCTGAAATACTTTTAAACGAAAATCCTGTAGCATAGCAGGACAAAGATAATAAAAAAGAAAATATTATGGCGACTAAAGAGATGATAATCAGTCACTATCATAAAGAATCCTACGGCTAAAAAGCCGTAGGATTCGGTATGGAAGATATTGTGTGCTAAGTAGTTAGCCGCCACAATTTTTTTACTTATTTTTAGGAGTCATTACCACTTCGATTAAGTTCCCTTCGTCCACGATAGATTTCACGAACTTTTGAACATTCTCTTTAGTGAGCCCTTTTACCATATTTTCATATTGGCTGTCGGTCTCGACTCCGTATTTATAATAGCGAGCGAGGATATTTCTCCAGTAATAATTTGAAATTCTGTCTTCAGGAACATTCTTCAGAAGATTTTCTTTCGCTTTGGCAAGAAAATCATCAGATGGACCGTTCTCTGCAAATGCGAAGAGCCCATCTTTGGTGAGCTTAATCAGCTTGTCTGCTTTTTCGGGATTGGTGTCGAATGTAATCTGAAGCAGATATGAGTTTTCAGGTTCCTGAAGAAGCATTCCGCTGGCGCTGACACCGTAAGTACCACCTTCCTCTTCTCTGATGGATTCAGTATAGATAAGGTCGAGGATATAGTTTGCAGCTGAATTCAGGACAATATTTTCAAGATTGTAATCCATTTTGGCAGATACCATAATTCCCACTGTAGTCTTAGGGGTAGTCATCTCTGTCTCGAAATGATTTTCAATTTTACCTTTTATCACATCAGTTTTCGGATCTATCCATTTGAGAGGTTTTTTCGCTGTAGGAATTGAACCTATGTATTTTTCAACAAGAGGTTTAAGCTCGTTGAGGTTTACATTTCCAACTATGGTAACCATCGCTCCCGCTGCATTGGAGAATAGAGATTTATATACCTTTTCCAAGGTCTTGATATCTACTTTTTCTACCATCTGAGGAGAAATGACGAATTTTCTCGGATTGCTTCCGTACATAGTCTTTATCGCTTCTGTCTGGAAGATGAAATTGGGCTGTTTAACCAAGTTCGGCACAACTGCTTTAAGCTGGTTCATAGCCGGCTGGAATTCTTCTTCGACAAAGCGAGGCTCAGCATAAGAGAGGTATATAAGCTGTAAAATAGTCTCAATATCTTTAGGTGAGCCGTTGGCATTTACTCCGTGTGAGAAGTCGTAAATAACCGGAGTTACATTGACCATTTTGCCGGTAAGCATTTTGGTGAGTGTGCTTTGAGGAAATTTGGAAATACCGGAGTTATTGTTGTATAGATAGAAAACATTTCCTTCGATAGAAGGGAGATCTTCAGTGGCTACGATGGAGCGACCTCCGTCATTAACAACTCTGATTACTACCTCTTCTTTCTGATAATCGGTGGGCTTAACCACTACTTTAATACCGTTTTTGAGTGTCCACTCGGTAGCTCCGTAGATTGATTCTTTAGCCTTTTTTACGGGCGAGCCTTTAAGGGTGGATGCATCTACAAGAGGTTCAAGCACTTCATCTGCTGCCGGAGCTTGGATCTCAATATCCTTAAGAGCAGTAAGAACTTCAGCTATCTGAGCTTCGGTGGGATGAACAAGCCCCTCTTTTTCAACACTGTTATATATGACAACCCCGTTTTTTGAAAAATCGAAGGCCGAAACTGCCTGGTTGATTTGTTCCACTGAAAGGACAGAGAAATAACCTTTTGCAAGTTCGTATTCGTATTCGGGGGTCATATAGGGATTACCATATATGAAATCGTAAATAAGTGGATATACGAGTTCTCCGTTCTCTCTTGAAGAGGCGTTGTCCTTACCCATTTCTAAATTTCTGAGGGTATTTGTCTTGACTCTGTCAAATTCGGCTTGAGTAAAGCCATATCTTTTGGCTTTTTCAAGCTCTTTCATAAGGGCAGCGAAAGCTGAAACGCCTTCACCCTCTTTGCAGGCCACTTGGCCGATTAGCGCATCTTTAGCTCTGCAAAAACTTCCGATTCCGGCATAAGCCTGAATGAAAGGTGCATCGGCTTTTTTAGAGATGTCATCAAGCCTTTCGTTAAGGATGGAAGATATGACATTTTCAATCATATCGTTGAGATATGCAACACCTAAAGGCATATATTGATCGGGTAGAGGATCTCTTTTGAAATATACCTGAAGAGAAGTATTGGTAGCTTCAGGGTCTGTGATGATACCTATAATGGGATCTTCATTGTCGGGTATAACAGGGAGAACTTTAGGTTCTGGATTCTCTTTTGCCGGAATGTCGGCAAACAGAGTTTTCAACTGTGACTCGATGGCATCCACATCAATATCTCCTACCACTATAACAGCTTGTAAATCAGGTCTGTACCAAGTTTTATAAAATTTAACAATTTCCGAGGGATCAAATGTTTCAAGATTGTGCTTGTCACCTATCAGAGTACATTCTGCATATTTTGAACCTTTGTATAGATAGGGGAGAGATTTTTCATGCATTCTCCACCCTGCAGAACGACGTGTCCTCCACTCTTCAACAATAACTCCGCGCTCTTTTTCTACTTCAGCGGGGTCATTAGTGACGAAAGCAGAATAATCGTGCATTATCAAAAGTGCTGTATCTATGATACCTTTGCGTGTAACAGGGACATTGTTGAGCATATACATAGTCTGTTCAACACCTGTGCTTGCATTAATATTACGCCCGAATTCAACACCGTTTTTCTGAAAATATTCAAGCATCATCTTCCCGGGAAGATTTTTGGTTCCGTTGAGAGCCATGTGTTCCAAAAAGTGTGCAAGACCATCTTGAGCCTTAGTTTCCTGAATAGCACCCACATTGGTAACTAAATAAAACTCAGCTCTTTGAGCCGGTTTTTCGTTATGTCTGATATAGTAAGTAAGGCCGTTGTCGAGTTTACCATATCTGACGGCCGAATCTTTTTGGAGCGGAGTACCCGGATCTACGATTTGAGCCATGGCACTGCTTGCGCACAATATGAGGGCAAGCAAAAAAAGTGAAATTTTCTTCATAAAAATATTTTAGTGAATAATAATTGTATATCTACTGCAAATATCGTGCTTCAATATCAAAGCTCACCTATTGCTTTGAGATATTTGGTATATGATAGCTTGTATTTCGACACAGCTTCAATATAATCGCTGTTTGCCTTGTTCCATTGAGTCTGTGCTTCGAGAACATTGGCGAGAGTTTCCATTCCGAGTTCGTACTGATCTTTGGACACCTTGAGACATACTTCTGCGTTTTTCAGAGCGCTTTTGGTCAGTTCCACTTCCAACTTGGCATCGGAAAATGCAAATCTGTATTTAGCTTCTTCAAGTTCCATCATGTCGGCAAGTCTCTCTTTTTCATTGATTTTCATATCCCTTTCGAGCTCTGCCGCTTTTATTTTATGAACACCTTCGCCAAAGGCAAATATAGGAATCTTAACAGAAGCCATAGCTGAAAAACTATCCTGATTAAGTAATATGTCATTATTGATTTTCAAGCCATAATAATAACCGTAATTAGCTGCTACACCTATCTGAGGAAGGAAATCTGCCCTAGCAAGAGAGACCTCTTTCTGCTTTAGCTCTGTCTGCTTTTCGAGCAGTTTGTAGTCGTACCTGTTGGTTATAGAACCACTTAGCGAGTCTATAGGAATGATTTTATCAAAGTCACTTTGATCCACTTCAAGATCTGAAAGAAGGGAGATACCTAAGTAGTGACAAAGGTTCATTTTGGAGAGATTTTTCCCGTTATGCGCCTTGGATAGGAGAAGTTTGGCGTTGTTCCGCTGTACTTCCACTTTTAGCAAATCATTTTTAGTGGCCATCCCTATCTCGGAGGCATCTTTTACTACTTTGTAAAATTCTTCCACAGTGGTAGAGAAGCTATTTGCGGCCTCCCATAGCTGGCACGCTTTTACATAGAGCCAGTATGCCTCATCGATCTGGACGATTATTTCGCTCCTGTTCATCTGTGTATTGAGCAGCGCCATCTCCATTCCTATTCCGGCCATTTTATAAGTAGCGATGATTTTACCCCCCATAAAAACCGGTTGTTCTACTTTTACGCCGGCAGTCATCGTGTTGGAAAGATTCAGACTTATATCCATGGCAGGAATAGGTACATCCATCCCCATCACATTTATATTTGTCCCTTTAAAATGATAGACAAATGGGTCGTTGGTGTAGTAGTAGAGGCCGTATCCGGAGAATTTCGGAAGAAAATACGACAGGGCTCTGCTTTTATCGTATTTTGTCTTTTTTTCCATCAGTTTGGCACTCTTCATCTGAATATTACTATCCAATGCCATCACCCTGCACTGATCGAGAGTAAGGCGTATTTTTTCCTGCGCCTGGGCGCAATAAGAAAAGCAAACTGCCGCTGATATGAGAGCTGCCGATATAATTTTTATAATTTTCATTTTACCCTCCTGATTTTAAAGAAAAGTGCATATACGACAGGTAAAAACACAAGAGTTATTATGGTACCTACCGTGAGACCGCACATAATTGTTACTGCGAGAGACCCGAATAGCGGATCACTCAAAAGAGGAAACATCCCCACTACGGTAGTGAGAGAAGCCATCATTACCGGTCTGAATCGTGACAATGTAGCGGAAACGAGAGCTTCGTAGCTGTCGATTCCCGAGGTAATCTGCCGATTAATCTCATCGATGAGAACTATTCCGTTTTTAATCATCATTCCGATGATTCCGAGTGTGCCGACTATCGCCACGAAGCCGAATTGTTGGCCTGTGGCCAATATTCCGAATACCACCCCTACGGCAATAAGAGGCAGACAACATACTATCACAAGTGGCTTTTTAATGTCATTGAAAAGGGCAATCATAATCAGAAACATAAGGATGATTGCAAGCGGTACATTTTTAAAAAGATATTTTGTAGAAGTCTTGCTCGCATCATACTCCCCGAGCCATGAAAGGGTGTAACCATCGGGTATTTCGATTTTTTCAATCTCAGGAAGAATAGCCTCACGAGCCTGCGCAGCGGTGTAGCCATCTGTGTTGTTGCACTGAACCTTGATAGTTCTCTCTCCATTGACTCTTCTGACGACAGGCTCTTCCCACTGTATTGATACACCGTTCGTTATTTCACTTAACGGAACGGATTTGATGGAAGAGGCGACAATATCCTCGTAGGAGACAATTCCTGCAAAAAGCCCTTTTATTGTCTCCATATCGAGCGAAGATAGAAGCGAAGGGGACATACTCCATATCGGCGCGTTTTCAAGAGATTCTACAGCAGAACCGTCTGGCTCGGTGCTCTTAATGTATATTGTATATTGTTCATTTCCACTGATATATGTCCCTGAGGGAATCCCTCCGGCGGCTGCCATCAATGAAATACCTGCATCTGAGCGAGTTATACCAGCGTTACGCGCCACTGATTGATCGTAATTAACCATGAGCGAAGGGACTTTATCGGCCCAGTCGTTGGTTACAAGATATGTAGCCTCGCTGTTTCTCATAATCTCTTCAGCCTGAGAGGCAAGCGATTTGAGAACAGAGGGATCTGGCCCTGAAAAAGCAGCTTCAATAGGGTATTTTCTATACATCAGATTGTATTGTTTCACCCTTAAATATGCTTCAGGGAACATCTCCATCAGCTCTTTCTGCATCTTAGGAATTTCCTTCAGCATTTTCTTTTTATTCTTAAACTGGACGATTACTTCCCCGTAGTTCATTGCAGGTTCTGCAATAGCCCTCACAAGACAATATCTCCCCGGAGTACCTCCAATGCTGGTGGTGACATGCTCCACATTTTTATCTGCAAAAAAGTATTTTTCCATCTCTACAAGATCCCTCTCTACCCTCTCCACAGTGGTGCCGTAGGGGAGATTGTACTCTACATAAATCTGATCGTAGGACATATCGGGGAAGAACATCTGAGGAATGAATTTATAACAATAAGCACTTATTCCCACAAGAATTACAGCTACTGCTATTGTAACCATCTTATGATTAAGTACACCATTCAGCACTTTTCTCAGTTTTCGGTAGTATTTTGAGTCGAACAGATCGCTCTCTCCATCTTTTTGCGGCTTCACTTTCAGTGAGAAATCTGCGTGAATGGGGACATGTGTAAGTGCGAGAAGCCAGCTCAAGAGCAACGAAACGGCTAAGACAATAAACAAGTCGCGAACATATGTGCCGGCCATATCGGGAGATAAAACTATGGGAGAAAACGCAAGTATTGCAATTATAGTGGCTCCGAGGAGTGGCATAGCTGTTTTCTTGCCTATATTGGTGAGAGCCTCCGGCTTGGGAACCCCCCGTTTCAGATCTACCATTATTCCGTCAATTATGACAATGGCATTGTCCACAAGCATCCCCATTGCGAGGATGAATGCCCCGAGCGATACCCTTTGGAGGGTGCCGTCAAAAATATCGAGAACAAAGAATGAACCGAATACGATAACTATTAGCGATACCGCAATGATAACTCCACTTTTGAAGCCCATAGCAAGCATAAGGATGAAAACCACAATAAGAACAGATTCGAGAAGATTAATCAAGAATGTGTTCATAGAATCCTTTACAATATCGGGCTGGAAAAATACATGATGGAAGGCTATACCGGCCGGGATGGTACTGTGCTGGAGTTCGGCTATGGTATTATCCACTTTTTCACCAAGTTTAGTGATATCTGTTCCTGATTCGGCGGAAATAAGGATTCCGATAGCGTGCTCCCCGTCGTATCTCATCGAGTTTCTGACAGGTTTTTCATATCCGAGAGATACTTTTGCTACATCTTTCAGCCGTAACTGATCTTTTTCATGACCCTGTATAATCAGATTCTCGATATCGGCAATACTCGTGTATGTGTCGCCCATTCCTATCCTCATCCGTTTTTCTCCGCTTTCAAAATAGCCTGAATAGACTGTCTGGTTTTGAGAGTTGATACTCTTTATGATCTCTCCGGGGTGAACTCCGAGATTGGCCATATTGTCCTCTTCCATCTCGATGTTTACGCATTTTTTATTACTTCCGTAAATAGAAACCTTTGAAATACCCTCTATTTCCTGCACTTTTCTCTCTATAAGGTGTGCATACTCTGAAAGTTCGCTGTCTTCTATTCCGTCCGATGTCATAGCGTAAAACATACCATAAACATCTCCGTAGTCATCAAGGACTATGGGTTCTCGCGCACCCATGGGGAGAGAAGGTGTTACATCGTGCATCTTGCGGCGCAGAATATCGAACATCTGCTGAGTTTCGTCGTCAGGAACAGTAGTCTCCATCTCAATTTTAATAAGAGACATATCGTTTTCCGATACAGATTCGATGGTGCCGATATTCGGCATAGTCTTTATCGCCTTTTCGAGCTGGTCTGTCAGCTCAAGCTCCACCTGATGGGCTGATGCTCCCGGGTATAAAGTTAGAACCATCGAAGTCTTGACCTTTATCTCCGGATCTTCGAGCTTACTCATATTGAGATAAGCATAAAAACCTCCGATGACCAGCACTATGAGGATGGAAATAATGAGAGGCTTGTTGCTTAGGGCATATTTTGATAAATTCATAATGTATCCCTCCTGAAGTTAGAGAACCCCGCCGATGTTTGACTTACTCTCACTCACTTTTATTTTAACTGACTCCCCTTCAGATAGATGTTTAACACCCGCTATCACTATTGTTTCACCCTCTTTCACGCCGGAAGAGATAATTACCCTTCCATCTTTTTTGAACTCTTTGGGAATGACGGTTTTAGAGACGAGTTTATTCTCTTTTGATACCACCCATACTTTACTCTCCCCGTCTTTTTCAAAAACAGCAGTTACGGGTATGGAATACAAATTACTGTCAGTGGAAATATATTTTATGAAAACATTGGCCATCATACCGGGATAGGGCTTGTTACTATGAGTCGAGCCTACTAAGAATCTCGCTGAATATAGCTGGTTGAGGTTTGCTTTTTTGGCGACATCAATATATTCCAAAGGGATTTTTTCATCTCCATACACAGGCACAGTGCAGTATGTTTCTTTAAAATCTTCTCTTTTTACGAAGTCACTTGCCGGAAGATTAATTTCTATCTCGGGCGATGAACTGCTCACCATCGACAGTACAGGCATCCCTGCTCCAACTGTCTCAGACGATTCAAAAAAGACTTTTTGAATATAACCATCGAACGGGGCTTTTAGTTTGGTGTCTGCAAGGGCATTTTTATGGGCCGAATATTTCGCTGTAATCTGTTGAAGTCCGTAGAATGCTTTGTCATGATCGTTTTCTGTGGCACTCCCTCTTTTATAGAGCTCTATTACCCTATCGGCTTCTGCTTTGATTTGCTTGTACTCCGCTTCGGTTGCTGAAAGCTGAATTTTATAATCTCTTTCATCTATCCGAGCGAGTATATCACCTTTCTTTACTTTCTGACCCTGTACCACATTTATTTTGGAGATGGGTCCGGCAATTCTGAATGAGAGATTTACATCGGAGGCAGCTATCACTTTTCCGGGATAAGAGACGATTTTTTCACTGCTTTCGAGCATAACTATCTCTGCTTTTACCAAATTATTGTCCTTTTCAATATTGCCTCTATGCTTGCAGGATGAGGTAGAAATAAGGAGCAGAGAAATAACTAATAATTTTAATTGATTTTGGGTTTTCATTAATATGCTAATTTAAAAAATTTTAAAAAAACATTATGAAGTTTTCAGTAGCTATTCTTTTTGTAATGGGAACGGAACACTTTCGGCGTGATTCCCTTTTTCTTTTTAAAGATTCTGTTGAAATTTGACAAATTTTTAAAACCACTTTCTGTGCAGATCTCCGAAATTGATTTCGGAGAATCGAGCAGCATCCTTGATGCGTATCCTAGCCTTATTTCGATTATATAATCTGAGATATTTTTTCCTGAATGTTGTTTGAAATATCTGCTGAAAGAGACGGGGGTCATATCGGCCATCTTGGAAAGCATCGGGAGAGTCAGGGAGCCGAGATAATGGTCGTTAATATAATTTTTAATAGCGGTTATTTTCTGATTCTCATTTTTTTTGTTGGTTCCTGAGAAAGTCGTGCTTGCAAGGGTTCTTATCCCCTCGCAGATGGAGATGTCGTGAAGAAGTTTTATGAGCTTCATATATCTTTTAAAAGTATCCTCTTCGGAGGGGAGATCGTCGATCTGTGAATATACTTTCATGATGGCGGAGAGGGGGAAACACACCCCCTGCTGGGCTTGCTTGAACATTTTCTGTATGGAGTGAAATACTTCATTTTGTAATATGACTTCACTAAAAATCTCGGAGGAAAAATAGAAAATAATCTCTCGTATCATTTTAGATTTGCAGGTCCCCTGCTCCCAGGTGTGATCGAGCCGGCATCCTTTTATCAATATAAGTTCGTAGTTTTCAATATATTCCATAGAATCTCCGACAATTCTTCTCAAGCCGTCTCCATTTTCGATAAAATGCAATTCATAAAAGTCATGTTTGAGTTTAGGAAATTTAAAATCTGTTTTGAATTTTTCAATTATCTGAAAACACTCATTTTCAGAAATAGGAATAGGTAATGAAGAAATATCTGTCATAATTAAAGCAAAATAGTATAATAGTATATAGTTTAGTTATTAATTTTTCACAAAAGTAATAATTATTATTAAAAATAATACTTTATTAACATAATTAAATGAGATAAATTTACTCTATCTTTGCAAAATTATGGCGAGTTATCTACAAGTAGAAAATATAAGCAAGTCTTACGGAGACAAAATACTGTTTGACAAGATAAGTTTTAACATTAACGAGGGGGACAAAATAGCTTTGATTGCTCCCAATGGTACCGGCAAATCGACTCTTTTGTCTATACTTGCAGGTAAAGATAGTTCCGATTTGGGGGGAGAGATAAAGTTTATGAGGCATATTACTATTGCATTTCTTGAGCAGGATTATGTATTTTCTCCAGAAAACACTATTTTTGAAGAGGTTTTTTCCAAGACAGAATATTTATATGATGTGGTGCGTGAGTATGAGGCAGCTGTTATTTCCGATGATAAAACCCGCCTTGAAAAGGCAATCAATCAGATGGACAGTGTAGATGGATGGAATTATTCTCAGAAGATTACCCAGATCCTTACATCCCTTCATCTGACAGATCTTTCGCAGAAGATGTCTCAGCTCTCCGGCGGAGAGGTAAAAAGGGTGGCTATTGCGGGGCTATTACTCAGAAATGCAGATTTTTTGATACTTGACGAGCCTACCAACCATCTTGATATGGAGATTATCGAGTTTCTTGAAGATTATTTGAAAAAATCTCGCTGTACCCTTTTCATGGTTACCCACGACAGATACTTTCTTGACAGAGTATGCAATACTATTTTAGAGCTTGATGGCGGATTTCTATATACATACAGGGGTAATTATTCTTATTTTCTCGAAAAAAGAGATGAGCGCATAGAAAATGAGGCTTCAGAAACTGCCAGTGCCAGAAATATTTTACGCAGAGAGTTGGAATGGATCAGAAGTACCCCTTGTGCAAGATCCGGTAAGGCAAAATACAGAATTGACGCCTTTTATGATTTGAAAGAGAGGGCTGTGGGAAGGGAGCAGGAAAAAAAGATAAATATTAACATTCAGAGTTCACGCCTCGGTAAGAAAATAATCAATTGCAAGCATGTAACATTCAATTTCGACAAGAGGTGTATGATTGACGATTTTTCATACAATTTTGCCCGTTTTGAAAAAGTGGGGATAGTAGGTAATAACGGTGTGGGGAAAAGTACATTTTTAAATCTTATGACCGGATCGCTAAAACCTGATTCAGGCACTGTTGAGAGGGGAGAGACGATAGTTTTCGGATATTACAGGCAGGAGGGTATTAATTTTAAACCGGGGCAGACAGTTTTTGATGTAGTTCACGATATTGCTGAGACCGTTACCTTGAATGATGGAAATAAAGTATCGGTTAATACCTTTTTGAATTACTTCCTTTTCCCTCCCGATACTCATTTTACCAAGGTGGAGAGACTAAGCGGCGGTGAAAGAAGGCGGCTCTATCTTTTGACCATTTTAATGAAAAACCCGAATTTTCTTATTTTGGATGAGCCTACGAACGATCTTGATATTTTAACTTTGAATGTGCTTGAAGATTATCTTGCAAATTACCCCGGTTGTCTGCTTATTGTTTCGCATGACAGATACTTTCTTGATAAACTCGCCGATCATCTTTTTATCTTTGAAGGAGATGGAAAAGTCAAGGATTATGTGGGCAAATGCAGCGATTTCCGAAGGTATTTGAAAGAGATTGAGGGTGAAAAAGAGAAAAACACTGTCAAATCGAAGAGAGATGTGAGACAGATTAAAACATCTGATGCCCCTGTGAAAGTAAAGTTGTCATATAAGCAAAAGGTAGAATATGAGGGGTTGGAAAAAGAGATATCTGCCCTCGAAGGGGAAAAACATGAGCTTGAGGAGGCTCTTTCATCGGGTAAATTGTCCGTGGACGAACTTACACTTGCCTCCCAAAGGATAGGGGAGGTAATCTCCATCCTTGATGAAAAGGAGATGCGTTGGCTTGAGCTTGACGAAATTAAAAACAGTTAAAATAATATCGGTTTTATATGTTGAGAAAAATAAGATTTGCAACTATCGGTTCCAACGCAATAGTGGATTCTTTTCTTAGAGGTGCTGCTCACGATGAGAGATTCGAGCACGCTGCGGTCTATTCCCGCACTTTGGAAAGAGGTGAAATGTTTGCTGTAAAGCACAATGTATCAAAGATTTATACTTCTATCGAGGAGCTGTACGAGGATAAAATGATAGATGCAGTATATATTGCTACTCCCAATGTGTGTCATTGCCCTCAGGCGATATTGATGATGAATCACGGTAAGCATGTTTTGTGCGAAAAACCTATGGCTCCTTCCGTTTCAGAGGCCCTTTCTATGATTGAGGCTGCGAAAAGGAACAATGTGGCATTGATGGAAGCGATGAAAACGACTCTGCTTCCCAATTTCTTCTCTGTTCGAGATTCTCTGCCGAAAATCGGAAAAGTGCACCGTTTTTTTGCTCAGTTCTGCCAATATTCTTCGAGATACGATAAATTTCTTCTTGGTGAGGTCGATAATGTTTTCAATCCCGCGATGAAAGGGGGGGCACTTCTCGATCTTGGCGTATATGGAATAGCCCCGCTAATTCACCTTTTCGGCGTTCCTTCCGATGTTAGAAAATCTGAAGTACGAATGTTTCCGGGGGGTATTGCCCCACGGGCGATAAAATCTATTGACAGAGGAGATAATGGCTCGGATATCGATGTTCAGGGGACATTGCTCCTAAATTATCCCGATATGGAAGCAGTCGTAATGTATTCTAAAATATGCGATTCTTCTCTCCCCCTCGAAATTCAAGGTGAAAAAGGTTCCATACTTGTCCATAAGCTTTCTCAAATGACCTCTCCCGTCATAAAATACAGGCCGCAACTCTCCTCCCGCCGCCCCGGTGAGCCCGCCCTAAAATACGATGAAACCATCACTGAAGATATCTCCGTCCCCACCCTCGATGATAATATGTATTACGAACTTCGCGAATTTATCAACATAATCCTCGAACATCGCATCGAATCTGAAGAAAACACCTTTGAGCGGACACTCGATGTGCTGAGGGTGTGTGAGGGTGGTCGATAAATTCCCCCTTTCTGTCGATACTTTTCCCCTCTCGGGCGAGTTCGTTTGGCGCTGAGGTGGTGGGGTGATACTTTTGTTGCAGAATAAAACAATTATTATGAAAGTATCACTTATAAGAATTTTGGTTCTGATTTCGGCTCTGTCGCTTCTCGTATCTCAAAAAACGGAAGCTCAGTCACAGATGATAGACTCTCTTCCGAGTATATGGACTCTTGAAAAATGTGTATTATATGCAAGGGAAAACAATATCGATGTGCGTTCAAAGAGGGCGAGCAAGGAGTCTTCTGACCAGGACATTCTTCAGGCCAAGGCCAATATGTATCCTTCGCTGAGTTTCAAAACAAATCAAGGGGTAAATTTCAGCAATACTACTTCGTACAATGAATATATGGAGGAGTCCGATAAAGTTACTTATACTGGTTCTTATAATATAGGTGCTTCTATCACCCTTTTCAATGGTATGCAACTCAACAATACTGTGAAGCAAAAAACACTCCTAAGTGAGGCTTCGCAATATAATATTGAACAGACTTTGCTCGATCTTGAGATTTCTGTAACGAAGGCTTATCTCCAGATTTTATATGACAGAGAGGCTCTCGAAGTAAATAAAAAATCGGAGGAATTATCTAATTATCAGGTGAAAAGGGGCGAGGTCATGTATCAGGCCGGTTCTATTTCCAAAGGAGATTTGGCGCAGCTAAAGTCCAAACACGCAGGCGATAAATATAATGTCGTTACGGCAGAAAAAGCACTCTCTGTTTCCAAACTTACCCTTAAGCAATTACTTGAACTTGAGATTAATTACAATATGGAACTTGCTTTTCCTGAAATAGGGGATGAAGCGGCCATGGTCTCGATACCTGAGCTGAGGGATGTTTATGACAATGCGGTAGTCTCTCTGCCCCAGATGCGAAGTAGTGAAAAGAGCATCCAAGCTGCACAAAAAGCGATTGATATTGCCAAAGGCGCATACTATCCCTCCATTTCTCTTACTGCAGGAGTCTCCACAGGGGCACTTTCCACCTCAAATGACAGCTATTTCGAGCAGTTAAGCAACAAACTCGGTGAAAATGTGGGTGTCAGCATTTCTGTCCCGATTTATAGCAACAGACAGATAAAAACGAGTGTAAATAAGGCGAAGATTCAAAGTACGATCGTTACACTTGAAGATGAAAATTATAGAAAAAACCTTCTCAGTACAATAGAATCACTTTATAATGAGGCAGTTAATGCTCAAAGCCAGTTTATCTCGGCGAATGAGCAGTTAGAGGCTTCGCAGATTAGCTACAATATTATTAATGAACAGTTTAGCTTGGGTCTGAAAAACACCGTAGATCTGATTACCGAAGAGAACTCATATATCGAAGCGTTATCTCAGAAAACGCAGGCTAAGTACAGAACTATTTTTGCGGTGAAGATCCTCTCTCTATACAAAAATTGCTAATTATAAATTTACGATAGTAATATAAAAACAGATACAATGAAAAAAAATGTAAAATCATTCCTTATAACTATAATCATACTAATTATAGTCGCCGCCGGGATAATAATGTGGTTCGGTATCTCCAAAGGAAACAGTAAACAGACATTAGCCTATTCCTTCACGAGTGTAACCAAGAAGGATATTTCCAATTCTGTCACTGCAACAGGCACTGTCGAGCCGATTAAGCAGGTGGAAGTGGGTACACAGGTATCCGGAATTATTGATAAAATATATGTTGATTATAATTCTCAAGTAAAGGAGGGTGAGCTTATTGCCGAACTCGACCGCTCTGTCCTCGAAACAGAACTTAAAGCCTCTCAGGCCAATCTTCAGTCTGCCAAAGCAGAATACGAATATCAGCAGACCAATTATAAAAGAATGAAAGAATTGTTTGAAAAGGATATGGTCAGTGCTTCCGATTATGAGACTACTCAATATCAATATTTGAAAGCTGAGGCTGCTTATAGTCAGGCCAAGGCCAATATTCAAAAATCGGAGAGAAATATCAGCTATTCGAAAATCTATTCTCCGATTGATGGTGTGGTGATGTCGAGGGAGGTCGATGAGGGGCAGACAGTGGCCTCCGGATTCAGTACTCCTACCCTTTTCAAAATAGCTCAGGACCTTAAAAAAATGCAGGTTATAGCAGATGTTGACGAAGCCGATATCGGGGAGGTCAAAGAGGGACAATCGGTTACATTCGAGGTAGATGCATTCCCTGAAGAGATATTCCAAGGAAATGTGACTCAAGTTCGTCTGAATGCTACGACAACATCCAATGTGGTGACTTACGAAGTGGTAATAGATGCTCCCAATCCGGATTTGAAACTAAAACCGGGCCTTACGGCCAATGTATCAATATTGACAAAAAATGAGAAGAGCGTTTTAACTGTTCCGGTGAGGGCGTTGAGGTTTACTCCATCGGAGTATCAGGGTGTAAAACCCGAAAAATGCGTATGGAGTGTGTCGCAGGATGGAAAAGTATATCCCATTGAGATTAAAACAGGTATAAGTGACGGGGTTAATACTCAGATTATAAGCGGATTAAGCGAGGGAGACAGGGTGATATCCGGTATTGAGATAAATATCGCCGGTGCGATTCCAAAAGCAGATAGCGGCGCACAGGGAGGGGGAAATTCAAATCCTTTTATGCCCAAGCGTCCTTCAGAAAAAGATAATGTAAGAACAAAATAACATTATGGCTGAAATTATTAAAATAGACAATTTGAAAAAGGAATTTCAAATAGGTGAGGAGGTTGTCCACGCACTCAGAGGAATATCATTTTCAATACAGGAGGGGGAGTTTGTCACCATAATGGGGACGAGCGGCTCTGGAAAATCTACCCTTTTGAATATTTTGGGATGTCTCGATGTCCCCACTTCGGGGTCTTATATCCTCGATTCTGTCTCTGTTAAAGATATGGGAAAGAACGATAGAGCGACTTTGCGCAATAGAAAAATAGGATTTATTTTTCAGTCATATAACTTGTTACCTAAAACGACTGCTCTTGAAAATGTCGAATTGCCATTGCTATATAATAGAAATGTTACCTCTTCACAGATGCGTGAGCGCAGTATCGATGCTTTGAAAGCGGTGGGGCTTGAAAGCAGGATGTATCATAAATCCAACCAGCTCTCAGGTGGACAGCAGCAGAGAGTTGCTATTGCGCGTGCGCTTGTAAATGATCCTGTAATAGTTCTTGCGGATGAGGCGACAGGAAATCTTGATACGAGGACCTCTTATGAAATCTTGGTTCTTTTTCAGGAATTGTACCGTGAAGGTAAAACAATAATATTCGTTACCCATAATACAGAGTTGTCGCATTTTAGCAGTAGGACGATTACACTCAGAGACGGGCGCATAGTGGGAGATGTAAAAAATGGCAACATTGCGTCAGCTAAAGAGGTTTTAGCTACTCTTCCAAAGGAGGAAAATTAAATTTAAACAGTAAAAAGATGAATTATAGGAATTTAATAAAAATTGCCTTTAAGGCATTGATGAACAATAAGATGCGAGGTTTCTTGACAATGCTCGGCATCATTATTGGCGTAGCCTCGGTTATCACTATGCTTGCTATCGGTGCAGGTTCTAAGCAGAGCATTCGAGATGAAATAGGGGAGATGGGCTCAAATATGATAATGGTCTCCCCCGGAACGGGAAGATTCTCAGGAGTGAGGCAAAGTGCCTCTTCGATGCAGACTCTTAAACTTGCTGATTATGAATCTATTGTTTCTCAATCCAATTATATTGCTAAAATTACCCCTACCGTCAATGCAAGTGGTCAAGCTATATTGGGGGGGAATAATACGCCTACTACGCTATATGGGGTGAATGAGCAATATCTCGATATAAGGGGGTACGAGGTGGAGAGTGGAAGTGTTTTTGATGAGAGTGATATTGCAAAAGCGGCAAAAGTGTGTGTCGTGGGGAAAACTGTGGTGGATGAGTTGTTCTCTTCAGGGGAGGATCCGCTCGGGAAAGTAATCAGATTCAATAAGATACCTATGGTTATAATAGGAGTTCTCAAATCCAAAGGATATAATTCGATGGGGATGGATCAGGATGATTTGATTTTTGCCCCTTATACCACTGTCCAAAAAAGGGTTTTAGCCATTACATATATTCAAGGGATTACTGCTTCCGCCATTTCTGAGGAGTATTCGCAGCAGGCTATAGATGAAGTAACGGAGATACTTCAGATTAATCATAATATTGCGATAGGTCAAAGTAATGATTTTAATGTTCGAAGTCAGCAGGAGATGCTTGAAACTATGAGTTCTGTGATGGATATGCTTACTGTATTGCTTGGATGTGTGGCAGGAATTTCTCTACTTGTGGGGGGAATCGGGATTATGAATATTATGTATGTCTCTGTGACTGAGAGGACTAAGGAGATAGGGCTGAGGATGTCGATAGGGGCAAAGGGGAGGCATATTTTGATTCAATTTTTAATCGAGGCTATAATAATCAGTCTTGTAGGGGGGGTGATAGGGGTTTTGCTCGGAGTAGGGGCTTCTGCGGTGGTAAATATGCTTGGATGGACTACCGCTGTGCAGACATCTTCCATCATTTTATCATTTGCTGTGTGTACGGTAACCGGTGTTTTTTTCGGTTGGTATCCGTCAAAGAAAGCTTCGCAGCTCAATCCGATTGATGCTATCAGATACGAATAATTTATTTATCTTTGAATGATGAAAAATACAAAAAATATAAAAAGCAAATATTTATGGATAATCCATTTATTGGCTATTTTGATAGTTTTTTCTATCCCTTTCTTTGTTAATCCGCGCCATAATAGTTTCAATTTTGTCGATTATGTCTCGTTTTTTGTCCCTATGGCCGCTTTTGTAATCCTTTTTTATATCAATTATTTCTATCTTATTAAGAAGTTCCTTTTTACCAAAAAATTTTGGACCTACATTATTATAAATCTTCTCATTATATCGTTTTTTGCTTTCCTTCTTAAATATTGGAATGATTATTATTTTACTAATTTCATTCTTCCCAACTGGAGCCAGAAAATCCCCCCAAGGCCCCACTATGGTGTCGTTTTGAAGGATGTTTCGTTTATGATTATGTCGTGTTCTATTTCATTGGCTTTAAGGATGACGGTGCAGTGGTACGATACCGATCGAGAGAGGACCAAGATCGAGGCGGTGGCCTCTCAAGCCGAATTGAAGAATCTCAAGAGTCAGCTTAATCCTCATTTTCTGTTTAATACTCTAAATAATATCTATTCTCTAATGAGAATTGACCCTGAAAAAGCACAGAAATCGATTTTGGAGTTGAGCAAGATTTTGAGATATGTCCTTTCGGAAGATAATCAGGAAAAAGTATCTCTTAAGGAGGAAGTTTCATTTATTAAAAATTATATTGAATTGATGTCGCTTCGCCTTACAGGCAATGTGTCACTTACAGTCAATATTGCACCCGAGGTGGAGAGATCGGAACACTCCATTGCTTCCCTTCTGTTCATATCCCTTATTGAAAATGCCTTTAAGCACGGAGTTTCGCAGAGTGAACCCTCTTTTATAGATGTTTCACTCTCGTTTAAGAAGGAAAAAACCGATACATTTCTATGTTGCAGTGTGGCCAACAGTTATTTTCCTAAAAATGACAGAGATTTAAGCGGTTCCGGTATTGGTATAGAGAATCTTAAAAGGAGGCTGATGCTTTTATATCCTGATACCCATACATTTACTACTTCTATGGATGGGGATTGTTATAAATCTGAATTGTGTGTTAAATTGAATTAATTATCAATATGAAAATCAATTGCATCATTCTTGATGATGAACCTTTGGCTCTTAATCTGATAGAGGATTATGTCTTACAAACTCCTTTTTTAAATCTATGTGCCAAGTGCAGCTCTCCGATGGATGCCCTTGAGGTGGTAAAAAGTCAGAATATAGAGTTGGCTTTTCTTGATATTCAGATGCCTCTTGTCAGTGGCCTTGAGCTTTCAAAAATGATGGAGAATACGGCTGTGATTTTCACTACTGCTTTTGAAAAATACGCTATTGACGGATACAAAGTAAATGCGATAGGTTACCTTCTGAAGCCCTTTAGCTATTCCGAATTTCTTGAGGCGGCCAACAAAGGGAGGGAGTGGTGTCAGATAAAAAGAGAGGCTCTCATAAACCGTAATTCCCATTTCAGATCCCAAGAAGAAGTCGCTGTTCAAAAATCGCAGAACGGGACCATTCTACTAAGGAGCGAATATCGTCAAGTAGTGGTTGATTTATCAAAAATTCTTTATATCGAAAGTATGCGTGATTATCAGATTTTTCATCTCGAGACGGGGGATAACATTCGTACTTTAATGAGCCTTAAAGCAGTAGAAGAGTCTCTTCCTGAGAAAGATTTTATCCGTGTCCACCGCTCTTTTATCGTCAATATACATAAAGTAAAAATCATCGAAAACAGCCGTATCCTTTTCGGATCGATACGCATCCCCATTTCAGACACTTATCGTAGCGATTTTGAAAATCGTCTCGGAAAGAAAAATTTATAATTATGCACGACAAACATTATGTCGGTCGTGCATAATAATTTCTCCTGTGCCCGAAACAGGACTCGAACCTGCACAGTCTTGCGACCACTAGTCCCTGAAACTAGCGTGTCTACCAATTTCACCATTCGGGCTTAATTCAATGGTGTGCAAAAGTATGGTTTTTTCTTTAATCTGCAAAGCTATGCCGGTAATAATTTTATTTTGAATGAAGTATAGGGTATTGAAATGTGCTGTTATTTTCTTTTGTATCCTCCCCCTATTACCCCTCCTATTGTAAGAGAGCAGTATGTATTAACAGGATCTGTGGATATGCTATATTCGAAAGTGACTCTGAGATGATTGAACAGCTCCACTCCAATTCGAGGGTTAAGAGTATATGAAAAAACCACAGAATCCCATGTACTCATATCATCGTAAAGGTATTTTGACATCGAACGGGCAACACCCAGACCCAAACCGCCGAACAAAGCCACATTTTTCCATCCCCTGTAGGAATAATCATAAAATGTAGTCAACGGCGTGCAAGTGATTTTAGCATTTTGTGTACTTCCCTCAATTATGCCCCTCATAGCAGCGAGGTTAAATTGAAAGCCCATATCGAATCCCGTTCCGGGAATATTAAGCCTTGTCTCTGCATAAGCTTGAAATCCTATTGCGCTTTTATAAGCAGAAGTAGTATTTGATAAATTACCTCCAACACCAAGCTCAAATTCAAATACCTTAACATTATTATATTTCTGAGCGGAAATGGAAGTATAGAAAAAGAGCAATAAAAGTAATACAATTAATTTTTTCATAAATCTTAAGGATTGGTTTATATAATTAACAAATATAATTATTTAGTTTCAATGATGCAAGCTTTCCAAACATTACTCAAATGTAGTAAAGCTATGTTCATCAAAGAATCTGCTTGATTGAGAATAGTTTTATTCTCACTGAACTTTCCACAAGAACAAATCAGAATGACTATCGACAGAATAGTGAATATTTTCATAAGTGTATGTGATTTAAAATTTTATTTTGCTATCCTTTCAAGCTGTTCGACTGTGCCTATATTATATCCCTGCGAGAGATAAACGATTCTGCCGAATGTGTCGGCGATTATCACTATCGGGTATTCGGGAGTTTTTATTTTCATCTCTTTAAGGATGGGGCTGAGAAGCTCGTCGTCGTTGTCAATTCCGAATGATATGCCTGAAGGAATATGTCTGTTTTCTGATTTTTTAAAGGATATGTAATCCCTTTTATCTTTAAAAAAAATTATTGTCGGACGATTCGGCTCTTTCTGAAACAGACTTTTCATAGTATGGGTGCTTGGCTCATGGTTTGCTTTCGCAAATACGAGAAAGAAAAATCCTCTGCCGGTGGTTTCTATAATTGATTTGGGAATAGATGTATCGTCAGGGAAAAGAAGTGAAAATCGTGATTCAGGATTCATGTTCCCAATCACTTGAAGGTCATTTTTGTCCTCTCTCATTATTAGTTTCACAGCACAAGACTGGTCCATTATGACATTGAATAAACTTATCGTAGCGAGTACCTTACCGCTTGCCATACGCGTTCCGGTGGTGAGCATATACCAGCCTTCGTCGAGCTTGATGGGTCTTTGTGAGATGCCTCGATATGATGCTGTCCCTTCATACCCTTCTTTATCTCTGAAATTCAAGGTGTTAATACTTCCATTTTCGATTTTGGCAATGGTAAAATGGGTGTCGAATTTAGGGTCGTCTATAAAACTTTCTCCTGAATAAGATAGAATAATAGAGCCTGTCGGAGTGGTTTCTGCTTCGTTATCGGATCTCTCTTCGTCGAAATTCACATCGTACCAAATTCCGGAATTGAAATATTGGACTTTGCCGCTCACCTCTTCAAATCTTGCAGGTATTCCTGCGCTTCTGCATAGAGCAATGAAGAAAATATCTCTTGAGTGGAGGTCTGATGCCATGAGAGAGAGGACTCCTTCGGGGCTCATCGGTATATTCTGAGGATTGTATTGTCCTAAAATCTTAACTTTTTTTACAAATTCAATTATATTTAATGGAGATGGTTCAGAATTACCTACCGCACCTTCTTTAATCATCTTTCGGAATGTGCTCCTCCATGGGGAGAGTAGCTCGTTGGAGATACGCGGGTTCAGAATGTATTTTATTGCGATGGTATCGCTTAGTGATAATTCGGGGGAGAAGAGAGGCGCTTGGTAGTTATTGAGGTGATCCTCAAGTATTTCTGCGGGAGTGTCGCGTAAATCTTTGGCACTAATCAGACTTAGAAGTGCCATTCCGCGATCGAAAGTTTCATCAGATAGACTCGATATAAAATGGGAAATCTCTTTCCAATTGCCGCGAGCGGCGGTAAGATAGTCGTAAATAGCTTTTTTGTAGGGACGGTGTCCCAATGTGGCAGCATCTCCTTCGGAGGCGAATGTATCTGTATAAAGCCCTCTGATGGAGTCTTCTGCGGCAAGACGGATGGCATTACTTGCTATTTCTTCCTTGGTGAGAATAATTTCCGCTTTTCTTTCCGCAGGGGGTACGATGTCTATTTCTTGAAAAATGGTCTCGCCGGTTTGTTTGTCGAGAGGTATTATTACCGGATTGGGTGTAACCCCGACAGATACTTTTTTGAAACCGAGCTTTGAACCCTTTGATGCCCAGACAATTATATCTCCGTTGCCGAATGTGGCAGAAGCGCGACCGTTTTTGGAAGTGGTAGTAGTTATGGCACTGTAAAGCTCGGCATAGTTGTAGATTTTAAATTCTACTTTTACATCGGGCACTGTGGCGCCGTTCTCGTCAATTATTTTTACTTCCACTTTTGAGGTGGGGGCATAATTTGAAGTAACATTAATTTCAGTGTAGCAATCTGTCTGCTGAATAATGTCTTCTTTGGTTTTGTATTTGCCGAATACCTTCGAGTGCATCAATATTGCCCTTTGGGCGGTAGCGCTGAACCATGCCACATTGAGCTTCGCTTGAGGCTCGCAAGCTCCCAAATAGTACCATTTCCCATCCACCCATACCTCTACCCATGCGTGATTGTCGTCTGTGTGTGCCCAGCGGGGGGTATAGACTTGACGGGAGGGGATTCCGACTGAGCGTAATGCGGCTACTGCCAATACAGATTCTTCCCCGCAGCGACCGTACGCTGTCTTAACTGATGCAAGTGGGGATGAAGTTCTCCCATCCGAAGGGGTGTATATCACTTTTTCGTGACACCAGTGATTTACTTCGAGGGCGGCATCATACATCGAAAGTCCCATAACGCGACCTTTCAATTCATCGAAGAATATCTCTCGCGAATTATCCAAATTTTCATTGTTTACCCTTATCGGTAGGACGAAATGTCTGAAAATGTCTTCAGGAACATCTTTCCCCCAGGGCATCTGCTCTCTCGCTGTGAAAGCACTTTTCACCCCTTCGGCGAAAAATTCGACAGAGTAGTCGGCAATATCGCTAATGGGCATATATGCGTAGAGCCATTCCAACGCCTCTTTTTCTTTTAAATCAGTGTAGAGGTCGAACAATGTGTTTATATCGAGCTTTCCATCAAGGGCTTCGGCCTTCGTAGTAAGGTCTTTTTGAACTTGGCGGCGATAAAAATTATCAGTCAGGAAATGATCTTCTTTTTTACTGCATGAGAAAGAGAGAAGAAGTAGAAAAAGTATCGGGAAAAGAAATTTTTTCATAAGAGAGATTTTAACTTTCAAACTTAATTTAAAAAAAGTAAATTTGCAATTATCTGTTTTTTGAATATGAAAAGATTGATCGAAATTTGTGCCAATTCCCTCGATAGTGCTCTCGCTGCCCAGAGGGGCGGAGCGGATCGTATTGAGCTATGCTCTGAGCTATGTATAGGAGGAGTTACCCCTTCTTATGGACTTCTCTCCATGGTTTGTGAAAAGTTGTCATCGACTCATGTCAATGTTCTGATCAGACCTCGAGGCGGGGATTTCCTCTATTCTAAGTATGAAGCGGAGCAGGTGTTGCGCGATATTCTTCTCTGTGCCGATCTTGGAGTTTCAGGGGTCGTCATCGGCGCCCTTGACCCCTACGGCAATATTGACCTGCCGATGTGTCGAAAGTGGGTTGATATTGCGCACAAGAGTGGATTGACAGTAACTTTTCACAGAGCCATAGACCGTGCACTCGATATTTTCAAGGCCACGGAAGATGTTATTTCGCTCGGGTGCGAAAGGATCCTTTCTTCAGGTGGTAAGCCTTCGGCAATAGAGGGGGCGCTGGTGCTGCAGAAGATGGTTTCCATTGCCTCAGGGCGAACTATCATTATGCCCGGTGCCGGAATAAACCCGTCTAATATTCAGCAGCTCGCTCTCACAACCGGAGCATCCGAATTTCATCTCTCCGCTTCGCGCAATATCCCCTCCGGAATGAAAGTCCGCTCAATGCTCGACACTTCCTCCTCCCGCGCATCCGCCCCCTCACCGGCCTCGAATCATGTTGGGGTAGGGGATGGTCGCACGGGTGCATACGCTGCTGCTGCGGACGGTCACACTGGAGAAACGGTTGCAGCTAAGGATAGTGACATTGTGCTGTCTGCTGTACAAGCT
>CAZSXE010000002.1:0-99873 GCA_964611185.1 uncultured Muribaculaceae bacterium | reverse complement strand
GGAAAATGAATACACACCATCAGTGAGATACTCTCCAATAAAAAAGTGTCTAATACACAGATAGATGCAGATATGATTAACAAAATAAACGGAAATATTAAATCTAATCTCGCTGAAGTAAAAAACATAATATTTGCATATTATATAGTGCGACGAAGATATTTTGCGGATAGCCATTGAGCGTAATGCGATTAATAATATGTCACCTACATATACCAAATTTGTTAGTTGGATTTTAGAGGGAAGAGTTCATTTATTATTTTCAGATCTAAATTCAAAATTCGGCGAATTTGGCTATTGGATGCGTGATATTCAAAACTCATTTTCTTAGCGAGTTCCAATTTTACTTGAGGAGGCAATAAAGATGGTTGTTTAATTCCATACTCTTTTAGGGATATTTGGGTAATCGCTGTATATATTTCATTATCTGTTAAAAAGATATTATCTCCCAGTCGTTTAGCAATTTCACCATAAGATTCTGCATTTCTTGTAATCATTTTCATATAATGGTGTGCATCACGAAAAAAACTCTGTCCGGCGAAAAAGTTACAATAACTTACAGGTAAAATCATATCATCATCCACAACATATTTATCTGACAAATCAGGAATCCTTCCGTGAATTATTTTTCGTTTAAGTTCATACTGACATTTATTAAAGGGGATTCCCCTACGAAGCTGCGCTCCGTCATTGAAATACAGATATCCACTCCCCCAAGGGTACGAAAACGGGGTGTATTTTTCATTAACTAAATATCCATTTCTATTTACATATACTATCTCGTTTCGCATTGATTGGATATTTGTTATAGGGAAAATATTGCAGTTAAAGTGTGATAAATCGACAATAACTTCTTTATTTGTAAAGTATCTCTTAAGTCTTTTTCTATATTTTGAAAAAAAATTCAGACATTCGACTTGGTGGCCTTCTATAATAAAATGAATGTGATTACTCATTATGGCATCTGAAATAATTTTCAAATTACATTCTACTGAACAGATGGCAGTGTTAGTAATACCGAATTTATAATCCATTATTTCTTTAAAAATAATTTCGGTAATCTGTCCCGGGGTGCATAAATGCCAATATTCTCCTCCCCGATTAAATTCATACTCACAAATACGCTCTTTTTCTAAATAAGAATTAGCCATAAATATCTCCTCCTTTATCTGACTCCACAAATAAAAATAAAAATAAATGAATGTTCAACCCCTCGATTCGACCAATACAAAAGCATTATTGACACATAGTCTATCTTAAGATGCTAACAAAGATAAGATAATTATAAATGCCGTGTACATATTCTTTACCTATTTTTTTATTTGGTGTGAAAAACCCCGATATTTCACACCAAATGTATTATTTTATGATTAGGTGAGTAATAACCCTACTTTTTCACACCAAATTTATTCCTGAAAAAGAGGTCATAGAGACATATAAGTTTATGAAATTTACAAAATCTTAAATTCGTTTAGAACAGGTTCATATATTGACCATACTTCATAATTTTTTTCATAGAATTCACGAATTGTAGTTTGGTTGTAACTGTTGCGTGCCTCGGTATCTGCTCCTGCTTTAAGTAGCAGGCGAAATATCCTTTGGAAATCTTCAATCATTTCAGGAGTTTTCTTCAATCCGGGGTAAAGTCTGCCTGTCAAGGGATCTTTCTGAGGACATAGATATGATGCTTGCCCTATAGCTTCCCTGAGAGAGTTATCGTTATAATTATTGACTTTATTAACATCTGCTCCCATACCAATCATTCTTTTCAAAAGGAGATATGAACGGTCTGAATCTTCTTGGGTATGCTTCCATTCAAAATTATAGTTATTCTCATCGTCAGGGTCTATGCATGCATATCTTCTTGAATTCCAAATTGCTACAGATACAGCATCATGAAACACGGGATGCGCTTGGGGTATATGCCACTGTGGGGCCTCCATAAAATTAACATCTGCTCCACTGTCAAGTAAAAAATCAACTATATCTCTATGCCAGCCTGTCGTCATACTGACCTGAAGAGGTGACATTCCTTTTGTATCCACAGGCTTTTTTGGGGCCACTGAATTTACAAGCAATGGCTCTCTTTCTATTATTGCTTTTACTCCTTCGAGATCATTCTCTTTAATCAGGGTAAAAATATCTTTTTCTTTTCTTTTCAATTGATTTCAATTCTTTTACAAGAGATACGGACTTTCGTACTTTTTAGATATTTATAATACATTTTCAGACAAAGGTAACAATTTACTTTATATGTAAAATTACAAAAAAAATTTAATCAATGAGACTATATGATATTAAATCAATATTTCGTTATACCGCTCTACTACTTAAGTCCTGCGTTAACAATTTCGTAAATAACTATATGGCACCAAAGGTATTGGGGCTTGCAATGCCCACCTCAGAAGTGCGCTTTTATCTATTAGGCGATATTCTTATAACCGAGTTTTAAATACCCGTGTTATCGATTACACTAAATTATTATTGGAGAGTCAACTAAGTTGAAGAACTTTCTGATTTGGTTATACACAATTCTTAAGACTTCTTTATAGCCTCTATTATTTTACTTTTTTTCAGATTTTATCATATCACAAGGTATCCATGCCCAAAAGGTGGAACCTCTCCCCTCTTGGCTTATACAACCTATTTTGCCGTTATATTTATCTGTTATGGCTTTACAGATAGATAGTCCGAGTCCTGTACCGTGAGCGAAATCATCAAGTTTAGCGAACCGATGAAAAAGCATTTTCTGATTTTCTTCAGATATTCCTATCCCCGTGTCTTCCACACTGATGCGAAGGCCACTATCGATGTAGTCGTATGATATGGTAATACTCCCCTTTTGGGTATATTTGATAGAATTTGTAGCAAAATTCAGAATAATCTGTTTCATTCTGACCTTGTCCAATATCACAAATAAACTATCAAAAGGGGTGTTCTTAGATAGTGCAATGTCAGGATTGCTTAGTCTGTTTTGAAGAATCACATAAGTATCCTCAAATAATAAATTAAAATCGAATTCCTCATTTTTTAAATTAAAAACCCCCGATTCGATCTTTGAGAGATCTAATATATCATTTATCAAATCAAGTAAAAATCCACTACTCTTCTTTATTACTTCTATATATTCTCTCCTCTGATCTTCATCCTCAGCCTCCTGTAATAATTCCGAGAAACCGACGATAGCATTGAGTGGGGTACGGATTTCATGGCTCATATTTGCCAAGAAAGCACTCTTCAACTTATCAGCAGATTCTGCCTTTAGCTTGGCATCCACCAACTCGTTTTCATAAACAACACTTTTGGTAATGTTATCAATAATCAAAATAATTTTGTTATCTGTTCCACCCTCTAAGTTAGAGTATCTTATCTTAATATCAAGATAGATAGATTCATCTAAATTAGAAATGAAATATCCCGGTATTTTATTAGCTTCTTGCAGATTATATTTAAGAACTATATCAACATTATCTCTGTTTCGTATCTTATCTTTAATCTCTTCAGAAGCCATAGGATCATCATAAATGGAAATTTTCTTTTTTAAATGCGCTTCCTTATCTTTAATCCCAAATATGGAAAAACCAGCTTCATTAAGGTACTCTTGTCTCCCCTCATTGTCATATATAGCTATGGCAATGGGTAGATTTTGAAGAATCGTCATCTTTTCATTATTGGAAATTGCCAATTCACGCGCATAGTCCATGGTAGAATTCATATTTTTACACAATGCTACATACTGCGTAACATTTCCTTCATCATTAACTATTAAGGGGGTGATATCTATGGTAGTGGCCTGCCAATCATCGTCAAACTGAGTTCTATTCCGAATAATAATATTATATTTCTGATTCACACCGTTAAATATATTCCTTAGCAAGTCATTTAATTTAGCTCTATCATCAGGATGCGTGGTCTCCTCACAGACCTTCAAATCTATAGGACCATCTACAAAACCATTCAAAGGACTA
Organism: uncultured Muribaculaceae bacterium; assembly: GCA_964611185.1. Classification (GTDB taxonomy): domain Bacteria; phylum Bacteroidota; class Bacteroidia; order Bacteroidales; family UBA932; genus CAAGNP01. Next base: position 95,905 of record CAZSXE010000002.1, on the reverse strand, counting down.
TTGTAACTATTTATTTTATGGTTTTCGATATCAACAATCCAAAATGAAGAGCGGGAGCCTTTTAGAGCAATATGAAAATTATTTAAAGCATTATTCAGCTCGATTCTACTTAATTCCTCTTTCTTGGTGAGCTGCTTATTTCTTTTTCTTAGCAGCCAAGTAGAGTAAATAGAATATATCAATACTATCGCTAAAGCAATAATTAACAGAATGTCAGTCATATATAGATATTTATTATCGTGGATATTTCACAAAGTAAATACAATTATTAATATAATCTATCATTCCCCTGATTTTTCGGAGGAATTCTTTCAATTCAATTGGACTTAAGAGAATATTCAAAGAAAAGAACTTATAAGATATTCTGATATAGTAGATTATAAAATGGTGAAAGAAATATGGAAAGGGGGCATTTATAAGCTCAATCCACAGAATTTACCCTTTTATATGGAATATCAAACCAAAATTCAGAACCAACACCCAACTCGGAAGAAACCCCGATAGTGCCTTGCATTTTCTCTAGAATCAAATGAGCGAGCGATAGTCCGAGCCCTGTACCTTGTTGAAAGTGATTTAATTTCACAAATCGCCCGAAAATGGATGTAAGCTGATCTTGAGGTATGCCACATCCTGTATCTTTAACGAAAAATCGGATTTTATCATCAATCGGAGGATAAAATCCGATAGTGATGACACCTTTATCTGTGAATTTGGTGGCGTTGGACATTAAATGAGAAAGAACTTGCTTCAATTGTCTTTTCTCCGTGTTTATCATACAGTTACTTAATCCGGCAGAAATTTCAATTATTACTTCAGACGATTTTAATTCTTCTTCAAATTTTAGTTTTATTTCATTAAGCACTTTGTTGACATCAATGTTGGTGTAAGTAAATTCAGCAGTGCCAGATTCAATTTTAGAAATTTCCAAAATATCATTTATCAAGGCAAGTAACATTTTATTATTTTGCTGAATTATAATTGACATTTCTCGTCTCTCCTGAGGATCCTCGGTATTTATTAAAACACTTGAAAAACCGACAATTGCGTTAAGCGGAGTACGAATTTCATGGCTCAATGTGGCAAGAAAAGCAGTTTTTAAACGATCTGAGGCCGTAGCCGCATCTCTGGCCTTTGTCAGCTCTATTTCTATCTCCTTAGTATCTGTAATCATAGTGGTAGTGCCGATCAATGTCAGGGGCTTGCCAGTGCTGTCTTTCTCGTAAACAATAGTTTGAAACATATACCAATTATACTCTCCGTGGTCACGAGGAATAGTCATTCTGCAATCTTCTTTCAGGTAATTAATCTTTCCTTCACGCATATTATCAAAAAGTGATATCATCTTCTCTCTATCATCAGGATGAATTCGATTCAATAAAACACTATCTTTATAAATTTTAAAATTATTAACCCCATTGGGATTATTGATCATCATCTTTACATCATCCAGGGTTATCAGTTTATTTTTTAAATCCCATACCCAAGGATTTATAGTAGATACTTCAAGGGCAAGTGCCAATTTAAAATTATGCAGTCCTATCTCCTCCTGAAGCTGTTTCTGTTTTTTAAGTTCATTTTCTTTTTCAATTTTCGCTCTATTAAGAAAATGTATTCGCTGAATACCATATATGACAATAAAGCCAATTAGAAAAGTAGCTAAAATGAAATAATATCTGTATTTAAAAAATACATTCTCCGGTTTTTGATAATAAACAGCATCAGATGGGTAAGATATGTTAGAAGAGCTATATTTTTCAAGATTAGCATAGTTTAAGTACGATTTTTCTTTTTTTATAGAAATAAATGGAATATCACGGGCAGGGGTACCGGATAGTATCCGTTTTAGAACATCAATGACAGCATCGCTTATCTCATATAATCGATTAAAATGCCCCCCGGCAATCTCACCATTTTCAATATTCATATCCCATAGTACAAAAATAGGTACTTGGGAAATATTTCCGATAGTTTTGTAAATATTGTTCCAGACAAAATAATCCTCAGTATTACTCCCTCTCAATGCCCAGTTGTAAAAAATAACACCTGTATTATCTTCAAACTGAGAGACACGATCCAGCATTTGACTGGTGGACATATCGGATGAAGTGATGAACTCTAACGAAATATCGGGAAAATATTCAACCATCATTTTTCTAATGCGGTGTCTCAAAATATAACTACCTATCCGTTCATCTGTGATTACGGCCAAACGGTTTAAATCAGGAAGTACCTCTGATATAAGTTCTACATTCTCCTTAAGGGAATTATGAGTTCTGATGCCGGTAATATTGTACTTGGTTTGAAGTATTTCATCACTTATAGGCTGTGTCAGACTATCAATATCGATTTTTCCTGAAAAATAATTATCAATGGAGATGGAGTAATTATGTGCAATGGCATCAATGATGGGGACATCTTTCCAGCGTTCATTAATAGCATCGGCAAAGAAAGGCATGGCTGCCGGACCGATAAAAATAACTGCACGAGGGGGATTGATATATTTTAAGAATAATCTCTCTCTTTCTTTGTTGAGCTCCTTGACGGATACTATATCAAGTGCTTTGATGTGTTCAGAATAAACACTACAAACATTGTTTTGCTTTAGATATTGGGTAACTTCATCTTCAATATTATGCTTCCACTGGAGGCTTTCCAACTGAAAATTTATAATCAAAACATAATCGGAGGAATTGACTACGCCATTATCTCCATCTAATATTGGAATTTCAGACCCGTAACCATGCTCCGTAATCAAGAAAAGCAATAAAACAGTTAGAAAGCTAAATTTGAACGATTTCATGGTCTATTTGTTTAATAAGTCATCTATTGTCTTAAAGAGTACTTTGGAATTAAGAGGTTTGGAAATATATGAATCAAATCCGCTCTCAATTATTTTTTCTTCTTCATCAGAAAGGGCATAAGCCGTAACAGCGGCTATGGGGACTTTACACCCATCTTCTCGTATTCTTTTTAATGCCATATAGCCATCCATAACAGGCATATTAATATCCATAAGTATCAAATCGGGATTACACTCTTTGGATAATTCTACCGCTTCTTCCCCATTCCATGCATGGTGCAATATATATTTATTTTTAAGAAGTACTTCGTACAATTTGTAGTTGCTTCTATCATCTTCGGCTACCAAAATAGTCTTTTGTGCCACTGATGAACCCTCAGAACAATCATCATATTGGACTGAAAGGTTTTCTTTATCGACTCTCTTACTAACAATACTATCATTCATAGTTATAGGGAGTGTAAACCAAAAATGGGCACCTTTGCCATAATCTGATTCTACCCCAATCTCCCCACCCATCTGTTTGATTATGCGAGATACTATCTCTAATCCCAAACAAGTTTCTGTGGTATCATCGAATATTCGTACAAATCTGTTAAAAACAAGGGGAATTTTATCCTTAGATATCCCTACACCGGTGTCCTTTACTTCAAATAAAATAGAATTATTTTTAACGGAATAACGAAGTGTTATGGTACCTTTGCTTGTAAATTTTATAGAATTACTTAGGAGAGTGTTGATTACTTGAAAAAAATGTCCGAAGTCAATCATAATCCTGCATTGAGAAAGATCGGGTTCTTCAAATGTAAACCGGACAGCCGATCCCTCAATTTTCTTGATAACGAACTGAGATATATCTCTCATAGCTTTTATCAAATCTATCTCCTCTATCTTCATTTTAAAGGCATCATTCTCAATATTAGATAAATCGATAATATTGTTTATAAGAAGATTTAAGATATCATTATTTTCCAATATTATTTTAAGATATTCCTTACGATCGTAATCGTCGTCCGTCTGTGCCAATAGTTTCGAAAAGCCTATTATCGAGTTCAGAGGGGTTCTCATTTCGTAGCTCATATTGGCTAAAAAAGACAATTTACAGCAATTATCGGTATCACTTGACTCCCCCTGCCCCATAATCATATAACCAAGCCACTCTTCCGACGAAATATAAGAACGATATAACACTACATTGAGATTTATAAATCTTTGGGGAGAAAGGGGAATTTGAATTTTATTTATAGAGGGATCATATATGTTTTTCAATAAAAAATCGGTTTTAATCGGATCGAGATAATCTGGTATTTCATCGAAAGATAAAACCGAAGAGTCTAAGTGTAAGAAAGAGACAATATCTTCCCCTAAATAAAGTCGTCTTTCAGGGATTGATGCCACCCACCAATCCATTTTGGAGGAAGTGAATATTTTTTTAAGTATTTCAGATTCAATAATTTTCATAATAATAAAATATCTTTTATCAATATAATTCTACATGACAAGGAATCCATGCCCAAAAATTGGAGCCAGCCCCTTCGCGAGACTCAAAGCCAATTTTCCCATTTTGAATTTCTATTATTGATTTACATATAGCCATTCCCAGGCCGGTACCCTGAGCGAAACTGTTAATTTTGTAAAAACGATCGAAAACACGAGCACCGTTCTCTTTAGAGATGCCGATTCCGGTATCCGAGCAATATATTTTTATCCCTTCGTTTTCATAATGGAAACCGATTTTTATAAAACCGTTTTTGGTGAACTTCATCGCATTGGTGATAAAATTTGAAATCACTTGCAAGATGCGTTTTTCATCAAGATTCACAATACATTTATCATACTTACACTCATACAAGAAATCAAGTCCCAAAGATTCTGCACGGGGCTTAAAAGAGATATATAAGCTCTTGAATGACATAACTATATCGAACGGTTTGGGGTTCAAATCGATGGATCCAGATTCTATTTTTGAAAGATCAAGAACATCATTTATCAAATGCAGCAAAATATCATTATTAGAGGAGATAATTTTACGAAATTCCTCCCTGTCAGCTTCATCTGTGGCTGTAGCCAATAATTCTGAAAAACCAACAATAGCATTTAAAGGAGTGCGTATCTCATGACTCATATTGGCAAGAAAAGCCGACTTTAATCTATTTGATTCGTTGGCTTCATTCTTCGCCTTTTCCAAATCGTTAATTAATCTGATAAGCCTCGTATTATCTTCACGAACCGACACATATTTTGTTACTTTTCCCTCTTTATCTTTTAACAACGGAGCTCCTATAACGGTACAATCTCTCCATTTATAATCGCTGTACTGCGTTTTAACCCTTACATCGAAAGTATATTCTTCATCAAGACGATTCTCCATTATATAGGTCGATTTTCTCCATTCTTCTCCCAAATCCTCATTATTGAATGCATTCAGATAATTATCCAATGTTAATTTGACAGAACTGTCGAAACCATTGATAGGCTCATTAAAACATGTAAAAAGTTTAGTTTCGGTGTCATATACGGAAAGGGCGAGCTTGGCTGTTTTGATGGCTAAATCATTAATAATATCTTTCTCTTTCAAATTAAGGCTGTAAAGATATTCATCTGTAACATCGTTCATAGAAGCAGATACTTTTTTAACCTTACCACTTGAGTCTTTAGTGACTACAAATACAGAATGACAATATCTATAGTCGTTGTGAGTCTTGGAAAACATACGAATGGTATGTTCTGCAGAGTGAATATCTCCCATGCATAGTTTCTTTATCAGATCGGCATGCTCATCTCTGTCGTCTTCATGAGTAATAGAAATGATATGTTCAAATGTGATATTCGATACTACAAACTTGCCGTTGCGGAGATAGTAAAACTTCTTGCTTTCCATATCATAGAAAATAACAAACAAATTTTGTGCTTTAACAGCCAATTTGAGTGACTCGTTAAATTTGTCTTTCTCCGCCGTAGCTATTTTTACTTCTTTTCTAAGAAGAATAATAAAAAGAGACGCAATGCTTATTATAAAAATTATGCATCCTATTATGGAATACAGTAATGTATAATTAACCTTTGAAGTATAAATACCGAACCACTTTGAGTATAGTTTATCATATACGCCATTGGATTTTAATTTGGCAATAGAGGCATTTATATTATTGATCAATGTGTCATTCTGTCTGTTAGTGGCGAAACAATACTCAAGAGGATCGATATTGAGTGTTCTGATTTCCAAATTATCCAAATTATTCTCAGTTATTATCCTAAAAGCTAAATCTTCAGTGCACACAGCCACATCGGAATATCCCTCAGAGAGAAGAACCAATCCGTCCTCCATATTGTCATAAAAAAGTGTATCGCATATAACTCCGGAACTTTGAACTTTATTCCACATAATATCACCTATCTGAAAAATCACATCTTTACCATTTAAATCACGAATACTGCGAAGCGGAGAATCTTTTCTGCAAACTATACAAGGGTAAAGGAAACTATGGGTGAGTGAAAAATGAAACTTTTCGTTACGCTCATCAGAATATGAATATCCGATTATAAGGTCTGCCTTATTCTTAGAAACATCTTCGACAGCATCAGTAAAATGGGTGAGTTTTAAGGTGTATTCATAACCGCAATCTTTCATAACTTCATCGAGAAGTTTGATGATAAATCCGTCAGGATTTCCTGAATTATTTAGATACTCGTATGGCGGAAATTTCCAATCCCCTACCACCCTAATCGGGTCGGAGGTTTTATAATCCTCTTAGAGGGCATATACTTTATCAGATGTAAATATAAAAAACGATACAACAATTAAGTATTTTAATATATACACAAGCCTCATATTATTAGTTAGGAAGTTCATCCGTTTTAAAGTGAATTGTAAAGATAATATTTTTTTTTCAGGGAATATAATTTGTAATAGAAATGTAACAAGAATTATTATAATAGTTCGTTAAAATTTTTATAAATATTTAAATATCAATATAATAGTTAGTTAATCGTCTGATTTTACACCAAAATATAGCAAAAAAATTAGCGAACTATTAATCTATTATTTCTAAAACTTTGATCAAATCTATTCGGATTTAATCCTGTCCGAAATGAATCTTTTGAGAAGGAATGTGAGAAAATATGGAAATGTGTAAAATTTCCCATTGAAGCCGATATTCTTATAACCGAGTTTTATTCCATATTTTATGTCGGGGTATATATCATCTTTAAGCAGATTGTTCAAAGAGATAGTGCATCCGTCAATTGCTTTAACTTCTATTGGAATAAGAGAATCAGCGTCTCTTACAAAAAAGTCCATCTCAACAGAAGGACTGTCTTTTTTGTAATAAAAAAGAATATAACCTTGTTTTACAAGCATATCGGCAACGATATTCTCATAGATTGCCCCCTTATATGTGCCCAAATTTTTGTTGGCTCTTAAGTCCTGCTGGGCTTCTTCATCGAGAGAAGCGATTAATAAGCCGGTATCTTTAAAATATATTTTGTAAAGTTTGGGATCATAATTTCCTTTTAAAGGAAGTTCAGGATAATTCAAACAATGGCAAATGTTTACTACTCCTGCATCATCCAGCCACTCAACACAGCCCATATAATCACGATTGCGGGCATTAGATGCTACCTTTGAAATTTGAAATCTTTTATTCTCTTTTGCCAAAAAAGTAGAAATATGATTGTAAATTGCTTTTACCTTTGCCTTATCCAGTCCTTCTACATACTTAGTAATATCTTCTTGATAATCAATAAGTAATTGACGCTGTATTTTCAAAGTTCCAGAGAAATTTTTATTTTGGATATAAGTATTGACTACTTCAGGCATTCCTCCTAATGTAACATAATCGCGAAAAAGTTCAAAAAGAACATTCAACTGCAACTGTGAAAAAGGAATAACATCAGACATATTATGATAAATATCCTCAATAAAATCATCTGAATAGCCTTTTGCCCATAGAAATTCTTCAAAGTCCATAGAGTACATTACATAATCTTCTTTATAACCAACACTATTGGACTCAATCTCTTTATAATTAATTCCCATTAGTGAACCAGAACAAATTACATCATAACGACCATCCAATTTAAAAAATTTTAATGAAGTAGCACAGTTTGGACAGGACTGCAACTCATCAAAAAAGAAAAGAGTATTATGGGGAATGAATGTGAACTCAGGATTCAAAAGGGATATATTCTTCAGTATTGAATCAACCTCAAAACCATCGTCAAAAATAGTTTTATATTTAGGCAACTCTACAAAATTTATCTGTATAACACTTTTGTAATTATTTTTGGCAAACCATTCAATAGAGCGAGTTTTTCCTATTTGTCTCGCTCCTTTAATTATCAAAGGATTCTTTTGTGATTGCTTCTTCCAATTCAAGAGAAAAGAATCAATTTTTCTTTTCAACAAATTATCCATAACGCCGTATATTTTATGCAAATATACATGAAATTTCACAGAATTATACTAATTCAAGTCTTAAATTTCACAGAATAATGAACAATTTAAGGCTAAATTTCACAGAATCCTCGTTTTACTATTTTTCAGTTACTCTCGATTTCCCACTTTACAAGGTATCCAAGCCCAGAAATAGGAACCTCCCCCCTCTTTAGATTCAAAGCCGATTTTCTTATAATCGAGTGTTAAATACCCGTTTTGTTATTTAAACAATTTATTCTACAATAATAAATATTACTTTTGATTATATAATACTATTCTCCTATATCCAATTGTTCTTTAATCAAATTGTAATATGCCCCTCTAAAATCTACTAATTCTTTATGAGTTCCTGTTTCAATAATTCTACCTTTAGCCATAAATACAATAATGTCAGCATTTTTAACAGTACTCAAACGATGTGCAATGATGACCACAGTACGTCCTTTATAAAAATTGAATAAATTATTCATAATCTGCCTTTCATTTGTAGCATCAAGAGAAGAAGTTGCCTCATCAAAAAACATATATTCAGGATTGCGATATACTGCTCTAGCAATTAAAAGCCTTTGTATCTGTCCTCCGCTTAATCCTACGCCATTATTTCCTATGCTTGTGTTATATCCGCGAGGAAGCATTCTTATAAACTCATCTGCACAAGCGAGTCTCGCAGCGGAAACCACATTGTCTATACTATCCTCTGAATAAGCAAGAGCAATATTTTCAGCAACAGATCCGCTATAGATATATCCATTTTGCATAACAACACCACAATGTCGCCTCCACACATCCGTATTAATGTCTTGCAAAATATCATTTCCCAAATATATATTTCCAGAAGTAGGTTTATAGAAACTTAACATGAGTTTCATTAAGGTGGTTTTTCCGCTACCTGAAGCTCCTACGATTGCAATTATCTTACCTTTTGGAATAGACAAATTAATATTATGTAGAACAAGCGGACTATAACTTCCTTCATATTTAAAAGAGACATCGCTAATCAGAATGTCTGTTGATATATTATGCGAAGCAGTACTCTCGTCATTTTCATCCTTTCTTCTATACACCTCATTGACTCTTTCAACAGCAACCTTAGTTTCGACGATTTCGCGGGAAAAGTTAATTACAACATTTGTGGCATTTGACAATTGACCAATGACATATGTAATAGTCATCATCACACCTATTGTAATCTCATTACCTATTACGGAGTATGCAGCCAGTACCAATATTGCCAATTGAGCAATTTGCGTAATGAAAGAAGTACCTGAAGACATATACAAGGCATTGAACAAAGTCTTCAAAGATACATTATTTATCTTTGCTTGCACGGTTTTCCAATCTGTTACTTTTTTATCTTGCGCATTATTGATTTTTATTTCAGGCATTCCGTTAACCAATTCATAGTTCATATTTTTCATTTCTGCATCCAGGGAGAATTTAGAGTAATTCAAGATACATAACCGTTTGATGAAAACTTGCGAAAAAAATATAGATAGAATCGTGAATATAATGAATATAATAAAGATGCGTAAATCATAATATATCAATACCGCTGAAAATACGATCATATTTATCAAAGATAGAAAACCTAACTGTAACTGATTTGTAAGAAGTATCTGTATCCGTCTCAAGTCTTCCATTCTTTGAAGCAGGTCGGTATTGAGACGAGTATCGAAAAAAGATAGTGGTAATTTGATAATCTTATGTAGGAAACGAGTTAATAAATCGATACTGACATTGAACCCTACTTTTGTAAGAATAATATTATTAACAGCTCCGGCGATACTATACCCAAGAAAGCAAATCAACTGTCCAGTCATAAGCATTACAACTATTGACAATTCCCTATTTCCAATACCAATATCTACGGCCTTCTGAAAGAAAAATGGCATGCACCAGTTTGTAAGAAGGATAAGTATTGATAAAAGAACAATATAAATAAAATTTTTACTGAACTTTTTGATTGATTGATAAAGAGGAGAAAGAAACAGTTTGGATGCTTTCCAAAAAGAAGTTATATCAGATTCATTTTTTTCAAATGTGTCTGTAGGACATATGAGTATAGCATATCCTTTCGATTCTTTTCCGCACCATTCTTCTTGAAACAGATCTTCTTTCATGTTGATTTTCCCATATTGAGGATCTGCAATATGATATATTCTTTTCTCTGCTTTTTCCTTTATGTCATAAAGTACAACAAAGTGATTTTGCCGCCAGTGGATTATAGCAGGTAATGGGAATTCTTCTGATTTTTCTTTCATGACCATGCCAGGGACTGCTTCTAAACCTAGCTTTCTACACCCGTTCACAATATCATCACCTGATACACCAAGTCTGGTGACATTACACAAGTCGCGCAACAAATATAAAGATATTCGTTTTCCATAATGGAATGCAATCATCTGTATACATGCTGGGCCACAGTCCATTCCTTCCAATTGCCGAAATAGTCTAAATTTCATAACTTATATCCTAATTGCATAGATACTATTCTCTTTACTGTTTCTATCTTCGAGTATTCATCATATCTATATAAACAGTATTCTGTATCCTTAAAATCCTTGAATGATTGAACGCATCCATCGCCACAAATTGGAAATATTATACAGTCACGGCACGACAGATTTGCCTCTGTACGTTTTCGTAAAATATGATTTTCAACTCCATCCTTCCAAGATATGGTTCCATCCGATAATAAACGCCCTTCTCTGTTTCCTTCATTAAAAGCACGAGCGCAACATTTAAAAACATCTCCATTATAATTGACAGATGCTGCATTAATATATGAATGCTTACAGGGGAACCGTACCGAATCAATAGAGTTAATAGGCATAATTTGCATTCCTAATGAGGTAGCATAATCGATAGAGGCATTGGCTATATACATAATTTTACTGTCGGTTTCATTGAATCCAATATTCTCACATGCCTCTTTCGTTACTTTTTTAGGAGAATCTTGCCAAATGCGCACTGGTGTATATATGATACGGTTGCGTTCTTCTTTTGTGCAAGATTTAAACTCTGTTATAATAGAGTAGAGATCATCAACATTTTTACGAGAATAATTAATTCTGAGTGTAACATGAAACCTATTTTTGACAAGTACCTTAATGTTATCTACCAGTAAATTATAAGATTGTGGATATTCTCTGCTGAATCTTGATTTATTATGATGCTCTCCATATCCGTCAAAAGTAATTTGAAAAGCCGTAAAGAGATTACACTTCTTGAAAAAGTCAATCATTTCTTCAGTCAATAATACACCATTAGTCGTTATCTGCAATGTACATAACAAATTCTTTCCATGTGTTTTATCGATGAATGCATTGAGGATTGGTTTTATCACTTTTTCAAACTTCATCAATGGTTCTCCACCGAAAAAATATATATGAAACCTCTTCAAATCAGTATTGTCAAGAATTATCCTATCAATAAGTAAAATTGTAGCATTAATCATTTCCTTGGACATTTCCGAGTCTTTTACTTTCGATTCATAGCAATACCAGCAATGGAAGTTGCAGTCCAATGTGGGGTTGATTGTAAGGTGATATTGTGATTTATCAGAAAGGTTAGCTAACCTAAGTTGTTCGACTGCATCTACTTCATCAAAATCATCTGCCACTATATAGCCATCGCATACAAGTGCTTTGTAAAATTCAGGATGCACATTTTCAATATAAGTTATATTGTCAACAAATTGTAATAGCAATTCCGACAGTGTTTTGTCCAATAACATTGAAGTGCATCTTAAAATATTGTACAGTATCATTATATTCCCAAAAGGAAATGTAACATTGTATTTACTAATTTTCATGTTTATCAATATTTTATTATATTGTAGTTTTAAATTGTAGTTTCAAAATAGTTTAAAAATAATCGCCTGTTTTATAAAGTGTCGCGGCTGTACAGTCCGCGACACAATAATACTACCTCGAACAGTGTTGTTCGTAGTCGGATCTCAAAACACTAACATCCACACTGGCATGTGCAACTGCAAGAATATCCGAGTACTCCCACCAATATGCTGTTCATAATGAATGGCTGAAGGACAACTGTCTGATTATTCTGTCCACCAAACGAAGTAAATCCACCAATCATTTCTCCTGATGCGTTACGCCGTAACGGCTCTACATGGTTCATGAAATCTGAAAAATTGTTTTTCTTATTCATAGCTACTTTAATTAAATTGTTAGTAATGTTATCTGATACTTTTCGAAAAGTCCGATAATTTTATAGTTTTATCTGGATGCTTGCTATAATATTGCGTCCACGTATCCCATATATGTAATCCGTACCGCTTAAAAGTCCGTAGTCTGTATATCTGTACTCCAGTTCATTCAGCAAGTTCGTGGCTGTTATACTCATCTCTAACTGCTTCGAGACCTGCCACTTCACAGAGGCATCCAATAATACTAAATTGGCGAAGCTTCCGGAATTGTATTTTGTATAATAATGCTCTCCTCCTACAATTATCTGCCACTTGTCATTAGGAGTGAATGCAAATCCTATATGATGTTTTAATATATCATGAGATTGTTCTTCTAAATTATTAATTATCATATTGTTGTGAATATAAGAAAGTTTATAGTCAGTGGACAGCCAATTTGTGAAGTACCCTTTCATCCCTGGCTGTATTATAACAGCGCGAACTGTATATATAGATACTATATCCTGTCTCATGGTTTCAGCCCATGATTTGGCATATCCAGCATCTAAATTAAAAACAACCCTTCCTGACATAAATCCCTTGCTTATTCCACCAGTTAATTGTACTATCATACTTTCATTCTCTGTTGCCGAGAATGTTGTCAATATTCGTTCTCCAAGGAACAGCTGATTTTGGATATAGGGTAGTACATTCCATTCGAATTTTGTCGATAAGTTGGTAAAAAGAGCTGTCACAGGATTTCTATAACTGAAAGTAATTACAGCAGAATGTTCCGTACTATTCCGGTAAACAGGCAGTGGCATATACAGGTTGCGAAAATCCATCATTATAACACTTCCAATGCTCATATCTGCAGAGGGTGGAAGAAGAGAATATTTTATTTGTGCGCATATATCAGTTTTGGCACTTATCTGGAAATGTCCGTAAACTGATGGGGTAACAGCTATATATTTATGAACTTGATTTCGCGTGCCATTATCAATATTATGAATACCCCAGTTTACTGGTGCAGAGAGATTTAGAACCCATCGACCATACTTCCAAGAAGCTTCCAAAGCCATCCATGTATTGAGAATCGTAAAATAACGGTTACACCCTGTCGTGTATTCTGTCTCTATCCCTGACAAAGAACTATTAAAATCATGCAGATTAATATCTACACAGCTTTTGGCGTATATGCTCCAGTTACCAAGCATCCATCCGTAGCGTGCTTCCGTAACCGAATAAAAATCTTTGGTCGTAAGTTCCTGTGTCACCGGAAAAGTAGAACTTACACTTAACGAATGTGGCTTGTATATATATCTGTTTTTGGATGATATCGTAATCAAGTTATCATTTATTCTTTTTACTATTTGCAGTTCGTTTACGGCAGAAAAAGAAGGAGTCTTAGATTTTTGAGACAGCGATAGAGTACCACCTATATCAGACACGGCATCGTTCCATGATGCGTCCACATATATATTATCCTTGACATAGAGTTTTTGGCGGTTAACCTGAAGCATCCATTGTCCACTCACCTGATGTCTCTGTGTTCGCATTGTATTCTGTTCTTCAAACGGCTGTATAGAGGAATCGAAGTAATTAGTGACATATCCTGTTGAATAATACAAGCGATCACCCTCATAAGTCACATTAAAGCTCATATCATATCCTTTGCCCAAATACCACGAATTGGTAGTATTGGCAAGGACAGAGAAATTATCTCTATTGCGACATTCATTAAGTGGAGAAGAATATTTTCCAACAGATATGTATTCCGGCCAAATATTGTCATTGTATCCGTTCCCGATAATATTGTTTTTCAAATGATATTTGCTTTGTGAGGCCGGATTCCATCCAGTATTATTTACTCGTACTGTTTCCATATTTTGCAATTTTCCGGATATACGCATGGCGAACACTGAAGCATCGTAAATGAACGGTGATGCTCCTGCGCTACCATTTAATATGCCGACCCATTTATGCTTAGCTTCTTCCTTGAGTCTTAAATTCAACCCAGCCTGTTGAGAAAAATCAATACCTTTCAATACTTGAAGCGGTTGGTGATTTTCTAAAACATCGACACTTTCAACATCAGTCGGGGATATGTTTTCCGTAGCAAGTCCATAATGACCGCCCATGAAATCGGAGCCGTTGATATAGAATTTATTTATTGGCTTTCCATTATATTTGATCTGCCCGTCTTCTTCCACCTTGATGCCAGGCAACCGTTTAAGGACATCTGAAATATTATTATCCTGTGTTTGCACATATTGGCTGACATAATACGACAAGGTATCGCTTCGCTGTGTTATGGCTGGAGCCCTGACAATCACATCATCCAATATAGTCACTTCAGACACAAGTCTTATTATCAGCGGAAACATTAGGCTATCCACATTCATTTTTATACTACGATATCCCATCTGTTTTATTTCAATATGCATACCCGATATAGTATTACTGTATTTCAAAGAAAAGGAACCCTCATAGGAAGTAAAGGTGTAATTAAGTAATTTTCCGGAAGTATCTTTAATCTGTATGATGGCTCCAGTGATAGGGCTACCATCATCTTCGTCAATGACATTGCCAAATATTTCTATGGCTTGTCCGTATGAGATGGAAATCCCAAAGAACAATGTCATTATGATGGTCGCAATAATCCTCATCTGTCTGCACTGTTACGGTCTCCAATCCAACTCTATATAATCGTACTTAAGCTCTCGTGGTTGCATCATATCCGTTCTGACTTCTCCATCTGCTCCAGTCATCATCACTTGTACACCGCTGACCGATTCCATATATCCTATAGGATTGATGTCATAACGGTATTTGGTCTGATAGAATTTTCCTCTTGTCGTCTTGTTGTACTGCACATCTGGTATTGTAATGGTTCTCGTTGCTTGTGATTCAATACCGACACATACAAAAGAGTAATGTTTCTGTACATCCTGAATTTCCATGATAAAACCTGGAAGACCTCCGAATTTCCAAGGGCCATCGGCTACTGGAATCTTATCTGTGTACCAAGCAACATACTTGCGACCCCTAAAACAACACTCCGCATTTTTACATTCATATCCCAATATGGTTTTGGTCTTGTCGGTCATTGTCCATTCTTGAGATATGATATTTTCTTCATATATGAACCAATCAGCAGCTACTTTGTCAGTAGTCGTAAATTTTCCGGCAGGGTAATTCTTATATATGGAAAATGTTTCTCCTCCAATATATCGCCCTGGGTTTGCCTTTATTTGGTCAGCAGTAGAAACGCTGATAAGAGAGTCTGCTAACATGGTACGATAGCTAGTAAACTTGGACATACCATAACTTACCTGTAAAATCATACGGTCTTCTACATAAGAAGTGATATCCGTAGTATCTGTAAGATAACGGTAGTCGTACATGAATTCCATAACCGCATTACCAATTTCTTTCTGTTTTAGCAGAGTGTTAGTGTTGATCGTAACTTGTTTCCCGGCATGTACGGTAACGATACGGTCGCTCTGCGCATATATGGCACATACGGCATATACACTTAGCAAGATAATAGATGACAACTTTTTCATTTTCTATATATTTTAATGTTTCGGTAAAGATACTGGAAGTTACTTCAGGTCTCCGATATAATCATTACTCAAACATTTGTGATTATTACTAAATTATTACTACCACATCTTTTATGACTAAAATATTGTATTTGTATGATTAAATATTTGTAATCTTGCAGTATGGAAAAGAGAATTAAGATATTACATGTTTTTACCATAATTGCAATTATTATTTTCTGCATATCGCAATGCTGGTGGCTTTATGAACGTTATGACTATACCTTTAATAACTATAAAGATGATTTATACCAACATATATTGAAAGTTATGCAGGAAGAACTCGACATTCGGCGTACTTCTCAGAATCATAAAGATATAGGAATAGTTACGAACTCACAAATTCAAGCCAATAGTAGCAAGCAACACAACTCCCTTACTTGGATATTCGATGTGTATGTGACTAAAGGTTCTGAATATGCAATCCGTGACTCATCCGATTCTAAAAGGATAATCAGTCTGTATGTAAAGAACAAACCAAAGTGGATAAAAAAGTATAGATTTGCCGTATGCAACAGCGAAACAGAACATGATGCATATAAGGCTTTGGATTGTTTTTGCATTGATGAACGGCATCCATTCTCCACAGACGAACTGACCGAATTACTTAAAAAACATGGTATTCATGCAACAAGTATAACCAAAGAGCGACGGGATACGATGGTGTGGACTCCTGAGATGATACCACACCTGAATATTCTTAGTTCTGGGATTGATGTAGTTTACCCTTATGATATTTTCGGAAAAGAGCTTGTTAGAATGACTTTCGAAATAGGAATCTCCCCAATCATAAAAGAGATGTCAGGAACTTTGGTCTTAACACTCTTACTCTCTATCATGTTGATTTCGTGCCTCGTTGCTCAGATTTTGACGATACGAAGGCAGCGTAAAATCGAAACACTACGGAAGGACTTCATTCATACGATGGTGCATGAACTGAAGCGTCCCATATCAACTTTAAAAATGTGTGTCTCGTATATGAAGAACGACAAGTTGATGCAGGACCGAGAGAGCAGAGAGACTGTCATATCAAATTCATACAATGAACTTAACAATCTTTCTTCATATTTTTCTAAACTTAGGGATCTCGCCCTTGACAATACCATGGAGATACCGTTGAATATCACTTCCTTTAGTCTTGAAGAAGTAGTGAATGAGAGCATCGCAAAACTGAATATCCCCGGAGATAAAAAGGCGGATATCAGAATCTGTGCTGAACACGACATTTCTATTGCAGCTGATAAGATACATATAACTAATATAATCAGTAATTTGCTTGAAAATGCAGTGAAATATTCAAGACAAAAGGTGAATATCGAAATTGAATATAAAGATGATGGAGAAATGATAAATATAATAATCAAAGACAACGGCATAGGTATTCCAAAGTCCGATATCAAATATATATTCGATAAATTTTATCGTGGACAATCTGCATTAAGCCAAAGTAATCCTGGGTTGGGACTTGGATTGGCTTATGTCAAATTACTTGTAAATGCGCACAATGGTGCAATATGTGTTAAAAGTGAAGAAGGCTGTGGGTCAGTCTTTATCATCAAACTTACTCGTAATACACAGATATAATGAAAATTCTATTGATAGATGATGATTGGAAAAATTCTATGCTTCTAAAAAAGTTTTTGGAAGTGGAAAGGTATGAGGTAATATATGCCGGAAATGGTAGCGTGGGTTGGGAACTATTCGGCTCAGAGTGTCCGGATTTGATTCTTTTGGATATCAATATGCCTGAAATGAACGGATTCGAACTTGCTGAAAAAATAAGGCTTGTTGATGAGAATATCATTATTTTTTTTCTTACAGACCGCACTGAAAGAGATGACAGACTGAAAGGTTTCAGCCTCAAAGGAAATGACTATATTCCTAAACCATTCTATCCCGAAGAATTAATAGCCAGAATCAAGGAACGATTCAAAAATAAGGAAAAGAAAACACAGCATAAATTTTTTATAGGAAAGACCATTTTCGACAGTGATATTTCTTGTATAACCTACAACGGAATCACTCACAATCTTTCAGTACGTCAGACCGAAGTTATGCTGTTGTTGGTATGTAAACTTGGCACTACTGTAGAAAGAAGTTTTATCCTTAAAAAAGTATGGGGAGACGATAGTCCTGAAAATTCTTTGGCACTAAATGTTCAAATTACCTATCTGCGCCGCATATTAAAGAGTGACACTTCGATTTCTATAGTTTCATTGAAGAAGAAAGGATATATATTAAAAATCATATAACATTTATAATTTTAATTATTTCTACATTGTTTCACTATTCAAGTCTTAAATTTCACAGAATCCTCGTTTTACTATTTTTCAGTTACTCTCGATTTCCCACTTTACAAGGTATCCAAGCCCAGAAATAGGAACCTCCCCCCTCTTTAGATTCAAAGCCGATTTTCTTATAATCGAGTGTTAAATACCCGTTTTGTTATTTTGTAATAGAAATGTAACATCAATTATTACATTTAGACATTTTTATTGCATAACTTGCACTCAAATTAATATTAGGTATGTACTTTACATTATTAATTGTGGTTATTGCTACGGCGATAGCTCTTGTGGCACTTGCACTGGGAGTGGCAAATCTTATCTCTCCCAAATCATATAATCCTCAGAAAGGTGAGGCTTATGAATGTGGCATTCCCACTCAGGGAAGCTCTTGGATGCAGTTTAAAGTGGGTTACTACTTATATGCTATCCTTTTCTTAATGTTTGATGTAGAGACCATATTTTTATTTCCATGGGCAGTAGTAGCTCACGAATTAGGGGTATTCGGTCTTGTAAGCATCTTTTTCTTTTTATTTATTTTAATTTTAGGCTTAGCATACGCATGGAAAAAAGGAGCATTGGAATGGAAATGAAAAGGCCTCTAATCAAATCTATCCCTTACGAGGATTTTAAGAACAACGACTATCTCGAAAAGATGGTGGCCGAGTTAAATAAGAACGGAACCAATGTCATATTGGGATGTCTTGATGATATGATCAACTGGGGAAGAAGTAATTCTCTTTGGCCCCTGACATTCGCCACAAGCTGCTGCGGAATAGAATTTATGGCTATCGGAGCCGCAAGATATGATTTTGCGAGGTTTGGTTTCGAGGTGGCACGAGCCAGTCCTCGTCAGGCAGATATGATTATGGTGGCCGGTACCATTACATATAAGATGGCACCTGTTCTCAAGAGGCTGTATGATCAGATGGCTGACCCTAAATATGTGGTGGCAGTGGGTTCATGTGCCACTTGCGGAGGTCCTTTTAAAAAATCTTATCATGTACTTCTGGGGGTGGATAAAATACTTCCTGTAGATGTCTATATACCGGGATGCCCTCCCCGTCCGGAAGCTCTTCTCTATGGAATGATCCAGCTTCAAAGAAAAGTTAAAGTTGAAAAATTTTTAGGTGGTGTCAATAAAAGGGATAAATAGCTATGAATGAGAGTAATAAAAATGAGATAATAAACATACCTCTTGAAAATTTTAAGGCTGAAATGCTCCGAAAAAAAGAAGAAGGTTATAATTTTCTACGCTCTTTAACCGGTATGGACTGGGGAGAAGACGGTTTCGGGACACTCTATCATCTCGAAAATACATCCACAGGTGAAAATACAGTACTTAAAACTATCATTAAAGATCGTGATAATCCCATGATTCCCACTGTCAGCGATATATGGAAAGGGGCCAACTTTAACGAGAGGGAAGTTTATGATTTTTTTGGTATTCATTTTATAGGTCATAAAGATATGCGTCGTCTTTTTTTAAGGGATGAATGGAAAGGATACCCTCTGAGAAAAGATTATGATATGAGTCTGAACCCTCTCAATATGGAAAATGAAGAGACACCGGATACTACCCACAAATACACTATTCAGGATGACGGCTCTATAAAGGAGAATACCAAAATAATCTTCGATGAAGATGAGTATATTATCAATATAGGCCCGCAACACCCTGCTACTCATGGAGTTCTCCGTTTCAGAGTATCTCTTGAAGGGGAAATCATCAAGAAACTCGATGTTCACTGCGGATATATTCATCGTGGCATTGAAAAAATGTGCGAAAGTCTCACTTACCCTCAGACATTGGCCCTTACAGATCGTCTCGATTATCTCGGCGCTCACCAAAACCGTCACGCTCTTTGTATGTGCATCGAAAATGCTATGGGAATCGAAGTAAGCACTCGCGTGCAATATATCCGTACCATTATGGATGAACTCCAGCGAATAGACTCTCACCTACTCTTTTTCTCCTGTCTGTGTATGGATATGGGTGCCCTTACTGCTTTTTTCTACGGATTCAGAGACAGAGAAAAAATTCTCGACATTTTCGAAGCTACCACCGGTGGAAGACTTATTCAGAACTACAATGTAATTGGAGGTGTACAGGCCGATATTGTCCCCGATTTCGTTAAGAAAGTAAAAGAATTTGCGTTATATCTGCGTCCTCTGCTTGATAAAGAGTACCACCGCCTGTTCACAGGCAATATTATTGCGCAGGGGAGATTGAAGGGGGTGGGTATTCTCTCTAAGGAAGATGCTATTTCATTCGGTGCCACAGGGGGAACAGGGCGTGCGAGCGGCTGGGCCTGTGATGTCAGAAAAAGACATCCTTATGCCGCCTACGGCAATGTGAAATTTCGGGAAGTCCTCCGAAGTGAAGGAGATGCTTTTGCCCGCTACATGCTGAGAATGGAAGAGATATTGGAAAGTTTAAATATCATTGAGCAGCTTATCGATAACATTCCCGAAGGGGAAGTCAGGCAGAAAATCAAGCCAATTATTAAAATACCGGAAGGCTCCTATTACAGTGCCGTGGAGGGAAGTCGCGGTGAATTCGGAGTATTTATCGAAAGTCACGGCGACAAATATCCATATAGGATGAAATTCAGATCCACAGGGCTTCCACTTGTTTCTGCTATGGAAACAATGTGCAGGGGGGCGAAAATAGCAGATTTGATTGCCATAGGCGGAACTGTGGATTATGTAGTTCCCGATATTGACAGATAATAATACAATATAATATCGAAATATATGTTTGATTTTTCAATAGTCACAGATTGGATTCATAACTTACTTACTTCAGTTATGCCTGAGGGGCTCGCTATATTTCTTGAATTTATCGTAATAGGGCTCTGTATTATGGTGGCTTATGCCCTCATCGCCATAATAATGATCTTTATGGAGCGTAAAGTATGTGCCTCATTCCAATGCAGACTTGGGCCCAATCGAGTGGGTCCAGGAGGTACCGTTCAGGTTTTCGCAGATGTGGTAAAGATGCTTATAAAAGAGATTATCACTATAAAACATTCCGATAAATTTCTTTATAACCTCGCACCATATATTGTGATTTTGGCAAGTATCACCGCTTTCAGCTGTATTCCCATAAACAAAGGGTTAGAAGTTCTTGACTTCAATGTGGGTATTTTCTTCCTTATGGCAGCTTCAAGTATCGGGGTGGTGGGTATCCTACTTGCCGGATGGAGCTCTAATAATAAGTTTTCCCTTATCGGGGCGATGAGAAGCGGGGCGCAGATGATTAGCTACGAATTGTCTATTTGTATCTGTATTCTTACAGTGATTGTTTTCACCGACACTATGCAGCTTTCCGAAATAGTAGAAAGGCAGGCAGACGGATGGTTTATTTTCAAGGGGCATATTCCGATGTTTATCTCATTTATTATATATCTAATAGCGGGAAATGCAGAGGTCAATAGAGGACCTTTCGATCTTCCGGAGGCAGAGAGTGAATTAACTGCCGGATACCACACGGAATATTCAGGAATGCACTTCGGACTCTTTTATGTGGCTGAATTTGTAAATTTGTTTATCATTGCAGCTGTTGCAAGCACCATTTATTTAGGTGGATGGATGCCGCTTCATATTCCGGGACTTGACGGCTTCAATACTGTGATGGATTATATACCCGGTTTTGTCTGGTTTTTCGCAAAGGCGTTCTTTATCGTATGGCTTTTGATGTGGATTAAATGGACCTTTCCGAGATTGCGCGTAGATCAGATTCTTACCTTGGAGTGGAAGTACCTTGTCCCCATAGGTCTTCTGAATCTTCTAATAATGGTGGTTATTGTAGTTTTTGAATGGCATTTTTAATATGAAAGAAAAAAGATCATATATAGGTGGTTTATTTTATGGTATAAAAAGCCTTTTAACCGGTATGTGTGTAACATTGAAAGAGTTTTTTACCCCTAAGGTGACTGAGTGCTACCCTGAAAACAGAGCGGTGCTTAAGATTTCTCCCCGTTTCAGAGGCTCGCTCTGTATGCCTAAGGACGAAAATGGAAATACAAAATGTGTTGCTTGCGGGTTATGTCAGATGGCGTGTCCCAACGGAACTATAAATGTGGTCAGCGAGACGGTAGAAGATCCCCTGACAAATGTTAAGAAAAAAGTATTGCTGAGATATGAATATGACTTAGGGTCTTGTATGTTTTGTCAGCTTTGTGTCAATTCATGTCCTCACGATGCTATATGTTTTAATACTGAATTTGAGAATGCAGTATTTGAGAGAAATAAATTAAAATTAGTACTAAATATAAACGATAAACAATAATATGACTCTTCAATTAATAGTTTTTCTGATTCTCGCTGTGTTTATTATAGTGAGTTCCATATTGGCTGTTACTACCAGACGCATATTAAGGGCGGCTACTTTTCTCCTTTTCGTATTATTCGCTACGGCTGGTATTTATTTTCAGCTTAATTATTCATTTTTAGGAGCCGTACAGCTTCTGATTTATGCAGGAGGCATCACCGTTTTATATGTCTTCAGCATACTTCTTACCTCCGGCAAGGGTGACAGGGTGGAAAAGCTAAAAGGGGGAAAATTCTTTGCCGGTTTAGTATCTACTATTGCCGGGCTTGCAGTCTGCCTTTTTTTTATGCTGAAGAACAAATTTATAGCAGGGGCATTTATCCCCGGAGAATTAGGGGTAAAGACCATAGGTCAGACCCTTATGGGGACAGGGAAGTATCAGTTTCTGCTCCCTTTTGAAGTAATTAGTATTCTTCTTCTTTCTTGTATTGTAGGAGGTATAATGATAGCTCGTAAAAGATAAAATTATGATAAAAATGGAGTATTACTTAGTGATAAGCACTATAATGATGTTTGTCGGTATTTACGGATTTTTCACCCGCAGGAATTTACTCGCAATGCTTATCAGTGTCGAGTTAATATTGAACTCAGTAGATATAAATTTTGCTGTATTTAACAGATACCTTTTTCCGGAACATCTTGAAGGCTTTTTCTTCGCATTGTTTTCGATAGGTATCAGCGCTGCCGAGACGGCTGTGGCTATTGCCATAATTATCAATATTTATCGTAATATTAATAATATTCAGGTTAATAATCTGGATAAAATGAAGCACTAAAAGGGATATGGAATATACTGTTTTAATACTTCTTGTACCTCTGTTGAGCTTTGTTGTTCTCTCTTTACTGGGTATGAAGATGAAAAATAAGATGGCAGGGGTCATCGGCACTGTATCAATAGGTATTGTGGCTGTTTTATCATATTTGACTGCATACGATTATTTTACGGCAGGCAGAGATTTGAATGGCATCTTCCCTACTCTGATTCCTTTCAATTTCGAGTGGCTCCCTTTTAATTCCGATCTTCATATAGATATGGGAATACTGCTTGATCCCATATCGGTTATGATGTTGGTGGTCATTTCCACTGTCTCTTTAATGGTCCATATTTACTCTTTCGGATATATGAAAGGGGAAAAAGGGTTTCAGAGGTATTATGCCTTTTTAAGCCTGTTTACACTCTCTATGCTGGGGCTTGTAGTAGCTACCAATATCTTCCAGATGTATGTTTTCTGGGAATTGGTGGGTGTAAGTTCTTATCTTCTGATAGGATTCTATTATACTAAGAATGAGGCTATTGCTGCAAGCAAAAAAGCTTTTATCGTTACAAGATTTGCAGATTTGGGTTTTCTTATCGGCATTCTCATTTATAGTTTTTACACTAAAACATTTTCGTTTTCTCCCTCTGCGGCCGTACTTACAAGTGCCGGAGCCATGATTCCATTGGCCTTAGGCCTTATGTTCGTGGGAGGGGCTGGAAAAAGTGCTATGTTTCCTCTTCATATATGGCTCCCCGATGCTATGGAGGGCCCTACTCCTGTAAGTGCGCTGATTCATGCAGCCACAATGGTGGTGGCCGGAGTGTTCTTAGTGGCGAGAATGTTCCCTATATATATTGATTTCGCTCCGGAGGTATTGCATTGGATTGCATATATTGGGGCATTTACTGCTTTTTATGCTGCCTGTGTGGCTTGTGTGCAGAGCGATATTAAAAGGGTGCTTGCTTTCTCCACTATCTCTCAAATTGGTTTTATGATGGTGGCGTTGGGCGTATGCACCTCTATGGATGCTCACCACGGAGGACTTGGATATATGGCGAGTATGTTTCATCTGTTTACTCACGCTATGTTTAAAGCAACATTGTTCTTATGTGCAGGATGTATCATTCATGCGGTCCATTCCAATGAAATGAATGCCATGGGTGGATTGAGAAAATATATGCCTTTTACCCATATATGCTTTTTAATATCTTGTTTAGCCATCTCGGGCATTTATCCTTTCTCAGGATTCTTTTCCAAAGATGAAATTTTAACTGCTGCTTTCCAGTTCAGTCCATTGATGGGATGGGTAATGACTGCTATCGCAGCAATGACAGCATTTTATATGTTCAGACTTTATTATTGCATTTTCTGGAATGGAAAGTGGAAAGGCTCATTAAGTGAACATAAACCTAAAGAAGCTCCTTTATCTATGACTATCCCCATAATAATACTATCGGTTATTACAGCTGTTGCCGGATTTATCCCTTTCGGAGAATTTATCAGCAGCGATGGCCTTCCTTATCAAATTCATCTAAATCCATCTATCGCTGCTATAAGTATCGGCGTCGCCCTGGCAGCCATAGGATTGGCCAGATGGATATATGCAGGGAGCAGGCAGCCTGTGGCTGAAAAGCTCTCTTCTGTGTTCAGCGGACTTCATAAGGCGGCATATAATCGTTTCTACATAGATCAGATATGGCTATTCGTTACCAAAAAGGTCATATTTAACTGTGTGAGCAGGCCTATTGCGTGGATAGACAGACATATTGTTGATGGATTTCTCAATACGCTTGGTTTGGGGACAGTAGCCACTTCACGTCTAATCAAAAATATGCAAAGCGGACAAGTCCAATATTATTCGATGTGGTTCTTGGCAGGGGCCATTGTACTCACCATAATACTTGTATTTTAATATTTCAGACAAATGAATATTTTAACTTTATATATACTTATTCCCCTTTTGATGCTCGCTTTTATAGCTATTTTCAAGTCGGTATCAGCTATCAGAGGGGTTATGGTCACAGGAGCTTCTCTTCTGATGGCTCTTTCGGTCTATTTAATCGTAGATTATATTGGTTTGAGAAATAGCGGTGCCGCAGAGGTGATGCTCTATACAAAAAGTGTCTCATGGTATGCACCTCTTAATATTTGTTTTTCTGTAGGTGTGGATGGCATCTCTTTAGTGATGCTTCTCCTTAGTTCTATAATCGTATTTACAGGTACTTTCGCTTCGTGGAATCTGAAACCTCTGACTAAAGAGTATTTTATTTGGTTTACTCTACTTTCCACAGGGGTATTCGGTTTTTTCATATCGACCGATCTCTTTACGATGTTTATGTTTTACGAAGTAGCACTTATTCCTATGTTTCTTTTGATTGGTGTATGGGGAAGTGGTAAAAAGGAATATGCTGCGATGAAGCTTACTCTGATGCTTATGGGTGGGTCAGCATTGCTTCTAATAGGGATACTCGGAATTTATTATGGAGCGGGTGCGAGTACGATGAATATTCTCGAATTGGTAAAAAAAGAGATCCCGACAGGTATTCAGCAAATTTTCTTCCCTATTGTTTTTCTCGGATTCGGAATCTTGGGAGCATTGTTTCCATTCCATACATGGAGCCCCGATGGTCATGCAAGTGCCCCTACTGCCGTAAGTATGCTACATGCCGGAGTTCTCATGAAACTCGGAGGATATGGGTGCTTCAGAGTGGCTATCTATCTATTGCCCGAAGGGTTAGAAATGTGGAGGGAGGTATTTTTAGTACTTACGACAATTTCTGTGGTTTACGGTGCATTCAGCGCTGTGGTACAGACCGACTTGAAGTATATAAATGCTTATTCTTCTGTGTCGCACTGCGGTCTGGTTCTCTTCGCAATATTGATGCTTACGAAAGTCTCCTGCACAGGTGCAATTCTTCAGATGCTCAGCCACGGATTGATGACTGCACTTTTCTTTGCGTTGATAGGGATGATATACGGAAGGACTCATACGAGAGAGATTTCTAAATTGAGGGGGCTTATGAAAGTGATGCCTTTTCTGGCCGTAGGATATGTTATTGCCGGTTTGGCAAATCTCGGACTCCCAGGTCTCAGCGGATTTGTAGCTGAAATGACGATTTTTGTGGGGGCGTTTGAAAATACCGGATTGTTCTTTAGGGTATGTACTATTATAGCTACGACGAGCATTGTTATTACGGCTGTGTATATTCTCAGAGTGATTGGAAAAATTATCTATGGGAAAGTGGAAAATCCGGAGTTTCTTTCATTGAAAGATGCTTCGTGGGATGAAAGATTGACTGTTATTTGTCTTGTGGCCTGTATTTTTGCTTTGGGTATTGCTCCTTACTGGATAAGTGATCTGATTAGTAATAGTGTGGAACCTGTTTTAACCTCTTTTATCAACTAATATTATGGAAATATCATCTATATTATCTATGCACTCAGAACTCTCATTGATTGGGGTGTTTCTTTTGATTTTTATTTCCGATTTATTTATCCCTGCAAAACATAGGTATCTTCTGAAACCTGTTGCTTGTATTTTGTTAGGTGTTCATCTACTCTTGAATATAATTCCCGACGAAGTGACCCTTTTCGGAGGGATGTATCATTCAACCCCTTTAGCTTCGGTGATGAAAAGTATTCTTACTTTCGGAACTATCCTGATTTTTATGCAAACTTCTCCGTGGCTCGATGCCCCGGGGACAGAGCATAAAAAAGGGGAATTTTTTATCCTAACGGCGAGTACCCTTCTCGGAATGTATTTTATGATTAGCTCAGGTCATTTTTTACTTTTTTACTTGGGTCTTGAATTAGCTACTGTCCCTATGGCCTGTCTTATTGCTTTTGATAAATATAAAAATAACAGTGCCGAGGCTGGGGCCAAGTTCATTTTAACAGCACTTTTCTCCAGCGGTCTGTTTCTTTATGGAATTTCTATGGTATATGGGACTGTGGGAACATTGTATTTTGAAGATTTGGCAGAGGGTATTACGGGGACACCTCTTCAAATTCTCTCTTTGGTCTTCATTTTTTCCGGACTTGCATTTAAGATAAGTTTAGTCCCTTTCCATTTATGGACTGCTGATGCTTACCAGGGTGCCCCTACCCCTGTATCAGCTTATCTTTCAGTGATTTCCAAAGGGGCAGCTGCATTTGCCCTTATGAGCATATTGATTAATGTCTTTTCTAATATGGTCGATCTGTGGGAGGAGATGTTATGTATAATAATAGTGGTTACCATTACAGTGGCTAATCTTTTCGCCATAAGGCAATCTGCCAATCTGAAGAGGTTTATGGCTTTCAGCAGTATTTCTCAGGCAGGATATATTATGTTATCTGTGGTATCAGGCTCCTCAGAGGGTTTTGCATCATTGGTTTATTATATTTTGGTTTATATGGTTTCAAATATAGCCGTTTTCGGTATAATCAATGCAGTTGAGCATAATTCCGGGAAAGAGGAAAGATTGGACAGGGATGCTTATAACGGGCTTTATAAAACCAATCCCAAGCTATCTGTCATAATGACCTTAGCACTGTTTTCCTTAGCCGGAATTCCCCCTTTTGCCGGGTTCTTCAGTAAGTTTTTCGTATTTGCATCTGCTTTTCACAGCGGTTTCTATATAACTGTATTTATTGCTTTGATAAACACGATAATCTCCCTTTACTATTATCTTTTGATAGTAAAAGCTATGTTTATTACACCTAACGACACCCCCATTCCTTACTTTAAGTCCGATATTTCATTAAAAATAAGCCTGATAGTGTGTCTATCAGGCATAGTGGCTTTGGGGCTGACAAGCGGAGTATATGAGTATTTCTACAGCTTGATTTTATAAAAGTATCCTGTATTATAATATGGATTAACTCTATTTGCTTAATTCCCAATCTGCAAAATGGATAATATTAAGATTGGTTTTGGGCTCGGTCACATAGTGTTCGTGGCTGTTATATGTCCATTCTAAGGTACTGGAACCACCTCCGGACTGGGTGGTGATAAGGGCTGAATTCCGCACAAGTCCGATGGGAAAAGCTTGATCACGAGGGAGCTCTCTGTCACCATGAGTGGGATCGGTAGGAATCCAACCATATCCGGGGAGATATACCTCTACCCATCTGTGATATACTTCATCAAGGTATGCTTCATCCGAACGATTCCACACAGAGCCTACATATCTGGCAGGAAGTCCGGCAGCACGGCAGAGAGAGATAAATACAAAAGTATATTCGGAGCACGAACCATGGCCGTTTTTAATAACAGTCGGAGCAGTATCCCAAGCACCGTCCATATTATAATATAGATGCCCTATCAGGTATTGATGAAGTCTGCGCATTATCATATAGGGATTTTTCTCATCACCTACTACATTTTTAACGGTATTTCTAATTATTTCGCTATTTATCTGATATTTTTCATCATCTACGAGATATTTATCCGATATTTCTGTAGGAATCTCTTTCAACGATCCGACAAATTCTGGATAGATGAAGTATCTTACATTGTAAGTATCTGCATTTACAACCATATCTACATTACTCTTATCCCCCTGCTTCATATTTTTGAAATTAAAATGGGCTGTCTTTTGTCCCCACTGGTCAGTTTGAATCTCCGATGGGGGTGTATTATAGATTATTTGGGTGGTTATTTCCTGATTATGTCTATTTTCCGGAACGGCTAAATGTAGGTCGAATGATTTTATTTTACCCGGTCCGAAACAGGTGATACTATGTCTGTAAGTTATTTTATGACTTGTTTTATCTTTCCGTATATAAGGAGTTCTGTCTTTTATCTTAACCTCGTAAATAGTATCGTCGTAGTAATCGGCAGCCCACAGGCTCTCCCCCTTTGCAGTGATTCCGTGAATGCTTCCCCCGGGAGCATCCATAATTATGATTACCCATCCGTTTTCAGGATTAACCATATATATTTCATCTGTACCGCTATCGGCTATCCATAGATATTTTCCGTCGAAAGTGATACCTGAAGGCTCTTTGGCGGGAGATTTAAAGGAATTGATAGTGGTACCATCCGATGGATTAAATTGGATAACCTTATCAAGTCTGTCATCTGTCATCCAAAGATATTTTCCGTCCCATGCGAGCCCCATGGGCGAACTCGAAGGGGCTTGAAGTGTTTTCAAAACGGTGCCATCTGCCGGATCTATCATAAATATCATCCCGTCTCTATCCTCCGAAATATCGGTTCTTCCACGCATATCTGCACACCATAGATGTTCCCCGTCCCAAGCGAGGCCTGTCGGCCAATAGGCAGGCGATTCGATACTTTTAAGTACTTTACCACTACCGGAATCAATGCAATAAATCAAATCGGTCTCTCTGTCGGATATATATAAGTTTGTGCCATCAGTACACATACCCGTAGAAAAGTCACCCGGTGCAGGTAATTTTTTAGTTATCAAACCAGTTTGAGCTTGAATAAATCCGCTTAGGAGCATTAACAGTAAAATTGAGAGTATTGTAAACCGCTTCATAATTTTTTTTTCAAAATTAATAAAAAAACAATTACAATTTCATATATTTGCAAACGGCCTGATATTATCTGAAAATGACTAAGAATGATAAAATTACGGTTATGAATTTTTCCGGTATTTATTACCGTGAAAAATATTTCAGAAAGAGAAATTGCACATTCGTGGAGTGCACCGATCTTAAAGGGACAAATTGTTATTGCGATAACGAGACCCTAAAAACAATTACCGAGCGAATTGCCGATATTTCTGTTTCCAACATACACTTTATTGATTCGGGAAATTTCCACTATATGAGTAAACTGTGGATGGATAAGATTTCGTTCCCTTTTGATCTCGTTCTACTGGATCATCATACCGATATACAATCCTCTCTAATCGAGGGGATGCTTTCTTGTGGAAATTGGGTAAAGATAGCTCTCGATACTAACAGTTTTCTTCATAATGTGATAATGATAGGTGTAGATGACAGCCTGATTCCCTCTATCGATCCGAAATATGCCGACAGACTATTTTTCTACAGCGAACAAACGCTTAATCACGAAGAGGCATGGAATAGCTTTTCCTCTTTGAATATTAAATATCCGATATATATTTCCATTGATAAGGATGTCCTATCGACTAAGGATACAATCACTTCATGGGACCAAGGTTCGATGACCCTCCCGCAGCTTGAAAGCATTCTTCAATATATTTTCAAAAATGAAAAGGTAATAGGAATAGATATATGCGGAGAATCAGATGATGCACCGCTAATTAACGAAAAAGTAAATAAGACAATACTTCAATGGATAAGAAGATACGATAAACTATGAAAAATACTTACTTTTGTAAAAACAAATCATCATGACTTTTTTAATTATAATCTTCGGGATACTTTCAGACACCCTTCTTTCTGTTTTGGTGGGACTTGTAGGTAGCAGGCGCAATATCGGTTTCGGATGGTCTTTTGTACTAAGCCTTATTTTCACCCCTTTGATCGGTCTTCTTATCACACTTATTTCCGATGAAAGAAGCGGTAGCAGAGAGAAGAAATTCGGATGCATCGGGACTATTCTCGGGATACTCGGAGGGGTGTTTCTCATACTGTTTGTGCTGGGCATACTCGGGGTATTTGCCGCTCTGGTATAGTAAATTATTATTTTATGAAAATATTGCACTATTTATTTATTTCGGCCTTTCTGTTATTCGTGTCTCCTGTTTTTGGACAAAAGACATTATCTCTCGATATATCAGGCACTTGGAAAGGATCTGTAAGTTATATGGGCAGCCCTGCACTCGACATTTATTACACGATTGGAGTGGAAGATGGTCATTATCAAGCCTTTCTCTCCGTTCCAAGTCAAGGGATAAAAAATTTTCCTATTGATACCGTCACTTTTGACGGATTGAAAATACTCCTGTCGGAGAAGTTGATGGGAAGTTCGTTGAATGGAGTTTATACCTCAAGCGGAATACTCGGTACATTTTGTCAAAATGGACTTGAAATACCTGTAATACTTACGAAAAGTGAGATTCCTCTCCCCAAAAGGCCACAGGAACCAAAGCCTCCCTACCCATATTATGCAGAGGATGTTACTTTCCGTAATGAAAAAGAGAACTTTGAACTTGCAGGGACTCTCACCACCCCTAAGGGCAATGCCCCCTTTCCTGCAGTAATTTTAGTTTCAGGTAGCGGTTTTCAAGATAGGAACGAAGAAATAATGGATCACAAACCCTTTCTCGTAATAGCAGATTTTCTTTCAAGAAATGGCATTGCCGTCCTAAGATATGATGACAGAGGGGTAGGAAAATCTTCGGGAATAAAAAAAGGGGCTACTACCGAGATGCTTTCCGAAGATGCTCTATCAGCATACGAATTTCTCAGGAAAAGGGAGGGTATCGGTAAAATAGGTATTATTGGTCACAGCGAGGGAGCCTCCATAGCTTTCTTAATAGCTGCAAGAGAGCCTGATATAGATTTTGTCGTCTCTTTGGCAGGCCCGGGGGCCAATGGATCGGAAGTGCTCATTTCTCAGGTAGAGGCTATTGCAAAAGCCTCCGGAATCCCTCAAGAACAGGCAGAAATAGCACTTTCCATAAATTCCAAAATCTATTCAGCAATAAGAGAATCATCCTCCAACGATTCCACTCTTTACAAAAGAATTTTAGCTATCAGCAAAGATGAATCGGCTGCCGTTCAGGCCACAGATCCATGGTTTTACAATTTCGTCAGATTCTCTCCTGAAGAGGCGTTATCTTCTATAAATGTGCCTCTTCTCGCTCTCAATGGCACAAAAGACCTTCAGGTATTGGCAGAGTTGAATCTGCCTAAAATATTAGAATATTCTAAAAAAGGGGGGAATAAGAATGTGACCGTAAAGTATCTCGAAGGACTTAATCACCTGTTCCAGCATTGTCAGAGCGGACTTCCGGCAGAGTATGCCTCCATCGAAGAGACTTTTTCCGAAGAAGCTCTTATGATAATAAAAGAGTGGATAATCAATCAATAACCTGCATAAGGATCTTATTCTTAAGCATCGGAGGATAATCAGGCTTGTCTTTAAAAAACAGTGATACCGATTCTTTTACCACAGACTGATTGTGCGACCTTAAAAGTGATGATGCCCACCCTTTCGGAAAAAATATGTCACCCGTTTTCTGTACATCGATCATAATATCAAGAGCGGGAAGAATATATTTTCTCGACTCTTCTTCCCTCAAACGATGATTCAGCAGGGCTAAAGATTTTTCTGCATAAGGTTCAATTTCCCTGTTTTTAGCAAGTAACAGCGCATTAAAAACAGAATCTCTTACCTCCTCGTCTGGAGAAACAGCAGGTGATAAGAAATCGAATTCTTTCAATAGGTTGGGGTCTTTTATCATAGAACGCTGAGATAGCAGAAGCTCATTACATCTTTCAGGATACCTGAGAGAAAGCTCAAAACATATATCGACTCTATCCCTTTCAGATATTTTCTCTCTGTCGAGTAAAGAGGTGTTATGGTAAAAAGAATCCACTTTTTCGACCATTTCTTCTGAATCCATAATATGTACAAGAGTTCTCAAAGCAATAATGCTACGAGCCGGTTCATTATTGTCAGACGCTATTTTCCACAATGTATTTTCGAGGGCAATATTGGGTTTTAACCCATATTTCAGATATAAGTTTTCTAAGTAAGATATTGATAGAGAATAAATCAATTGATTATCTTCTTTTTCTATGTATCTTGATATTATGGTAATGAATTTCTGAATGTCAATATCTCTGCGAATAGCTGCCTCATAGCACATTATAAGTATTGAAGCTCTTGTTACAGGATCTAAGAAAGAACCGATTTGTGCAAGTGCTGATAACATTTCGTCACTGCCCCAGAAAAAGTATCCGTAGCTTTTTCCGTCAAAATTGGGAATAATGGTTTTGCTCCCTTCGGGGATGAGAATTGTCTTTTCTGCACTATCCAAGTAGGTGGTAAGGGAATCGCCATCGACGAGAAAAGATATATTCTGACCTCTTATGGCCCCTTCTTGCGTGAGGGTGATAGTATCGCCCTTACGGGCAATTTGAACTTTCGGCATCCCTTTCTCATTCATCCAGTTACTGCTCCACTGTTTCAGATTTTCCTCAGTGAGCTCATCGAGGATTGAAATGAGATCTTCCCAGGTAGCATTGCCGTAGGCGAAATTATTTAGATATTTTCTTATTCCTATCCTGAACTGCTCCTCCCCCATTTTTGAGACAAGCATATTCATAATCACGGGACTTTTCTGATATATGATGTTTCCATATACAAGCCCTGCCTGATTAAGGTTAGTAAGTCTCTGTGATATGGGATTGGTCCCTAATGTGCGATCTTCAGAGTATGCTCCGGGAATGTAACTGATTAGAAATGAGAGGTCATGATTTACATCAGGAAAAAGTGGGTTGGTAATTTGTGAAGCGAAGTAATTTGCAAAGACCTCTTTCGTCCATACCTCTGAAAACCATTTCATCGTCACATAATCGCCAAACCAGATATGTGCTGTTTCGTGCGCAATGAGCTTGGTCCTTGATAATTCTTCATCGAGTGTGGGGTGTTCGCTTAAAAAAATCTTTTTATCATTATACAGGGTAGCTCCTGTGTGCTCCATCCCTCCATACTGAAATCCGGGGAGGACTATGAAATCGTATTTTGAAAATGGATATTTGATTTGAGTATAATTCTCAAGCCATTTTAAGGATGAAAACACTTGATAAATTATTTCGTAGCACTGGCTCAATTTATGTTTGTCAGTCTCTTTGTGATACATATTGACAGTCCGACCATCCTGAGTACAGGTAACTTTATTAAATGCTCCTGCAACGAATGAAAATAAATATGTGCTCAATGGTTCGGTAGTCGAAAAATGTATTTTCTTTTTATGATGGATAACAGTGGAATCGAGTACGGAACCGTTGCTTATTCCCATCCATTTTTCGGGTATAAGGAGTGTGAGATCATATTTTCCCTTGAGGTCCGGCTGATCAAAACAAGGAAAAAGGGTACGAGCTCTGTCAGGGACAAGAAGTGTATATAGAAAGTCGTCTCTTCTGTTTAATGAGTGGTCGGATACATTAAAGGTGATGGTAATGCTGTTTTCACCTTTTGTCATATAAGATTTATCTATGATAATATGTTCATTCTCAAAGGAATACGGAAGAGAAACATCAGTAATATTGTCTCCGTACATATAGTCTATAACAATATTGTTTTCGGATGCTAATTCAAATGTTAATGTCGCTTTTCCTGAGATGGAGGTATTCTTTTCTTGAGGAATATCGAAAAATAATTCGTAACGGACATCACTTATATTCTCAACCCTTTCTTCTGCCAGAAAGATAGAAACGCCCTCTTGTGGAGAGGAATAATCTCTGCAAGAGAGAGTGGCAAGAGAATAAATAGCTGATAAACAAATAGTTATTAATATTGTTTTATTCATTTTATATAATATTCTTTGTGTTTCAAAGTTACTAAAAATATAATATTTTCACATTTTCGTTATTTTTTATATCTTTACGAACAAATGAAAAACGCTATGAAGAAAATTTATGCGATTATTCTCGCAGGGTGCGGCCCTAAAGATGGATCTGAAATTCAGGAGGCAATAGCTTCTATGATGGCTGTCTCAAAATCGGGATGTGTATATCGTATTTTCGCCCCGAATATTAATCAAGCAGATGTTATTAACCACTTGACAAATGAACCTACGGAGCAGAAGAGGAATGTTTTGACCGAAGCAGCAAGGATTGCAAGAGGAGATATTCATCCTATTGAAGATTTATCAGTTAATGATTTCGACGGTTTGATTTTACCGGGTGGCTTTGGTGCTGCCAAAAATCTATTCACTTTCGCTTTCGATGGCTTGGATTTTTCAGTTTTGCCTGCAATAGAGAAGATAATCCTCGCTTTTCATACCTTAGGGAAGCCGATTGGTGCTATGTGCATATCCCCTGTCATGATAGCTAAAGTTCTCGGACATAAGGGGGTAAAGATTACCCTCGGTCCACCTTCTCCATTGTGCGAAGCGCTTGAAAAGAAGTATGGTGCCATAGTAAGATCGGTCGATCGCTCGGATGCTTTGGTGGATCGCTCTAATAAAGTGGTGACCACTCCCTCATATATGTATGGCGATTCCACAATTGCAGATATTGCTTATGGTGCAGAGAGGATGATAGAAGAATTAATAAAATTTTAGCACTATTTTACGAAAATAATGAATTTTGTAAAATCCATTTTCAATTTTTATTATACCGGATTCAGGGAGATGACTACCGGTAGAGTTTTATGGCTTATTATTATCATAAAGCTTGTAATTATGTTTGCAGTATTGAGATTGATTTTTTTTAAACCGTATCTGAACAGATATGATTCTTCTCAAGAAAAAAGTGAGTATGTTTCATCGGAGCTTATAGAAAGAGGTAATAATTAATTTTAAATATTATTTGAATATGATTGAAGGAATTGATTCGTCTTTAATTGACTGGTCGAGGGCTCAGTTTGCCCTTACTGCCATCTATCATTGGCTTTTCGTCCCTCTTACTCTGGGACTTGGTATCATTCAAGCCATTTTTGAAACCAAATATGTCATCACAAATGATGATTTCTGGAAGAGAACCGCGAAATTCTGGATGAAAATATTTGGGATAAACTTTGCTATTGGCGTAGCCACAGGACTCATCCTCGAATTTCAATTTGGGACCAACTGGTCCAATTACAGCTGGTTCGTAGGGGATATTTTCGGTGCGCCTCTGGCAATAGAGGGAATCTTCGCTTTCTTTATGGAGGCTATTTTTATTGCCATTATGTATTTCGGATGGGAAAAAGTGGGTAAAAAATTCCATCTTGCTGCTACTTGGCTCACTATTTTCGGAGCCACTGTTTCGGCCTATTGGATACTTGTCGCCAATTCCTGGATGCAGTACCCTTCTGGAATGAATTTCAACCCAGATACAGTCCGCAATGAGATGAACGACTTTTGGGCAGTGGCCCTCTCTCCTGTGGCAATTAACAAATTTTTCCATAGTGTCCTTTCGGGATGGATAGTGGGAAGTGCTTTTGTGGTGGGTATCAGCTCTTGGTTTTTCTTGAAAAAGAGAGAGAGTAGATTTGCAATGGAGAGTATAAAAGTAGCCGCAATATTCGGATTTGCAGCCTCCGTTCTCATTGCCCTTACGGGCGATAAATCTGCGTATCTTGTATCTGAGAAGCAACCTATGAAACTTGCTGCCATGGAGGGGCTGTACGAAGGGGGAAAAGGGGAAGGATTGGTAGCGGTAGGATTTATAAACCCCAAGTTCAATGGGTTTGAAGTTTCGGGAGAGCAAGTAAATGATGAGAAACCTATTCTGATGGAGATAAAATTTCCAAAGATGCTTTCTTTGCTTGCAACAAGAGAATTTGACGGATTCGTACCGGGGGTTAAGGAGTTGCTTGAGGGGGGGTATCCTATTGAAAATGAAGGCGATGATGATGAAATATTGGCGTTATCTGCTACTGAAAAGATAGAAAGGGGTAAAATAGCAATAAATGCTCTTGCTGAGTATCGTGCAGCTAAAGAGGCTCAGAATCCTGAAATGATGGAGATGAATAAAGAGGTGCTTGATGAAAATTTCCAATATTTCGGGTATGGCTATCTTGATAAACCAGAGGATCTGATTCCACCTGTGGGATTAACTTTTTATTCCTTTAGGATAATGGTAGTTCTCGGTGTATATTTCATAGTATTTTTCATTGCTTACTTTATCCTTTCGAGAAAGAAGCTGCTGAGCAAGTATAAGATTCTTCAGTGGATCGGGATTATTACTATTCCATTGGCCTATATTGCTTCTCAAACCGGTTGGATTGTGGCAGAGGTGGGAAGACAGCCTTGGGCTATTCAAGATATTCTTCCGGTCAATGCCGGAATATCAAGGCTTGCCACTTCTTCTGTACAGACGACTTTTATCATATTTGCCGTTCTGTTCTCTATCCTGCTCATTGCAGAGCTCAGTATTATGATCAGAGCTATCAAAAAGGGTCCGGAAGATATTGTTAAATAATTTATTACTCATAATTGTAAAATAATGGAAACATATAGTATTCTTCAACATTATTGGTGGTTTATCATATCACTTCTCGGCGCATTACTCGTTTTTCTTCTCTTTGTTCAGGGGGGACAATCGATGTTGTACTGCTTCGGCAAAGAGGAAAAATATAAGCTTATGTTGCTTGATTCTCTCGGAAAGAAATGGGAATTGACATTTACCACTCTTGTCACTTTCGGAGGCGCATTTTTCGCCTCTTTCCCCCTATTCTACTCCACAAGTTTCGGTGGTGCATATTGGGTTTGGATTATCATCCTCCTATGCTTTGTACTTCAGGCAGTTTCTTATGAATATCAGCGGTACAAAGGCAATATTCTGGGGACTGGCACCTATCGTATATTTTTGATAATCAATGGGATACTTGGTCCCATTCTGATAGGTACGGCAGTGGGTACATTTTTTAACGGTGCAGAATTTATTGTTAATAAAAATAATTTAACTTCGACATTGATGCCTGTGGTCTCTTCGTGGGCAAATCCATGGCACGGGCTTGAGGCAGCCGGAGTAATATGGAATGTTCTATTGGGTCTGAGCGTGTTTCTCCTCGCAAGGATAGTTGCAGCTCTGTACTTCATAAATAATATCGATGACGAACATATCAGAAATAGGAGCAGAAAGATTATTGCGGTAGAGAGTGTTATCTTTTTAGTGGTATTTTTGGCATTTCTCGTAAGGCTTCTTCTCCAAGAGGGTTATACTTTTTTGGATAATGGAAAAATATATGCTGAAGAGTATAAGTATCTTCATAATCTTATCGATATGCCTGCTGTGATGATTACGATGATTGTGGGTATATTGGGGGTTCTGTTCGGAATTTTTGGGACTCTTATTTGCTCTAAATGGAGAAAAGGGATATGGTTTACAGGGGGAGGAACTATCCTTACTGTACTTGCACTTCTTCTGATTGCAGGGTGGAACAATACCTCTTATTATCACTCCTTAGTCGATATCCAAAGTTCGCTTACCATTGCCAACAGTTCTTCGAGTATGTTTACCCTAAAGACCATGAGTTATGTATCCATTCTAATCCCATTTATGGCAGCGTTGGTATGGATGGGATGGAAGGCCCTGGATAAGAAAAATAAATCAAAGGGAACAAAAGAGGGTTACTAAAAAAGGGACTGAGAAGTCAACGAGAAAACCGTGATAGACAGATATGACTGAGAGTTTATCTCCGCATATCTGTCTTATTATAGGTAGAGTAGTATCAGCAGTAGTAGCTCCTCCGGCAGCAATTGGGGCAAGCGGACCAAAAAATTTATAAATTAGCGGTGCGGCAAGTAGTGCTATCAATTCCCTTATAATGTTTGAAAGAAGGGCAATGGTACCTGCTTTTATTCCGAGGCTTTGAGTAATAATAATACTTGAAAGAGAATAATATGCCTGTCCGGAACCGATAGCGAGAGATTCTGCAAGTTTAAAGCCCGGAAAAAGTGATAATAAGGCACAAGCAGATAGTGTTCCCACTATGGTAAAGAGAGGAAGAAGTAAAATCCTCCAGTCTTGGCTTTTAAGATTTTGGAACACACTCTTGTTGTGACCAATGCTTAATCCCACAAAAAGAATAAGAACAGATAGGGTATAAAAACTCACTTTAGTAAGCCATTGCATCTCCTTGATCAATCCGGAAACACCGAGAATGATTCCTGCAATGAAAAATGCAAGAATTATCAAGCTCCCTTTTAGCGGGTGAGATTTTTTATGAGAACCGGTCTTGTCATTGTTTTCTTCAGATTTATTATCTTTTTTTAATCCTATCCATTTTGATAATAGAAATGCAGCTATGACACTACCCAATAGGGCGACAGAAGCTAAGATAAAAGCAGATAAACCCAAAGTGGGAAGAGATTCAAGTACTTGATTGTCCCCTCCTACTTCTATTCCGAGTAAGAAAAGCAACATCCAAATAACTATGATAATTACCTTGTCAATCCATCCGAGACTCCATCTGCGGGCAAAATAGCCGATGCAGATACCCACAGCCATGCAAATAATAATCGAAAGCATGACTATTCATTGTTTATAAGAGTGAAGTATTTATTATAAATGGATTCATAAGTACCATTTTCCTGAAGGTTAAGAAGCCCTTCGTTAAAATGACGAATCAAATTTTTACTTTTTCCGTTTTTCACAGCTAAACTGAACATTTGATTCTGTTCCGATATATATGCCACATCTATATTCATCCCTTTTTTTACCCTATAATCAATCAACGGATACTCTTCCAATACTGCATCTGCTTCTCCATTGAGCAAAGCAGTGAAAGCATCATCGAGAAGAAGAAAAGGGGTAACTGTAAATGAGATTGAGTCTTTTATCATCTCGGCATAATCATTGATTAATGTCCCCTCCTTCATGGCTACTGTTTTCCCTTTCAAATCATCTAATGTGTGAATGTCATCTCTTCCTTTTTTGACGGCGATAGCCATACCGGAATTGAAATAAGGATGAGAAAAACTGATGTTTTCACCACGAGCATAAGTCCATGTAATAAGGGAGATGGCTCCGTCTATTCTCGGATTATTTTTAGTGAAACGAAACATTATTCTGTTAAAATCAAGCGGTTGTAATTTGATTTTGATATCCTGATCGAGGGCGATGGCTTTGATCAACTCTATCTCGAAGCCGGTCAAATCACCATTTTTGTCATAATATGCAAATGGCTCGGCAGCTTTTTCGCAGGCTATGTAAAAATTATTTTCCTTGTCTTTATTACAGGAAGATGTTATGAATACTGCAAAAATAAGCAGTGAGAAAGTAAAAATTAATTTAAATAAACGGTTCATCTATTTCTGTTTGAAATTGTATATACAATAATATTCGTGCCAAAATTCGTCATTTTTTTTAAAATAAAGAAATATTTTAGTTCGCTATAAAAAAAGAGTAGATTTGCACTACTAATTTCAAAATTATGGCAGACAATTATCTTGAAAAAAGGTACGATGAGGTATTTTCCGAAAAAAAAGAAAAATCCAAAAAAATAAAAGGCAAAGTGGCACTCAGTCTTAACTCTCTTCTCTTGAAAAACAGAAGTTTCAGAGGATATGATCAGAATTATATCGTTTCTGAAAAAGAGCTGCTCGATATAGTAAGTGTAAACAATAAAATACCCTCCGCCAAGAATCAGCAGGCACTTAGATTTAAAATAGTCACTAAAGATACAGGAGCGGAAAAAGTGATTAAGAACATTAAATTTGCAGGGGCTTTGCCCCAATTGCATCTCCCTTTTGTTGGGACTGCACCGGAAGCTTTTATTATTATTTGTTCCACCATTCAAGAGACAAAATGGGTAGATATAGACTTGGGCATCTCTGCTCAAAGCATGCTTCTGAAATGTGTGGAAATGGGGCTGAGAGGCATCTGTATAGGTGCATTCAACAAGGAAGAGATTATAAGGGAGTTTGATCTTAAAATCGAGCCGGTACTGATAATAGGATATGGAAAAGGGATAGAAAAAATACAGCTTTTATCCATAAAGGAGGGAGATAATCACGATTATTTCAGAGAAAAAGGGATTCACTTTGTTCCGAAAGTGGATATTGAAGATCTGATAATCAAATAGTAATGTCGGCTATTTTATCTTAATCAAAATTCCGTCAAATGACCTCACAAAGAGTTCGATAGATGAATGTGATGATATATATTCTTCATCGATAATCCCGAAATAGTCGAATGCCTCCTTGGGAATTGTCACTTTAATAGTTGAATCATTATCGGAAAAATTGGAGACACTCAGAAATAGTTCTCCATCGAAATATCGCAGAAATGCAAAATGTTTTTCAGGGTCAAAGAAAGTGGAATGTAAGTTAACATATTCGAGATCATAAGTTTTCCCTTTTCTTATGGCTTCAATGGAGACTGCACTTCGCATCATATCGGAAAAAGAGTTGTGGAATGCAATTTCTTCTGTGGAAAGATATTTATCAGGGTCGCCTATTTTGACCCCTTTTAGCCATCGTCTTATAGAAGACACGCTCCAAAAATCATATATCGAGGTCCTTCCGTCTATGGTGCTGAACCCCTCTTGATCCATCCCTCTCTCTGAAAATTCCTGTCCGAAATAGATCATAAATGGTGCTGTATTAAAAAATAGCGACACATTCAGGGCAGATAGTGATTTGAAGGGAGAGGCGGTATAAAAATCGGAAGCAATACGCTGTTCATCGTGATTTTCAAGGAAATTCAACATTTTGGGCTGCAACTCACCTAAAGATTGCCATACATGGGTAAGGGAAGCGGCACTGCCCCCTCCACAGTATATGGAACGAAGATGATCGTAAAAACCGGATTTATCATATAAATAATCAAAGTGACATACATCAATAAATGTATGATAATTATTTGTTTGATATATTTCAGCTATGAAAATAATATTGGGATAAGCAGTTTTTATCTCAGGTATGCACCACGACCAGAATGAAGTGGGGACAAGTTCTACCATATCGCATCGAAATCCGTCAACCCCCATTGATGCCCAAAAAAGAAGGATGTTCTTCATTTTCTGCCATGTGTCATCGGAGGCATAATTTATTTTTACAGTATCGCTCCAGTCTGTGTCATGTATTTTTCCCGGATAATAATTTAGATCTGTAAAAGGATGATTTTTAGAGTTATACGAGCGCGAAACATGATTAGGCACAAAATCAATAAGCACTCCGAGGCCGTTTTCGTGAGTTCGGTCAAGGAGTGCTTTAAATTCATCCATCCTTTTCTCAGGATTGTCTGCAAGGTAAGGATTGACATCGTAATAATCCTTAATGGCGTAGGGAGAACCTGCTTTACCTTTTACAGACTCATCACCTTGTGTGGCATGTCGGATTATCCCTGTGTACCAAATATACTTGAGTGATAATGTTTTTTTGAGTTCATCAAGGACACTGTCGGAAATATCTGAGAATTTGCCGCTTCCGTTTTGACTAAGGGAACCATCGGGAACACAGTGTTCATTGCTATTTCCGAATAATCTCGGAAGAAGTTGATAAATGATGAACTTTTCCTCCATTATTATCTTTTACTCTTCGTATTTCCAGTTAAGGATTTTATAGAAGTCAAATTGTTCCGGATTGCTCAAATATCTGCGTGCAGCATCATAATCAGACGGTCTGATATAATGAAGCTCATACTTAATTACATTTTGTACTTTTTCGCGATCTACATTTACAAGTCTGGGAGGAATCTTGCCTGTTACGGGATCTTGAAGGTCTGATAAATAGAGAGGTTCCGCTATCCCCTTGGAGCTGATATAGACCATACATCCTGTCTCCCCTTTTGAGAATAACTTCCATACTCCGAATGCAAGCTGAGAACAATAAGTCAGATCAAACGATACAGGAGTCTGACATCTAACATCGTATCCTATCTCCACAGGACGAGTTTTAACAGAGATGTTAAGCTCGCTGAGTTTCTTTTCAAGTATGGTGTTAAATACTTGTGCTTTGGAAACTTTTCCAAGCTCAGGATGTCCGTGTGCATCGAAAGAGAATACCACTCCGCAATTTTTAAGATCCTCATCTGTAAGTAGATGAAATACCCCTTCAGAAATCATAACTCCTCCGTAAGAGATACCAAGTATTTTTCTCTTTATTATGGAAGAGATAGCAATATTTACAATTTTTTCTATTGTTGCCTGAGTATGATTGAACATTTCAGGGATTACACACATAGGATAGTGGCAGGAGGCTGCAATACCAAGTGCAAGGTGTCCGGCAGTGCGCCCCATAGCCGAAACAAGATACCATGTACCGCTGGTTCGGGCATCTTCATACACGATAGTGGCAACTCTGGTCCCTTCAGATTTTGCTGACTGATACCCGAATGTAGGCTGGCTGTCAGGTAATGGAAGGTCATTATCGATGGTCTTGGGGACATGTATGTTCTGAATATGATAATCTTTACTTTTCAAAAATTTAGCAATCCTGTTGGCTGTAGAAGCAGTATCGTCTCCACCGATGGTTACTAAGAGTTTGACATTATTCAATTCAAAAAAATGTTTGTTGAAATTTTTATCAAAGTCCTCCTGTGTGGGTTTGTATCGGCTCATCATAAGATATGAACCGCCTCTGTTGAAAATGGAGTCTGCAAGAAAAAAATCTATATCGATATGCGAAGGTTCGGGCGAAAAGATCGCTTTATACCCTCCGTGCAGTCCAATTACTCTGTAACCTTTTGAAATAAAGGTTTTTGCTATGGTCCCTACTACAGTGTTAATACCGGGCGCGGGACCTCCGCCTGTCAGTATTACAATTGATTCTTTCATATTCTCTAATAAATGTTATTTTAAACGGCGGCAAATTTATAGAATAAATATTGAAAAAAGGGTAAAATCTTCTTATATTTGTAAGATTATTATGAAAATAACTAAGCAAAATGCCGAAACACGGATAAATGAGCTTAAAAATGAGCTTAATTATCATAATCACAGATACTATGTTCTGAACGATCCGAGCATAAGTGATTTTGATTATGATTTACTTATGAATGAGCTTATTACACTCGAAAAATTATTTCCAGATCTTGCTCTTTCAGACTCTCCTTCTCAGAATGTCGGAAGTGACTTACAAACTGAAAGTAAAACCAAAGAATTTGTTCAGGAAAAGCATAGATATCCGATGCTTTCGCTTGGTAATACTTACAATTTGGAAGAACTTTTTTCTTTTGACGAAAGAATTTGCAGTAATATCGGGGAAAAAGTTACATATTGTTGTGAATTGAAGTTTGACGGCACTGCTATCTGTCTTACATACAAGAATCATAAACTGAAGCGGGCATTGACTCGCGGTGATGGTAGTGTAGGAGATGATGTTACTGTTAATGTTTTGACGATTAAATCTATTCCTGAGATTATTTCTGATGAATCTCCAGAGGATTTTGAAATCAGAGGTGAGATTTATATGCCTTATAAAGCGTTTGAAATGCTGAATATTCGCCGCGAGGAGGATGAAGACCCTCCTTTTGCCAATCCGCGGAATGCTGCT
Organism: uncultured Muribaculaceae bacterium; assembly: GCA_964611185.1. Classification (GTDB taxonomy): domain Bacteria; phylum Bacteroidota; class Bacteroidia; order Bacteroidales; family UBA932; genus CAAGNP01. The sequence goes on along the minus strand of CAZSXE010000002.1, from coordinate 51,493 downwards.
GCCGGTTCGTTGAAGCTGCTTGACCCCTCTGTTGTCAGAAAAAGAGGTCTTGACTGTGTTCTTTATCACATTATCGGAGAGAATCTCCCTTTCAATGAGCACTTCGATGCGTTGCAGAAAGCAAAATCTTGGGGATTTCCAGTTTCGGAGTATTCAAAATTATGTGATAGCATTGATGAGGTGATTGAATATATAAAGAGCTGGGATGAAAAGAGGAAATTTCTCCCTTTTGCTACCGACGGAATTGTCATTAAAGTTAACGATCTGAATATTCAGCGCAAGCTCGGTTTTACTGCCAAGTCGCCAAGATGGGCTACAGCCTATAAATTCAAACCTGAGGAGGCGCTTACAAAACTTCTTTCTATTGATTACCAGGTAGGTAGAACCGGTGCTGTAACCCCTGTGGCGAATCTTTCTCCGGTTCAGCTCTCAGGCACTGTGGTTAAAAGGGCTACATTGCATAATTCTGACCAGATGGATCTTCTCGATATTCATATTAACGATTATGTGTATGTGGAGAAAGGTGGAGAGATTATTCCCAAAATAACTCGTGTGGATCTCTCCAAGCGCACTTCCGATGCCATTAAACCTGTTTTTCCTAAATATTGCCCCGATTGCGGCAGCCTCCTGGTCAAGGATGAGGACGAATCGAAGTGGTACTGTATGAACACCGATAAATGTCCCACTCAGATTAAAGCCAAGTTTATTCATTTTATTTCAAGGAAGGCGATGAATATTATTGCCGGTGAAGCTACAATTAATTTATTATACGATAAAAAATACATTAAAGAGCTTCCTGACTTATATCGTGTCGATAAAGATATGCTTCTGACCCTTGACGGATGGAAGGAAAAATCAGCTGACCGTTTCCTTGCAAGTGTTGAAGGATCTAAAAGTGCTCCTTTCTCCAATGTGTTATTCGCCCTCGGGATAAGGCATATTGGTGAAACTACTGCTAAATTACTTGTTTCGCATTTTAAAAGTATTGATGCCATCATGGCGGCATCCAAGGAGGAGCTTGTGGTAATTGATGAAATCGGAGGGAAATTGGCTGACAGCCTCATCTCCTATTTTTCAGATCCTGTTCATTTACAGATAATCGCAGATTTGAAGTTTTATGGTCTCAATTTTGAAGAGAAAGACTCCGATTTTTCAAAACTCTCCGATGCTTTGGAAGGGAAAGTGGTGGTGGTCTCCGGTAATTTTTCTGTTTCAAGGGAGGCTATCAAATCTTTAATTACCTCTCACGGTGGGAAAAACACCGGTTCTGTAAGTGGTAATACTTCATTTTTAGTGGCGGGTGACAAACCTGGGCCTGAAAAAATCAGAAAGGCAGAGAAACTCGGAGTGAAAATAATCGGTGAAGATGAATTGAATTTAATAATTTCTAAACAAAATGATACAGATAAGTAATAAAGTATTTTATGTCGGGGTTAACGACAGAAAAAAAGCCCTTTTTGAAAACAACTGGCCTCTTCCTTGCGGAGTTGCATATAATTCTTACATTATTGCCGATGAACATCCGGCATTGATCGATACTTTGGAGTATGGCTCAAATAGCGATTATTTGGGGTCGATTTCTAATGCAATAGGTGGTCGCGATCTTGAATTTTTAATCGTTAATCATCTGGAACCCGATCATTCGAGCATGATAGGAGATGTTCTAAGGGCATACCCTCAAGCAAAGGTAGTGGCTAATTGTCGTACTTTTAAAATACTCGAATCTTATTTTTCTATCCCTTCTGAAAAATTTTTGGAGATTACCGACGGCTCTATTCTCGATCTCGGTTTTCATAAACTTACTTTTGTAATGACCCCATGGGTGCATTGGCCCGAGACTATGATGACTTATGATACTACCGATAAAATTTTGTTTTCGTGCGATGCGTTTGGCTCTTTCGGAACTCTCGACGGTGGTATGTTTGATGATGAAATAGATTTTGATCTTTACTATGAAAGCGAGATGCGAAGGTATTATTCCAATATAGTGGGGAAATGGAGTTCAATGGTTCAAAAAGCGTTTTCTAAACTTGCCGGTGTTTCGGTTAATTTTATTTGTCCCTCTCACGGCCCTATATGGAGAGAAAACCCCTCTAAGGTGCTCTCTCTTTATGATAAATGGAGTAGAAACGAGAGTGAAAAAGGGGTGGTAATCGCTTATGCTTCGATGTATGGAAATACCGAGAAGATGGCAGATTATCTCGCACGACTACTCTCGGAGGAGGGATTAAAGCATATTAGGATTTTTGATGTGTCCAAGACACATCCTTCATATATCCTGAGTGAAATATGGAAATACAACGGATTGATTCTTGGCAGCTGCGCTTATAATGCGACTATGCACCCCATGATGTCACTTTTGACTCAAGAAATCGCAATATCTGATCCGAAAAACAAAGTATTAGGTATATTTGGCGCTTCTTCATGGAATGGCGCGGGGGCTAAGGCTCTTCGAGAATTTGCCGAAAGGGTAAAAATGCCTGTTATAGGTGAAGTAGTTCAAGTTTCCGGCTCCGCCAATGAAGAAAAAATGGATGGCTTTAAAGAATTTGTAAAATCATATATAAAAGAGCTTTAGTATTTGATGACTTTTAATAACCGCATAAAAGATTATATAAAGGAGACAAAAAATTTCTTCTCAAGTGAAATTTGGGCACTTGACGGTAGCGATTTGAGTAAAATAAAAAAAAGGGTGGTGAGACGGATAAAAGTGACCATTATTACCATGAGGGGATTTTCTGAGCAGAGTCTCGGATGGCAGGCCGTTTCTCTGAGCTTCTTTACAACAATGGCTTTTATCCCTTTTGTTGCGGTAGTATTTAGCCTTACAAATGGTTTTGGGCTGGGCTTATATCTGAAAAATCTTCTTTATCAAAATTTTACAAATCAAGAGATTATCGATACGGTTATCGGATTTGCAGATAATATTATCAGAACCTCACAAGAGGGTCCATACGGATTTATCTCTTTTGGTGCCTTTTTATGGCTGGTAATATGGCTGATGCTTTGTGTGGAACGCTGTTTTAACAAAATATGGAAAGTGGAAAAATCACGTGTGATATGGAAGAAATTTATTTCATATATCACTATACTCCTCCTCTCCCCTTTTGTGATTATTTTATTCCTCTCAATGTTCGCCTCTATCTCCAGCGGTATTACATCGATTGGAGTGAGTATTCCATTGTTTTACACAAGAAAAATTGTTTTGTTTGGTATATTTATTCTTTTTGCCATATTGCTGTTTACTTGTATGTTTATTTATATACCTAATGCCAAAGTGAAGTTTATGCCCGCTTTTAAGGCAGCGGTTCTCTCTGCGTTGGCATTTGCCCTTATTCAGTTTCTATATCTTGAAACTCAGATATTTGTTTCGAGGATGAACTCTGTTTATGGAGTTTTTGCAGCAGTTCCACTTTTTATGGTATGGGTGAATTTCGGATGGTTTATCATACTTTTGGGGTCGGATATCTCTTATGCTCTGCAAAATGTAGATAATTATAACAATAATCAGATAGATAATTAATTATTTAATACACTGTTGAATATGGACTTCACTAAAGAAGATTATGATTTAATTAATAAGGAGTTCGAAGAATTAAGGCTCGTCAGCTTGAAAAGATGCGCTTCTCAGGAGGAATATGAGGGTGTGATAAAAGCATTTGAATTTGCTAACGAAGCTCATAAAGGGGTCAGGCGTCGTTCTGGGGTTCCATATATAATTCACCCGATTGCTGTTGCCAAAATTGTGGTTCAGGAGATAGGGCTTGGGTATAAATCTATTGTTACTGCTCTCTTGCATGATATTGTCGAAGACACAGATTATACTGTTGAGGATATAAGACGCCTCTTTGGGGATAAGATTGCTTCTTTGGTTGATGGTCTGACGAAGATTAAAGCTGCATTCGATTCAGATAACGGTACTCTCCAAGCTGAAAATTTTAAAAGAATTCTTCTTACTCTCAACGAAGATGTGAGGGTGATTCTCATTAAATTGGCCGACAGGCTGCATAATGTGAGAACTATTGATTTCATGCCTGATTATAAAAAAGATAAGATTCTAAGCGAGACTATGTATATTTTCATTCCGCTCGCTCACAGGCTCGGTCTTTACAGTATGAAATCCGAAATGGAGAATATTTGGCTTAAAAACAGAGAGCCGGAAGCATACAAGGAGATTCAGAATAAACTTGACGAACTTATCCTCGAGCGCTCTGATGCCATGGATAAGTTCATAGAACCAATATCTAATGCACTGAAAAACAGCGGTTATATTTATCGAATTGTTAAAAGAACGAAGACCCCCTATTCAATATGGCATAAGATGGAGACTAAGGGGATCCCTTTTGAACAGATATTCGACCTTTATGCAGTCAGAATTATTTTTGAGCCTAAGCGCTCGGAGGAAGAAAGAACACAGTGCTGGCACATTTATGCACTTGTTTCCGGAATATACACTTCTAAGACAGATAGGATCAGAGATTGGGTTACCAAACCCAAAAGTAACGGGTATGAAGCGTTGCACTGCACTGTGATGAGCCCTATCGGAAATTGGGTTGAGATTCAGATTAGAAGTGAAAGGATGAATGCTATTGCCGAAAAAGGGGTGGCTGCTCACTGGATGTATAAAAAACAAGATGCATCGGGAACTACTTCTAATGATAACGAGATGGATCATTGGCTCGATATGGTTAGAGATGTTCTAAATAATCCCGATGTAAATGCTTTGGAATTTCTCGACAGATTTCATGATAGTCTGCTCGATTCTGAAATTTATGTATTTACCCCTAAAGGGGAATCCAAATCTCTTCCAAAAGGTTCTACCGCTCTTGATCTGGCTTACAGCATTCACTCTGAAATAGGGAACAAAGCAATTGCTGCCAAGATTAACCTGAAACTTGCCCCTCTTTCCACTGTATTAAGGAATGGCGATCAAGTAGAGATTATTACTGCTGAGTCGCAAAAGCCCAAAAGAGAATGGCTCGATTTTCTTAAAACAGGTAAGGCCCGTTCGATTGTCTATGATGCCATCAGAGATGAAATTCAGGCGACACTTGTCAAGGGGAGGGAAATTTTGGAAAAAGAGCTTGCCAAATACGGTGTAAAGCTTCAAAACAGAGTGATAAAAAAACTTCTTGAGGCTTTTAAGATGAACAACAAGGATGAACTTTATAATAAAATAGCGGTTGGTCTTATTAATCTCGACGATCTTGAAAATATTTTGAAAAAAAACAAGCAAAGTAAAAATGTAATATACTGGACATTGCAGCTTTTCAAAAATAAAAAAGAGGACGGGGAAGATGAAGAAGATGAGGAAAAGAGTGATAATGAATTATCTACTGAGGGTTCTTCTTCAAAATTGAAAATAAATAAAAACAGGGACTATATATTGAGTGAAAATCCCCTTGAACATACGCTATCATATATTACTGCCGATTGCTGCTATCCCATTCCGGGGGATAATGTAGTAGGATTTATGGAAGATGACGGTAGCGTGATTATACATAAAAAAACATGCCCTCATGCCATAGACTTGGCTTCCAAATACGGAGATAGAATAGTAAATGCAAAATGGAGTAAACATACAGTTCTATCTTCTTTGGCACGAATACGCATATTAGGTGTCGATAGAATCGGTATTCTTAATGAAGTAACGAAGTATATTACCCTTGTTCTAAATATTAATATCAGAAAGGTACTCATTGAAACTCACGACGGTATTTTTGAAGGTTTTATTGATTGTTATGTCCACAGCATCGAGGATCTTGATCTCCTGATTAAGCATCTGAAAGTCATTAAGGGTATTGAAAGTGTTACAAGAGTAGATATTAAAGAAAATTAAATGATGACAAGAAAATATATTATTTTTTATTCAATTATTACAGTCCTGATATTCAGTCTGTTTGCTCCATCATGTGCCAATACTTCAACTCCTCCTTCTGGGGGATTAAAAGATACACTCGCACCGAAACTTGTCTCTTCTACACCCGCTATGAACCATATTAATCACCCTGTATTACCTAAACACAGTGGTGTATCTTTTGAATTTAATGAATATGTGGTATTGAAAGATGCTATTAAAAATATTTATCTCTCCCCACCCTCCCCATCCAAGCCCAAATTCAAAATCAAAGGGAAAAGTGTAGTAATTTCTTTTGTAGATACACTTGCACCCAATACTACATACACGCTTGATTTGGGTCAGGCCATTGCAGATAATAATGAGGGCAACTTGTTTCCAAAGTATGTTTATAGTTTCTCCACAGGTGAGAGTGTCGATTCGTTTTATACATCAGGGACAGTGGTAGATGCCGTCTCCATGCTTGCTAAAGACAAAATAACCATTTTATTTCACACCGACCCATCGGACTCTGCTGTTTTCAATTTACTACCTGTAGCCTCTGCCAAAACAGATATTTGGGGATTTTTTTCAATAAGAAACATCAAATCGGGAAAATACAGAGTATATGCTATCGATGATAAGAACGACAATAACAAATACGACCCTTCCCAGGAATCGGTGGCATTTCTTGATACACTTTTTGTCGTTGACAGTGTGATGCGTCCTGATATTCCTGCCTTGTCCTTTTATGATGTAAAAGATACGGTTAATTGCCTTGCCCGTCCTTCATACATAAGACTCTATCTTTTCAATGAGGTGTCGAAAAAACAATATTTAAAAAACAAAGGGAGAGAAGCCAAGAGGATGATGTTTCTCTCTTTTGCCGCCCCTTATGTCAAGATAGACTCTCTCGCTATCTCCGGAGTGGATTCCTCGAAAATCATCACCGAGTTTAATGTTACACAAGATAGTCTTGCAATATGGATAAATGACCCCAAGCCTCTTCCGGACACTCTGCTTCTAAGTGTAAAGTATATGAAAACAGATGATTCCACAAATCTGCTCGTTTCGACTTTGGAAGAGGTAAAAATGGCTGCTCCAAAAAAGAAATATAAAAAAGATAAATTCGGTGATAATGTAGAAGTTGTAGATACTGTAGCCAAATACAAATTGATTGCTCCTCCCGAAAATGTTGAGCAGGACGGTTTTATTTTTGAATTTGACTATCCTCTCGCTTTCGCCCCTTGGGATTCACTAAAATTCAAGTATGTGACTACCAAACAACAGATTAAAGATGAAGATTTTTCGGTAGTGCAGGACTCTACTAACATCAGACGCTTTATTGTGAGGCCCAAAAATCCTCTTTTAGTAGGTTATGAATATATCATTAAACTTCCACATAGACAATTTATTGATATAAACGGACTCCCCTGCGACAGTCTCGAAAAGAAAATTTCGATTCCAAATGATGACAAACTCAGCTCCATTACTCTTGATCTGACAGAGGTCAACGGTGATTATATAGTGGAACTAATCTCTGAAAAAAGGGATAAGACATATAGGCAGTTCAGGATTAATTCTTCTAAAAAACTCTTGTTTCCATATCTGAAACCCGATAAATATTCTATAAGGATTACCGAAGACAGAAATAGAAACGGCCTGTTTGACACCGGTTCAGTTATAGAAAATAAGCAGCCGGAAAAAGTAAAATTATATAAATTCGGCTCTGAATCTACTGATAATGCCTACATTATAGAAATTCCTGAAAGAATGGAGCTTGAACAGACTATTAATATATCAGAGATGTTTAAATGAAAAAGAATATTGTAATACTGCTGTCGTTAACCCTTTTGACATTTTCCTTTTCTACTGCTTACTCTCAAGAAGTGGTAAAATTAGAGTTGGATACGATTAATGTCGAATCCAAATCAATAAAGGTAAGTGAACATCTTCTCGGTCTTAGATACAGCTACGCCTTGACAGGTGTCCATTTTTCTCCCGACATGAATGAAAAAGGGGTAAATACTCCTTTGAATTTTGCCATTTTATATACATATTATCACAGTATGTGGGGAATATGGCCATATTTCGGACTTCAAACAGGTGTCAAATACGGTCAGCAGGGATTTACCACCGAATACAATATTGACGATATGGATCAGGTCCTTACTACCATAGAAATTCCTTTAACTTCCAACTTTAAAGTCGATATTGGAAAATATATGAGAGTGATGATTCATCTCGGTGCATACGCCGGATATAGGCTCTCTACGACAAAGCCGGGGGGATTTGACTGTTTTGATAAAAGATTGGACTACGGTATTCTCGGCGGAGGGGGCTTCGCCTTAAAATTCCATCCTTTTGAATTTCATATTGAAGCCTCATACCAATATTCTCTTTCTATGCTGTACTATCCCGAAAAGTTTTCAAGTACATGGTGGGTTTATTCTTATGCCCATCTTCTTTCATTCAGTTTCGGGATTCATTATAACTTTGATTAATATGAGATATTTAACTGTAAATGTGAGAGATATAGCGATAGGAAGAGGCCTCTCCATCGTAGTTCAGACCATGTGTAACTGCGACACCAACGATGTTGAAGCAGCTGTGAAACAATGCAAAGATTTATACAACGCCGGAGCACAGATGATCCGTCTTACTACTCAGGGTCTTAAAGAGGTAGATTCTCTTCGAGTAATTAAGGAAAGATTGCACTCATCCGGTATATTTGTTCCCCTTGTGGCAGATATTCACTTCTCTTCCGCTACCGCAATAGCTGCTGCCTCTGTTGCAGATAAGGTGAGAATCAACCCGGGCAATTTTGCACCTGAACACGAAAAAGCCTGCTTTGAGTTCAGAAGGTTTATTTCTGAATGTAAAAAATACGGAACTGCGGTAAGAATAGGTATCAATCACGGCTCGTTAGGTAGAAGAATTACAGAGATTTACGGCAATACTCCTCAGGGAATGGTTAAGGCTATGTCAGAATGGGTAAAGATGTGCATTGATGAAGATTTTTTCAATGTAGTTCTTTCTCTAAAAGCGAGTAATCCTCTAATCATGGTTAGTGCTTACAGACTTCTTAACGAATGGATGAATTCAATAGGAATCATTTTCCCTCTTCATTTAGGAGTAACCGAAGCAGGGAACGGAGATATGGGGAGAATTAAATCTACTATCGGACTCTCTGCACTGCTTAAAGATGGTATAGGAGAGACCATCCGTGTCTCCCTTACTGAACCTCCCGTTAATGAAATACCTGTTGCCAAATTTATAGCTGATTATTTTAATCCATCTACTTATATTAAAAAGAACCTACCCTCCGATATCTCCGATTTTCACTATATTTCTAAATCTAAAGAAGATTTTATTCTTGAAGCCTCTGCTGAAATCGGTCCCCTCCTGCTTGATAAAAAAATCGATGACTTTACAATCTCATGCATAAGTGATGGTAAAATGATGGAAAGTAGTGAAATAGATGATTTTAAAAACAATATTTATCAAGCTGCAAGAAGGCGTTTTTCAAAATGTGAATATGTCGCTTGTCCCGGGTGCGGAAGGACTCTATATAATCTCGAAGAGACTTTTAATGAGGTCAAAAAAAGAACTTCTCATCTTAAAGGATTGGTTATTGCCGTGATGGGGTGCATTGTAAACGGCCCCGGGGAGATGGCCGATGCAGATTACGGATATGTGGGGCAAGGAAGAGGTAAAGTATCCATTTATCGCGGAAAAGAAGCAGTGTATAGCTCTGTTCCACAAGAAGAAGCAATAGATACTTTGTTAAAATTGATTGATGCGGATTCTAAGAGATAGCACTCTTCTCGCAGTAAAGTCGTCCTCCCTCATAACGGGTAATCTTTAACATATCTCCCTTTTCGGCAGAACCAAACTCAAGTATCGCCTCGTATAATTTCCCGTCCAATTCGATTTTACCCGATGGATGAAAATCAGTCTTTGCCTGCACACTCTTACCTACAAATAGGGCTAATGTTTTAGTTTCTACCCCTACCCACCCTTCGGAGCCTTCTAATTCCGTTTTTAATGCAATATAAGAGAATGATTTTTTAGGATATAGTTTACCCACTCCCCAAATTGAAAGGGCAAGTCCGGTGAATGATGACAGAAGTACTATTGCCAAAGGCTTAACCATTAATGAAAAATTAATTTTACCATCGAAATAGAAGAGGTTGTTATCTATCATAGCGAAGATTAAAGAGGTCATAATCAGTATAATACCCGATACTCCAGCTACTCCGAACCCTGGAGTAACAAATATTTCAATGGCAAGTAAGCCTATACCTACAAAAAAGAGTATGATTTCCCAATTAAGGGCAAGCCCAGTAATATATAGCGGAGCGAAATAAAGCAAGGCACCTGTGATGGCAATAGCAAGGGGAAAGCCGATTCCGGGTGATTGGAGTTCAAAATAAATCCCACCTACTATCATCATTAAAAATATACCTTGAAGAATCGGAGAGAGAAGAAAGAGTATGATTTTATCGATAAAAGTGAGAGTTTGCTCCACTATTTCGTGCTCAGGGGAAATAGTAAGTTGTTCCACTACTTCTTCTATGGACTCTGCTTTTCCCTCGCAGTAATTATTGGCTATAGCCTCTTCCTGAGTAAAAGTCAGAACATTCGTAGTATCTGTCATTTGCTGTGCTATCATCGGATCTCTGTACCATTGACCGTCAGGCTTCTTCCCGTGCGATTCTGCTGTGGAACGCATCATGCCTCTCATAAATGATTGATATTTGTCAGGCATTACCTTCCCGTTTTGGTCCACGACGGTAGCTGCTCCGATAGAGCTGCCACTTCGCATATATATGGAGTCGCAGGCGATGGAAATTAACGCTCCTGCAGAAGCAGCCTGCGGATTTATAAATGCTATGGTAGGAATGGGACATTGGATCAGGGCCGTTCGTATGCTGTCTGCTGCATCTACAGCTCCTCCGTAAGTATTCAAATCGAGAATAATGTAATCAGCCTTTTTTTCAATAGCTTCTTTAATTCCCATGTTTACTTTTCTCATTGATGATTTATCAATATTTTGCTTAACATTGATAACAAATACTAAATCTTTCTTATCTGTCTGAGAATAAAGAGATAAGGGCAAAAGGAGAATTAATGAAATAATAAATATGCCAAAACATCTCATAGTAGTCTAATATTAATTATTATAATTTTCAAAGATATTAAATCTTTTTATATTTTTGCACTTCAGTATGAAAGAAGCAATTTTACATTTAGAGAATGGCATGGAATTCCATGGCTATTCTTTTGGTTACGAGTACACAGCTGACGGCGAAGTGGTTTTCAACACTGCCATGGTGGGATATCCCGAATCTTTAACGGATCCCTCATATTCAGGTCAAATACTCTGTGTAACCTACCCATTAATCGGTAACTACGGAGTACCTGATAATCAGAAAATCGACGGTATTTCCACTAATTATGAATCGGAGAAAATACATGTAAGAGGTGTTATTATCTCCGATTATTCTTTTAATTACAGCCACTGGAGTGCCATTAAAAGTCTTGATCAATGGTTAAAAGAGAACAAAATTCCGGGCATATACGGAATTGACACCCGCGAACTCACTAAAATTTTGAGAGAAAGCGGCTCGATGCTCGGCTGCATTGTCCCTCGGGGATTTAATCTTCCTTCATCATTGTACGATCCGAATAAGGAAAATCTGATTGCAAAAGTAAGCTGCAAAGAGATTATTAACTATACCCCCTCTAAAGATGGATTGAAAAGGGTGGTTCTTGTGGACTGCGGGGTTAAAAGTAATATTATCAGATGTCTTCTAAAAAGAAATATCGAGCTCATTAGAGTTCCTTGGGATTTTGATTTCAACACATTGGATTACAATGGATTACTCATTTCAAACGGCCCTGGTAATCCCGATTTTTGTATATCTACAACTGAAAATATAAAGAAAGCTATGTCGGACGGGAAACCTATTTTCGGAATATGTATGGGGAATCAGTTGTTGGCAAAAGCCGGTGGAGCATCCACATTCAAGCTGAAATATGGGCACAGAAGTCACAACCAGCCCGTACGCAAGACCGGAAGCGATAACTGCTTTATTACCTCCCAAAATCACGGATACGCTGTTGATAACGATTCATTAGGTAGAGATTGGAAACCACTCTTTATTAATATGAACGATGGCACCAACGAAGGTATAAAGCACAAAAGCGGTCTTTTCTTCTCTTCGCAATTCCATCCCGAGGCATCAAGCGGACCTACAGATACTGAATTTTTATTTGATGATTTTATTAAACTTCTATAGAGTATGATTGACAAAAAAATTAAAAAAATACTGTTACTTGGGTCAGGAGCCCTCAAAATAGGTGAAGCGGGAGAATTTGATTACTCTGGTTCTCAGGCTTTAAAAGCGATGAGAGAAGAAGGAATTGAAACTATTCTCATAAATCCTAATATCGCCACTGTGCAAACTTCCGAGGGAGTAGCAGATAAAATTTATTTCCTCCCTGTAACTCCTTTTTTTGTTGAAAAGGTAATTAATAAAGAGAAGCCTCAGGGAATTCTACTCTCTTTTGGAGGACAGACTGCTCTTAACTGCGGTGTCTCTCTATTCAAGGATGGAATACTTGATAAATATAAAGTAAAAGTATTGGGCACCCCTGTTCAGTCGATAATTGATACTGAAGACAGAGAATTATTTGTCAAAAAACTTGATGAGATTAATGTCAATACTATCAAAAGTCATGCAGTAGAAAATATCGAAGATGCCATCCAGGCGGCAGATTCACTTGGGTATCCTGTCATTATCAGAGCTGCTTATGCTTTAGGGGGGTTAGGGAGTGGTTTTTGCGACAATGAGGACGAACTTAAAAAGCTTGCAGACAAGGCTTTCTCCTATTCAACTCAAATATTGGTGGAGAAGTCGCTCAAGGGGTGGAAAGAGATAGAGTACGAGGTAGTCAGAGACAGATACGACAATTGTATCACAGTCTGCAATATGGAAAATTTCGATCCTCTCGGGATCCATACAGGCGAAAGTATTGTGGTCGCTCCATCTCAAACTTTGACCAATAAGGAGTGCTATATGCTAAGGGAGCTCTCCATTAAAATCGTTCGCCATATAGGTATTATCGGAGAGTGTAATGTTCAATTTGCATTCGATCCTGAATCAGAAGATTATAGAGTGATAGAAGTAAATGCAAGGCTAAGTAGATCCTCCGCTCTTGCTTCCAAAGCAACAGGCTACCCTCTTGCCTTTATTGCAGCTAAATTGGGACTTGGATATGGTCTGTTCGATCTTAAAAATTCGATTACTAAAACCACACCCGCCTTTTTTGAACCTGCATTGGACTATGTCGTATGTAAAATTCCTCGTTGGGATCTTTCCAAATTCCACGGAGTTTCTCGCGAAATAGGAAGCAGCATGAAAAGTGTCGGTGAAGTTATGGCCATAGGAAGGACTTTTGAAGAGACTATTCAGAAAGGGTTAAGGATGATTGGGCAAGGGGCGCATGGTTTTGTTGCGAACAAAGAGATTGTGGTTGAAGATATTGACAAATCACTCAGACAGCCCACAGACAACCGTATTTTCGTAATTTCCAAAGCTTTTAATAGAGGATACACAGTCGAACAAATTCACGAACTCACCAAAATTGACAGATGGTTTTTGGATAAATTGTATAATATCAAGAAAACATCCGATATTCTTTCAAAGCTATCTTCCCTTGATGAACTTGAATATGATACTCTCAAAACAGCAAAGTCACAGGGCTTTTCCGATTTCCAAATAGGAAGACTTATTTTAAAAGATTCCATCGACCTGGAAGAGATGGTTAAAATCGTAAGAAGTTATCGTAAAAATCTTGGAATTGTCCCTGTTGTTAAACAAATAGACACCCTTGCAGCAGAATATCCTGCACTTACCAATTACTTGTATTTAACATACAACGGCACTTCATCCGATGTTGACTATGTAGGTGATAGAAAGTCTATTATAGTCTTAGGATCAGGTGCATACAGAATAGGTAGTTCTGTAGAATTTGACTGGTGCAGTGTCAATGCCTTGAATACCATTAGAAAGTCCGGATGGAGAGGTGTAATGATCAATTATAATCCCGAAACAGTCTCTACCGATTATGATATGTGTGACAGGCTCTATTTCGATGAGTTGACTTTCGAGCGGGTGATGGACATTTTTGAACTTGAAAACCCTCACGGGATGGTAGTTTCAGTCGGAGGACAGATTCCAAATAACCTCGCGACAAGACTTGATGAGGCAGGAGTTAAATTATTAGGAACCTCTTCCGACAGTATAGATAATGCCGAAGATCGTCACCGTTTCTCCTCCTTGATGGATAAACTCGGGATAGATCAGCCCAAATGGAGAGAGCTCACCTCCTTAAACGACATATATAAATTTGTGGATACGGTAGGATTTCCGGTTTTAGTTAGACCTTCTTATGTCCTGTCTGGTGCTGCGATGAATGTCTGCTCCAATAATAACGAATTGGAACAATTTTTAAAGCTCGCTGCGAATGTATCCAAAAAGCACCCTGTGGTAGTAAGCGAGTTCATTCAGCACGCAAAGGAGATTGAATTTGATGCTGTTGCAGACCACGGAGTGGTGATAGCTTATGCAATATCGGAACATATAGAGTTTGCCGGTGTTCATTCGGGAGATGCCACAATTCAATTCCCTCCTCAAAAATTATATGTAGAAACTGCTCGCAGAATTAAAAAAATTGCAAGAAAAACTGCCGAAGCACTAAAAATATCAGGTCCATTTAATATTCAGTTTCTTGCAAAGGAAAATGATATAAAGGTGATTGAATGTAATCTCAGAGCATCTCGCAGTTTTCCGTTTGTATCCAAAGTTTTAAAAATCAATTTTATCGAACTCGCTACCAAGGTTATGCTCGGAGAACACCCTACACCCCCCTCTAAAAGCGCATTCGACCTTGATTATGTGGGTATTAAGGCATCTCAGTTCTCATTTTCGAGACTGCAAAAGGCAGATCCCGTACTTGGAGTCGATATGGCATCAACCGGTGAAGTGGGATGTATAGGAGACGATACTAACGAAGCAGTCTTGAAAGCAATGCTCTCTGTCGGATATTCAATACCGAAAAAGAATATTTTAATCTCTTCAGGTGATGGAAAACAAAAAGCAGAGTTGCTGTCAGCCTGCAAACTGCTTCAGGCAAATAACTACTCGATATTCGCCACCGGTGGCACATATAAATACCTCATTGACAATGATATAGCTTGTAATAGAGTATATTGGCCGAGTGAAAGCACGAAGAAACCGCAAGCCTTAAAAATGATTCACGATAAAAAAATAGATCTTGTAATAAATATCCCTAAAAATCTTACCCAAGAAGAGCTTGAAAACGGATATAAAATTAGACGAGCCGCGGTTGACTTCAATATTCCTCTTATCACTAACCCAAGACTTGCTTCTGCATTTATTATTTCGTTTTGTAACTTTTCAATGAATGATATCCAAATTAAAAGCTGGGACGAGTACAAATAATTAGCTGCTTTTTTCACACTCTTAAATAATCTATTGCTTATTTAAAGAGAAAAAAACTATATTTGTATCCGAATTAGTAAAAGATTATACAATATCAAATGATACTTGTTAAACAAATTGCTGTATATCTGAATCTTGTACATTGTAAATTCAAACAATATGTATCAGATATCTTTAGACAACGCGGTATTATTCTCACTCCGGAGCAATTTCTATTGATAGACCAACTGTGGAAGAAGGATTCTATTCCACAGCAGAAAATTGCCGATATTTTGATGAAAGATAAAAATTCGGTGACAAAATTGGTGGATGCCATGGAGAAGAAAAAACTTGTGAAGCGTATTCCTGATGAAAATGATCGCAGGCTTAACCTCATAGCCTTGACACAAAAGGCCAAGGATATGGAGACTGATGTTACAGAAGTGGCGATGGATGCCGTCAATTCCATCATTAGAAATATTTCAAATGATGATTTGAAACTTTTTGTGAAAGTACTTATGAGAATGGCCTATAATATGCAAAGCTACAATATAGAAATAGAAGATAAATCAAATAACAACATCACGACAAATGGGGAAACTATATAATAGGCTTATGGAGGATTACCGCCTCAAAGAGGGTCTGAATGCCTGTATTAATTGCGGTACCTGCACTGCAATATGCCCTGCTGCAGAATTTTACAAATATAATCCTAAGAACATTGTAAATATTGTTCAGACACAGGATGACGAAGAGATAGAAAAGCTGCTTAAAAGCGAAACAATATGGTATTGCGGAGAGTGTATGTCTTGTGTGACGAGATGCCCAAGAAAAAATGCTCCGGGGCTCATCATTATGGCATTAAGGTCTCTTTCGGTGGAAATGGGCTATTTTGTTGATTCGGAAAAAGGTAGGCAACAGTATGTCTTGTCAAAAGTATTATGTGGAAATATTTTGAAATATGGTTATTGTGTCCATCCCAAGAGCTTCAAATATGAAATGCACCCGGAATACGGAACAGTGGGAAAATGGATAGAAGATCATCTCGAAGATGTCTATGATAGAGTGGGCGCGAATTATGAAAAGGACGGTGAGGGTGCTTTAAGGCACATTTCTCAAGATGCTCTTGATGATTTGCAAAAAATCTTCGATGTTACAGGAGGAACTGAAAAAATCAATTTCATAAAAGAGCTCTCGATGAAAAAGGCAGAAGAAATGGGACTGTCTGAGGAAGAGTATTTTAATAAAATATTTAATGAGACAAGCCCACAACATCTTAATAACGAATAAAAGAATATGATATACGAAGGTAAAAAGAAAATTTGGTCAGATTATCAGAAAGAGATTCCTGATGACCATTACTTCTTTGCAAGAAGTTGCATCAGACAAAATTTCAATCCTGCAGCTGAAAAGGCGTTTTTAAATATTACAAGAAATGATCTTGGAAAAGATTTTTTTGAAGATCCCAAGCATACTACATGCGGAGGAATAGCCTATCACTGCGATACCATCCCACAGGAGACGATAATGACCATTATCGCCCGTCAGTTTGCATTGATGACAGAGGCTGGTTATGAAAATTTTGCTGTATCGTGTGTTACCTCTTTCGGTATCCACAGCGAACTTCTTGAGACATGGCACGAATATCCTGAACTTGAAGCTAAAATTCATCAGTTGTTATGGGATTCGTGCCGAAAAGAGTTTAAAAAGCCGAAATATCTTGCCCATTCAAGCGATATTATTTTTAAATACCGCAATTTAATCTCTGAAAAGGCAAAATATATGCTTGTTAATTCCAAAACAGGTCACCCTTTAAAGGGAGTGGAACACATAGGATGCCATTACTCCAAGATGTTTCCATCTAAAAGCGTCGGCGGAGCTGAATATCCATACGTCCTTTCTGGTTTAATAGAAGCATGGGGGGGTGAGATAGTGGATTATCCTGAAAGGAGACATTGCTGTGGATTTGGTTTCAGACAGTATCTTGTCAAGGCAAACAGAGGATATTCGTTATCCAATACCTACAAAAAGTTTGAGTCAATGGAGCCTTATAAACCCGATTTTATCATTACCAACTGCCCTGGTTGCAATTATTTTCTTGACAGGTGGCAATATGTTATTTCAGAGACAATGGGTAAGACCTACGGTGAGAACCATTACGGCATCCCGGTACTCTCCTTTGAAGAGATAGCAGGACTTGTGATGGGATATGATCCATGGGACTTGGGACTTCAGATGCATCAGGTAGCTGTCGAGCCCCTACTCGATAAAATGGGAATCAAATATGACCCTAAAGCCAAATATAAAGGTGTCGGAGGTAAAGATTTATCAATGCCCTCTGCCCCATCAATACTTAAATTATTTTAATTCTTAATTTTTTTATCATTATGCAGAAAAACAATAATGTCGTAATTGTAGGTGGCGGTCCCTCCGGTATTGAAGCATCCAAGGCCCTTTCCAAATTAGGATATACTACATTTCTCATTGAAAAAGAGAACAAATTAGGGGGGCATCTTGCCCAATGGGACAGATTATTTCCCGAAGGAATTTCAGCTCAGAGCGTTCTTGATGAGATGACCTCTTCCATGGAAAATGTAAAGTGGTTTCTCGATTCTCAAATTACCTCAGTCAATAAACTTGAAAATTCATATAACATTATACTCTCTAATGGCCTCTCTATCATTGCCGATGCGCTTCTGATTACTACCGGTTTTGATCTGTTCAAGGCTGAAAAGAAAGAGGAGTACGGATATGGGGTATATAATAATGTAATCACCAACGCAGATCTTGAAAATTATTTCAAGAAAGGGAGTGATTTGCGCATAAATAATCCTAAAAGTATCGGTTTTGTGCATTGTGTGGGTTCGAGAGATGAAAAAGCTGGGAACAGACATTGCTCCAAAGTGTGCTGCGCCACAGCTGTTAAACAAGCTTGCGAAATAAAAGCAAAATTTCCCCAAGCGGATGTTTACAGTTTCTATATGGATTTGAGGATGTTCGGTCGAAAATACGAAGATATGTATCTTGAAGCTCAGCGCGATTATGGAATCCGTTTCGTGAGAGGTCGCCTTTCCGAAGTCTCTGAAAAACAAGATGGAAGGCTTTTGGTAAAAGCAGAGGATACCCTCTCTGCCAAACCACTACGCATTACATTGGACCTTTTGGTCCTTATGTCAGGCATGGTTCACAACCAAGATACCGATTATATTGCAAAGATGCTCTCACTCCCTGTCGATGAAGACGGTTTCCTGAAATCGAAAGATTTGTTCCTATCCGCTCAGAAGTCTTCTAAAAACGGAATTTTCTATGCAGGAGCCTGCACAGGGCCAAAAACCCTGCCAGAATCCATCTCCGAGGCATCGGCTGCCGCTCTCGATATTCACAGATATCTTATAGAAATGAATAAACTAAGACACGGCAATGATTAATTTCGGATATTCTATTTCTCAAAGTTCGGTAGAGGATCTTGACAAAATGGACAACACCCTTTTCAATAAACTCATCGAGATAGAACCCGATGTACTCAAATGTATAGGGTGCGGCTCATGCGCTGCAAGCTGCACTGCCGGCAATTACACTACGATGAATTTGAGAAAGACAATACTTCTTCTGAGCAGAGGTCTCGAACACGAAGTACTTCCCCAATTGAAGTCTTGTATGCTTTGCGGAAAATGCCTGTTAGTGTGTCCAAGAGGGATAAATACAAGACATCTCATTATCTCTATATGTAAAACCTATAAAATAACAAAACAGTGAAAGAGCGTTTTTTAATAGGATACAATGACTTTGTCCTCCCTTTTATGATAGGAATGTGTTTCATAATCATCTATCTGCTAATCGGGGCGGTGCGAATAATTATCCACCTTCCAAAGGGAGACAGAAAAAAATACTTGATTTCGCTCATTATTCCCAAAAATATCTATCTGAATATCAAAGATATTATATGTGATGTCCTTTTGCATGTTAAAATTTGGAAAAGAAAACCTCTTTTGGGATATATGCACTCAAGTATTGCTTTTGGGTGGTTTATGCTTATCGTTTTAGGGCATATCGAGACATGGCTATATACCCCCGAGAGGGCTGGACTGTTCTACTACCCTATTTTCTTCCGCTACTTCGTGATGGAGACCAATCACACCCTCAGAGGATCATTCTTCTTCTTCCTGATGGATTTGTTTTTGCTCATTGTTTTAAGCGGAGTAGCACTCGCAATGTTTAAAAGAATTCGTTCTAAAGTGCTCGGAATGAGAAGAACTACAAAAAATTCTCTCCCCGATAGAATCGCAATGTATTGCCTGTGGGCAATATTCCCACTCAGATTACTTGCAGAAGGATTTACCGCTGGAATAAGCGGAGGAAGTTTCCTCACAAAGCCCCTTTTCTGGCTATTTTCCAATTTCCTGAGCAATGATTACCATATTTTACCCACATGGTGGGCATATTCAAGTGTCCTCGGTCTGTTCTTCATCCTTCTTCCTTTTACAAGATATATGCACATCCCCACAGAGGCATTTTTTATCACCTTGCGAAATGCAGGTCTGAAAGTGAAACACCCCCGAAAAGGGTACGCTGAAGCAATGATATACTCCTGTTCCAGCTGCGGTCTGTGTATTGATGCCTGCCCGATGGGGGTTCAGAAAAAAAACCTGAAATATTCCTCAGTCTATTTCATCCGTTTTTTGCGCAGGCGCAATAAAAAGAAATGCGAAGAAATTGCAGACAAATGCCTACAATGCGGCAAGTGTGTTACGATATGCCCCGTGGGTGTAGATTCATGCGGTTTAAAGATTGCCAATCGGGCCAAAGGAAAGTATAACATTACCAGTGACTACAGTTATCTCTGTACAGATCCATCAATCAAGCCTGCAAAGATATTTGATTCAGACTCTACAAACATAGACAGAAGCAATATTATCAACACACGGTATCCTTCAGATCTATACGGAAAAGTTCTGTATTATGCAGGGTGTATGTCTCAGCTGACACCTTCTATAACATCATCCGTAACAGAAATAATGAACAAATCCGGTGTAGAGTGGTCATTTATGGATCAAGAAGGGGGAATATGCTGCGGTCGTCCCCTTATCCTTGCGGGTCGCGCAGAAGCAGCTGCAGAGGTGATTAAGAAAAATAGTGAAATCATTAAAGCCTCCGGAGCTGACACCCTGCTCCTCTCCTGTCCCATCTGTTTAAAGGTATTTAAAGAGAATTACGACCTTAAAGGGATAAACATAGTACATTACACCCAATTTATCGATTCTCTCATAAAAGACGGTAAAATAGCCCTTAAAAAGGATGAAACCAAATATGTATTTCACGATCCATGTGAACTCGGACGCGGGTGCGGTATTTACAAAGAACCGAGAAACATACTTAAAAGCATCGGTATTTTAGTGGAAGCAGCCAAGGGAAAAGATGAATCTATATGCTGTGGCGGAAGCCTCGGAAGTATCACTTTATCATACGAAGAACGCTCGCATATCACTGATTTGGCTATTGACAATTTAACAATAAATAATCCTCAAACTATTATAACTGCTTGTCCGTTATGTCTTAAGACCTTTGGTGCTAAATCTAAAATTCAAGTAAAGGATATAGCAGAAATAGTAAAAACAAAAATGGAATAATAAAGATGAAAGATTTTAAACCGACACAATATTCTCTTGTAAATGTGGCCACAGAGAGGATATTTGAAGACTCAGGATGGACTTTGACAGATCCTCAATCTCCAGAACCCTCACTTGTAAGGGCAATTTATAAAAATAAACACCTTTCCCTTCGCGGAGAAGAATACGGTCTATATACTTATGCCGATTGGCTTCCCATAAAAAGAACACTAAAAGGGTCAGCCCATACTATCACATACAAAAGCGAAAAACTTGCCAAGAAACTCTCAATGAACAACCTTTATATCGCCTTCTCCGGATACTGGCCTGAAAAAGGGGCATTTATGCGTACATGTTCATTTAAAGAGACAGAAGCATACTCGGTATGCGGACGATTATCCTCTGACAATAAAAAAATTCTTGTAGTAGCCTCTGCCGGTAACACTGCCCGCGCATTTGCTCAAGTATGCTCTGACAACGGCATTAAGCTGTTGCTATGTGTCCCGGAGGACAATTTGGATGCACTTTGGTTCAGTCAAGAGCTGAATAAGTGTGTCAAATTAATATCAACACCCAAAGGGAGTGACTACTTCGATGCGATAGCTCTTTCCCAGATTGCCTGCGGCTCCGATTTATTTTTAGACGAAGGGGGAGCAAAGAATATAGCAAGAAGAGACGGGATGGGTACCACAGTACTTTCGGCTACCACCACCATTGGGAGAATCCCTGATGCATACTTTCAAGCGATAGGAAGCGGTACAGGCACCATTGCCGCCTTTGAAGCAAACCTCAGACTGATTGAAGACGGACGCTACGGTTCACATAAAATGAGACTTTATCCATCGCAGAATATCCCCTTTACCATAATGTACGATGCATGGAAAGCAGGAAGCAGAGCTCTTTCAGAGATGGACGAAGAAAAATCGAGGAAACTCGCCCTCGCAATAGAGGCAAAAGTACTTTCAAACAGAAAACCTCCCTACCCAATTCGCGGTGGAGTATATGATGTTCTTAAAGAGACACACGGAGATATGGAGGTAGCCGATAACAAAGAGGTAAAAGAGAACATGGAACTGTTCAAAAATACAGAAGGAATAGATATTCATCCTGCCGCCGCTGTGGCCCTTACCGGAATGATAAAAACACTTCGGTCAGGTAAGATTTCTCCTGATGAAACAGTAATGCTCAATATTACCGGAGGGGGAGAAAAGCTCTTCAAATCTCAACATAGTATCCATTATCTCAAACCAGATTTGATACTTGAGCCGAAAGGAGATAAAGAATTAATTATTAATAAAATAAAATCCTTATTCATCTAATGAAAAAAATTGATTTTACTGTTTTTAAACCAAAATTTTTCGAAGTATTTGAAAAAGGAAAATACTCAAAAGAAACATTCAAATCCGATCTGATAGCCGGTATAATAGTAGGAATAATAGCCCTCCCTTTAGCTATCGCTTTCGGTATTGCTTCCGGTGTTACTCCACAACAAGGATTAATCACAGCAATAGTAGCAGGCTTTCTTGTTTCCATTTTCGGAGGATCCAATTTTCTCATCGGAGGACCCACAGGAGCATTTATTGTTATAGTGTATGGAATAGTGGCAAAATTCGGATTTAACGGATTGATGATTGCCACCATCATGGCGGGAGTATTATTAGTTTTGATGGGCATTTTTAAGATAGGGAATATCATAAAATTCATCCCTTACCCTATCGTAGTAGGATTTACATCGGGAATCGCTCTTGTCATTTTCACTACGCAAATAAAAGACTTTTTCGGTCTTCAAATCGCAGAAGTCCCTTCAGGCTTCATTCCCCAATGGATATGCTATATTTCAAACTTGAAATCTATCAATATCGCAGAATTACTTTTAGGACTTGTTTGTCTGCTTACTATTATTTTTTGGCCTAAAGTGACAAAGAAAGTACCTGGTTCTCTCATTGCGATAGCCATAGGGGTAATCGCCTCAGTCGCAGCTATTCACATTCCGGGGGTAACATTCACCACCATCGGAGATAAATTCCCTGAATTATCTCTCGGATTGACAATTCCCGAACCCAATGTGCCCAAAATCACATTTGAAAATGCAAAAGATCTATTTTCGCCTGCATTCACTATTGCAATACTTTGCGCCATAGAATCCCTACTTGCTGCGATGGTTGCAGACGGTGTGACGGGTAAAAAGCATAATTCCAATACAGAACTTATCGGGCAGGGAATAGCGAATATCATCACCCCTATTTTTGGGGGAATACCTGCCACAGGAGCAGTGGCACGCACGATGGCCAACATCAACAACGGAGGTAAAACTCCTGTTGCCGGCATAATCCACGCTATCGTCCTTTTATTAATTTTCCTATTTTTACTCCCCTACGCCGTATATATTCCCCTTTCCTGCCTTGCGGCAATACTTATTATGGTAGCATATAATATGAGTGAGTGGAGAACATTTAGATACCTTCTCAAAGGAGATAAAGCCGATGTAGCAGTACTTTTAATAACATTTTTCCTCACTGTCGTAATAGATTTGACTGTGGCAATAGAGGTCGGAGTGCTACTTGCCATCATATTATTTATCAAACGGACATCGGAGACATCAGAAATTAAAGTATTGAATGATAATTACATAGCCGCTACTGAAAATGAAGAAGCAGCACGACTTTCCAATATTGAGCACTTCAATGTTCCGAAAGAAGTAGAAGTATATGAGATAGACGGACCTTTTTTCTTCGGACTCGCCAATAAAATCGATGAACTTGACAGAGAATGTTCCAAAGAGATACAGATACGAATTATCAGGATGAGAAAAGTACCATTTATAGACTCTACCGGTTTAAAGAATTTGCGAAATCTATATCTAAGATCTAAAAAAGAGGGTATTACAATACTTCTATCAGGGGTCAACAGCAGTGTCCACAGCACATTGTCCAAATCAGGATTTGACAACGAGATAGGTAAGGAAAATATTTTTGACCATATCATCCCTGCGATGGCAAGAGCCAATGAATTAATAAAAAATAAAAGAGAGGTTAACAAAAAGTAACCTCTCTTTATAAAGAATTTTTATTAGTTATTTCTTTATTTCACCTTTCAATCTATCGGTAAGTAGTGGAACTATTTTATTTAAATCTCCTACTATTCCGAGATCGGAAACATTAAAAATAGGTGCGAACTTATCTTTATTGACCGCTATGATGAAATCCGATTCCTCCATTCCGGCAAGATGCTGAATAGCGCCTGAAATACCGAAAGCAAAGTAAAGATTGGGACGAACAGTCTTACCTGTCTGGCCTACTTGACGATCGTGAGGCATAATCCCTGCATCGACCATAGCGCGAGAAGAAGAAACCTCGGCATTAAGAACATCTGCAAGGCTTTTCAACTTTTCAAAGCCCTCTTTACATCCCACTCCTCTACCACCTGAAATAAGAACTTTAGCCTCTGAAATATCTATTTTTCCTTTATCTTCCTTTACAGTTTCGAGGAGTTTGACTTTAAACTTGGTCAGGTCAAATTTGGGTTCAAACATCACGACTGTCCCCTTTCTTTTTGCATCTCTTTCGATTTTTTGCATTACACCGGGACGGACAGTGGACATTTGAGGTCTGTTATTAGGACACTGAATAGTGGCCATAAGGTTACCTCCAAATGCAGGGCGAGTCATAAGAAGCTCTTTCTCTTCAGAAATATCAAGTTTGGTACAGTCGGCTGTAAGACCTGTTTCAAGCCTTGCAGAGAGACGAGGTCCGAGATCCCTTCCGATAGTAGTAGCTCCGAGAATAAATATACCTGGTCTGAAAGCTGTAATTACTTGATATATAGCCTGAACATACTGCTCTGTCAGATAATTTTCTAACTGGGGATGATCGATGCATATTACCTCATCCGCACCATATTCTATAAGAGTATGTGCATCAGCTGAGATATTGTGACCAGGGAAAACAGCCACAACCTTCTCCCCGAGTGAAGAAGCCAAATCTCTCGCTTTTCCCAATAGTTCAAAAGCGACCGATTGAATAACACCTTCTCTCTGTTCAGCAAAAACAAAAACATTTTTATAAACTGATTTATCCATAATATAAAATTTTTAAAGGTGTTAGATAATAAATTTTTCTTTAAGTCTCGAGACAATAATGCCTACTGCCTCCTCAGGTGACACTTCATAGACCTCTCCAGCCTGTTTCATTCCCTTGGCAAAAGCTTTCAGAACCTTTGTAGGAGACCCTTTTAATCCGAGCTTGGATTCATCTACATCGATTTTATCGGCTGACCAAATTTCCACTTTTTTATTATAAGCCTCCACAATCCCT
This sequence comes from uncultured Muribaculaceae bacterium, assembly GCA_964611185.1. Taxonomy (GTDB): domain Bacteria; phylum Bacteroidota; class Bacteroidia; order Bacteroidales; family UBA932; genus CAAGNP01. The sequence goes on along the minus strand of CAZSXE010000002.1, from coordinate 26,226 downwards.
GGAACAGTCATATATCTCGATTTATTGGCAGTAGAAAGGACAGTAAGAAGGCAGGGGGCTTCGGTTTCAAGCATCTGATACCCCTCTTCTGTCTCTTTTTTTACAATAATCTTTTTTCTGTTTTTATATTGAAGATCCACCACATAAGAAATCTGTGGAATATCGAGATGTTCTGCCATTTCAGGTCCTACCTGAGCAGTATCACCATCTATAGCCTGCCTTCCGGCAATAACAATATCCCATTTCATTGTTTTCAAAGCACCTGCAAGAGCATTTGAAGTAGCGAGGGTATCGGCACCGGCAAACCTTCTGTCGGTCAGAAGTATTGCCTTGTCAGCACCCATTGCGTAGGCCTCCCTTAAAATCAACTCAGCCTGAGGAGGTCCCATAGTAATTACCGTAACATGAGCTCCAAATTGATCTTTCAGACGCAGAGCCATTTCAAGAGCACCCTTATCATCGGGATTCATAATACTTGGTACACCTTCTCTGATAAGAGTACCGGTAACGGGATTAATTTTTATTTCCGTAGTATCCGGAACTTGTTTAATACAAACAACTATTTTCATATAATAACCTCCTATTTATACAGATTAGCGGCAATTACCATCCGCTGTACTTCAGATGTGCCTTCGTAAATTTCAGTAATCTTAGCATCACGCATCATTCTTTCCACAGGGTATTCGCGAGTATAACCATATCCACCATGGAATTGAACACCCTTTGTAGTCATATCCATTGCCGTTTCAGCAGCAAATAGCTTAGCCATGGCGGCATCAGCCGAATAAGGGACACCACAATCTTTTTTGAAAGCAGCACTCCTTACAAGTAATCTTGAAGCCTCAATGCGAGTTTTGAGGTCAGCCATCTGAAACTGAGTATTTTGGAACTGACCGATAGCTTTTCCAAACTGTTTCCTTTCCTTAGTATATTTCACAGTTTCATCCATAGCAGCTTGCGCAATACCGAGTGCTTGCGATGCAATACCGATTCTACCACCATCAAGAGTCTTCATCGCCACACCGAAACCACCTCCGATTTTGCCGAGAAGATTACCCTTAGGTATGCGACAATTAGTGAAAATCAATTCTGCAGTAGCCGATCCGCGAATACCGAGTTTAAGCTCATGTTTTCCAATCTCGAAACCTGGAGTTCCTTCCTCTACGATAAAAGCAGATATACCCTTAGTCTTCAATGACTTATCCGTCATTGCAATAACGATATAAACATGTGCAAAACCGGCATTGGTGATAAAAATCTTATTGCCGTTCAGCACCCACTCTTCACCTTCAAGGACTGCTGTGGTCTGCTGTGCAGAGGCATCAGTACCTGCATTGGGCTCAGTAAGCCCAAAAGCACCAAGCCACTCACCTGAAGCAAGTTTGGGAATATATTTCTTTTTTTGTTCTTCTGTGCCATTCTCCATAATCGGAGCCATACAAAGAGAAGTATGGGCAGATACAATTACACCTGTAGTAGCACAAGCACGAGATAATTCCTCCACGGCTATTGAATACATAATATTGTCTCCACCTGCTCCACCATATTCGGTAGGAATAGGAATACCGAAAATTCCGAGTTTTGCCATTTTTTCTACTGTTTCAGAAGGAAATCTTTCCTTATCGTCAACTTCTGCTGCAAGAGGTTTAACCTCTTTCTCTGCAAATTCACGAATCATCTGTCTGAACAGTTCTTGGGTCTTTGTTAAATTAAAATTCATATTTCAAGATCTGTTAATATTTATAAAAGCCTTCACCTGTTTTTCTCCCGAGCAAATTAGCCCTTACCATCTTACGAAGGAGAGGATGAGGTCTGTACTTATCATCTCCGAATTCACTATGGAGAACCTCCATAATGGCAAGACACACATCAAGACCAATCAAATCACCAAGAGCCAAGGGACCCATTGGATGGTTGGCACCCAGTTTCATAGCTTCGTCAATCTCTTCTTTGGAAGCAACTCCGTCAGCAAGAATACCGATACCCTCATTTACCATGGGGATAAGAATCCTGTTCACAACAAATCCGGGAGCCTCATTAACCATAACAGGAACCTTACCGATAGATTTTGCAAGCTCGCACACCGTATTGCATACCTCATCTGAAGTTTTCTGCCCTTTAATAAGCTCTACCAGTTTCATTACCGGAGCAGGATTAAAGAAGTGCATACCGATAATTTTATCGGGACGAGAAGTGGCGGAAGCTATCTCTGTAATTGAAAGAGAAGATGTATTTGAAGCAATAATGGCCTCAGGCTTGCAAATAGTATCCAATTGTTTGAATAGCTCTTTTTTAAGCTCCATAGTCTCCACAGCAGCCTCAATGATAAGATCTGCGTCTGCACAAGTTGCATAATCGGTAGTAGTGGAAATGTTGGCCAAAGTAGCATCCATATACTCCTTTGTAACTTTCCCTTTATCCACAAGTTTTGAGAGGGATTTAGAAATTTTACCGACTGCCTTCTCTACACTCGCTTCACTTCTGCTTTTCATCATTACAGGCATTCCAGCCTGAGCAAAAGCCTGGACTATTCCTGAGCCCATGGTACCAGTTCCTATAACATAAATTTTCATAACAATATTATTAAATTAATTATTCGTTTTTGAAAGAAGGCTTGCGCTTTCCAAGAAAAGCACTCATCCCCTCTTTTTGATCTTTAGTTAAAAAACATTTTGAAAAATACTTGTTTTCAAGGGCAATAGCATCATCTGTAGAAAGAGAATAATTCCCGTTTATACATTTTTTCGCATATTTCACAGCCACAGGGGCACTCGAAATAATATCCGAAGCCATTTTATATGCAGTCTCCATCAATAACTCAGGAGAGACAACTTCATTTACAAGTCCCACCCTGAGAGCTTCAGCGGCAAAAATCCTTTTCCCTGTATAAATCAATTCCTTAGCGACACCTTGTCCCACGATTTTAGTAAGTCTGAGAGTACCGGAAAAGCCCGGAATAATACCGAGATTCACCTCCGGCTGCCCAAAACTTGCCTTTTCTGATGCAATTCTAATATCACAAGAGAGGGCAAGTTCGCACCCTCCCCCGAGAGCAAAACCATTCACCGCAGCAATCACAGGGAGATCAAGCTCTTCTATTTTTTTAAAAACAGCACTCCCTTTTCGGGCAAATTCCAAAGCCTGGGCATCATTAAAAGAACTCATCTGAGAAATATCTGCTCCTGCCACGAAAGATTTGCCTTCTCCGGTGATAATAAGTACCCTGACAGAGGAAGAGTCAATACTATCCATAAACTCTCCCAATTCGCTTAAAATGCCCGAATTAAGGGCATTTAATGTAGCCGGAGAGGAAATGGTAAGGAGACATATACCATCACTGTCAATATTCGACTTTAAGTAAGTATAATTCATTTCAGAATAAATTACTGCCTCATAGTGGCGAGATTATCGGAAATAATCAACTTGGCGTCTGTAGCTGCCTGAACCTGCTCCACCGTAAACTCAGGATGAATTTCTGTAAGAACTATCCCTTTTGGGGTAATCTCCATAACTCCCATCTCAGTAATAATCATATTGACCTGTCCGGCGGCAGTAAGAGGTAATTTACATTCTTTTAGAATTTTAGGACTTCCTTTTGCAGTATGCTCCATAGTAAGAATTACTTTTCTCGCACCGATCAAAAGATCCATCGCTCCACCCATACCTGGAGCTTTTTTACCGGGAATAATCCAATTTGCAAGATTACCTTTCTCATCTACTTCAAGAGCTCCAAGAAAAGTAACATCGACATGTCCCCCTCTTATTATAGCAAAAGAATCGACAGAACTGCAAGACCATGCGCCTGGCATGGCAGTAATAAAACCACCGCCCGAATTGATAAAGTCCTTATCCTCTTCACCCTCATTAGGTGTGGGGCCCATACCTACAAGACCGTTTTCAGTCTGTAGAATAACAGAAACGCCATCCGGCAGATAATTAGGAATCATAGTCGGAAGACCGATACCGAGATTCACGACATCTCCGTCTTTGAGTTCGAGAGCAGCCCTGCGGGCAATAGTCTCTCTTATTTCATTTTTATCCATATTGATGATTATTAAAAATTAAATATTATGTCTTTTTACATATTCCTGGGCAATAAAAGATGCCACATCGTCAGAATATGAATTCATACCAAATCCTGCATCAAAACCAAGTTCTTTGGCAAGTTCATGAGTAATCCTCGGCCCACCACACACAAGAATCATCTTATCACGCAGCCCCTCCGCCTCCATCATTTCCACAAGCTCAGTAAGATTTTTTATATGAATGTCTTTCTGAGTTACAGTTTGAGAGACCAACAGAGCATCAGCATGAAGCTCTATCCCTTTTGCTATTAAATCTTCATTAGGAATCTGGCTACCCATATTATATGCTTCAAACATATCATATCTTTCGAGACCGTAATGACCGGCATACCCCTTCATATTCATAACCGCATCAATACCGACTGTATGCGCATCAGTTCCCGTACTTGCACCCACTACCACGAGCTTTCTACCTATATTCTCTTTTATAAAAGCATCTGTCTGCTGCATATCCATTACCGAAGACTCCACTTTAGGGACATAAATAGAAGTAAAATCGACACAATGAGTACAGCTTCCATAACAGTTAAAGAAAGTATAACCAGGTGTCAGCTCCTTTGAAAACACTATAATAGGGTTATCAAGCCCCATTTTTTTAACAAGCTGTTTGGCTGCCTCAATAGCCTCCTCTCCACAAGGAACAGGTAAAGTAAAACTTAACTGTACTTTACCATCGTTCATTGTATCACCATAAGGTTTTGTTTTTGTAAGGTCTAAAGTCTTATCAAAGTCCTTAGCCTGCATTGAATAAAGACCACCGCTCATATTATTTTACCCCCTTCATTAATTTTATAAATGGATTAATATAATTTTTACCCTTTTCGCGAACACCATCAAGCCCTTTTCCGCCATTTTTAGGGCGCTTTACATCAGCAAAAATCCCTTTTTCGATAGCAGTAAAAAGCCCTTCGCAATTCAGTTCTTCAAGAAGAGAGATCGACTTATCCAAAACCTCTTGGGCTCTGTTTCGGATAATACCATCCTCTTTATACTCAATTTCTTCACCGATATCTTTCATATTGTTGAAAATATATTTAGCATTCTCAATAGAAAGAAATCTGTCAGACATAAACGGAGTATGGATGGCCTCTGTAGGCATACCGAGAAGCTGGATACCCTGATGAGTCCATATTCCGATCATATTAAACAAAGCATCCTGAATATGGCCTCTGAAAATATTACCTGTCATAAACTTGGTAGGTGGCATATATTTCAAAGGGGCTTTAGGAAAAATCTCGCGTGTCATCTGCGCTTGCGCCAATTCATAAAGAAAACCGTTTTTAAGCATCGGATCCATTTCAAAAGCGTGACCAAGTCCCATCTGCTCCTCAGGCAACCCTGCACACAATGCAAGTTGTTCATTTATAAGGTCAGAAGCGAGAACAGTATGAGCAGCCTCCACAGCATCGGCAGTGGTTAAATAATTATCCTCACCTGTATTGATGATAATTCCTGCAAAACCATTAATTACCCTCGAAAAATATTGGTCGATAAGTGTCCTCTGCATATTAATATCCCTAAACAGAATCCCATACAACGCATCATTCAACATCACATCAAGACCTTCAAATGCCCCCATAATCGCGATTTCGGGCATACAAAGTCCTGAACAATAATTACATAGACGAATATACCTACCGACCTCTTCCCCCACCTTGTCGAGAGCAGCACGCATAATTCTAAAGTTCTCTTGAGTGGCAAAAGTGCCTCCGAATCCTTCAGTAGTAGCTCCATAAGGGACATAGTCCAATAAAGACTGCCCGGTAGTTCTTATTACCGCAATAATATCAGCCCCTTGGCGCGCTGCTGCTTCAGCTTGTACCACATCCTCGTATATATTGCCTGTGGCAACAATAACATAGAGATAAGGCTTTTCCCCCTCACCTATTGTTTTGATATACTCCTCTCTCCTTTTGCGTCTGCTACGTATTTTAGAAAGAGAATCATTAATAACCGGTTCGAGGACAGCACTTGCCTTTTCTTCAGGTAAATGAGGAAAAGTAGTGATATCAATAACACCTTTATCTACTTTCTCTGCAATCTCCTGAGGAGATAAATTAGTAGCAGCCATGGCGTTTGATAGATAAAAAAGGACACCTTCGCCCAAAACACCCTTGTTTTTCAAATCATCCACCACTACATTGGGAAGAGGCACCTGATTTTCATCTACACCGTCAATCCCCATAAGACGACAAAGAGTCCTCTCCACTGCGACTGTGGTATATCCTTCCACAAAACTCTGAACACTACCCGCAATATGACCTGCAAGAGAGCGGGCGTGCTCAATCTTTTTATAATCTAATCCTAATTTACTCTTCATAAATATATAATTTATTTAATCTATTGTTTCAATAATTTTTTAGCTTCGTCAATCCACTCACGAGAAATACCGATACTTACGGCTACATTCAAAGCCTCGTGAGGCACCACAGAAGCAGAACATTCCGAAAGAGAATAATTCATCACACCATTTTTTAGACCATTAACCTTAAGCCTCCGGCAATTATCCACAGAAACATTATAATGGGTTGTAAGAACTAAAGCTATCTTTCTGCGGTAGAGAACATTAATCAATGAACTCACCAAAGCTGTCCCCTCTATAGGATTTGTACTCCTTGCCGGTTCATCTATCAAAGCGAGAATATTTTCTCCATTATCGGCAGAGATAACGACCTCGTTAATCCTTTTCATTTCAGAAGAGAAAGAAGAAAGGCCATCTACTTCACTCTGCGCATCACCGGTTATCAGAAAAATTTTCTCTCGGACTTTCATTTTTGCACTGCTACAAGGTATTGGGAAACCAAATTGAAAAAGAAACTGACATAGAGCAAGGCTCTTCAAAACTACCGTTTTCCCTCCCATATTGGCACCAATTATCAAAGTAGGAATCGCCCCGTATGAAATGTCGATTTTCTGAAATACTTTATATGATTTAGCAAGTGCATCCTGAACAAGAGGATTGAATAATCCTGTAAAACTACAATCACCTTGAGATATTTCAGGGAAGATAAAGTGATGATTCTTCATCATAACTCCCTTAGCAAGAGCAATATCCAATTCAGACAACTGATGAAGCGAATTCATTAAAAGAGATGCGTAGCCGCTCAACTTCTGTGAGATATCCCTCCTCACCACCGCCTCCATACCGACAGAGCGAGCAATAAGCTCCTGCCTCATCTCCCCCTGAGGGGTATTTCTAATCTGAATACGAATATCCCCTAACTCTTGGGAATAAGAATCATATATGTAAAATGAACCAGTCTTTAACCCATCGGGGTCGAGAATATCAAGCACTTCCGATATCTTCACATCAAGTTCGGAAGCTATATCAAATCTATCAAGATACTCCGAAACATCGAGAGAAAGGATAGCAAGATGCTTAACTTCAAACAATTCAATATCATCGAGAACTCTTTTAAACTCCAGCTTACTAATGGTCTGCTCAATATTCTTTATCCCCTGAAGCTTAAATTCCAGAGTTTGGAGATATACTTTGTTCTCGGGACAGCAAAAAACATCTCTAAGCTCATTAACCCGATCATAGAGAGAAACCAATTCATCATCCGAGAGAATCATCTCTTTATCCAAAAGTCGATGTCTCGAATAGCCTGATTGAAGTGTAAGCATTTCAAAGCAGAACCTCAATCCGCAAGGGGAATCTATTACCGATTTAAGCTTCATAAATATTTTTAACTATATCATAGACAGGCATTTCAACGGCTTGGGAAAGCTCATCACAAAGTCTGTCTGAATTAATAACATAACCATTTGGGGCAGTAGGATTAACACAAATTCCGATCAATTTGGAACTGCTTTTAACACACAATCTGCCACCTGCATCAATAAAAGAACGATAGGTCTGTGGCGTAATAAAAATACGGGTAAAATCTCTTACCACCACATCCACCCCACTTATATTACGCTCCATAGAAATCCTTTTCAAAAACCTGTCGGTCAATGCACCGGAAATCATTATCACCTTACATCCCTCCTTCACTGAAAAATCATCCGAAGAGAGCGAAGAGACCACATCCACCCCTTCATCATTTTCATCACACTTCAACACAGGAAGACCAATCATATTAACCACAAAAGCGGTCTTTTGTACCAAAGTAGCAATATTCGCAGAATAAGCAGCCCCTGTAGAGAGAATCATTGCCTGACTAACAGCAGGCGAAGCACTACTCATCCGAGAGATTGCGCCGTCGATAATGGTCAAATCAATACCGAAATTCTCTACAGAAGCGATCCACCTTTTAAGTGAAGATGTCGAAGAGGGGCCGGAGAGGAGGATTTTACCTTCAGAAAGCATCTTGGCGGTAATAATTCTTCCAAGAGAGGTGCTTTCATCAAAAATATCCACAATTTCAGAGAAAACTTTTCTACTTTTATAATACTTTTCAGCGGTTGCAAAGAAAAATCCTTCTCTTAATGTTATTTCAGGTTTAGCTGTCTGAGTAACCTGATCTATCCTCTCCCCGTCTATGCCTATGGAGGTAACGCACACATTTCCAGCCTCCCGAGGCAGTCTCTTCAAAACATAATTGAGACATTCAGTTTTACCGGTATTCTTCTCTAATCCAACAATAGAGAGACTCCTGTACTTCAATATCTCTTTTATGAAAGGCATATCTGCTTCTATTTTTTATGCTGTCTTTCGTGTCTGAGTAAGAACGATGGTTCAATAGTCATCCTCTGTCCGTTTAACAAAGAAGCCACACCCTCTACCTTCTTTTGCTCTTTCTTCCTGCACTCTTCGCAGTGACATTCGTTATGATACTCCTGTGGTTCGGTGTAAGTAGTGATGACTCCTTCAAAATTTCTCAAAACTACCTTACCGGGAGATTGTGAAATGACATATTGAGGCATAACCGGAGTTTTCCCACCTCCCCCCGGAGCATCTACTACAAAGGTGGGAACTGCATACCCTGAGGTATGCCCTCTTAATCCTTCAATAATTTCAATCCCTTTGGAAACAGGTGTCCTAAAGTGCTCAAGACCCATAGAGAGATCACATTGATATATATAATAAGGTCTTACCCTTATCTTCACAAGTTCATGGACAAGATGCATCATAACATTGACACAGTCATTAACTCCCCTTAAAAGAACCGATTGATTACCAAGAGGGATACCGGCATCTGCGAGGCGCGCGCAAGCGGCAGCAGATTCGGGGGTAATCTCATTGGGGTGATTGAAATGCGTATTCAGCCATATAGGATGATATTTCTTGAGCATATTGACCAAATCATCAGTTATTCTTTGAGGGCAGACTACAGGGGTACGAGTACCTATTCTTATAATCTCCACATGAGGAATTTTTCTTAATTTGGAAATAATATATTCAAGTTTGGCATCACTAACCATCAAAGCGTCACCCCCGGAGAGAAGAACATCTCTTACCTGAGGTGTCTTGGCCACATATTCTATACATTTTTCTATCCTGTCACTTGAGGACTCGGCATCTTTTTGCCCTGCAAAACGACGACGGGTACAATGACGGCAATACATAGAACACATATCTGTGATAAGCATCAGAACCCTATCAGGATACCTATGTGTAAGACCCGGTACAGGAGAATCTTCATCCTCGTGAAGAGGATCGAGCAAATCAGCTGCCGAACGATGTGTCTCTGCAGCAGTAGGAATAGCCTGTCTGCGAATGGGGCAATATGGATCATCCGGATTGATAAGACTTAAATAATAAGGAGTTATGGCCATTCTGAGGGTGGAGAGAGTTTTTTTAACCCCTTCCTCCTCTTGTGGTGTCAAAACAATATACTTTTTAAGCTGTTCAAGAGTCTCTATTCTGTTTTTAACCTGCCATTTCCAGTCATTCCACTGCGAATCAGAAACATCCGGAAACAATATTTTTCTTCTTGATTCCATAACAAAATCAAATTATGCGTAAAGTTCTGTAAATACTTTTCTAAGTTTTTCACTCTCTCTTAACTCCTGAAGAGTAATTTCGGCGTGACCCTTAGTATAACCATTACCGATAAGCATAGTTACATCACTTCCCACACCTTCCGCTCCGAGAGCTGCCTTAGTGAAGCTTGTAGCCATAGAGAAGAAATAAACAATACCGGTGTTTTTGGTACATAATATACTTGTCATCTCAGTATCGGGAATGTTTACATTATTGATAGTAATATCACACATCTGACCATTTGTAAGCTCCTCAATCTTAGCTAACACCTCTACAGGCTGAGTAGCGTTTGCAGAGAAAACATAATCACAGAAGCCAAGATCTTGAAGACGCTTAGTGCTCTTTTCTGAATGACACAACCCTATTACCTTACCGGTCACCCCTGCACGCTTTTTAGCTTCATAACAGCAGAGCATACCAGATTTGCCGCCGGCACCGATAATAAGAACCGTATCACCCGGTTTGACAAGTTTTGCCGTCTGAGCAGGAGCACCTGCCACATCAAGGGCCGAAAGAGCCAGCTTTTCAGGAAGATCTGAAGGAATTTTAGCATAAATACCGCTCTCGAAAAGAATCGCTTTTCCATCAATATCCACCTGATCCACATCCGGACGGATATCTTTGATTTTATCAATACGAAGGGGAGTAAGAGATAGAGAAACCAAAGTGGCAATTTTATCACCCACTTTCAAATCGGTCTTTCCGATAAGAGCATCACCGATTTTCTCTACTTTACCTAAGAGCATCCCACCGGATCCGGTAACAGGATTACGATGTTTACCTTGCTTGGCTACGATGCCCATCATTATTTCTGCAATTTTCTTTTTATCTCCACCTGCCTGCTCATTAATCTGAGTAAAACTTGCAGAATCAATATTTAAAGTCTGTACATCAATAAGGATTTCATCATCATAGATTTCGTCCATATTGTTGTCTATTTTATTTGCAGGCTGCGGAAGCACACCTTTTGGTTCAATCACTCTGTGAATGCCATATTTATTACCTTTCTTCATTATAGTAATTATTTAAAAATTTATTGTTCAAAAAAAAGAAAGCCCACCCTGCTATTTACGAGGGGCCAATCCTAAAATTACTCTCGCTTCTGCAGAAGAAGCAATATCGCGTCCAAGTTCTTTGGAAAGTCTTACAACCTTTGCCACGAGTTCTCCGTTGGATTTTGCAAGAACACCTTTACCTATATTCAGATTATCTTCAAACCCGACCCTCACATTTCCACCCATTACAATGGCCGGAGCAGCAAGTGAAAAAGCAAAGCGACCGATTCCGGTAGCTGTCCAAGTACTTCCTGAAGGTATATTATTTACAAGCCAGCAAAGATTCTCTACAGTGGCAGGAGTACATCCGGGTACGCCTAGAACAAAATTAAACTGCATATTAGCCCCTGGTACTTCCCCTTTGTGGGCCATCCTGAGGATAGTATCAAGATGCCCCATCTCAAAGCACTCATACTCCGGTTTAATATTATTTTCCAACATCCTTTTTCCAAAAGAACGCATCATCGGCATTGTGTTTTCAAACACCTCATCACCAAAATTACAAGTACCGCAATCGAGAGTCGCCATCTCAGGCATAAGTTCGGTAGGCTGCAACCGTTCATCGGCTGTCATCCCTACAGCACCCCCTGTGGATGGGATAATGATTACATCGGGGCACACTTTATAGATTGCATCAATGCACTCTTTGAAACGAGCTTTGCTCTGAGTAGGAGTACCATCATCTTCACGAACATGGAGATGGACTATTGCCGCACCGGCATCCACAGCACTTTTAGCTTCTCGAACTATTTCATCGACAGTATAAGGAACAGCAGGATTCTGCTCCTTAGTTACCTCTGCCCCGCAAATGGCAGCGGTAATAATTAATTTTTCCATAAAATGATGTTATTATTTACGCTGACAATTTTTAGGAACCACACATGTGCCGCTTGCTCTGCAAACGACAATAGGATCTTCAAGAACATCGGCCGCCGAATCAGATATATCCTTTCTCGGGACAATTACCTTACGCGCTTCAAACACCATTTTTCTTGAGCTGTTACCAAGAGATACTATCTCTCCGGTAGCCTCAATATAATCTCCTGCATAGACAGGAGCCATAAATTCCACATTATCATAAGCTTTGAAGAGTCCTTCGTCACCATCATTCTGAATAAGAAGTTCGGTAGCTACATCTCCAAAGAGTTGAAGCATCTTTGCGCCATCAACTAAATTTCCGCCGTAATGAGCATCGTGGCAGCTCATACGCATTCTAATCATAGATTTATTATTTGCCATAAATATTAAGAGTTACATTTTCTGTAAATATAATCAACATAAATACCCGGTGTGTGGATAGATTCCGGAGAGAGATCCCCTGTCTTAACCACCTTTTCAGCTTCTACTATCACAAGATCGGCAGCAGTAGCCATAGTAGGGTTGAAATTTTGAGTAGTACCACGATAAATCAGATTTCCAGATTCATCAGCGATAGAAGCACCAATAAGAGCCACATCCGCACCCAAAGGCTTTTCAAGAAGATATTCCTTTCCGTCAACCTTTATTTTTTCTTTTCCTTTTTCCACAATAGTACCTAAGCCCGTAGTAGTTAAAACACCACCAAGTCCGGCACCTTTAGCTCTAATTCTCTCTGCTAAAGTGCCTTGTGGGCAAAACTCAATTTCCAATTCACCGGCATTCATTTGATTAGCAGTTTCCGGATTGGTCCCTATATGAGAAACATAAAGCTTCTTAACCTGATGATTAACCACCAGCTTACCGAGAGATTTATCGGGGAATGCAGTATCATTACAGATAATAGTAAGATTCTTAACACCTTTTTCTACGATGGCATCAATAATCTGAACAGGAGCACCAACGGCTAAAAAACCGCCTACCATAATTGTCATACCGTCCTTAATTTTAGAAACGGCTTCTTCAAGAGTGATTTCCTTTTTCATCAAAGAATATATTAAAATTTGATTCAAATAGTCTGCAAATATAATAAAATAATAAGGATAATTTGTACTTTTGTGCATAAAATCAAGAATTAACCAACTTTATAAACAAAATGTCATTACTAACACTACTGGAGTTTGAGCCCAAGGATAGCCTTGGAGTCGCCATCTCTGAAAAAATCAATGAAATCAGCTCCATGTCCTTTGGAGAAATTTGGCAAAACCTTCTCGAAAGCTGTACACACTGGGGATTAAAACTGTTAGCCGCCATCCTTATCTATGTTGTAGGTGCATGGCTGATAAAAAAAGTACGCAAAATCCTTGTGAAATTGTTTAACAAAAGGAACTTCGATCCCTCTCTAAGCAGCTTTTTAATCAGTTTTGTGAACATTACATTGACTGTTCTATTACTTATTGTGGTAATTACCATTTTAGGAATACCTACCACCACATTTACTGCTCTTATTGCTGCCGGCGGTCTTGCCATAGGTATGGCACTGAGCGGAGCGCTTCAGAATTTTGCAGGAGGGGTCATGATTCTAATATTCAAGCCATTCAAAGTGGGAGACTTCATTGAAGCCAACGGCTTTTCCGGTGTTGTAAAAAGTATCAATATCACTAATACCTTTCTTACTACCGGTGACAATAAACTTGTCATTATTCCCAACGGTTCATGCTCGTCAGGAAACATTACCAACTATTCTGCTACGGGGACAAGAAGGGTTGACTGGAACATCACTATTTCTTATGGAGACGATATCGAAACAGCTAAAAAAGTGGCACTAAATCTTTTAAAAGAAGATTCGAGAGTAATTAACGATCCTGCAGAACCATTTGTAGCACTCTCCGAACTTGGTGACAGTGCCGTCATCATAGCTATAAGAGCTTGGACAAAAAGCGAAGATTATTGGGGACTTCTTTACGATATGAATGAAAAAATCTACAAAGAATTTCCTAAAAACGGACTTAACTTCCCTTATCCTCAATTGGATGTCACTATTAAGCAACAGGATTTGAATAAATAGAGAGAAATAATTCTCTTAATTCAGCAATATCTATAAAACGGTCTTTTTCCACAATACGGGAAAGACCGTTTTCCATATATTCGATAAAAATCCCCCTATCCTCTTTTGAATACTTCTCATCAGCATATTTATCGTCACCTGACAATAAATCTGCTGCTATATAATTGTTGTTCCACAACTTGTAAGAAGATCTTATCTTGCTATCAATAACCCCTGCAAGAGATTTGAATTTGTCATTTTTATCATATTTAGAACAAATCTCCACATCCTCAATCGATACCGGCTGATTAAAGTTACAGCAAATACCACCTTTAAACTGCTTTACCCCCGTAAGAATACTGAAGAGATCCTCACCTTCCTTTTTTATATATGTTTCACGTCGTGAAATATACAACTCTCGTGCCTTCAAAAAGTCACATGGCTCGAACTGATACGAGATAGAAACCGGCACAATACACAGCTCCATGAAATTATCTACGAAATTACCTTTTCCACTTATATCGAGCATTTTCAACAACCCTTGCTCGGTAACATCCAGCCCATTTTTAGCCCTTCCATTGCGCTGAGCGATCCAAATTGAACAACTATCTGAAGCAATTTTCATCCTCATATAATTTGAAAGAAGCAGAGAATGAGAATACTTTTCTCTCGGAGTCCCCCCCCTCAAGACCTTCACCATTCTATTCGACCTCGCAATATCTTCAATAAACTGCGAAGTGATAAGGTTATCGCCTACGGCAATCTCGGTAGTAGGCACATCATTATCAAAAAAAATGATCTGCATGATAGCGGGATCCAATATAATGTCTCTGTGGTTCGAAAGAAGAAGATGCTTATGACCATCTTTCACATTAGGAATTCCTGAATAGGTCATACCGGATGTAGTTTTATTAATAATGGCTTTTACCATATAATACATAACATTCCGCTGAAAATCTTCTACCCCTTTTCCGGAAGAGATCATATATTTGAAATCTTTAATATCCGTTTCAGGACTTAAATATTCGACAATATCTCTAATATGTTCATCTTCAGCAATTCTCAAAAAAGCACTACGAGCTTCTTGGTCATTATATGGTCTTATCAGATCATAGTTCAATATTTCAGTACACAAATTATTCATTATCTCTTTTGATACATATAACAATCAAACAAACCGACAATTAGAATTATCGTAAAAAAAGCAACGAACAACACAATTCCCAAAGAACCGATTGTCAATGCAATAATTAAATTATATAAAAATGGAAAAACAAGCAAAACTATCGCAAGTAATGAGGGAAGAGCCACTATATTCAAGAAAACGAGCGAATAACAAATCATCGACAGACTGCACAAAGCAACAGGGATAATAAAGAAGAAATTCTCACCCACCGTGAACAATAAAATCCCCGAGAGAATAATCATTACAAACATCGTCCCGAAAATAATCTCTTTCGTAAAGAAATGTGATGCCCTCTTCTTTTTTATAAAAAAGAGGATAAAGGCGGCAGTCATCACCACAAATGAAGATATATTAATAATTTTCTCACCTCCGACATATTTTGTGGAGGTAATATCAAAAGGAGTCCCTGAAATTAAAGCAGCTATATATGCTATCCCCTCCCCCGCTAATAAAACCCCGACCGAAACGGCGAAAACAACCAAAGAATTTATAAAAAAATGTTTAACCCTGACCCCTCCTGTCAAGACATTAAATGCGAAAGCGATACAGAACAGGGCAAAAATAATGGCATTGAATAAAAAGTACTGAGGTTTTGAAAAATTAAATAATCCGAGACCGGGAGCAGTGAAAAACACATTTTTATCATCAGCAGCAGAATTAAAATAATCGGAGTCGGAATAGATATTGTCTGTAAGATATTTGAAAATAATATGATCTAATTGAGCTCCGTAATGCTGAATAGATGTAAGTGAAATATTAGAATAATTATCTTTATCGGTATGATAGTAATTCAAATCGTCAATTACAGAGAAATTATAACCAGATATACTATCTTTCACGACAGAAAAATCGGTAAAATTAGGAAGGATATCATACACTACTGAGGTAAGAGAATAGCTGCATGGGTATTTTGCTTCCTTATACAGATTAATTAACTTATCGCTATTTGATGAAGTCTCGAATAAAAGAGCAGGTCCCTTTACCCCCCTCGCCTCAATATTAATCAAAAGCCCGACATTATTAAAAATTTCGGGATTACTATCAAACGCACACTTCATACCGTCAAGTTCATTCTCTTCGGAATCTGTAAAAAGTACTTTTACACCCTGTATCCACTTATTTCTATATTTAAGAGCCTGACTGACCGACTCCAAAATGATACCGAGACCATATCCGTCATCAGCTGCACCATAAGAATATACTGTATCTTTTAATACAACCTGTCTAAATCTTGAATCAAGATGGGCCACAAGCAAGATATATGAAGATGCACAGCCACTTTCTGGCTCAAAAGAGCAATATACATTTCCGATATCATAATAACCGCCAAGCCTGAATTTAATAGAATCATAAGAGATAATTACCGGATTACCTCCGAGAGAGGACAACCTGTCATACAAATAACCACGAACGCTATCCCTTTCAATCGGGTTTTCCACTGAATGTGGAGCATTAGAAATAAATTTAATATCCTCAGCTACCCTTTCAGCTGAAAATCTATCAGAATTTACATTTTCCACTTTTGGCAATGTAAAAAGGCCAAAAGAAATAAAACCGATAAAAATCAATAATGCAATTCCGACTAATAATTTAATATTTTTCATTTAAAAAGAAAAATTAGTGTCTATTCATTCAACCAAATCGCTCCAATTTTGTTTAATAAGTATAAACTTTGTTATTTTTGGCAAAATTATATAAAAAAAATATATGTTCAAAGCAGCATCCCCATATATAACCCTATTATCTGAAATCAAAATCGATTGGCATCCTTTTGATAAAAAAACCCTTCAGAAAGCAATAGAAGAAGATAAACTCATATTCATACACATAGGACAGACAGGAAATTATAATGATAGAAATAAAATCTATACCCTGTTTTCAGATAATTCTATATCAAAAATTTTAAATAAACACTTCATTTCTATCTCCATAGATTCGGAAGATTATCCTGAAGCATATCTTTTGGGGTGGGACTTCTTACAAATACTAAACAGCCAACAGCAGAAGCCCACCAACATCTTTCTCATGCCGGACTTCACCCCTATAACCTCTACATCCGACTGTAACAGTGAAGATTTCATCCTCCTCACTAAAAATCTCGTATCTGCTTTTAAAAACAAAAGAAAATCACTTACGGGTATGGCACAAGAAGCCTCATATCTCCTTGAAAAATCGGGAGTGATTAGCGAATGTACATTCAATAAAACACTGAATATCAACATTCTCGAAGATTATACTGACGAATGGTCTCAGAAAATGGTCAGTATTGAAAACTATTTCAAAAGAACCATCCCATTTTCAATTAAGGTACCGGCACTTCTATTCCTAACCGATTATATCAAGATTAAACAGCAGCCTGTCATCAAAACATTCATTAAAAAGATATGCGATCTTATAACTGATAGCAAAATGCAAGATAAAAACGATGGCGGTTTTTTCTTTCAGATGGAAGATCTGAAATGTGAAACACCCCTCTATGAAAAAAAGCTGTCTGAAAATCTACTAACAGCTCTTTTTCTAAGTATTTCATATAAAATTTATAACAATATAGAATATAAAAAATGCGCCGAAGAGTCTCTTATGTTCATTGAAAATAATTTGAAAGATGAAAACGGCGGATATATAAACTCCATAAGTACAGACCAATATAGAAACAACAGCATTAAAGATATACGCAAGATAACAGCATACAATGCTCTTTATATAAGCATTTTATGTAGAATATCAGTTATTCTAAATTTCAAACAATTAGCAGACCTTGCATCGAAAAATTACCAATACCTCGAAAAACATTTTCTTGATAAAAATAATCATATTCCCAGATACATCATCCACGATGAAAGCTCCACTATTGATGGTACCTTGCTTGATTATGCTGAATATATAAATGCTACTATTTCTCTATATGATATTTTCAAAGAGCCTCATTATCTCGAAAAAGCAGAAGAATTAATTCAGTTTACCATTGAAAATTTCTATAATGAAAATAACGGAATGTTCTTTAAGTCATCGAAATACAGCTATTTAATTCCATTAAAACGAGAATCCAATATTGATGGGTATATGGCTTCCGCCAATTCGATTATCTGTCACGACCTTCTCAAATTATACCAAATAACAGGGAACAATTCTTACCTTAGTATGGCAAAAAAACAGTTATCCAACATTTCTCCCCATTTTTTAGAGACAGGGCCATATATGGGGAGCTGGGCATCTCAATTGTTACTGTTTTTAAAAATCACAGAAGATCAAAATAAATAGATTTAAAACACACAATTATCTTATAAGAAGAGAACTGTCTCCATAGCTCAAAAATCTGAAATTGTTCTGGAGAGCATAATTATATATTTCTCGCCACCTATCGACTCCCACAAAAGCAGCTATCAGTAAAAGGAGTGTGCTTTGAGGCTGATGGAAATTGGTAATAAGCATATCCACTACTTTGAAACGATAAGACGGAACGATAATAATTTGTGTTCTTAAATTCAAAGTAATTAATGAATTAATAGACATATAATCAATCAACGCTTGAATCGATTCTTTTAACGAATAATCCTCTTTACACGAGTAAGGCTTCCATTGAGAAAGGGATTTGGGTATCCATTTTTCAGGTGTCTCTTCTATGCACTGAAGCCCCAGATAATACAAAGATTCAAGAGATCTTATGGAAGTAGTACCGACTGCAATCACTTTTTCATCATTTTTTATACTGCACAACTTCTCAAGAAAGACTTTTGAAACAGAAAAAGGCTCAGAATGCATAATATGTTCAGATACAAATTCACTTTTTACAGGGAGAAAAGTACCAGCACCCACATGAAGGCAAAGTTCCTCACAATCAATACCTTCCGATTTAATTTTATCTAATACCTCATTGGTAAAATGGAGACCGGCGGTGGGTGCAGCGACAGAACCTCTGTATTTCGCATACATAGTCTGATAACGATCTTTGTCAATAGCTTCTGTCTCTCTATTAAGATAAGGAGGAATAGGCACTTTGCCACAAATTTCAAGCACCTTTGAAAAAGGAATATTGGTCTTCCAGCTGAAACGAACATAATATGTATTATCCTCTTTTTCAATAAGTTCCGCCTTTAAATCGATTATTTTTGATTCGTTATGACCCTCATCCGGAACATAAAAAGACAATAGCCCTCCTTTCCATCGTTTCACATTCCCTATAATAGTTTTCCATACACAAGATTCTTCACAAGCAAAAGAAATATTGTAATCTGCCGGAATATGAGGCTCAAGACAGAATATCTCTATAAAAGCGCCGCTTTCCTTACGAAACAGGAGCCTTGCAGGGACTACCTTAGTATTATTAAAAACCATTAACGAGTTATGGGGAAGATAATCAGGTAAAGAAGAGAAAATATTTTCACCTATTATACCTTTATTATATATAAGCAATTTTGAACTGTCCCTTTTTTCAAGAGGGTAGGCAGGAATTTTTTCCGGTGGGAGAATATAAGAAAAATCAGTGATTCTAATTTTTGGTTCAAACATATAAGTCGATTTTAAGCCCTACAATCAATTATCGTATGCAAAAGTATATAATATATCATTGAGCACAAAATCCTTTAAAATCGATTTTTTGTTTACAACTTTGATTCACATTTTTAAATACAACTATTCATGTTTGTAAACATTTGGATACATCACTACATTACATCAAATAGCACTGAAAATCTGAGTAATAAGTTTTACTTATGGTGGTAAATTTTGATTTTAATATATTGATACTCAGTGTTATACACGCTATAAACTTTATCAAAATATTATGATGTTAGCCCTGATAAAGAATCTAAAACCATCATCTTGGAATACAAAATGTAATTAATTCATATAATTACCGTGTTATCCAATATATTAGCAAATAAATATTAAGTAATGATTATTTTGGTGCTCAAACAACCATCCTCGGCTGGATAGTATTATAAAGCCTCCCCTGTTTTATTGTTTACATTTGTTAATTATTAAGTAGTTACATAAGTAATCAAAATAATGCTTACATTTGTAATGTTAAGAGTTTACAAATTATGAATAGGCGTTTACAACAATTTTTAGAGCTTGAAGAACTCACTCCTGCCCGACTTGCGGATATTTTACATATTCAGCGTTCGGGAATATCCCATATTCTTTCCGGTAGAAATAAACCGAGTTACGAGTTTATAAATAATTTTCTCTCTAAGTTTCCAAGGATAAATGCCGAGTGGTTAATCACCGGAAAAGGTAAACCCTACAAAGATTTAGAACAAAATTCTGTTCCAAAAGATAATTTTCATGAAAAGTCCGATAATGATAACATCCTTTTCCCATTGGATATTGTTGATAATGAGGATATTAACCATAAAATTAATGAAAATGAAGTCCCTCAGAATCCACTATTTAGCCATCCATCTACCGCCGCCCAACCAAATAAAAATGTAAAAAGGATAATTATCTTCTTCTCTGACGGAAGTTTTCAGGAATTTTACCCACCTAAGTAATTATTCTTTATATTTGTACATTATATGATTCTATATTTAAAATGTACAAGTTTTTAAAAAGTATATTATTTTCGTTCTCAGCAGAAACAGCACATCACATCGTTATGAAGTTTCTGTTTTTTCTCAGATATATCCCCTTTTCACGACAGATTATTAAATTTATTTTCAGTTATAGTCATCCATCCCTCGAACGGGAAGTATTCGGTATTCAGTTCAAAAATCCCCTCGGATTTGCTGCCGGTTTCGATAAAAACGGAGATTATTATAATGATTTGTCAAATTTCGGATTCAGTTTTGTCGAAATCGGGTCGATAACTCCTGAACCTCAGCCAGGTAATCCTAAGCCTCGTCTGTTTAGGTTAGTTACAGACAATGCTCTCATTAACAGAATGGGAATCAACAATAATGGGGTAAAATACACCGTTAGCAGGCTTAAAAAGGATAAACCTAAACTCATCGTAGGAGGAAACATCTCCAAAGGGGCACTTACTCCCAATAATAAAGCCGGAAACGATTATGAAAAGGCGTTTTCTCTTCTCTATGATTTCGTTGATTATTTTGTTATTAATGTTTCATGTCCCAATGTTAAAAGCCTGACAGAGCTTCAAAACATTGAATCTCTGTCAGATATAATAGACAGGCTTCTTACATTGAGACGATATTTTGACGACTACAGACCCATTCTAATTAAAATATCCCCCGATATTCCCAAGCAGCATCTCGATGAAATCATCGATTTGATACTCATTTCAGGTATTGATGGAATCGTTGCTACAAATACCTCTACTTCGCGTGATGGTTTGATCACAGACCATGAGAAGGTCCAAGCAATCGGGGCAGGAGGATTGAGCGGAGCTCCCATATTTGAAAAGAGCTTAAATACAGTAAGATATATACATGAGCGTACCGGAGGGAAGCTTCCTATTATAGGTGTAGGGGGCATATCCACACCCAAGCAAGCCTATCAAATGCTTGAAGCAGGTGCTTCTCTGATACAAATCTACACAGGATTTATCTACAATGGTCCTGCCACGCCCAAGAAAATCTTGAAATATTTAGTTAAACAATATAATAAAAAGCAGTCTTAATATGTTAAAAGCAGCTATTTGCACTATCGGAGACGAGATCCTGATAGGTCAGATTGTTGATACGAACTCATCTCATATCTCACAAGAACTCAACAACATAGGTGTAAAAGTACAGTATATGGATTCCTTCGGTGACGACCACCGAGAAATCATTACCAATCTTAACCATGCCCTAACTGACCATGATATAGTTATCGTTACAGGCGGACTTGGACCCACCAAAGACGATATCACAAAAGCAGCCATATCCGAACTTTTCGGTACCCACCAATACTACCGCAGCGATGCTCAATTCGCTATTATCGAGCGCATTCTCACAAGCCGCGGAATCGAGCTCAGCGATATTAACAGGGCTCAGGCACTCGTTCCGAAAGGGTCTGAGGTTATTCCTAACAAATTGGGCACCGCCCCATGCATGGTTTTCAGATTTACTAAAGAAAAATATCCGCACACCCCCACTCTATATTCCCTTCCGGGAGTTCCTTTCGAGGCTATTGGGCTGCTGCCCGAAATAATAAATGACATCCGAAAGCATCATAAACTCGAAGCCATTCACCATAAGACACTTGTGACATTCGGAATAGCGGAATCCACTCTTTCCAAGATGATTGAACCTTGGGAAAAGTCCCTCCCTAAGGAGATGCATCTTGCATATCTGCCTAATCCCATCATCGGAGTCCGATTGCGACTTTCCATTTACACAGGAGACAAAGATGAAGAAATCAGGAAAATAGATGCGGAATTTAATAAACTTCGTCCAATACTTTCAGATGCCATCTACGGTGAAGGAGATGACTCACTACAGAGTGTTATAGGACGATATTTGACACAAAATAAACTGACACTTTCGGTGGCAGAATCGTGTACTGGAGGTAGGATTGCATCGCTAATAACCTCTGTGGCAGGCTCTTCTGCATATTTTTATGGATCTGTGACATCTTATGATAATTCAATTAAAGAGAATGTTATTAATGTACCTAAACAGATTATAGCCGAATATGGTGCCGTAAGCCCACAATGTGTTGAAGCTATGGCCACCGGTGTAAGATCACTTATGAAAACCACTTTCTCCGTAGCCACATCCGGAATTGCCGGTCCGGGGGGAGGAACTCCGGAAAAACCTGTCGGAATGGCCTGGATAGCTGTCTCATATCTCGATCCGATAAGCGGAAAAGAAGAAGTAGTGTCTCAGAAAATAGCATTTAAAAGCAGCCGGGAGGTAAATATTGACAGATTTTCCTCTAATGCACTTAATCTGCTGCGACTACAGATAGAAAAACACATTTAACCCTGCTACGCTATGTATAAATCACTTATTATTACCCTGTTAACAGCAATAATTATGACTTCTTGCACATCACAAGCCGCCAAAGAGCGACAAGCAATCGCCTCACTTGATTCTCTATTCATGTCCCTTTATCATATAGACGAACCTGGAGCATCCATTTTGATACTTAAAGGAGATACTATACTATATGATCGTGGATTTGGCATTGCAGATATGAAAACAGGATCAAAGATTGATGGTAATACTTTTTTTAACATTGCCTCAGTATCTAAGCAGTTTTCCGCTATCGCAATATTAAAACTTGCCGAAGAAGGAAAATTATCCCTCGATGATAATGTAAAAAAGTACTTTCCGGAATTTAAATCTGAACTATTTAAAGATATAACTTTAAGAAACTTACTATCTCACACCTCAGGCATTGGTGACGATAGACCCAGATATAACAGAGACTTCGTTCTCTATGCCACAGATGTTGACTCCTACTCATATATGAAAGACCTTACATCCCTCCATTTCAAGCCAGGTCAATACTATGAGTACATGAATCCCACTTATCAACTCTTCTATACCATCATAGAAAAAGTATCCGGAAAGTCATTCGAACAATATATGCAAGACGAAATATTTTATCCTGCAGGCATGACCTCTACCATATATTTCTCACCCGATAAAGTAATTCCCAATATGTCGCACGGATATATTAAAAACGAAAAATGGGATGAATACGACTATGGAGAAGAGACATTCTTCGCTACTAAAGCTGACGGAGGGATATATACTTCCACACACGAATTTGCAAAATGGGAAAAGGCACTTCGTAGCGGAACCATTGTTTCAGATAAAACACTAAAAGAAGCACATTCACCGCATATTACAGTTTCAGATTCCCCTTTCAGCGGATACCAAAAACGTCCCAATACCTTCTATGGATATGGCTGGTTTATCGAACAAAATCCCGACTTTCAGAAACGCATTTTCCATACAGGAGATAACGGAGGCTACCAAATATACGCCGGTCGTTATCCGGAATCGGATCTTCTTCTCCTTATCTTTGAAAATAGAAATGACTACGACCGCTGGGAAAATGTCCTCAAAGTCGATTCAATAATGAAAAAAGCGGGGTGGTTATAAACACCTTTAAAGTTTCTTGTTAAATATTGATGAATTTGCCTGAGCCGTAGGCATAATGGTCATATCATTGATATTTACATGAGGAGGGCAGTTAATCATAAACATTATGGCATTTGCAATATCTTCCCCTTTTAACGGCTCAAATCCTTTATAAACATTAGCAGCACGCTCCATATCCCCTTTGAAACGCACCTGAGAAAACTCAGTCTCGACTGCACCGGGGCAGATTTGAGAAACACGAATTCCATATTTAATAAAATCCATTCTCATCCCCTTTGTAAGGGCATCTACAGCGTGCTTTGAAGCACAATATACATTTCCATTGGGATAAACCTCCTTTCCGGCTATAGAGCACAGATTGACAATATGTCCCCCTTTCCCGTTTCTAATCATCAAATTAGAGACAATCTTTGTAACATAGAGAAGCCCCTTGACATTGGTATCAATCATCCTCTCCCAATCATCCACAACCCCTTCATTGAGAGGATTCAATCCCACAGCAAGACCGGCATTATTAATCAAAACATCAATAGCCTGCCACTGTACCGGAAGGTTTCCGAGATAATGCTCCACCTCGTTAAGCGAACGGACATCAAATGATAAGGGGAGAACCCTAACCCCGCTCTTTTCTATCTCTTTAGCCACTTCCGAAAGAATCTTCTCCCTTCTACCCGTAATAATTAAATTGTAGCCGTTATCGGCCAATGCTTTCGCTACGGCTTTGCCAATACCTGCCGTTGCTCCTGTTACCAATGCTATTTTGCTCATATTCAATATTTTATTTATTAGTTTGCGAATACTTTTCCACTTCTGACATCACCCTGAGGAAGTTTTCTCCTAAGATTCCTCTTATATCACTATCTGAATACCCTCTCAACCTAAGTTCCTCCGTAAATTTCGAAAAACAACTCACATCTTTCATCCCTTGAGGGGGTGTTTCAATACCGTCGAAATCAGAACCGAGCCCGACATGCTCCGCACCTACAAGATTCACTACATGGTCAATATGATCCACAATCAATTTATATGAAGGGGCAGGATAATTAAGAAGCTCCGTTTCGATTTTATGGTATGCATCCCTTTTAACAGGGTTATCAAGATCCTTGCGTGAAGCCTGCTGCTTCTCATCGAAATCATCTGCCAAAGCCCAAAACTCATCAGTCCCGAAATTATTGTCAAGAAATGCAGGATAAAAATTAATCTGAATTACTCCACCTGATGTAGCAAGATCCTTAATCATCTGGTCTGTAAGATTTCTCGGATGATTACATAAAGCTCTACAACATGAATGTGTTGCCACAACAGGAGCCTTTGAATACCTCAACACATCATAAAAAGAATCATCTGAAATATGAGAAACATCCACCATAACACCTATACGATTAAGTTCCTCTATTACTTTCCTTCCGAAAGGGGAAACACCTCCCCATCTCTTCTCTTTAGCAGCACAGGAATCGCATATCTCATTATTACCGGTATGTGTCAAGGTTAGATACCTTATTCCGAAACGATAGAAAAATCTAAGCATTGAGAGATCTTTCTGAATCGGAGAACCATTTTCCATACCAAGAAAGACCGAAAGGAGTCCATTTTTCTTATTTTCTCGTGCTTGAGCAACAGAAAAAGCAAAAGCAACTTTATCTCTGTTCCTGTCCACAGCATCATAAGTCCTTGACAATAACTCAATAGCCCTTCTTGTAGCCTCATCAGGGGAAAGTCTGTTGGAAGTATAAATAGCGAAGAACATACCATCCACTCCCCCCTCCTTCATCCTTACAAAATCAACCTGACCTCTATTAAGTTTTTCACCAATATTAAGATTTTCAAGGAGCATCGAAGGAGTATCACAATGCGAATCGAGCACAAAAGCATCAGAATGTAATTTGTCCATTGTTTTAAAGATATTTTTCACAAAGTTAAAACAAATTTAAAAAAGACATTATCTTCTAACATTAAATCCTTTATTATAATAATCAGTATCAGTAGATCTATGATAATGTTTTTATAAAGTACTTACTCGATTCTACCATCCAAGATATATAACAAATGCCTACTATACCTCAACGGTCA
>CAZSXE010000001.1:166130-167540 GCA_964611185.1 uncultured Muribaculaceae bacterium | reverse complement strand
GCGAAGACACATTCGTGTCCAAGTTTCTGAAGGGCAAGGTGGAAACCACCTAGCCCGGCAAAGAGGTCTATATATCGTAGCGGCATATTGTCGTATTATTGCTGTAGGTAAAGGGAACTATCCGGCTTTAACTTACAAAGTTATTGATTTTTATTGATATTTATTGTATATTTTGACTCGAATCTTGGTTTCAGCCTTTAATATGGTCTGATGTCAATTCTTTCGGTACTTTCCCTGCTCCAGATGGCTCAGCAATCCTTCATCGCACCATTTCTTGACATTTCTCTCAGCTGTCGATTGCGGAATACCGAGAGAAGCAGCAATTTCGATAAAATCTCTGCGCTCAAATTCCGATGGCAGTTTGTCAAGGAACAGCTGACGGCGGACGGTCTTCTGTCCAGAACCTGAAGGTGTTGATGCAACCTTTGGCAGTTCACGGAAAACCTTTCCGGTGTGCTGGAGAAGTACTTCTGCCATTGTTAGTGCAGTTTCAAAATCTACATCCATACACAGCAGAGTCTTGTCGAAACATCCGTCTTCCATTATTCTCAGAACTGACAGAACCATTGCGATACGGAATGTTATGAGCCCCATCCTGCGTACTGAGGCGACTATATCCGTCCCCTGTTGATTGGCGTACTCATCCTGTGCTTTGCCAAAGAACTCGTTGAAGCGTTTTTGCTGGTCTGCAGAGAAACTGAACCGGATAGTGCCATAGTCTTTCAGTGTGAGGTAGAAATCGTAAAACTGGTGACCGAGATCCTGAAAATACTCATCAAGTGTACAATCATCGGTCGAGTCAAATACATCCTGCCAAATTATTCTGGTGTTCAAGAAGTAGAAAATAAAGCGACTGAACAGTCCGTTTTCTGCATCTGTAATGAGGCTGGAAATCTGTTTTGGCGTTCCTGTCAGCAATGCTGAAAGTCTGGGCCGTTTCAGATTTACATACTCCTTGTCTTTTCTGCGAATGTAACTGATGGATTCGTGATGGAATGCCTTGCGAAAACCGTCCGAATAGTTCCCGTAGTCGCTGGCAAAAGTGTTTGCGAGTGTGTCGCCTTCGGTTTCGAACATTATTCCTTGTCCGTCATTTTCATTCAGGACCTGATATACGGCGGTTGCGCTGGAATTGGCTGGGATGAAGAGCATTCTCAGAGGTGGTTCCTCCGGTTTCTCCATATTTGCCTTGTTCTTGCCGGCAGCGTTGTATCTCTGCATTTTCTCCTTGTATTCCATCATTTCTGCTTCATTGATTTCACGAAGCCTCTCGTGGATTGGTTCGATGAGATATCGACAGAGAGTCAGTCGTCCTTTGCCGGAGGATGCGCGGGCTGTTACAAAGAGGAAAAGAT
Source organism: uncultured Muribaculaceae bacterium (assembly GCA_964611185.1). Lineage (GTDB taxonomy): Bacteria > Bacteroidota > Bacteroidia > Bacteroidales > UBA932 > CAAGNP01. The sequence goes on along the minus strand of CAZSXE010000001.1, from coordinate 166,185 downwards.
TGGCGTTTACCGGCCGTTTGTTGTATATGCCGGTGACATTTGGGATTGCCACAGA
>CAZSXE010000001.1:162534-166030 GCA_964611185.1 uncultured Muribaculaceae bacterium | reverse complement strand
TCGTCAATCTCATCCTGTCCCTCAATTACCTCGGTTTCTTCACAAACCTCATTCGAGGAACGTGGGGTAGAGGCAGAACTGCTGCCATCGTTTCTGCGAAATGAGGTATTTGATGTATTCGATGTTTTTGAGGGAATTGAGATGCTGATTCCGTGCTCTTTTGCAAGCTGGAAGAAAGTTTTGATTGTGACTCCTGTGCCGTGTGCACGCAGACATTTATCATATTGTTTGTCTGTTTCTGCGGCAGAGTATTCCGGATGAAAACGGCTGATGCGCTGATAGTATGTTCTTCCATTTTCTCCGAGGGCATCTGACAGGGCAAAACCGAGGTCACGCCAAGCGGCATAGCCTGAAGTAATGTCTATTCTGGCCGACTCGATACGGGTGGTGATGATTTCTATATCGTCGTATGGATCGTTGCTTGAGTATGATGTGGCAGGTGCGGCTGGTGTAGTATGCTCTGCTGGTGTATTGTTTATCCATTGATGGGGATTGAATTTTGTGCTCATGTTTTACTTTAAATTGGGATTTATATACGCTTTTGAATCAAATGGCAGGAAGCAGGCGCGGCTGATGTCTTTACCTGATTTGTCCACTTCTATTCCATAGGTTGCCCGGACATAGTTGGCAACAGCCCTGAAGTAGTCCTGATGTGGCATTTCTGCGGTGTTGATTGGAACTATCCATTTGAGTCCGTCGCCTGAAGGGCTGCGGAAGAGCAACTGGGTGTCGAAGTATTGGTCCTCCAGCAACTTTTCAAACAGGGATTCTACGTTCTGAAGGTGGTCAAAATCGAGACACAGAAGACCGCTGTGCTCGACAAGTGCTTTGTCATTCCGGACGGTGAACGTGCCAGAAAACGTGCAATAGTCGAAGTGTGCTGCCTTGTAGTTCCTTGCCCGCTTGGAGTCATTGAAACTGCGGAGCGTTGAAGTTCTTTTTGATGCGTATTCTCCTGTGATATAGTTGTATGCATCAAGAAGTGTGATGTTCTTGTAAGGCTGAGTGTTTGTTATCGGGGCCTTGAAGAATGAGAAGAGAATCCGACGGATTGTTGGTTCTGTTACTGCGGCTTTTGACTTTTGTCCATAAGGGTTATAGCCGTCTTCGAGATGAAGGTAGAGTTCTTCGTTGATTGTATTGAGCAATTCTTGCCCGGCCTTGTTCCAATACAATTGTGCAAAGTCAAAGCAGTCACCATCAGGTATGGTTCCGCTGCTGTCGTGGTGACGTGATATTTCTTCGGACAGTTTTTGCTCCGGGTGGATCTTTTCCATCCAAATATGAAGTGTGGCGTCTCCATTGTTGAAAGGGTTGCGGCAAATGCCGCAGTCCCTTCCAACTATGTACATCACCGATTCTCCAGGGTAGAATTGGCGCAGGATGTAGGAGTAAATATTTGTCCCGTAGTGTGTCCTGCTAAGTATGGATTCTCTATTTATCATCCTTATCCTCCTTTTCTTCTTCTAGAAACTTTCCTCCGTGTTCGCGATAGAGTTCGCGGAATGCGGTAGCGAAATCATCATCGGAGTTCAGAAGGTATTCCTTCATTATTTCTCCAAGTTTGCGTGGCTCACTCATTTCAGACCTCCTTTTCTGTATCCGTGAACTTCAAGTGCTTCTTCTTTGAGAGTCTGGCTTGTACTGTGGCCTGAGTTTTCCATCCAGCGGTCAATCTCAGATTTGAGGAAGTATAACCGCTTTGTTTTCTTGTAGAATGGAATCTGACGGTTGCATACCCAGGTGTAAACAGTAGGCTTTGTCGGTTTCCCCGGAAGGTACTCGCAAAGTTCGTTGAGGTCCATCCAGATGTCATCCGTTGTTCCGGTCTGAATTTTGCCAAAGGTGTTGTTGATAAGGTCTTTAAGTTCTCCGACCTCATCCATTATGTGAGCTACCATTGCAGGCAGCTGTTCAAATGTAGGGTTTGACATAAAATTTCTAGTTTTATGTCGTGTCGCTTCTTTCTTTTGGCGCCTTATATTATAAAGAAAGCCCACGACGTTGTTAATCGTGGGCAAATGTAGAAACGATAAGTCCTGTCAACCGGTTGTACAACTGGTTGTAAATTATCAGTATTGTATGTCTTTTTTTATCGTTATTTCGAGTCCGAGGTCATCCAGAATCTTGTTAACTCTTTCAATTTCAGCCTTGTGGTATTTTGTCAGGGTGATGCCTTCTATAGCATCGTTATAAATTCCTTGTTCGCTTCCATCTGTGAAGTATGCTACAAGGCGGCATATCTTTGAGATGTCATTCTGACTCTTTCCTTTACCGAGTTTTTTCAGCAGTTCATATATTACGACTGTCTTGACTTTATTCGTGCTTCTTTCGTTGTTTCGGGATACACCGCCTGCTTTGTCATCTGGGGCGTCTGCTCCTTCTTTGAATTTCGGTTCCAAAGCAGAAATCATCTTGTAGAGTTCTGACCGGCATTTCATCATTTGGGTATCCCCTGATTCAAAGCGGTCAATCATTACAATGATAGTAGAGATGATAAAATAGTTGTCTTTATCAGACTTGAAAGATAGACTCTTGCAAAAGTCTCTGACACTTGACATTTTGTCCTTTACACAACGAAGCCGGTCATATAGGTAGTAAACTTCATTGAAGAAATCCAATAATTCATCGTCTGAATACAAACCGTTCTTGCAGAGCATATTGTACTGCTCATAATTGAAGTCATCGTCCAAGTATTCATCAAGACGATTATGTGGATATGAATCTCTGTGATTGACGAGTGCAACCTTGATGCGAGTTGGGTTCGGAATACAATCAATCGGCTCAGACTGGTGTTTTGTATTCTGTTCCGTTCCAAGAAGGAAATAAAGATATCCGAAGGATTCATCATCCTTTATTACCCGGAAGAGAGTGTCTCTTATCTCTGAAGAGTATTCGATTGGTATCTCTTTATCGTTTTCTTTGAATATAGGCGCCTCTGGCTGCATAGCATTACCTGCGTTGAATAAATCCTGTTGAAGCAGGAAGTTTCGTTTGCGGATGTCAGCGCATAGAATTGTATTAAAATATGTGTCAGTTGCATTTTTGTCGAGTCTCAGGGGCTTCAATTCTTGTATAATTCGCTTAATTTCAGCTATGTGATTAATTGAAGCACTGTGTTTGCTAATATATTCTATTGCTCTCATTTTTTACGAAATTAGATTTCTTATTATCTGTTTTTCTTTATCTTCAACCCCTCTGCCGCTTTCCTCTTGTCCTTGTCCATTACCTCGGTGTAGATCTGGGTGGTGCCGACGTTCTTATGGGTTAGCATCTTGCTAACGACGTAGATGTCTGCTCCAGAACTAAGGAGGAGGGTAGCGTAGGTGTGGCGGAAGCAGTGGAATGTGATGTGCTTTTCTATGCCTGCGTCTTTTATCCAGCCGTCGAGTTCTTTTTGTACGAGGGCGTATGTGAAGCCTTTGAAGACTTGTCCTTTGGCTGGTTTGCCGCAGAGTTCAAGTGCTTCGTCGGTGATTGGAAGTGAGGCATCGGT
>CAZSXE010000001.1:7595-162434 GCA_964611185.1 uncultured Muribaculaceae bacterium | reverse complement strand
ATTGGAAGTGAGGCATCGGTTTCTGTTTTCTCTGTCGTGATTCGCAGACAGTGGCCACCATCGGGGTATGCCGTGATTTTGTCCCAGGTCAGGTCGCGGATGTCTCCGAAGCGCAGGCCGGTGAGGCAGCTGAAGAGGGATGCGCGCCTAAGGACGTCTGATATGCACGGTGTGTCTGCCAGTTTCTGCAATTCTTCAAGTGTCAGGTATTGTCTGTGGGTGTCGACTGTGTCGATGGACTCAAGGTAGTCATTGACATTCTCTTTGATTTTGTGCTCCCTGTATGCGATGTTGAGGAAGCCACGGAATGTGGACCAGTAGCCGGCGGCCGAGTTCCGGCTGAGTTTTCTGTGGCTGTGCATAAGCTGGTCTGCTTCGAGGAGGTAGTCTCTGAAGCCGTTGCAGAATTCGACGGTGATGTCTTCCATTTTGCACTCTCCGCCGCAGTATTTCTTGAAGTGGTCATAGACTCGTATCCATTTCTGGTCGTGTCCTTCGAGGTTCTGGCGGTAGTAGGCGAGGAAGTCTTGTTTCGGGGTGTCTCTGTCTATGAATCCCAGGTCACCGCGCAGGATTGAGAGTTCTCGCTGTGCCCTTATGCCTTCGGCGGTGATCAGCTTTTCTTTGTTGAGGTCGCGTTCTTCCTGGGTGCGTGGTCTGGAGCTGAGGTAGATGCCGAGGTATTCTCGTCTTGACATCTTGTTGGTTTTGGGGTCGCGGACGGCAGGGTAGTAGTCAAGATAGAGGGTTATCTTGCCTGATGGGAGTAGCCGTTTGCGGAGTGTTACTTTTGTTAGTGCCATTGTTTATATCAGTGTCTTGAAGAGTTTGTCCAACTGGTCTTTGCGATACCATACGAAGTTGCCTTCTGTGCGTATCTTTTCTATTCCTGCGGTGCGTGTTTCTTCCGTGAAGCGCTTTTGTCCTATGTGGTAGAGTTTGAGTGCATCGCAGCCGCGTATGTAGTTTCTCTTTATTTCTGGTGGTATATGCGGGGTTTTGTCTTTGAAGAGGCGGTCGAGGTCTTTTATGCTGAAATACACATAGTTGCCTTTCCTTACTTTTGACAGGTTGTTGGCGTTGACTGTGTCGTAGAATGTCTTGCCTCCTATGTGATAGTGTTTCTTGGCCTGGTCCACTGTCATATAGTCTTTTTCAAGTATTGATGGGGAGAGCTTGCGGTCGTCCCATCCGGTCTTGGATATGTAGCATACGGTGCCGGCCCTTTTGACAGGGATTCCGAGTTTATGGGCGGTCGCACAAATGTGTTTTCTGGAGATTCCTTCCCGTATGGAGAGTTCTTCTGAGGTGTACCATTCTTTTACGTCGGGGAAGGTTTCTTTGTAGAAGAGGTCGTGCATCTGTGTTTTCAGGTACAGGGCTTTCTGTCCGTGCCTGACCGCTTTGATTCCGTTGCTTTGGAGTACTTTGTGGAATTTGCTCTTTTCGATGTTGTATGACTGCAGGACTTCTTCGCGTGTGATGTAGTTCCGAAGGTCGTGGGCTGTGAGGTGCTGGTTCTTCTTTGTCGGATGAGTGGTGGCTTGTATGCTGGTAAGGGCCGAAAGGGGTATCCTTATAGTGCGGGATGAGACTTGGTTGTAGGGGAGTTCTCCGGAGTTGAGGCGTGCGTATATGGTAGGACGGGATACGCCGAGGAATTCAGCGGCCTCTGTTATGGAGAGGTACTGTTTCGGTTCGGTGTGTTTTGTCTTTCCCATTTTCTGCGTTGTATGTTGGTGAAGACCTTCGTGAAGCAGTCTTCGGGTTCAATTAGTGTCAATCTATGTAAATCTTTGTAAAATGACGTAAAGGTGTCCGCGATAGCCGATGTCATTTTAATCCTTGTACCACGTGTGGTACAAATGTGGTACAAAAATAAACAAAATATCCATAAATAACAATAAATACGGAAAGAATATATCCCTTGCTAAATCTTTGTTTAACAAGGGATTGTATATAATTTACTATTGTTTGTTTTGTGGATTTTCTAACTTCTATTTTCCCACACAAAACCTCCCAAATATCCTCCCCAGCACCTCTTCCGATGTGACCTCTCCCGTTATTGTTCCTATATAGTAGAGTGCTTCTCTGATGTCTTGGGCTATCAAATCTGTGGGTATTCTTTCGGCGAGACTGGAGGAGACGCGGGATAGGGCGGAGGCGGCGGAAGTTAGGGCTTCGTAGTGTCTTAGATTGGTGATTAGGGTGGTGTTGGATGAGATATTACGAGTATTTTGGGAAGAAACCAAAATGGATAGGAGGGACTCTACTCCGATTTTTTTCTTAGCCGAAATCGGCAATATGGCGATGGGGGAGAGGGCTGATGAGGCAGCTTTCTCGGAAATTTGAGTGATATATAATTCTGATTTAGTGTCATTTACAAGATCGGCCTTATTGAGCAGAATGATTACGCTTTGTTTACTTACCACTGAATTTCCACCTCGCAGATGCTCTGCAAAATTAGCCACAGACACCTCGAAATCGTCCGGTCGCAACGCATCCAACATCAGTATCACGACAGAAGCCTGCTTCATCTTCGAATAAGTCCTCTCAATCCCTATCATCTCAATCGTCTCGGTGGTATTTCTAATCCCAGCCGTATCTATGAACCGGAAAGTGACTCCGTCAATATTCATCGTATCCTCGATAACATCACGCGTAGTCCCCGGAATATCCGAAACGATAGCCCTTTCCTCTTCGAGCAATACATTCAGCAGGGTACTTTTCCCCGTATTTGTCGCCCCCACAATCGCCACAGGCACCCCATTTTTAATCACATTCCCCAGAGAAAACGATTCGATAAGTCCCGCAATATGCCTCCGGACCTTATCCAGCAGGTCATTCAGACGACTTCTATCCGCAAACTCCACATCCTCCTCACTGAAATCAAGCTCCAATTCCATCAACGACACAATATCCACAAGTTCGTTCCGCATAATCTTCAATTCATCAGAAACCCCCCCCTTCATCTGAGATAAAGCGACATCGTGAGCAGCTCGCGTCTCCGCCGCAATAAGATCCGCCACCGCTTCAGCCTGAGTCAGGTCGAGCTTACCATTAAGGAAAGCCCTTTGAGTAAATTCTCCCGGCTTCGCCAATACGGCACCTTCATTAAGAAGCAGCTTAAGTATCTCACTCACAATATAATCCGAGCCGTGACAATATATCTCCGCAGATTCTTCTCCCGTATAAGAATGAGGCGCCCTGAAGACTGCCACCAACACCTCGTCAGCCACTTTCCCCGAATCAGGATAAACAATCGTCCCGAATCTCATTTTATGACTTCGAGCTTCGCTCAATTTAGAAGCCGAAGCACCCTTAAAGATCTTATCAAGAATTTTTACCGAATCCTCTCCCGAAATGCGAACGATCGAAACCGCACCGGGTCCCTGCGCAGAGGCCTGAGCGCAAATTGTAGTGCCTTCCAAATAACTCATAACTCTATTTTTTTAAGACCAACGACATTTTCCAAATGCTGTGTATGAGGAAACATATCCACAGGACGAACATGAACTATCTCGTATTGAGATGACAAAATAGCGAGATCCCGCGCCTGCGTAGCCGGATTACAGCTTACATACACTATCCTTTTAGGAGCGGCCTCAAGAATCACCCGAGCCACATCCGGATGAATCCCCGCACGAGGTGGATCAAGAATCACCACATCGGGATTTCCGCCGTGAACGGCAATAAAATCGCTGCTAAGCACATCTTTCATATCCCCTGCAAAAAACTCGCAATTATCAATTCCATTGTTCCGCGCATTCACCCATGCATCCTCAATCGCCTCCGGAACATACTCAATACCAATCACTTTAGCCGCTCTGCGAGCAATAAACAATGCAATAGTACCTATTCCCGTGTAGAGGTCATAAACAGTATCTGTCGGCTTAATATCTGCAAAATCGCGCACCACGCAATAAAGGCGATAAGCCTGCTCCGAATTCGTCTGATAAAAAGACTTAGGTCCGATTTTGAAATTCAACCCTTCCATCTCTTCGTAAATAGCATCGTCACCTGCAAAATGGACCACAGGAAGATCCCCCAAAGTATCATTGTATTTATTATTAATAACATAGTTTAACGACTTGATCTGAGGGAATTTATCCCCCATTGCCGCCAACAATTTTTCAATATGGGAGACCCCCTTTTCATCGACAGCAGGGGAGGTAGCCGCCAAAACCACCATCACATCGCCATTTTTATTGGTTCTGACCATTAAATTTCTTAAAAGCCCGCTTTGCTCGCGCAAATTGAAAAATGAAAGAGAATTTTCAATTGCATACTGCTTCACAAAATTTCTAATCTCGTTAGAAGGCTCTCGCTGAAGATAGCATTTAGAAATGTCAAGTACCTTGTCGAATGCTCCGCCAATATGAAAACCCAGCCCGAAGCCCTCAGAACGATTGTTTATGCTCGAATAGCCCTTTCGGAGATTGTGCGGGAAAATACCACCTTCAAAATCATCAGGGTTTAATTGCACCACAGGTGAAAAGAAATCGTCAGGATTTTCACCCTCCCTAAGCCATTTTCTATCTGAAAAGGTAAATTCAAGTTTATTGCGATATTCAGTAGTTTTCTCCGAGCCCAAAATAGGGAAAAACGCAGGTTTCGAGATGTCGAATACTGTATTGTCCTCGGACAATGGGGGGAGATTCAGCTTTCCTATCCTATGAAGCTGGTCAAAAACCTGCTGCTGCTTAAACTCAAGCTGCATTTTATAAGGAAGAGGCTGCCACTTGCAACCTCCGCATACTCCATAATAATCGCAGAAAGGAGCGATTCTATCGGGCGAAGGCTTCACAATTCTCGATATTCGTCCCTCCATAAAACTACTCTTGATCCTCGTAAGCTGCACATCCACCACATCACCGGGGATAGTCTGCGGTACAAACAAAACTTTACCATTAATATGAGCGAGAGAATTGCCTTCGGCAGCTACCGCCTCAATGGTCACATTCGTTAAAATTTCTTTACTTTTTTTCTTTCTTGATGACATAATCGCAAAGGTAAAAAGATATTTCCCTTTTTATTTCTAAATTCGCACCAAATATAAATTAAATATTTGCATAATTAAAAAATAATAGCTAACTTTTTACACAATTTATATTATGTTAAATAGTGACTTAACACCATCTTCCCCGTTACCAGAAAGGATGAGACCTCACTCTTTGGACGAATATGTAGGACAGGAACATTTGGTGGGAGAAAATTCTATATTGAGGAAGATGATTCAAACGGGGAATATAACATCATTTATACTGTGGGGGCCTCCCGGAGTTGGGAAAACCACACTTGCACAGATTATTGCATCATCTCTTGATAGAGAATTTTATACCTTATCTGCCATAAATTCGGGTGTTAAAGACCTTCGGGAAATTTTTGATAAAGCGAAACAAAACTCAATATTTTCAAAAGGATCGCCCATTCTCTTTATTGATGAAATACACAGATTTTCCAAATCTCAGCAGGACGCTCTTTTGGGTGCTGTGGAGACGGGAACTGTTACATTAATTGGCGCTACCACTGAAAATCCCTCTTTCGAGGTCATAACCCCTCTCCTTTCTCGCTGTCAGGTATATGTCCTTAAATCGCTTGAAATAAAAGACTTAGATATACTTTTAGATAGAGCTTTGACCCAAGACAAGTTCTTGAAAGAGAGGCGTATAATAATTAAAGAAAAAGATGCTTTATATCGCTTCTCGGGCGGAGATGCACGAAAATTGTTAAATATTATCGAAATAATAGTTTCGTGCTATCCTTCTGATGATACCATCACCATAACAGACTCGTTGGTTGCCGACAAGCTTCAAGAAAATATCTCCATATATGACAAAGGTGGTGAACAACATTACGATATTATATCGGCATTTATTAAAAGTCTTCGCGGGTCCGACCCCAACGGTGCGATTTACTGGATGGCGAGAATGCTCTCCGGAGGAGAAGATCCTCTGTTTATTGCAAGAAGGATGATTATACTTGCTTCCGAGGATATTGGCCTAGCAAATCCGAATGCTCTGTTGCTTGCGCAATCCACCTTCGATGCCATACATAAAATAGGTATGCCGGAAGCGCGTATAATCCTCTCGGAATGTGCACTTTATCTTGCTACATCCCCAAAGAGCAACTCTGCCATAATTGCGATAGATAGTGCCCTTGACCAGATTAAAAAAGGAGACACCTCCCCTGTTCCACTCCACCTCAGAAATGCCCCTACCTCTCTAATGAAAGAGCTCGGATATGGAAAGGATTATAAATATGCCCACGATTTTGAAGGAAATTTCGTGGAACAGGAATTTCTTCCTGAAAATCTGTCCGGAACCAAATTTTATGAACCGGGTGACAATTCAAAAGAGAAGGATATCAGGACCAAACTTAAAAAAGTATGGGAAAAATATAGATACTAAGGTAAAATTGTTAAATTTGCATTATTATTTATGGAGATAAAAAACATCAAATATTTAAGGGAAAATAAAGAAAATAATTTTTTTCTCATTGCAGGTCCCTGTGTAATAGAAGGTGAAGAAATTACCAGAAAAATTGCCTCTTCTATTGCAGAACTTGCCGATAAATACTCTCTCCCTTTTATTTTCAAAGCATCTTATAAGAAAGCCAACCGATCTCGATTCGACTCATTTACCGGCATAGGGGATGAGAATGGGCTTGAGATTCTCCAATCCTTGAAAGAAGATTATAAAATACCTGTGTTAACCGATATACATCTTCCCCAAGAAGCCTCCTTGGCAGCCTCATACGATGTTGATATTCTTCAGATTCCAGCTTTTCTTTGCAGACAAACGGAGCTACTCGAAGCGGCTTCTCAAACCGGCAAATATGTTAACATTAAAAAGGGACAGTTCCTCTCCCCTGCTTCCATGAAATTTGCTGCTGAAAAAGTATCGAAATTGGGTAATAATAATATTATTTTAACTGATAGAGGCACTCAATTCGGATATTCCGATTTGGTTGTAGATTTCAGAGGCATTCCTGTGATGCAGTCATTTGGCTACCCTGTTGTTTTGGATGTTACACACTCTCTTCAGGAACCAAACCAGTCCTCCGGAGTGACAGGAGGAAAACCTGAAATGATAGCCACTATTGCGCGAGCCGGAATTGCAGCAGGAGTGGATGGAATATTTGTAGAGACACATCCGGATCCTACTTCGGCTAAATCTGACGGAGCGAATATGCTCAAACTGAATTTACTCGAGGATTTATTGAAACAGCTTCTACCTATAAGGAAAGCGATTATTTGAAAATTTTTAATTATAACATAATGGATTTCTCATCAGATTTTACGAAAAGATACGAAAAATTACCCGTATCGATTTTCAGTGATGCAGCCGATGCTTCTCAATTGGTTGCTGACAAGATTTTGCTCACCATCAGAGATAAAGCACATTCTTCTCAGAAATGTGTGCTTGGTCTCTCTGCCTCCGGTACTTGTGCTCAAGTATATGACGAACTGGTAAAAGCTTATAAAGCGAATCAAATCAGTTTTAAAAATGTGGTAGTTTTCTCTCTTGATGAATTTTATCCCTTGGGAAGAAACGAAATCCAAAGTCATTACAGATTTTTAAAAGAATATCTTTTCGATCATGTAGATATTTTGCCCGAAAATATTCATTGCCTCGATTCTTCCATTGATGAATCGAAAATAAGAGATCATTGTGAAGAGTACGAAAGGCTCATTCGTAAATTGGGTGGGATAGATATCATGCTCATCTCTAATATGGGATTTAATGAGCCCGGATCACATCTTAATTCGCACACTCGCCCCATTACCCTTAACTATTCATCAAGAGTAGATGCCTCGAGCGATTTTTTTGGAGTTGAATTTGTTCCTCTACATGCTTTAACCATGGGTATCGATACTATTCTTTCCGCCAAGAAGATTTTTTATATGGCTTGGGGAGAGGGTAAAGCTCTTTCGGTTAAAAAAATGGTGGAAGGAGATATTAACGATCAGCAGCCGTTAACTTTTCTTCAAAATCATCCCGATATTGAAATATATATAGATGATGCGGCCTCCGCTGAACTCACAAGAATAAAGAGCCCATGGCTGACTGATGACTGCGAATGGACCGATTATTTGATAAGAAAAGCTGTATTTTGGCTTTGTAAGAAGCTCAATAAACCTATCCTTAAACTGACAGAAAGAGATTATAATGATAACGGAATGTCCGATCTTATTACGAGAAAAGGGCCTGCAAGTGATTTAAATATCAAAATTTTCAATGAACTTCAGCACACTATTTCCGGATGGCCGGGCGGAAAGCCCGATGCTGATGATACCACAAGACCTGAAAGAGCCCTACCCTATCCCAAACGTGTCGTAGTATTCTCTCCCCACCCCGATGATGATGTTATTTCCATGGGAGGGACAGTAGCTCGTCTCTCTTCACAGGGGCACATTGTTAATTTGGCATACGAAACTTCAGGCAATATTGCAGTTTTTGATCACGATGTTATCAGATTTCTCGACTTTTTGAAAGAAGCTGCCAAAATCTATGGAGGAGATCCTAAGGGTGTTGATGCTATATACAGTAAAGTAGTTAAGGAATTAAATGAAAAACATCCGGGTGATCCCGATCCGAAAGATGTTCTTGAGATCAAAGCTGCCATCAGAAGAGGAGAAGCCACATCAGCCTGTCGTTATTTGGGAATTCCTGATGAAAGGGTACATTTTCTTAACCTTCCTTTCTACGAAACTGGTGGCATTAAAAAGAAACCGCTCGGTAAAAAGGATATTATCATTGTTAAAGATCTTCTCGAATCCATTAAGCCTCACCAAATTTTTGCTGCCGGAGATTTAAGCGACCCTCACGGTACTCACAGAGTATGCCTGATGGCTGTACTCGAGGCTTTGAAAGAGCTTAAAAAACAAAAAGCAGAATGGCTGAAAGATTGTAGAGTATGGCTATATAGAGGTGCATGGCAGGAATGGGATGTAGCAGAAGCAGATATGGCAGTCCCCCTTTCACCTGAAGAAGTAAACATTAAGCGTGAAGCCATCTTCCGTCATCAGTCACAGAAAGACCGTCCGAGATTCCCAGGCTCAGACATTCGTGAATTTTGGCTCAGAGCCGAAGAGAGAAATCACAACACGGCAGAGATATTTGATAAATTGGGAATGGCTGAGTATCAGGCGATAGAGTTGTTCGTAAGATACAATTATTAATCCCGAGACACTTGTTCGATCCGTCTGAATTCAGCACACACCACAGCTGTAGCGATGGCCACATTCAGTGATTCTGAAGTGTGGCCATTGTTTGAATAAGAAGGAACCAAAATTCTATTGGAAATTTTTAAGGAGAGTTCTTCTGAAATACCATTATTCTCACTTCCCATCACAATGAGTGCATTTCGAGAGCTAAGTGACTGATTATAAATGTTTTCTCCATCGAGAAATGTTCCATATACCGGAATCTTTGATTGTATGTACCTCGAAATCACCATATTTAAGTCTATGTAAATCACTCGCTTTCTGAAAATAGCACCCATTGTAGCTTGAATGGTTTTGGGATTATACAGTTCCACACAATCTTCGGAACAAAACACAGTATCTATACCAAACCAGTCGGCAATACGGATAATGGTGCCGAGATTTCCAGGATCGCGGATTGAATCCAATGCTAAAGAAAGAGCGGTAATATCATATTCTTTATTATCTGAATTTGGCATTTTTACCAATGCAAGGGAGGGAGAAGGGGAAGAAAGTAGAGAAATTCTTGACATAGTCTCCTCCCCTATATCTTCAATTTTATAAACATTCAGCACTTCATAAGATGAATTTAAAGCTTCCTTAACCATTTTGTCCCCTTCCACGATAAATACCCGTTCCATATCGCGAAATTTTTTCTGTGACAGAGAACGAATATACTTTATATCTCCTTTTGATAGCATATCAATATCCGAGTATTTTTAGCATTGACTTATAGGTCTGCTCTTTGCTGAACAATTTTGTGAAATATTCACCATTTTCGTCCTTATCTATGATAATCAGCTTCGGATATGGTTGGAGGCAATGCTGAATACCTCCGTATCCTGCAATAGATTCCTGATATGCACCAGTGTGAAAGAAACCTATATAAAGAGGATCTTCTCTGCAATTTTCCACTTTAGGAAGAAATATCGCATTTGCGTGAGCTTCAGCGTTATAATAGTCTTGACTATCACAGGTCAACCCGCCTAAAAAGACCCTTTGGTACTCACTTCCCCATTTATTTATCGGAAGGAGAATAAATCTTTGCTTAATTCCCCATGTATCGGGAAGTGAAGTCATAAACGAACCATCTATCATATACCATCTTTCTCTGTCGTTTTGCTGCTTGACATCAAGGATGGAGAATATAGTAGCGCCGCTTTCACCTACTGTAAATGAACCAAACTCAGTAAAAATATTCGGTTCTCTTACACCTCTTTGGTCGCATATACTTTTAATCTGCCCCACAACCTCTTCTGCCATATATTCATACTCGTAATCCATGGCAAGTGAATTTTTGATAGGAAAACCCCCACCTATATTTAATGAATCAAGCTCCGGGCAAATACTCTTAAGATCGCAATACACCTGGACACATTTGGCTAATTCGTTCCAATAATAAGCATTATCCCTTATCCCTGTATTAATGAAAAAATGGAGCATTTTAAGTGAAAACTTCTTATTTTGACTGATCTTATCTGTGTAAAAAGGGATAATATCAGAATACCTTATCCCAAGCCTTGATGTATAAAATTCAAATTTTGGCTCCTCTTCAGAAGCAATCCGGATACCTATTCTTATAGGTTCTGAAATTGCAGCATCGAGATGATCGAATTCTGACATATTATCGAGAATGGAAATTGTATTATGCCATCCGTTATTGATAAATGAGGCAATATTTTCGATATATGAATCTTTCTTATATCCGTTACATATTATGAATAAATCCTTATTCACAACCCCTTCATCATAAAGAGATTCGATCAGGTTAAAATCAAAAGCAGAAGATGTTTCGATGTGAATGTCATTTTTGAGTGCTTCTTGCAAAACAAAAGAAAAATGTGAACTTTTTGTACAATAACAGTAATGATAACTCCCTTTATAATCCACTTTGGCCATAGCCACATTAAACATTCTCTTTGCTTTTTGTATTTGAGAAGAGATTTTGGGCAGATATGAAATCTTTAATGGAGTTCCGTACTGTTCGATAACATCCATAATCGGAATGTCATGAAAAAGAAGATTACCATCATTTACGCAAAATTCGTCTTGCGGAAACTCAAATGATTGCTCAACTAAATCGATATATTTGTTCTTCATTTCAATATGTAAGTAAGTTACTTGTGTAAAAAAAGTAAAATCCGATGTACTCGGTTATTTTTATTGTGCAAATATATTCAACAATTTTTATTTACATATTAAAAATCTTATTTTTGCATATTAAAAAAATGAATATGTCCCTGAGAGGGTTTTCCAATATTGCGATTGTCTTGTTGCTAATAGCAACGATTCTCAATTCTTGCAGCACAGTTAAGGTTGTGCCTGACGGTTCGTTCAGATTAAAGGAGAACAAGGTTATAATAGCTAACCATTCGCAATACCCTAATTATCAAGCTTCTGATATTCAACCATATATAAAGCAAAAGCCCAATTCCTATTTTATAGGTAAATGGAATCCTTTCATATATGTATATAACTGGAGCAACGGCAAGAATAACGGATGGGATCGTTTTGTTAAAAAGGTAGGACAAGCTCCGGTAATTTTCGATCCGGAACAGGTGGACAAAAGCAAAGACAATATGAATATCCACCTCAATTTTCTCGGATATTACGGATCATCAATTGTCGATAGCCTATACGCTGAAAAAAAGAAAGCCACTGTTATTTACGAAGTTACTCTTGGAAAACAATTTCCGATTAAAAAAATTAACTATATTATCAGAGATTCTCTCTTAAGAGACAAGTATCTATCTGACACTCTTAACTCTCTCATTAAGAGAGGGCTACCTTTATCTGAAAAATTGCTTGAATCTGAATCGGAAAGAGCAGCAGCCATTTTTAGAGACGATGGTTTTTATGGATTTTCAAAAAATTACTTCTTCTTTAAAGCCGATACATTATCTATAAGAGATTCTGCCATCCTTGAAGTACGCATAGAGAATTATACAAGAAATGAACTCGAAAGAGATGCCAAACCACATAAACGATTTTATATAGGAAAAGTGACACTATATCCTGTATCAGATGTTGTCAGGTACAGGGCCTCATTAGGTAAAAATGCAAAACAGATTCTCGACACCCTCAGATATAACGACATTATCATTTTATATGATAAAAAATTAAAAATGCGTCCCGGAGTTCTTGAAAACATGAATCGAGTTATTCCCGGTTCTCTTTATCGAGAAAGTGTGGTTGATAACACATATCAGAGGCTTTCCAATCTGAGAGTTTATAACAGCATCAATGTATCAATCGATCAGGTAGCATCAGATACTGTAGATTGCAACATTAAATTAATCCCATCCAAAGTACAGGGATATAAACTTAATCTTGAGGCATCTACCAATTCTACGGGCCTTATAGGTATTTCTCCCGTAGTATCGTATTATAACAGAAACATTTTTCGAGGAGGAGAATGGCTGAGTCTTTCCTTGATGGGAAATTTCCAGTTTGCTGTAAAAGACACTATCCGTTCCACAGAATTCGGTGCATCTATGGGTATCAGCTTTCCCACTTTTCTTTTTCTTCCAGACAAGATTTTTAACAAAATGATTCCGAGGACAGACTTGAATTTTGCATACAATTATCAAAAGCGTCCCGAATACACAAGAAATATGATTACTGCTCAGTTCGGATACAGCTGGAACAGTTTGAGTAAGAAATGGTTTTATCAGATAAACCCTCTTCGGTTTAATATAGTCAAAATGAGCAATATGAGTTCTTCTTTTTATGAAAAGATAAAAAATCCTTTTGTTCGTGATTCTTATCGAGATCATTTTGATTTTGGAGGTTCATATACATTTTCATTTTTAACTGACCCGTCGATCAATCCCAAAGTATCCAACTTCAAGGCAAACTTGCAGTTTGATGTTGCCGGTAATCTTATCAGTGCATTTAATAAAGTAATGCCTACCGATACATCCAATTACCATACTATATGGGGTTCACCTTATTCTCAATATGTAAGAGCAGAACTTTCGTTGGTCTATACATGGAAATTTGGTAAAAATAACAATTCCGCAATTGCAGTGAGGGGACTTGCCGGAGCAGGATTCGCCTACGGCAATTCTACCTCTCTTCCTTTTGAAAAAATGTTTTGGGCCGGCGGTGCCAATAGCCTTAGAGGATGGCAGGCTCGTTCTATCGGACCGGGTATTTCTGAAGTAGATACTACATTCAGTATCCCGAACCAAAACGGTGATATGAGATTCGAGGCCAATGTTGAATTTCGCTTCCCCCTATTTTGGTTACTTCGCGGAGCTGTATTTTTCGATGCCGGAAATGTATGGTTGAAGCACGAACTGTCACCCAAAAATAATTTTTTAAAAGGAATTGCTTTTAATACAGGGCTCGGATTAAGACTTGATATACAGTTTGTTGTTATCCGTTTTGACTGGGGAATCAAGCTTCACGATCCATCTACTTCTTCTTGGAAAAATTTTGACAGCTGGTTCAAACGGGGAGGATCTGCTTTCCAATTCGGTATCGGTTATCCATTTTAGTTTCTTTTAACTATATTTGTAATTATTTAATCATATATGAATCAAAAGCCCACAGTAGCGCTCATTTACGATTTTGACGGAACTTTATCACCCGGCAATATGCAGGAATTCGGTTTTATCCAAGCCATTGGGAAAGAACCGGAAGGCTTTTGGAAAAAAAGTGCAGAATTATCTGAAAGTCAGGATGCAAGCGAGATATTGTGTTATATGAAATTGATGCTTGATGAAGCTAAAGCTGCAAACATCAAGATTCAGCGCGAAGATTTTCAAAGGTTTGGTTCGCAAATACCTCTCTACAAAGGTGTGGAAAGGTGGTTTTCTTTGATCAATCAATATGGCGAAAGCAAAGGAGTAAATATTGTTCACTACATAAATTCTTCCGGCCTTATTGAGATGATTGAAGGGTCATCTATTTTTCATGAATTTAAAAAAGTATTTGCCTGCTCTTTTCTGTATGAGAATGGTGTAGCCACATGGCCTGCCGTGGCTGTAGATTATACTGCCAAAACACAATTTTTATTTAAAATCAATAAAGGTGTTCACAGTATTCGCGATCACAAACTTGTAAATCAGTATCTGCCCGAGAATAAGCGTCCGGTTCCCTTTGCAAGAATGATATATTTCGGTGACGGAGCGACAGATATACCTTGTATGAAATTGGTTAAACAGTTCGGAGGAAATTCGATTGCAGTTTTCAATCCTCAAATACGAGATCAGAAAAAGGTTGAAAAACTCCTTTCTGAACAGCGTGTTAATTTCGTATGTCCGGCAGATTACAGTGAAAATGGAAAAATATACTTGATAGTTACCACTATAATCAATAAAATTGTAGCCGACCTTGAACTTGAATCATTAAAAGAAGATTTTTCTTAAATATGATAAATACTGCCATACTGATATATCTCTCAATAGTTGTTATTATTGTATTTATATTGGGGATGAAAATGCTTATTAACTCGAAAAATTATCCTACGAAGATTAGTTTGGGATTATTTCTTTCACTTTACAGCTCTTTCGTCTTTGCGTATATTATCCATTATTTTGCATATTTGATAGATCATCTTCCATTTCCCTCTGAAATTTTACCTCACGGCTTGATTTTGATTCTACTTCTTGCATCAGTTCTCATGTCTCTTTTCCCCATTATTGCATTATATCCCGGCTGGAATTTGAAAAAGAATATTACCATTCTTTCATTTCCTGTAGTTATAGTTATTCTGATTTTTATATTATTTTCATCTAATATTATTCAAGAAACGGTTTTACCCAACCAATATTCACTTAATGATAATCTGAAATTGTTGATTGACAATATAGATACTATCGATGTAAAAATAAGATTGATTCTTTTTTCATTGATAATAATAATACCTATTATACTCACTTCCGCTTTTTATTTCTATTATTTACCACATTCCAATAGAAAACCCACCAAATATTTCAAATACTACATTCTTTCATCAATAATTCTACTCTCTTCTTTTGTATGTTTCTGTCTAAAAATCAATTACTCACTATATTATATTTCAATAGTATTCCCGATATATCTATTTTTACTCATCCTCGGGTACTCAGGAGACAGCTCATTCTTGACCAAATATCTCATCCCGCATAAAGATCCTTATTTTCCTCTCAGCTCCAAAGAGGTAGTATCTATACCCGATAATCTCACTCTGTCTGCTATTTGGAATCAGGTAGATTCATATATTAAGAATGAAGAAAAATTTACTAAAGATATTAATATTGATGATCTTTCATATACATTGCATATCAAAAAGGCCATATTACAAGATGTATTCTACAGAAAAGGATTTAATACCGTTAAAGAATATTTAAATTACTTGAGAATTGCCAAGTTTAAAAAAATAGTCGTGGAAAGGCCCAGTGAAGAGATCACAGTGCTTATTGAAGAATCTGGATTCAACTCCAAAACTACTTTTTACAGACTATTTAATTTCCTTGAAGGATGTTCTCCTAAAGAATACATAGCAGAGTATTATAACCATAAAAATAAAAGAGGATGACATCTATTCTGTCATCCTCCTTTGTCGCAAACTTTAATTCTAATAGTCAATTCCTGAAGTTAAATACATAAAAAATGTATTTAACTTCAATGCAAAGGTAAATCTAATTAATAGAATGTATGTCCCAGAGCGTAAAAATTATCGGGAAATAGTGTCCCAATCATTGTAAATTATTATTATATTTGTCCCAAAATGTGTATCAAATAATTTTTTGGAATGAATTTATTTATTTTATCACTTTCTTTAATATTTCTTATCTGCATTTTTCTTATCACAGGTGGAACTATTATGATATCTTCAAAAATATCTCCGAAAGACATTCGTTTCTGGTGGAGAATATTAATGATAGTCACAGGTGTTGTGATAGCTATTGAAGCTATTATCGCTTTCATCAATAAAGATACCTTTTTTAATAATGATCATATTCCGCTCTCTTTCAGGCTTATAATGGAGTGGTTCGTAATCGCTCTTTTAGTATCGATGATTGTCGTAGCAGGATTAAGATCAAAGCTATCTACGCTTCAGGCAGTTTTTTTCCCTTCAATAATTGTAGTATCATTTATTATATCTCTATGTTACTACCGTTTTAATGGCACTATTACTCCACTTCATAACTGGAGGGAAATATTTTCTAATTTTGACAAATTGGATGTAAGATTAAGATTTATTTTATTTTTAGTATCTTTTATCTCTACATCGACCATGCTCACTATCCCTCTCCTCAGAGAGTTGTGCACCCGAAAAATTGTAATAACCAAGTCTCTTTGGATCTACATATTTTTCGCCATATTGCAGCCTATTTCATATTTTCTTTATGCTCTCGGAAATCCAGTCTCTGGTGTTATTCTCGCCATAGGGTGTCTTTTGTTCGTCGTCATTTTCTCAGTGGGTTTTATAAGAAATGAGAACCCTCTTATTAGGGTGGAGGATGTTCCTGTTCTCGATTATTCTATAAACAGCAGCTCTGTTAAATTGGATGATAAATCCATATATCCTTCTAAAATCGCCATCCACTCTCTATCCAAATTTATTAAAAATAATTCTATTTATTTGGATAAGATGCTAACTATTGAGGACCTGTCGAAAATTACTTCATTGTCCTTGAGTGAAATAATTTCATTTTATCAAAGTAAGGGGTTTTCAAATTTTTCAGATTATATTTCCTCTTTCAGGCTTGAACACTTCAAGAGCAGTCTTGCTCAAAATCCTAAAATTCCGATTGCTGTTATTGCTTCAGATTCTGGTTTTACATCAAGATCCGGATTTTATAGATATTTCTTTGAAATGGAAAAGATCTCCCCTACTGTATATAAAAAGAATCTAAATAGAGCTTAATTGCTTTATCATATTTTCTCCGAGCCTCCTCTTCCTTTTAATATGATCCAACACCTCCTTTACAAACGGATTGGTATTGAAATCTCCCCTGACCTGTTCGAAATCCTTCTTCTGCTGCTCTATACCTCCATCTGCTCCAAAACCGGTCATAAAAGAGAGAGAAAACTCTTTCTTGGCATCCTCATATATCATTTTATCGAGGGAAATCACTATTTTCTGCCACTCTTTTACAATTTTAATAACATCTGCGGCAGTTATTTTATCCGGGTCAATAGAATAATACTCGCCGATTTTGCTATATACCCATGTCCATTCATATATATAGTAATTGCCAGCCATTTCTGAAAAAGCCTCATTAATTTCTTGTATCCTTTTCGTCTCCCCATTCTGAATCATTTCGGCAAGTTTTACACTTTCACTCTTAGGTGCTATAAGACCGGCAATATCTATCCAGTCACCTGTCCCTACAATAGTATCCGGTCGCATCCTCTTTTGTATATCTTCATCGCTATGTAAATCGGCTCCGTACAACCTTTGAATTATGGAATTTCCGAGAAATTTCTTAATACCCATATTATAGTAACTTATGCCGTTGAATAGGGATGAGTTTTTAATTTTGGCATTTTTATATGAATACATATCAGAATCGGCACCGGAAAGAGCGATGAGATTATTCATAATTTTCAATCCATTCATCATTTTCTGAATTGTGAATGGACTGAGGAGGTTAAAATTAATGTTGTCAAGCTTATCAGGATCGCTTCTTTTATCTCTTAAAGGCCATTTTTGTACATCTCTTATCGTTCCTACCGAGCGAAGATTCACCCCTGGCATAAGATATGTCATATTATCATTTTCAATGAGATATGAGAAAGGAAAATCAGATGTATCGACATGATTGACATGCCGTCCCATTATCATTGAGAAAGCCCCGATATGAGATGGGAAAAGAATATATGAATCGGAGGCGCTTTTACACCCCCTTTCTAATATGCCATGATGAATGGGTCCCAGTTTATACATGTGATTGCTCTGATTGGACCCCGACCCTGCATTCATGAATGAGAACATCCCTGCTATCAGAAGAGTCGATTTGTGATGAGTGACTGTATATGGCCCTGCAAATACTGCGCATGCCTCACCGTTTTCTCCGTGGCAATTGGAGAAAAACAGCGACTCAGAAGCGGAATAATCGTTTGAAAGAAAGCATGACTGTCCCACGAAACATTTATTTACTATGGACCCGTTGTTTATCGTAGAGCCGGAGGAGATAATAAAATCGGAGCAGGTTACATTGGAACCGATATGTACCGGAGCCGAAGAATTACTGTTGATTGACCCGTTTTCAATCCTCGAAGCCCCTTCGATGAGGCAATTGCTGCCCACCCTCACATTTTTGATTATACCTGTATTTAAAATAGTGACATTATCCCCTATCTTTCCGATATTTGAGGAGTGTTTCTTAGCATAAAAGAAAGCAAGTTCTTTCATTTTTTCTATCAGTTCGGGACGATGTCTGTACAATGCTGAAAAATAGGCAAGATGAGCAGATAATTTACTGTGAATATATACTTCTCTCCCACCCGTCTCGTTTAGTACCGACACTTTTGTCCCTTCGCCAAATGCAGATTCGCCATCAACATAGAGAAGTCCGACATTTTTTATATAGGTATTATCCCCTATCGTGTAATTTGCAACATAATTGTGAATATTTTCCACGCAGGAATTATCGCCTATCACCACATTGTGCAGGGTGGCATATCGAACCCCCGATTTTTTCATTATCCCTCCGGGCAATTGGAACTCTTTTTCAAAATTTCCAAGTTTAATATCTCCTGAAAAACGAACTTGAAAAATTCTTTTTGGGTTGAATTTATCCTTGACTAAAACCTTGTTCCAATCGTCTGCAATGCAGGAATTTTCCTTTAATTTTGAAATCTCACTTGGTAGTAAATGTCTGTATTCCATAGAATTATGATCCCCATTCTTTAATTTTCTGTTCTTTTTCCATTTTGCATACTAAGAGCTTTCCTTCGCTCTCTACTACAATACAATTGGATAGTCCCTGAAGGACTACTTTGCTTTCAGAGGCAGTATGGATAATACACTCCTTACACTCGACAAGTTTTACACCCTTTCCGACAACAGCATTTCCTTCCGAATCTTTATTTAGATGTTCATACAATGAGCCGAATGTTCCGAGATCGCTCCAGCCGAATGAGGCAGGCAAGACATAAGTATTTTTACTTTTTTCCATAACCGCATAATCAATGGAGATATTAGGGCAATTTGGAAACACTTCATCTATCACTTCTTGTTCATGTTTAGAATAAAAGACACCGTCATCTGATAATTTTTGGAAGCGAGATGCTACTTCGGGCAAGAACTCTTCAAAGGAAGCAATAACATTTTTTACATTCCATACAAATATACCGGCATTCCAATAATAATTACCCTCTTCAAGATATTGTTTCGCTGTATCAAGATCAGGTTTCTCCTTAAAAGAGTTTACTTTTACGATTTCCGATGAGGCAGTATCGGATGCCAAAATATAACCGTATCCTGTTTCCGGTCTATCTGGATTCATCCCTAATGTAACGATAGCCTCGGAATCTGATGTAAAGGCAAGAGCTTTTTCAACTGAATATGTAAAAAGTACTTTGTCTGAAATAATATGATCAGCGGGAGAAAAAACCAGATTGGCATCAGGATATTTTTCCCTTATTTTATATGATACATAAGCTATACAAGGGGCAGTATTTCTCATACAAGGCTCAAGTAGAACCTGATCTTCAGGAATTTGAGGTATCTGATTTAAAACTATATTCTTATATTTTTTGGATGTAACTACCCAAATATTTGAAGATGGTATTACATCTGAAAATCTGTGGGCGGTCATTTGAATCATCGTTTTTCCGTTTCCAAGAATATCAATGAACTGCTTAGGCATCTCAGGAGTGCTTAATGGCCAAAAACGGCTTCCTATCCCACCAGCCATAATTATCAAATGATTATTATAATTCATAATCTTTTTTTTTAAAATAAGTTATATCCTTTTACAAAATTAGTAGTATTTTTGCAGAAAATAGAAATCTTATGAAATTTTTTATAGACACAGCTAATTTAGAGCAGATTAAACAGGCTCAGAGTCTCGGTATTCTTGACGGAGTTACCACTAACCCTTCTCTCATGGCCAAAGAAGGGATAAAAGGGCACGATAATATTATTAAGCACTATCGTGATATATGTGAAATAGTTGATGGAGATGTCAGCGCAGAGGTCTTTTCCACGGATTACGAGGGCATGATTAAAGAGGGTCACGAACTTGCTAAGATTCATGAACAAATCACCATTAAACTCCCTTGCACGCTTGATGGTATCAGAGCTGTCAAGTATTTTTCTTCCCTTGAGATGAAGACCAATTGTACACTTGTTTTCTCAATAGGTCAAGCATTATTAGCTGCCAAGGCAGGGGCTAAATATGTATCCCCTTTCATTGGCCGTCTTGACGACATTTCATCCGATGGAGTAGCATTAGTGGCACAGATAGTAAATATGTATCGCAGATATGGTTTTAAGACTCAAGTTCTCGCTGCATCCATACGCCACACACAGCATATAATTCAATGCCTTGAAGCAGGCGCTGATGTCGCCACATGTCCTCTTAACGCTATTTTGGGCTTGATTAATCATCCTTTGACTGATAAAGGACTTGCTACTTTCGTCAATGATGCACAGAAGATGAAATAGGATAATTTCTTATCTTATTTACTCTTTTCTTCTTTTAACAATTTGAGATACCTCTGATTAAGCTCGTCGATTTTAACATCTTTTTCGATGATTGCCTTTTCTTGCTTTTTCAGTGCTTTTCTAAGCATATCTAGTTCGTACTTGTATGAAGACTGCATCTCATATCGTCTGATATACTTACGAGAATTGATTTCAAATTGAACCCCTGCTGTTGCAGAGCACATCACCTCTGTCAGAGGTAGTGTATTTACTTTATCCAGCCTTCCGTCATTTGCCGTAGAACGCAATTCCAAATTAAACGAAATCAGTTCAGATGCTCTGAAATTGAAAATGAAGCCGGCTGAAACAGAGACACAAAAAACGGGTTTCAAATCACCCTTGAAAGAAGATACGGCACCTGCTCCTACGAATGGGATTAATTTGAATATTCTTGAATTTTTGTAATTATTTCCCATGTCAAGCACATTCCACAACAAGTCGAAATGTCCCCCGGCGTAGTAGAAAATCTCTCTATTAACTCCGACTGAAAGTATTTCGGCAGAATATGGAGAAGAAAGAGAACTTTTTCCGTATCCCTGAACACCATGAAGCTGTAATCTGAAGCCTAATGAAGGTAATACGAAATGTCCGAAAGAAAAATCGGCTGATGGAGCCAAATTATGTACTGAAAGCAGTTCCAAATCTTCAGTACCTGCATACAAATTGACCCCACCCCCCATTGAAATAAACCAATTATCTTTCCCTCTATTGGAAAAATAACCATCATCACTTAGATAATTATCCTGAGATAGGGCTGCTCCGGACAAAAGAATCATAAGGGAAGAAAATATCAGCTTATATTTTTTCATAATACAAATGTAAAAAATAATTATAACTTTGCACGGAAAAATATAACAGATGCAAAAAGGAGCAGGAATACTCATAAAATCATTGTTTTGTTTATACTTAGGGCTTGTGTCCTTTTTTTGTTTTTACAATATATCCATGCCGGATGTCGATTTGGCTAAGTATTTTTTAGGAATCAGGCTGGACAGATACGCCCATTTCATAATGTTTTTTCCCTATCCGTTCATAGCATGGCTCACTTGTAATTATTCAAGACATTTGACCAAATGGAATAAATATTCATTGTTAATTACTTTCCTTACAGGTATTTTACTTGCCGTTTCGACAGAGCTTATTCAAGGTATCCTTCTAAAATCGCGAGAAGGGGACATACTTGATTTCGTAGCCGACTTTTGCGGAATTGCGATAGGATCTCTCATTGTCTCCTTTATAGGACATTGGATGGTAAGGGTTGTAGAATCATTATTTTCAAATAAAATACATAAATGAAAAAAATTGTTGTAATCATAACTGCTTTGTGCATATCGATTTCCTTATTTGCGCAAAAAACTGACAAAATCGCTTTGAAACTAAATGCAGCCGTCCTTGTGGGAATAGTTAATCCCTCTGTAGAATTATATGTACACGACCATTTTTCTGTTCAATTGGAGGGATGGGGACTTTTCTATCCCAAAGGATTTCTATGGACGAAATATCCAATTGTTATGTCTAATTTTTTTGCAGAGGCCCATTGGTATCCTAAAGAGACATTCCATGGCTTTTATGTGGGGCCAAATATCGGTTGGGGAGTATGGAAGCTCAGCAAAGGATTAGTTCCGGCCTATTGGGGAAGCTACCCCCAAGAGTACCAAGTAGGCACCAACTTAATGGTGGGAGCCACCCTTGGTTATCAGTTTTGCTTTGGAAAGCATTGGGGCCTCGATATTTCATGGGGACTTGGCTACTCTTATTCGCAATACGAAGGGCATAAATCATCGGACGGTTCGATGTATGTGGGATGGAATGCGAGCGGAGAGTGGCTACCTGCCTATAAAGGAGCCGTAAATGTAGTGTATCGCTGGTAACGGTCTTACCACTTGAAGTGATCGGCATTCGGAAATAACCCGTATAATCCTCCTGTATGGATGAACAGAAGATTTTTTGAGCCATGAAGTGTCCCTCCCTTTCGGAGTTCATTATATACGCCGTACATCCCTTTTCCCGTATAGCATGTATCGAAAACAATACCCTCCATTGATGAAATCTTTTTAATAAATTCAAGCTCTTCCGGGCGTGAAAGCGAATAGCCAATCCCTACATATTTATCATTCATCTCTATTTCCTCGGGGATAAACGAATATTTTTCCCTCAATTCAGAAGAAGAAAGGACATTCTTCGGCAGTTCATCGAATAGTTCGAGATAATCAAAAGATTCATTGGAAATGCGTGCAATTCTCTCCTGGAAATATTTATTGTCGTCGCATACGCACATACCTACCACCCTTTTACCCAATCCTAACACCTTATTAGCCACATTTAACCCGGCACAAGTCCCCCCTGAACCGGTGGCCACCACTATTGTATCGAAAGATACTCCCAAATCATTTTCCTGAGCCGAAATCTCTTTCATTGCATTATAATAGCCAAGTACACCGATTCCGTTCGATGCCCCTTCGGGAATAATATATGGTTTGTATCCGTCTGCTTTGTATTTCAGTGCCAATTGATTCATAATTTCATCTCTTTCAGAGCAATATTCCTCCGGAGAGCAGAAATGGATGTCGGCACCGAATAATCTGTCTAAAAAATAATTTCCGGCTACTTGGGGTGTAAGTAAATCTTCCCGATGGGATGCAGGGGCATTTATATCCTCATTGTATGGAATATTTGTCGATCCTTTTTTGGAAATGCGTAGAAGAAGTGCCGATTTCATTCCGAGCATTGTGGCTGCTGCCACTGTCGCTCTACAATGGTTTGACTGGATTCCGCCGCAAGTTATAATCAAATCACACCCTTTCGATTTCGCTTCAGAGAAAGAAAATTCAAGTTTTCTCACTTTATTTCCTGATAATTCAGAACCAGTCTGGTCGTCTCTTTTGATAAAAATATTGGTGTTTAACTCCTCTGATAATCTTTCCAATTTGATTATTCTGGTGGGCAGATTTGCAAGTTGAATTTTATTCATTGTATTAAAGATAAAAGATATAAGTGACTATTTCCAATGCAAATATATAAAAATGATAACTGTTTTCATTTTTTCTATAAATTTGTAGCTTATTTAAGACATCATGAAAAAAACATTTCCATTATTTTTACTTCTTTCCTCTATTATTCTGACTTCTTTCCATTTAAGTGCATTTTCTCAGAATAAACAACAATTATCTACTCTTCAATTTCAAGCAATGGCTGATTCCATTTATTCCATACTCAGACCCTCAGCTACTGTTTACGGAAAAATATTAGTGGATACCGTATATATTTATCCCAATAAAAAGATGGATATTCATTTTTCCAGTACCCTTTCAGATTTTCCGATAAGAGATACTCAGGTATCCACTATTTACGATATTGTACGGGGAACCATGCCGGACGGTTTTGAAAAATACTCTGTTTCTATATTTTCAAACAGAACTCCTATAGAAGATCTTTCCTCTTCATATTACTCAGGGAGAAAAACGATCAAATCGAGTAAAAAAAATAAAGATGCTTCCGAGGAAAAATGGGTAGAGAACATCTCCTCCCCCTATTCCATCTCTTCAGGCCTGCAAAACTCTCATATTGCCTTATGGCAAAGTCACGGATTTTACTACGAACAAAAGCTACAGAGATGGGAGTGGCAAAGAGCAAGAATTTTTCAAACCGTAGAAGATCTCTACACACAGAGCTATGTACTTCCCTTTTTAGTACCGATGCTTGAAAACGCAGGTGCTTGTATTGCCCTTCCCAGGGAGAGAGATTCTCAGATTAATGAAGTGATTGTTGATAATGACCAAGCCTCTCAAACGAGGGCACACGGCACTTATTCTGAAAATTATATAACCGAAAAATATCAATGGACGGAGTCGAAAATTGCCGGTTTCGCAGATAAAAAAGAGTATTACGAGTATGGAGAAAATCCTTTTATGATGGGAAGTGCGAGAATGATTGAACAGAGTTCTGAAGAAACAGCATCTGCTTCTTGGGTGCCGGACATTCCGCAATCAGGAGAATATGCGGTATATGTCTCTTATCAAACTCTTTCCGAGAGCACCGATAAAGCACTTTATTCTGTTTTTCACAATGGGGGTAAAACAGATTTTGTGGTCAATCAGAAAATCGGAGGAGGTACATTTACATATCTCGGCACTTTCTCTTTTACCTCTTCTGACAGATTGGACGAAGGACGATTTCAAGGTGTTATCTTATCAAATGGCATTCCCGAAGGGGAAAAGCTGATGCGAGGAGCCATAATTACAGCCGATGCGGTCAAAATCGGAGGAGGAATGGGAAATATTGCGAGAAAACCGGCTGAGCCTTCATTTGACATGGTAAGTGAAATCAGTGGGTATCCGAGATTTACCGAAGGGTCTCGATATTGGCTCCAATGGTCCGGATTCGCTGATTCTATCTATTCTCCGAACAATAACATGAATGACTATAATGATGATTATATGTCCAGAGGAAGATGGGTAAATGCCCTTTCCGGTGGTTCCAAGGCTAACCCTAAAGAGAAAGGATATAATATTCCGATCGATTTATCCATGGCTTTCCACACAGATGCCGGTACTACTCTGACCGATTCGATTATTGGCACACTTGCCATATACACAAGATTTTCGGAGGGTAAGGACTTTTTTCCTACAGGAGATAAAAGAATTGTATCGCGTGAACTTGCAGATATTATTCAGACTCAGATAGTAGATGACATTAGAGCCCAATATGAAAATAAATGGATTCGCAGAGCTCTATGGGATCGTTCCTACAGTGAATCTCGCACACCCAAAGTCCCCTCCATGCTTCTCGAACTTCTTTCTCATCAGAATTTTGCCGATATGCGCTACGGACTTGACCCTAATTTCAGATTTACCGTATCGAGAGCCATATATAAAGGGATACTTCGTTTTCAAAGCGAACGCTACGATTTTGAATATGTCGTACAGCCCCTTGCCGTTAACTCTTTTTCTGCCACTTTATCATCATCTTCCAAAAAAGAGCCTCAAGCCCTACTCTCTTGGAAACCTACATTTGATCCATTAGAGCCTACGGCAATCCCATCGAAATATATAGTTTACACCAGAATAACAGACCCTTCTGCCTCTGATGAAGGTGGCTTTGATAATGGCTTTATAGTAGAAAACGGAACTTCGGTTACTATCCCGATTGAGGCGGGAAAAATCTATAGCTATAAAGTAGCGGCATTAAATGAAGGGGGGATAAGTTTCCCGAGTGAAATTCTATCCATAGGTCTTTCCGAAAAATGGAAAGAAAGTTATACTGTACTGATAATGAACGGATTCGACAGAGTGTCTGCCCCTGCATCATATTCTTCAAGAGACTCGCTTAGAGCAGGTTTTGAGAATTATCTCGATGGTGGAGTTCCTTATATAAAAGATTTTTCATTTATTGGAAATATGCACGAATACAGAAGGGCGATTCCATGGATGGACGATGATGCTCCGGGCTTTGGAGCCTCTTATGCCACTTATGAAGATAAGGTAATTGCCGGAAATACTTTCGATTACCCTTTTATTCACGGTTTATCAATTTTAAAAGCAGGATACAACTTTGTCTCTTGCAGCAGAGACGCCATCACCCATTATAGTGTATCTCTTAATGATTACCCTATTGTAGATATGATTATGGGAAAACAGATAAAAACCCAAATCGGTCGGGACGGGGCATCTATTCCAAAATACGAAGTGTTTCCCATTTTGCTTCAAAAGGCGATAGAAGATTATTGTAGTAAAGGTGGAAATATTCTCATTTCCGGTTCATATGTTGCCACAGATCTTTGGGACAAAATCTATAATTCAAAACCGATTAAGTCCCAAAATGATAAAATTAAAGAGTTAATTCTTTCATCACGGAAAATGGCTTTGGATCTGAACTCTCTTATCGAAAATGTCGCTGAACATTCGTCTATGGTTAATAAATTAAATGATTCTCTCGGTTTTGATTATTTCTGCTACGACTCATCTTCTGTTCAAAAAATAGAACAGAACATAAAGAATGGCTCATCCTATATCGATTCCTTAGCCTCGATACTTAATAAAACTACTTCAAGCATATCCGATTTTGAAAAAGGGACAAGTACAGAAGAACGCTCAAGGCAATTTGCGATGAACACACTCAAATACAGATGGATGACTCACTACGCTTCATCAGACGGAAAGGTTAAACCGGTTCAAAATCCTCTCGGTATCGGATATGTCCCTACTCAAAACGGCTATTTTTCCTTTAATACTAAGCCTAATACTCAGTCTTATTGTGTCGAATCTCCTGACGGACTCACCCCTGTGGGCGAAAATGCCTGGACGATATTTCGATATTCTGAGAATAATATTTCAGCCGGCGTAGCATACAAAGGTAAAGATTACAGGTGTGTTACCCTTGGCTTTCCTATTGAAACACTATCAGATTCTCAGCAGATAGATACATTAATGTCAGACTTGCTTCAATTTTTCACTAAAGAAAATTAGTCGTTCCGACATTTTGTCAGTTTATCCTTATTGGTATATATTTTGCCAAAATCGTATCGTAAAACAAAAAATATTAAAATATTACGATATGCAAAAAGGTAAAATAGGTGTTACTACGGAAAACATTTTTCCCGTTATTAAAAAATTTCTTTACTCGGATCACGAAATTTTTCTAAGAGAATTAATAGCCAACGCTGTCGATGCATCCCAAAAGATGAAAGCACTCGCCTCTTCAGGCGAATTCAAAGGAGAATTGGGAGATATCTCCATTAAAGTAGAGTTAGATGAAAAGAAAAAGATTTTGAAAATTACTGATAATGGAATAGGTATGACGGAAGAAGAGGTTGACAAATATATCAACCAGATAGCTTTCTCAAGTGCAGGTGAATTTCTTGAAAAATATAAAGATCAGATTAACAGCATTATAGGACATTTCGGATTGGGCTTTTACTCTGCCTTTATGGTCTCTAAAAAAGTAACCATCGACACTCTATCATGGAAAGAGGGTGCTAAACCCGTTAAATGGGAATGTGACGGAGATCCTGAATTTAGTATGAATGAAGGAGATAAAAAAGAGAGAGGCACTACGATTACTCTCTACATTGCTGATGATGAGGGAGATAAGGAATTTGCAACCAAATCGAAGATTGAAGCACTTCTGTCCAAATATTGTAAATTTATGCCTGTCCCCATTGCGTTTGGAAAAGAGCAAAAATGGGATGATAAAAAGAATGAATATAAAGATACTGACAAGGATAAAATCATCAACGCCACAGTCCCTATCTGGACAAAGAAGCCGACTGATTTAAAAGAAGAGGATTATATGAAATTCTATAAGGATCTCTATCCTATGCAGGACGAACCTCTCTTCTACATCCATCTTAATGTCGATTATCCATTTAACTTGACAGGGGTACTATACTTTCCCAAAATTAAAGATAAAATCGAAATCAGCAGAAATAAGATTCAGCTCTATTGCAATCAAATGTTCGTTACTGACTCCGTCGAAAACATAGTCCCCGATTTTCTTACTCTCCTCCACGGAGTAATAGACTCACCTGATATCCCTTTAAATGTTTCAAGAAGTTATTTGCAGGCTGATTCAGATGTAAAAAAGATTTCCACATACATTACCAAGAAAGTATCTGACAGACTTGAAGAGATATTCAAAAAAGAGAGGACGGAGTACGAATCGAAATGGGATAATCTGAAGTTATTTATCGAATACGGTATGCTTTCAGACGAAAAATTTTATGAGCGAGCAGAAAAGTTTGCCCTGTTGAAAAATACGGACAATAAATATTTCAGCTACGATGATTATAAAAAAGCAATAGAGCCACTTCAGACAGATAAAGATAAAAAACTTGTATATCTATATTCCACAAACACTGTTGAACAGTATCCCTATATTGAATCTGCAAAAAATAAAGGATATGATGTTTTGATATTCGACTGCCAGCTTGACGCCCATTTTGTAAATCTTCTCGAAAGTAAATTTAAAGATTCTACATTTGCTCGTGTTGACTCCGATTCTATTGACAAGCTCATTAAAAAAGATGATAATAATGAGAAGCCCTCTGTCAGCGACAGCGAAAAAACAGATATTTCATCCATATTCGAGTCAATTCTCCCTAAAGGGAACAATTACTATGTTCAGCCTGAGAATTTAGGAGAAGAATCAGCCCCGATACTAATTACACAAAGCGAATTTATGCGCCGCTACCGCGAAATGTCTGCTCTTGGTGGTGGAATGAATTTTTATGGTGAAATGCCGGAGTCATATAACATAAATGTAAATATGGAGCATCCGCTGATAAAGAAAATACTTGATTCCAAATCTGTCGTAACTGCCGATAAAGTAGCTACTTTCGATGCCACTAAGGCAGAATTACAGAGTGCTCTCGATAAAATCAATGCCGATAACAAGGATAAAAAATCAGAAGAGATTTCCACTTCAGACAAAGAAGAGAAAGAAAAACTCAGCAAAGAGATTGAGACATTGAACAATTCTCGAAAAGAAGTGATGTCTGATTTTGCAAAAGATAATACTCTCCTTAAACAGGTTACCGATCTTGCCCTTCTTGCCAACAATATGCTCAAAGGGAAAGAACTGAACGATTTCATCAAGCGCAGTACCGAAGTGCTTATGTAATCAGTATCAAGATGCTCTTGGAGAGTATTAAGATAATCATAAATAATAGTGGGAATAGGGCGAAAACCATATTCCCACTATTATTATATTAGATAAAGGAGAAAAAATATCAAAAAAAAAAAGCGACTGAATTTTCAGTCGCTTGTGGGAGCAGAGGGATTCGAACCCCCGACCCTCTGCTTGTAAGGCAGATGCTCTAAACCAGCTGAGCTATGCTCCCTTTTCCTTTTGGGACTGCAAATATAGAGTATAAATTTTATCTACCAAAAAAAAAGTAAAAAATTTTCAAATATTTTCATTATACCATTTCAAAGCATCCGAAACTATATAGCTGCTACCCCCGATATATACCAAATCATCTTTTTTCGACTCTCGCAAATACAACTCAATAGCCTCGGATACAGTAGAAGTAGATTTTCCGATAAATCCATTCTCAGACATGATATTTTTAAGCGTATTTGATGACAATGCCCTAAGTGAGGAGGTTTGCGTAAAGTAGTAAAAGGCTTCTTTAGGGAGATAATTCATCATAGATGAGAGGTCCTTATCAGCCATTACCCCGAAAATCAGCACCAATCTCCCGTATTTTTTACCGATTTCGTTAAACGAGTTGAATTCTTTTTCGAGCTGCTTCATCACTATTTGAATCGCCTGCTGGTTATGAGCAATATCACATATAATTCGCGGAGTTTGAGATAAAGTCTCCCAACGCCCCCTTAGACCACTTATCGAAGCAGCATGAGCCAAAGCATTTTTGACCTTGTCAAATTTAATATCAAGCACATATAGTGCAGCACATACTGTCTTTAAGTTGATTCTTTGATACTCACCCGCCAATTCCATGTCTGAGAGCAAATCATAATAATCATCATATCCTTGAGAATCAATTAATTTTGATTTTTTCTTCTGAGCAATCTCCCTTATTACCACCCCAACACTCTCATCGACTTTACCTAAAACTATCGGTATCCCCTCTTTTATTATTCCCCCTTTTTCTACCGCAATTTTTTCCACTGTATCTCCAAGAATAGATTTATGGTCGAGTCCGATAGATGTAATAATGCTTAAAACAGGAGTTACAATATTGGTCGAATCAAGCCTCCCCCCGAGTCCGGTCTCGATAACAGCGATATCAATCTTTGAAGTAGAAAACCAATCGAATGCCATGGCGGTAGTCACCTCAAAAAATGAAGGGTTCTCTTCAGAAATGAAGGAGCCGTTGCTTCTAAGGAAAGAGAGTACCGCGTCTTTAGGTATCATCTCCCCGTTAACTCTGATTCTTTCCCTGAAATCAAGAAGATGAGGGGAGGTATATAACCCCACCTTTCTACCTTCGGACATTAAAGCAGCAGCCAAAAAATGGGCAACAGACCCTTTCCCGTTGGTGCCGGCAATATGAATGATTTTATAATTTGAATGGGGATGAGACAATAAATCGTCAAATTTTTTCATAACAGACAGTCCTGGATGATAGGCAGAATACCCAACTACTTGAAAAGAGGGAACTTGCTTATACAGTTCTTCGACTGCCTCATCGTAATTCAACTTCTCATATCGGTTAATTATATCCATTTATATATATGTTGAAAATTTGTTTGCAAAAATGGCAATAAATCGCTTAGGTAACGCAAAAAATCAGTACTTTTACAAATTATTTAGACATTCTCAATTGAAAATTATGATTCTTTTTTTTCGCACAGACAGTAAAACAATAATTGCTCTTCGAGCAGATAATTCATTTCAATCATCTTCTATAGATGCTCTTGAATGGCTATTTTCAAATGCCAAGGAGCTAAAACAATCTGAAATCATCGGTACATTCATCGGACCTCGAAGAGAGATGATTACCCCTTGGAGCACTACGGCAGTAGAGATAACTCGAAATATGAATATCGATGGCATTTCGAGAATCGAGGAGTTTTTCCCTATAGAATCTGGCTCATCCGATAGCGATATTAATTATGACAAAATGCTCCAACGCATTTACCATAATCTCGATCAAGATATTTTCACCGTTGATAAAAAACCTGAACCCATTGAATACATAACAGATTTTGAGGCATATAACCAAAAAGAGGGACTTGCCCTCTCTTCGGAGGAAATATCATATCTTCAAGGCTTAAGTTCTAAACTGAATAGGGCTCTCACAGATAGTGAAGTGTTCGGTTTTTCTCAAGTAAATTCAGAGCACTGCCGCCATAAAATATTTAATGGCACATTCATCATCGATGGCAAAGAGATGGAATCCTCACTATTCAAACTCATTAAAAAGACTTCCAAGGAGCATCCGGGAAGGATAATCTCCGCATATAAAGACAATTGTGCCTTTATCGAAGGTCCCACCGTCAAAATGTTCTACCCTGCTTCTGCCACGAAGCCCGATTTCTTTAAATTTAAAGAGGAAAAAACTGTTATTTCCCTTAAAGCGGAAACTCATAATTTTCCCACTACGGTCGAGCCTTTTAACGGAGCTGCCACCGGAAGTGGAGGTGAAATCAGGGATAGAATTGCCGGAGGAAAAGGTTCGTTCCCTATTGCAGGAACTGCCGTATATATGACCTCCTACCCTCGTTTTGAAGAGGATACTGCTCCTGAAATCACAGGGATTGCCGCTGGCTCTCGCCAATGGGAACACACTCCTCCTCGAAAATGGCTCTATCAGACACCACAGGAGATTCTAATAAAAGCATCAAACGGAGCCTCCGATTTCGGTAATAAATTCGGTCAGCCTGTAATTTGCGGCTCTTTACAGACCATGGAACACTCCGAGGTGGATCCCTCTTCTAAGGATACTCGCCAATACGGATACGATAAAGTGATTATGCTCGCCGGAGGTATTGGGTTTGCCAAAATGAAAGATTCGCTAAAAGAGATTCCGGAGGCAGGAGATAAAATAATACTTCTTGGAGGAGACAACTACAGAATCGGAATGGGCGGAGGTGCGGTTTCCTCTGTTGCCACAGGCGAATACAATAATTCCATCGAGCTGAACGCAGTGCAGCGCTCCAATCCGGAAATGCAAAAAAGAGCATATAACGCTATTAGAGCACTTGCGGAGAAAGAGGATAACACTATCATATCAGTTCACGATCACGGAGCAGGGGGACATTTGAACTGTCTGTCGGAGCTTGTGGAGGAGAGAGGCGGTAACATCGACATAGAGAAACTTCCTGTGGGAGATCCCACCCTATCTGCAAAAGAGATCATTGGAAATGAAAGTCAGGAAAGAATGGGACTTGTCCTGAAAAGTAAAGATGTACAGGAGCTACGCGAAATTTCCGAAAGAGAGAGAGCTCCATTTTATGTTATCGGAGAGACGACAGGAAAAGGAAATTTCACCCTTAGAAATAATCTCAATGGAGAGACACCCATTGATTTGGAACTATCCGATATGTTTGGTTCCACCCCTAAAACTGTGATGAGTGATTCTTCACCAAAGGGTGGTTATGACGGCAAAGGTGGATTTGCACCCATAGATATTGATCTTGATACACTCTCATCTGAAGAAATTATCGATGCTCTTAACAAAGTACTTCAGATCGAATCAGTGGCTTGTAAAGATTGGCTTACCAATAAAGTCGATAGATCTGTGACGGGACTTATTGCCTGCCAGCAGTCATGCGGCCCCATCGAGCTTCCTCTTAATAATCTCGGTGTCACCGCAATAGGGTATAAAAATAAGGAAGGAATCGCTACAAGCATCGGTCACGCCCCTTTAGTGGGGATGATTAATCCCGCTTCAGGCTCGAGGATAGCTATATCAGAAGCACTCACAAATATTATATGGACCCCTATACAAGACCAAATCGAAGGGGTATCGCTCAGTGCGAACTGGATGTGGCCATGCAAAAATGAAGGGGAAAACAGCAGACTATACCAAGCTGTAAAGGGGGCAAGTGATTTTGCCATTGCCCTCGGAGTAAACATTCCGACAGGGAAAGATTCCATGTCTATGACTCAGAAATATCCCAATGGAGACAAAGTTCTCTCCCCCGGGACACTGATTGTTTCGGCCGCAGGCCAATGCAGCGATGTGGGAAAAACTATCCATCCCGTGCTTAAATGCGAAGATAAATCTCTCCTTTTCTATATTCCTTTTTCAAAAAATGTTACCTACCCCTTAGGTGGTTCGGCCTTTGCTCAGACTATTAATAAAATCGGAGATACTGCCCCTGATATAGAGGATCCTCAATATTTTAAAAATTGTTTTAACACATTGCAGGACATTATGTTCCATAGAGGAGAGAAGATAGTTCTATCTGGTCATGATGTATCAGCGGGTGGTCTTGTTACTACCCTTCTTGAGATGTGCTTTTCCAATATCCATGGAGGTTTAGAGATTGATTTGAGTGCTTTTGGTACCGCACGGGTATTGTTTAGTGAAGCTCCGGCAGTGGTAGTGCAGATACCTGAATCCCAGAAGTCACTATTTCTTCAAAATTTGGGAAGTGTTATTTCATACGAGATCGGCCATTTCATTTCTGCAAGAGAAATTAACATCAAATTGCCAAAGGCGAACGGTACACTTCTCAATCTTAATATCGACAAGCTTCGAGATATATGGTTCCGCACATCGTACTTGTTTGACATAAGACAGGTCGGAGGAAAACTTGCGGCAGAAAGATTCAATAACTACAAAAAGCAGCCTCTTCAATTTCATTTTCCAAAACATTTTACCGGTAAATATAATGAACCTGAAGAGAGGAAAATCATTGCTGCGATTATACGCGAAAAAGGATCTAATGGCGATAGAGAGATGGCTAATGCTTTATATAAAGCCGGTTTTAGGGTAAAAGATGTCCATGTTACCGATCTTACATCAGGGAGAGAAACTCTTGATGATGTAAAAATGATTGTGTTCGTAGGAGGTTTCTCAAATGCAGACACTCTCGGATCTGCCAAGGGATGGGCTGGGGCATTACTTTATAATGAAAAAGCCAAAAACGCCCTTGAAAGATTCTATTCGCGAAAGGATACTCTAAGTCTTGGAGTATGCAACGGTTGTCAGCTTATGGCTGAGATGGGCTTTATCACCCCTCAAAACAGAGAAGATTCTCCGAAGATGAAACACAATGATTCTCATAAATACGAATCTGCTTTTGTGGGGGTAACGATTCCCGAATCACCCTCCATCCTTCTTTCATCCCTTAAAGGGGCTCAGCTCGGAATTTGGGTAGCTCACGGTGAGGGTAAATTTTCATTTCCAAAGCCTATTAATACTTATAATATAGCTTTAAAATACCTGTATAATGCTTATCCGGCAAATCCCAACGGATCTCCCGAAGGGATTGCGGCAGTGTGTTCGCCTGACGGAAGACATCTTGCCATGATGCCTCATCCCGAAAGGGGTCTGAATCCTTGGAATTGGCCATATTACCCTGAAGAGAGAGAAAATGATGAAGTGTCGCCGTGGATGGAATTATTCATAAATGGAAGGAAGTGGCTTGAAAACAATAAAATAATTTAGTAATTAAATAAATTTAGTTAAATTTGTCGCCCTCAAAATGAAAAATTTATAACGGATTAATATAATATTGTTTTATGACGAAAACGAAAAGAGTTTACTTCTTCGGCGGCAGAGAAGCTGAAGGCGATGGTTCAATGAGGAACCTATTAGGTGGCAAAGGTGCCAACCTATCTGAAATGTGTAAAATAGGAATTCCTGTTCCTGCCGGATTCACTATTACTACTGATTGCTGTACTGAATATTACGATCTTGGATGTAATTATCCTGAAGGTCTTGAAGAAGAAGTGAATAAAGCTCTTTTACATGCCGAAAGCATTATGGGAATGAAATTCGGAGATAAGAAAAATCCTCTTCTCGTTTCATGTCGCTCAGGTGCCCGTTCTTCTATGCCTGGTATGATGGAGACTGTACTGAATATAGGATTATGCTCCGATACCATACCGGGGATGATAGAAAAAACCCAAAATCCTCGATTTGTTTATGATGCATATCGCCGTCTTATCATGATGTATTCCGATGTTGTGATGGAAAAGGCAGAAGGAATTGAGCCTGAAGACGGAAAAGGGATTCGAGTTCAGCTTGATAAGATGCTTCACGATGTTAAAGTAGCCAAAGGATACAAAAGCGACACTGACCTGACCGAAGAGGATCTCATCACTATTTGTAAAGATTTTAAGGCAAGAGTAAAAAAAGTTCTTGGTAAAGAATTTCCCGATGATGCCCATAAACAGCTTTGGGGAGGAATAGGCGCCGTATTTAAATCTTGGAACGGGAAGAGGGCTATTGCCTACAGAAGGATTGAAAACATCCCTGACCAGTGGGGTACGGCCGTAAGTGTACAGGCTATGGTTTTCGGTAATATGGGAAATAATTCTGCTACCGGTGTTGCCTTTTCGCGTAATCCCGCCACAGGCGAGAATAAATTCTACGGAGAATGGCTGATTAATGCTCAGGGTGAGGATGTAGTGGCCGGTATAAGGACACCCAATCCTCTTAATGAAGCTACTAAAAATGATCATAACAGGCATCTTGCTTCACTCGAAACAGCTATGCCTGATGTATATAAAGCACTTGATGATATTCAAAATCATCTTGAAAATCACTTTAAAGATATGCAGGACATCGAGTTTACCATCCAGGATGGCAAACTATGGATGCTGCAGTGCCGTGTCGGGAAAAGGACAGGGTTAGCTGCCCTAAATATGGCCATGGATATGCTCCATGAAGGTCTAATTGACGAAAAGACTGCCGTGATGCGTGTTGCCCCTGCTCAGCTTGACGAATTACTTCACCCCATTTTAAATCCTGTATCTGAAAAGAAAGCGGAAATCGTGGCAAGAGGGCTTCCCGCTGGACCTGGAGGGGCTGTCGGTAAGATAGTGTTCACTGCTGAGGATGCCGTGATAGCTGCTTCTCAAGGTGAAAAAGTTATTCTTGTGCGTGAAGAAACAAATCCTGAAGATGTCGAGGGGATGCGCGCTGCCGAAGGTCTTTTGACTGCTCGCGGAGGGATGACTTCACATGCTGCATTGGTTGCCCGCGGCTGGGGAAAATGCTGTATTGTGGGGTGTGATGCTGTTCATTTCAACACTGTTGAGACTACTAAGATGCTGAAAGGTCAGAAAACTCCCATGGTAGTGATGGAAAAAGTGTTGGTTATAGGCAATAAGAGCTATAAAGAAGGAGATATTTTTTCTCTAAATGGAAGCAAAGGCTTTGTTTACGACCAGCCTATTGCCACCATGGATGCTTCTGAAAATAAGCTATTTATCGACTATATGAATATGGTTGATAAATATCGCGTGCTTGGAATAAGAACTAATGCCGATAATCCTGAAGATGCCAAAAATGCATTGAATTTCGGCGCCGAAGGGATTGGGTTGTTCCGTATTGAACACATGTTCTATGGTTCTCATTCTGAGGCTCCTCTTTCCAAATTGCGTAAAATGATTCTTTCTACTTCGGCTCAGGAGCGTCAGATTGCTCTTAATGAGCTCGAACCATACATAATTGATGCTACAAAAGGGACAATGAAAGTAATGGACGGCAAGCCTGTCACATTCCGCCTTCTCGATCCGCCGTTGCATGAATTTGTTCCCCAATCTCCCGAAAAGCAGACTGAACTTGCCAACGAACTCGGAATAAGCGTAGATGCTGTTCGCAAGCGCGGTGAGATGCTACACGAGGTGAACCCTATGATGGGACATCGCGGAGTCCGTCTCGGTATCTCATTCCCTGAAATCAGCTATATGCAGTTTAAAGCGATTTTTATCGCTACTGCTGAATTGTTAAAAGAGAAATTCAATCCCAAACCTGAGATTATGATTCCTGTTACCATTTCAGTCAATGAATTAAAATACTTAAAGCAAATTTGCGACAAAGCGCATACTGAAATCGAAGAAAAATTCGGGATAAAGATTTCATATCTTTTCGGAACCATGATTGAAATACCAAGAGCCGC
Organism: uncultured Muribaculaceae bacterium; assembly: GCA_964611185.1. Classification (GTDB taxonomy): domain Bacteria; phylum Bacteroidota; class Bacteroidia; order Bacteroidales; family UBA932; genus CAAGNP01. The sequence continues at coordinate 125,032 of CAZSXE010000001.1, read as the reverse complement.
TCTTCTTGCAGACAAGATGGCAGAAGTCGCCCAATTCTTCTCTTTCGGTACTAACGATTTGACTCAGATGACTTATGGATTTTCAAGAGACGACATCGGTTCGTTTATGCCTGATTATCTGAATAATAAGATTATTACTTTTGACCCTTTCCAGACCTTGGATGTGGATTCCGTAGGTAAATTGATTGAAATCGGGGTAAATGGTGGACGCGCCACAAATCCCAAACTTAAAGTAGGTATATGCGGCGAACATGGAGGAGACCCTGAAAGTATTGATTTCTGTCATAAAATGGGGATGAATTATGTATCTTGCTCTCCATTCAGAGTTCCCATAGCAAGATTGGCAGCTGCTCAATCAGCCATTAGAAACGCTTCATCGACCAAATAGTAAGTCACAAATATTTACATTTTACAATTATTAAAGTGGGCTGATTGTCAGTTCACTTTTTTATTATTATATTTGTCAAATAAAATCACGATTATGAAACGAATTTTAATTTTTTGTATTACACTCGCCATCGCATCCACCCTTTGGGGACAAGGAAAGCTTATAAGAAGCAGTTCGGACAAAGCACCGATTTGGATTAAACGAAATGTCGAAAAATACGAAATCGTCAAGATTTCTGCATTAAGTACGATAAGCCTTAATGACGCAAAGCAAAAAGCATTTGATCAGTTGAAAACAGATGTAATTACCCTCACCACTCGATATATGCTTTCAATCTCTATTAATGGAGACGAATCTTCCATTCGCAGACACATAACTGATTCTCAATTCATTAAAAACATATCTGAATCGTCCGCCATAGATACATATTGGGAGGAGAGATTCATTCGAAGGGATGATACCACCAATTATCACTACTATATCCTTTACAATTTCAATGAATTTGAGATGAAAAAAATAGCCCTTGAAGTGGGTAAGGAGACGAGCAGTACACAAAAACTTATTGACGAACTATAATATTAAACAAAATGAAATATTTAAAATTACTGATGCTTACAGTATTTACTTTCGCATCGATTTCTTGTGCTGTTGCACAAAAATACACTTACAAAAGTTCACGCAACTATGAAATAGCTATGATTGGCGTAGGTGCAGATGGAACTAAAGTATTCAAAATTTACACTACTGCAAGAACAGTGGAGAAGGCTATTGCCCTTGGTAAAAAAGTAGCAGTCGAGATGTGTATTTTCAGAGGATTACCCGCTTCAGGTACTATTAATGCCACTCCGGCGATTTGCGACAGAGATGCTGAAGAAAAAAATGAAGATTATTTTGAATCTTTTTTTACCCCTGGCGGTAAATATCTAAATTATGTTAATCTTACCAATGATGGTTTCCCCTCGGGGCAGGATCGATTAAAAGTGAAAGGTGGATATAAAGTGGGATTGACTGTCCAGATTTTGTTTGACAACCTTCGTTCAGATCTTGAAAAAGATGGTATTGCCAAAGGATTAAATTATGGATTTTAATTGAAATATAAAATATACAATATGATGAAAAAAATATTCATTTCTTTATTCTTGATATTCTCTTTCACTGCTCTTTTCTCTCAAGCAAAAAAACCGATTATTATGGTCATTCCAAGTGATTCATATTGCTCAAAAGGTGGGTTTGAAAGCACTTATAAAGATGAAAGCGGTAATGTAAAGAGTACACCGGATTATGAAAAAGCCTTTAAAAACGATGAAAGTCTAAGGCTTGTAATTTCTGAGCTTTCCAATATTATGGCTCAGAGAGGTTTTCCTTTGAAAGACATGGAACAGACCTTGAAACAGATAAAAAATGAAGAAGTAGAAATCTCTCTTCTTCAATCTTCAGGCGGAAGTGTAATCATAGAATCACCTCTTGATCAGATAAAGAGAGTGGCAAAAGCCGATATAATTATGGACATTGATTTCTCCATTCAGTCAAGAGGACCGAGCAAATATATTACTTTCAATCTTCGTGGTCTTGATGCATATACCAGCAAAGTAATAACTGCTGTATCGGGAGATGGTCGTCCATCTACCGTAGCTACTCCGGGACTCCTTCTCGAAGAAGCAGTCCTAAATTACATGGATTCGTTCAACGGAGCGCTTCAGGCACATTTCAACGATATGTTTGAAAATGGTCGTGAAGTGACTATTACCATCAGGATGTTTGATGCCTCCCCTGTTACATTTGAAGATGAATTTCAATATATGGGTGAGAGTGCTCCCCTACTTGACATAATTGACTTTTGGATGGATGAAAATTGCGTGAACCATCGTTTTTCTCGTACCATAGGTGGAGATTATGTAATTAAATATGAACAGGTCAGGACACCTCTTTTCAGAACTGTATTTGGAAAAGAAAGGGCTGCCGATACGAGGAGTTTTGTGACACAGCTCGGTAAATTCCTGAGTGTAGAGCCATTTAATCTTCCTTACAAAATTTATGAAAGAGGTCTTGGCGAAGCATGGATAATTTTAGGAGACAAATAACAACAACACATTATGAAGACAAAATACATTTTAATTATATCATTTCTATTAATTTTTTCTTTTGGATACACAGCTAAATCTCAGGGAATGCAAGAGGCAGATAGACTTGCTATTGCCGTAGTGTCCCCTTTCGGAGTGGATAACGAAAATGCCGCTACTACTCTTGAAAACAATCTTATGCAAGCTCTTACCCTGAATGGGCTCTCAGCCATGGAGAGCAGATTTGTGTTAGTTCCGCGAGTGGCTCTGCTAAAGAAAGATGTCACTGCTACTGCACCTGCGAAATATGTAGTAGAAATCGAAATAGCATTATTTATCGGAGACATATATACCGGTGCCATCATGGGGCAATCATCGTTTATAGTAAAAGGTATCGGCAATAACGAAGGTCAGGCATATATTGCCGCCATAAGGAATGTATCTGCGAGAAATTCCAAGGTAAAAAATATGATTATCAATGGTAAAGATAAAATCATATCATATTTTGATGCTGAAGGGGATCAAATTCTTGGAAGGATTAAAGCATTCATTTCAAAAGAAGACTACAAATCGGCTATGATTGAAGCCCTTTCCATTCCGAGAGCTTCCGCAGATTTATATAATAAAGCATCTGAACTCATAGCCACCATTCCTCCCGAAAAAAAGGTAGTAATAACCCCTACCATCATAAATAACTACTACTACCAAGAACCGTATCGTGATAGAGTATCTATTTTTGTGAATTAAAACGCATAATTATGAAGAAATTTATCTTAACAATATTTGTAATTTTTATCTCATTTTTTTCTTTTGCCCAAAACAATTATAAAATCACTCAAAAAAGCGAACGGAATATTCCCCGATGGGTAAATTCCGTTGAAAAAGAATTTTTGATTGTTTCTTCGACTGCTTCTGATATTGAAAAAGCAAAAGCGGCAGTTCTCGAAAATATTAAACAACAAATTGCCGAAAGCGTAGCATCTCGTATTGTCGCCGAGACAGAATTGTCGAGAACGGATTTGGATATTAATGGAAATAACTCATACAAGCAGCAGTTAAAGACCAATATCCACTCTCAGAGTGCCAAGCTCCCTTTTATGAGTGAAATATCATTGTCTAAAGCATCTCAGTTTTACTGGGAAGTGAGATATTACAAGTCTTCTAAAAAATCAGAGACTTTTTACGCCGTCAAATATCCTTTCAGTGATTTCGATATGAAAAAGCTCGTTATGGAGTTTCAAAAACACGATAAAGAGCTGAATGAGCGATTGTTAAACTACGAAAATAATTTGATTTCCATCTCATCTATCGAAGATATAGATAAAGCAATAGTCGATTTAAATGCTTTTTTAAACGAATTTTTAACTGCAGATCCGAGGTATAAAAAAGTTGAAAGTATCATTAACAATTATCGTAAACAATATGATTATATAGTTATAGATACATATCAGGCGAAAAAGGGGGTAATTGTCGCCACCATGACCCTTAATAATAACCCAATCACCTCTCAACAGAAACCACTCCTCAAATCAAACTGCGCAAGCAAGATAAAATATGATGTGGTCGGGAATATCTTTACTATCAGCTATGATGACAATGGCTGTTATGATGAAGATGAAAATTACATCGATATTCGTTTCAGAACAGGTAATAAGTATTTGAACCATCGCGCATTCTTTAAAAGCACACTTTCAATTTCGCTAACGGGAGTTGTTATGGATGCTGCTTCCCGAGAGCCTATTCCTTATGCCAAACTAACAATATTACCGAGCGGAAAGGGTGCTACATCGGGAAGAAATGGTGTTTTTCAATACAATGACCTACCCTCCGGTTCATATTCGGTGCAAGCTATTCACAATCTATACGAAACATCTGAAATAAATATTCAAATTAATGAAAAGAAGAGCTCAAGATGTGATATTTTAATGAATAGAAAACCATCGGATCCCCATTCAGCAGCCCCTTCTATCACAGTAACTCCATCAATCCCTGTTCAGTCATCCTCTTTAGATCCTTTAAATACAGTAAGAAACGGACTTACAGCGTATTACCGTTTCAACAACAATGTAAATAATGAGCTTGGATCTCCGACAGGCATATTGGTCAATGGTGCCCAATTTTCAGAAGATAGCAAAGATGGAACTCAGTCCGTTATTTTGAATGCGATAGATCGTAGTTATATTAATTTTCCAAAAGGATTAATCTCGGTACCTATTAATAATTACTCAGTTACATTTTGGGCTAAGGGTATTTCCGATGGACATATTTTTACTTCCGGTACCGGTGGTTCCTCTTCACAAGACAATGCTCCGAGGCTTGTAGTTACTGATGGTAAATTCAAGCTGATTAACCGTTATGATAATGATGTATCTCCCTTTTCCAATGGAACTATCTCTTATGATTGGCATTTTTTCGCTTTCGTAGTGGATAACAAAGTTCAGTCATTGTATATGGACGGTCAGCTTGTGGATAGACTTAGTTTTTCTTTTACATTTTCTACTGTTCCTACTAAATTTCAGTTTGGTGGACCATCTTATGACGGAGTCGCTTCTGTCGGGATGTGGGTGGATAATTTGAGAGTTTATAATTCAAGATCTCTTAACGACGGAGAGGTGCTTGCTATCTACAATTCTGAAAAATAAATTTTTTAAATCAGGTAATTTTATTTAATTATTATCTATTCGTTTTGTATCTTGCTAATTATTAAATACTTAACATTTATATAATAATTAAAAATATAAAATAAGATAAAAAAGGCATATTTTTTAAATATGCCTTTTTTCATTCTTGTTAAGAGATAATTTTGCAATAAAATTAATCGTTATGAAACTAAAAAACTATTTCAAGGAGATTACTTTTAAAAAAGTATCAATTTTTTTACTCATTATTTTGGTATTATTTTTGATAATAATATTTGCTGAAAATTGGGAAATATTAATTGAATCTTTTAAGAGCGGGTGGAACAGCCGATAATATTTATTATCTTTGTTCCCATATTATTATTAGAATGGGGAATTTAATCGTAAAGCTGATCCAGAAACGTATTCTCAAAAAGATATGTAACGATAGAAAAAAAAGTTACATATCTTTTACTAATGCTCGAAAAGTGGGATTTATCTTTGATGCCGATACTGAAAACATATCTGAATCTCTGCTCATACTTGAAAATTTCCTATCAAAACTTAAAATTCCTTTTAATGGCATTTCTGTCGATACGAATGAAGAAAATAATTGTTCTCCACTGATTCAATCCGATCCTCATATTACCATCATTCACAAAACAGATATGAATTGGCTCTCTGTCCCATCCCACCCCCTACTTAGTAAATTTATCGATGAAAAGTATGATATTTTTATAGACCTTACTTTAAAGAATGTCTTTTCTATCGAATATATAGTCAGACAAGTAAACACCTCGTTATTGGTCGGTTTCAATCCTAAATACAAGAATTTGTACGACATCCTTATCAAAAAGATTGATGGTACTTCACCTACTCCATTGTCTTACTATGTTAACAATACCATTAATTATCTAACTACAATAAAATCATAATAATTATTTTAATGAGAAAATTTTCTTCCTATTTAGTTATTGGCTTAAAAGGAATATGCATGGGTGCCGCCGATGTCATACCAGGAGTCTCCGGAGGTACAATTGCTTTTTTAACAGGCATTTACTCCGAATTAATCAATTCCATTAAATCTGTTGATTTGTCTGCTTTGAAGCTTTTGTTTACAGGAAAAATTAAACAATTTTGGATAAAAATCAACGGAACATTTCTAATATCTTTGGTGCTTGGAATATTGATTAGTTTCTTTTCGTTAGCTAAATTAATGACATACCTCATGGAGTATCACCCTATTCCACTTTGGTCATTCTTTTTTGGATTGATTATATCTTCTGCTGTCATTATTCTCAAAGATATTAAAGGGTGGAGATTCATTGATTTCGTGGCATTAATTATTGGTGTAGCCATAGGTGTTTCGATTTGTTTGCTCTCGCCCAGTGAGACCACTAATTCTCTTTGGTTTATTTTCCTTTGCGGGGCTATTGCCATTTGCGCGATGATTTTGCCCGGTATTTCAGGTAGTTTTATCCTTCTCATACTCGGAAAATACCAATATATGCTCGGAGCTATTGCCGATGTTAATATTGCCCCCATTATTGTTTTTGCCTGCGGCGCTTTAATAGGTATTATTTCTTTTTCTCATTTTCTATCATGGCTCCTTAAAAAATTCTACACATTTACTATTTGCCTTTTGGCAGGGATAATGGTGGGATCTCTCCTTAAAGTCTGGCCATGGCAGAATATTCTTGAAAACGGTGTTTCTCGCCCTTCTGCCCCGTCGGGACATATTTTAGAAGCTATCATATTTGTAATAGTCGGTTTTATCATTGTTATGGGAATAGAATTTTTCGCTCGAAGGATGAAGAAAGAGAACAATTAATTTTTTTAATATGAATGACAATTATTTAGTAATTGACCCGGGGGGAGAATCATATTTTTATGGATCACATCTTAGTAGCGGATGCGTACCTCGCTTTAATGTTACTATGACATTTAAAATTAATGGAGATATCCTTCATCAGACTATGCAGGAAATATTAAAACGATTTCCTCAAATGGCCGTTGGTATTGAACGCCTGAAGAACAAATATGCGCTCAAGGCTATTTCATCTGAGTTCCCTGTCTATCACGACGATGGAAATACAGTACGAACAATAGGCGGTAAGGAGACAAACGGATACTTGTTTTTAGTCTCATATTTCGGAAAAAGAATAACATTTGATTTTCTTCATGTCCTTGGTGATGGCACTGGTTTTATTATTTTCATTAAATCTGTAATTTTCAGATATTTACAGCTCTCTAATTTTCCTGTAAAAAATGATGGAACTATTCTTACTGTTGACCAACCTTACAGCTTCGGAGAGGGTGAAAACGCTATTTCAAAAATAATGAATATAAAAGGATCCATACCCTCATGGTATGAATCCCCTGCAGAAGCCTTTCAAGTACCTGATATTTCTACTGAAAATGATCCTTCCGACACTATCGTGGAAATTAGAATTCCTTTCAATAAACTCTACGGAGTGACTAAAAAATATCAAAGTTCCCCGGTTACTTTTATAGAACCTCTTTTCAGTCAAGCCATTTACGAAAAATACAAGTCAGAAATTGGTGACAACCCTATTGTTGCCTCTATCCCTGTCAATCTTCGTCCATTTTTTCCATCAGAAACCACTCGCTACTTTATTGCGGTAGCAGCTCTCGCTCATGGTAAAATTTTTCTTCAAGAAGATTTTCCCACAATGCTACTTACTCAAAAGAAAATGCTAAAAGAGCAAACAAAACCTGAATTTCTTGCCTGTATGGCTCAAAGGCAAGCTACGGGAATGAGTAGATTAACTAATTTGCCGAATACCATTGAAGAAAAAATAGCCATTATGGATAAAAGTATTATTTCTTCCCTTAGGTCATATACCTATATTATTACCAATATGGGCCACATTGCTCTGCCTGAATCCATGGGACAATATATAACAGAGTTTTTCCCTGTTTTGCCTGCGGCAATAACTCCTTTCACTATCGCTGCCACTACATGGAAAAACGAATTTATCCTTTCCATCTCTCAGCGCAGCGAAGATACTTCAATATGCACTCGATTTGTAGAGCTTTTAAACAAGTTTAATATGTTTGCGTACATTTCTGACAAATATTCATTTCACACTATGAAATTCTTTCCATTATAATCAATAAAAATAAGAGTTATGAAACACCAAGTACCTCAATTCAGCAGCTTATCACCTGAAAGCCAAAAGACTTTGGAAGGTGTTAAAAACGGAATGGGCTTTTTGCCAAATGTATTTGCCTTTATCGGACAATCAGCCAATGCCCTTAAAGGATATTTAGTATTCAATAGAACAAAAACTGAGTTTACTGATAAAGAAACAGAGCTTATTAATCTCGTAACCAGCCAAGTAAGAGGATGTGCATACTGCCTCGCTGCCCACACAGGCCTTGCTAAAAAAGCAGGTTATACCGATGATGAAATCATTCAAATAAGGAAAAATGAGATCAGATTTGATAAAAAATTGAATGCTTTGGCCAATCTCGTTTATGCTACAGTCAAGGGACACGGTAAGGTATCGGACGATATTCAAAAAGCTTTTTTTGATTCGGGCTATACCAATACTCATCTTGTAGATATGGTAACCATAATATCGAAAATTTCATTTACAAATTACATCAACAACCTCTCAGAAGTCCCTGTTGACTTCCCCGCAGCACCGCAGATTTGAACATTTTCTGAGGTACAAAATGATTAAAATATCCAATAGTATTCTATTCGCACTCAGCGAATATTATAAATCTGTTTTGGATACTGTAAAAAAAACTTTATATTTGCACCCGCTTTAAGCGGAATGGTTCGGTAGCTCAGTTGGATAGAGCAACAGCCTTCTAAGCTGTGGGTCAAGGGTTCGAATCCCTTCCGAATCACAAAAGGGTTCCGGCGTTTGCCAGAACCCTTTTGTGATTCATGAGTCTCTACCCCCATTCCCGCTTCATGCCATTCTCATTGAAGGGGAAAGGGGCACGCAATTACGGTTTAAGTTTGCTGGAACAGACACACCTCAAAAGTGCTCTGCTGATGAGGACCCCCCGCCACAGTCATCAAATAATGCTCTATTTTGAAATATGTATTTCTCCATTTTGCATCGATACCTTTACAGTATCATCTTTTGAAATATTCCCTTTTAAAAGCTCTGTCGCAAGCATATTTACTAATTCTCTTTGTAAAAGTCTTTTAATCGGTCGAGCACCATAAGCAGGATCAAATCCCTTCTGAGCCAAGTAATCTACAAAATCTTGAGAAAATTTAATGGTAATTCCATTTTCTTCCATCTTTTTGCGTACATCCTCAAGCTGAATTTTCAAAATTCCTCTTATAGCCTCTTTATCGAGTGGTTCAAACATTATTATCTCATCTATTCGATTCAAAAATTCCGGTCTGACACTCTGTTTTAGAATATTGATTACCTCTTTTCTACACATATCCATTATCGAATTTCGATTTTCAGGTGTAATTTTTTGCATATATTCCTGAATAATATCGGATCCTATATTTGAAGTCATAATTAATATAGTATTCTTAAAATCGACAGTCCTTCCTTTATTATCAGTCAGACGACCATCGTCCAACACTTGAAGTAAAATATTGAAAACATCAGGATGCGCCTTCTCTATCTCATCAAGAAGTATCACAGAATATGGTTTGCGCCTAACTGCTTCAGTCAGCTGCCCCCCTTCATCGTATCCCACATATCCCGGAGGCGCACCCACAAGTCTTGAAACAGAATGTCTCTCTTGGTATTCACTCATATCTATACGAGTCATCATATTTTCATCGTTGAACAATATCTCCGCAAGTGCCTTTGCAAGTTCAGTCTTGCCCACTCCCGTAGTACCGAGAAACATAAACGAACCAATAGGCCTTTTTTCATTTTGAAGACCTGCTCTGCTCCTTCTCACAGCATCTGATACCGCCTTTACAGCCTCATCCTGCCCCACTACTCTTTTATGCAGAAGATCTTCAATGTGAAGTAATTTGGTTTTTTCACTCTCAAGCATTCTGTTCACAGGAATACCGGTCCATTTTGAAACTATCTCTGCAATATCTTCCGAATTTACAGATTCGTTTATCATATTGTTTGGGTTGGCTGCTTTCTGCTTCATTAAAGCATCAATTTCTTTTTGTGTAGAAGTCATCTTCCCATAACGAATTTCAGCCACCTTTCCGTAATCTCCATGTCTTTCAGCATCTTCCGCCTGATATTTAAACTGCTCCATATCTGAACGCTTTTTCTGAATCTTCTCCAACAGTGATTTCTCCTCTCTCCATTTTCCATCCGCCACTTTCAACTGAGCTTCAGCCTCTTTCAGAGCAATAGATAACTCATCAAGTTTAGGAGAGTGCCCTTCCCTCTTAATAGCCTCCCTCTCTATCTCCAACTGTCTGATTTTTCTGTTAAGTTCATCAATAGAATCAGGGACTGAATTCATCTCAAGACGAAGTTTTGAAGCCGCTTCATCGATAAGGTCTATGGCCTTGTCAGGCAAAAATCTATTGGTAATATACCTGTGAGACAAATCCACAGCAGTGATAATAGCATCATCATCAATATGCACTTTATGGTGATTTTCATACTTCTCTTTCAATCCTCGAAGAATCGAAATAGATTCTGCAGGGGTGGGTTCATCTACGAGCACCATCTGGAATCTTCGTTCCAATGCCTTATCTTCCTCGAAATATTTGCGGTACTCATCAAGAGTAGTAGAACCTATTGCGCGAAGCTCTCCTCTGGCCAAGGCAGGTTTCAAAATATTGGCGGCATCCATTGCTCCGGAGGAGCGACCGGCACCCACCAATGTGTGAATTTCATCAATAAACAATATGATTTCACCCTCGCTTTCAACCACTGCTTTTACTACCCCCTTCAGCCTCTCTTCAAATTCGCCCTGATATTTCGCACCGGCTATGAGAGCACCCATATCAAGAGAATATATCTCCTTAGATTTCAAATTCTCCGGAACATCTTGATTTATAATACGCTGCGCAATACCTTCGGATATTGCAGTCTTACCTACACCCGGTTCACCTACGAGAATAGGATTGTTCTTTGTCCTTCTGCTGAGAATTTGAAGAACCCTTCTTATCTCTTCGTCACGCCCGATCACTGGATCAAGTTTGCCTTCCTTCGCCCTTTCATTGAGGTTAATGGCAAATCTGTTTAATAATTCTTTGTTTTCGTTTGTCATATATAATATCTCCTTTATTCAAATTATAATAGTTCGTTTTTAATAATAATTCATAATTATCAAAATATCTGCCAATTGTAAAAAATGCCAAAATGACAGTGGAATAATGATCTCTTTTTATTACCTTTGTTGCTATGAATAATTATGACAATCCCATTTCAGAGCTTCGTGGTGGCAGACTTCTCCCCCTTGTGGAGAGCTTTTACACCATTCAGGGAGAAGGAAGAAATACAGGTAAAGCTGCCTATTTCATAAGATTGGGAGGGTGTGATGTGGGATGTAGCTGGTGTGATGCCAAGGAGACATGGAATCCCCGATTATTTCCCCCTGTAGAAATCGAAAAAATAGTATCCCAGGCACTCTCCTACCCCGCAAAATCCATTGTTATTACAGGTGGAGAGCCTCTCAAATACCCGCTTGATCCTATATGTACTCTTCTCAAAAAGAATAATCTCGAAATATTTCTTGAGACATCTGGCTCTCAGCCCTTTAGCGGTTCCTATGACTGGATATGCCTTTCTCCGAAGAAAAAGCAACCACCGCGGGAAGAGCTCTATCAGATGGCATCTGAGCTAAAAGTGATTATCTACGACTCTTCAGATTTCGCGTGGGCTGAATTTAACAAAGGTAGAGTATCTAAAAACTGCATTCTTTACCTCCAGCCCGAGTGGAGCCAAAGCAGAAAGATGCTTCCACTAATAATCGACTATGTAAAGGAGCATCCCGAATGGAATATTTCCCTTCAGACACATAAATTCATGAATATACCATAAACAAATAATTATACATTATGAATATCAAATCATTATTACTACTTTCATCCGCCTGTTTATTGATAACAACAGGTGCTTTTGCTCAAAAGAAAAAAGCAAAAGAACAAAAAGAACCGGAAGGATACAAATTTGAGACAATTCTCGAAAATCCCGTTACTTCCATTAAAAATCAAAGCAGCTCAGGTACATGCTGGGTGTTTTCATCTCTATCATTCTTTGAATCAGAAATATTAAAAGCTGGTTACAAGCAGAATCTCGATTTATCCGAAATGTTCATTGTATCACACGCTTACGCTGACAAAGCAGATAAATTCGTAAGACTTCACGGCGCCCTCAATTTCGGAGGAGGAAGCTCATTCGGTGACGCACTTACAGTAATGAAACAATATGGAATGGTTCCAAACTGCGAGATGACAGGTCTTAATTATGGAGAAGAAAAGCATATTCACGGAGAGCTTGACGCACTCACTGATGCTTATGTAAATACCATTGTTAAAAATCCTAACCGCCGCCTTTCCAAAGCATGGAAAAAAGGCTTCCAGGGCATCCTCGATGCGTATCTTGGCGTTATACCCGAAAAATTCACCTTTGATGGAAAAGAATACACACCCAAAACATATATGAATTCGTTAGGGATAAATCTCGATGATTATGTAGATCTCACCTCATTTACGCACCATCCTTTCTATGAAAAAATGATTGTAGAAGTACCTGATAACTGGCGTTGGGAGGAAGCATATAATGTCCCTATTGACGATATGATTTCAATTTTTGATAATGCATTGAAAAATGGCTACACAATCGCTTGGGCATCGGATGTAAGTGAAAAAGGATTCACCCGTGACGGTATCGGCATTATCCCTGACGAAGAGAAAATAGCAAAAGAAGCAGGAAGTGATCAGGCAAAATGGATTGGTAAAAATGCACCGGATGAAAAAAAGGTAGCTACTCCCGGACCTGAAAAAGTAATCACACAGGAGATGCGTCAGGAAGAATTTGATAACTATAAAACTACCGATGACCATGGAATGCACATATATGGCATAGCCAAAGACCAGAATGGTACTAAATATTATATTGTGAAGAATTCATGGGGAGAAGCTGGCGAATATAAAGGAATATGGTATGTGTCAGAGGCTTTCGTGAGATTCAAAACGACTGATTTCATGGTTAATAAAAATGCTATTCCTCAGGAAATCCGTATTAAATTAGGTCTTTAACTATAAGTAAAATGAAAATAAGACACATCGTTTCTATTATTGCTGCTACTGCTATAAGTATCTGTGCCAGCGCACAATACACTTTCACTACTATATGCGAATCTCCCGTAACTCCTGTTAAAAATCAGGCAAATACAGGTACCTGCTGGTGCTTTGCCACCACTTCATTCATTGAAGCAGAGCTTATCAGAATGGGCAAAGGAGAATTTGATCTTTCAGAAATGTTCACTGTCCGCAATAATTATTATGAGAGGATACAAGATAATTACCTAAGAGAAGGAAAAGGAAATTTGTGGCCCGGAAGTATATGTCATAATGCCATTAAAATAATGGATAAATATGGCATAGTACCGGAAGTGGCATATAGCGGGATTAATTACGGATACGACCATCATGACCATAGCGAGCTTGGAAAATTTGTAAAAGCCATTGCCGATGTCACTGTGGGGCTAAAAAAGAGATCGCCTGAGTATTATAAACTTCAAGATGCACTTTTTGACATCTATTTAGGCCCATGTCCGACAAAATTTATGTATGGAGGTAAAGAATATACTCCCCTCTCTTTCAAGGCATATTTAGCTCTTGATATGAACGATTATATCGAGCTGACGAGTTTCTCTCATCATCCTTTTTATGAAAAAGTTCCACTCGAAATTCCCGATAACTGGGATCACGCCACTCTCTACAACCTTCCTCTCGACGAATTTATGCTTGTTATTGACAATGCCCTTAAAAATGGCTACACTGTTGCTTGGGACGGAGATTGCAGCGAACAAGGTTATGTTTTTTCAAAAGAACTCTGTATTATTCCTCAAGATAAAAATTTAACAAGAGCAGACATTGCCAAAAGCGATACCATAATCAGTGAAATTCCTGTTTCTCAAGAACTTAGACAGGAATGGTTCGAGGCATTTACATCCACAGATGACCATCTTGAACATATAACAGGTATCGTCAAAGATCAAAATGGAAACATCTATTACAGAACCAAAAATTCTTGGGGAACTGATCGAAATGGTACAGGATATCACAATATGTCAGAGAGTTATGTAAGAGCTAAAACCATCAGCATTCTTGTGAATAAAAAATCTCTTCCCAAAGAGATAAAAAACAAACTCGGCATAAAATAATCTTATGAAAATTATCAAACACATTCCCAATACCATAACATGCCTTAATCTTGTTTCGGGAGCAATATCCATTATTCTCTCCTTCGGCAACGATTTTAGGAATGCTTTTCTGTTTATGATAGCTGCTTCTGTGTTTGATTTTTTAGACGGATTTGCCGCAAGGGGACTAAAAGCCTACTCCGATATAGGAAAGGAGCTCGACTCACTGTGTGATACTGTCAGTTTCGGTCTTGCTCCTTCCCTTTTTCTTTATAACTATATGCAGACAATTCAAGGGGTTATCCCCACCCTTACTTATGTCCCGTTAATCATTGCTGTATTTTCAGTTCTTCGCCTCGCCAAATTTAATATCGACACGCGCCAAAGCCACAGTTTCATAGGACTTCCCACCCCCGCCTGTGCCCTCCTTGTAGGAGCATTAATGCACTATTGTACATATAGTACTCATCTTAGTAACATACTGCAAAACAGCTACATACTTCCCATTTTCTCTGTTTTGCTTTCATTTCTTCTCATAAGCGAATTGCGTTTTTTTTCCCTGAAATTTCAAAATTTTCGATGGGAAGAGAATAAAACTGCTTTTTCTTTCATAGCAATAACTATCCTGACCATCGTTGTATTATTTGCATTAAATATCGAATGGTCCGGAATAGTTATGTATATATTTTTGCTGTATATTATTTGGAATATTGCAGCGAACTTAATTTCATTTCTAACTAAGAAAACTGCTTAATCAAGTCATTAAGGTGCTCATCAGCATTTTCACCTTTTACTCCGAAATAGTACTTTATTTTCGGTTCGGTTCCCGATGGTCTTATCGATACTACCGCTCCGTCCTCTGCGAAAAATCTTAAGACATTGGACTTAGGGAAACCGGTCGTTTCCGGTCTGTCGTAATCGATTATTTTATTAACTTTTGAACCGGCAAGTTCTTTCGGAGGATTATTTCTATATTGCATCATCAGCGCAGCTATCATCTCTGCCCCGTCTTTCCCTTTCTTGGTCACAGAAACAAGTTTTTCCTTGTATAGCCCAAACTCATCATAAATAGAATTTAGCAGCTGAAAAAGTGACAACCCTTTATCAGAAGCCCATGCGGCACATTCTGCAATCATGGAACAGGCTATCACTGCATCCTTATCTCTTACAAACTCGCCGAGATTAAAACCGTAGCTCTCCTCTCCACCGCAAATAAATGTTTTTTTACCTTCATTTTCACGAACTATTTGTGCTATATATTTAAAACCGGTGAGAACATCATATATTTCTACACCGAATTTATCTGAAATTGCTTTCAAAAGCTCGGTGGTTACTATTGTCTTGACGGTATATGTATTTTTATTTAATTTTCCGAGTTCCTTCCACCTTGTCAATATGTAGTACATAAGAATAGAGGCAGTCTGATTGCCATTTAGAAGTACCATTTCTCCGCTATTATTCCTTACGGCAATACCCATTCTGTCTGCATCGGGGTCGGTAGCCATAACCAAATCAGCACCTGTCTTTTCTGCAAGAGCCACACCCATCTTCATTGCCGAAGGCTCCTCCGGATTGGGGGAAATAATCGTAGGGAAATCTCCATCGCTTATTTCTTGTTCACTTACAGTAATAATATTGGTGAAACCCATCTGATGAAGGGCCTTGGGTACAATCCTGACACCTGTTCCATGAAGAGGTGTATAAACAATCTTCATATCGGAATGTCGCATCACCGATTCTGGAGAAAGGGTGAGCGAGAGTATCGAATCAAGATACTTTGTATCAATATTATTTCCGATTAAGGTAATATTGTATGGAGAGCCATCACCGAATTTAACCAGTGATGGGTCTGTAATTTTTGATACTTCATCAATGATATTTTCATCATGAGGCGATGTGATCTGCGCACCATCCTCCCAATAAGCCTTATAACCATTGTACTCCTTGGGATTATGAGATGCAGTAATCATCACACCAGCTTGACATTTTAATTCTCTTATAGCGAAACTAAGCTCAGGAGTAGGTCTTAGATTTTCGAACAAATAGACATGGAAATCATTGGCTGCAAACACTTCTGCCGTGATTTTTGCGAAGTAACGACTATTATTTCTTGAGTCGTACGATATGGCTACTTTAATGTTATCATCTCCCGGGTGGCATTTCTTCAAATAATTCGCCAAACCTTGTGTAGCCATACCCACAGTATATTTATTCATTCTGTTGGTACCTACCCCCATTATGCCCCTTAGCCCACCGGTTCCGAACTCCAAATTTCGATAAAAAGAGTCTTCAAGCTCTTTAGGATCGCCATTATGAAGCATAATGTTCACTTTTTGTCTTGTTTCCATATCGTAGCTGTCGCTCAACCAAGAAGCAGCTACTTTTTTATAATCTCTTTCCATTGTGTATTATTTAATTATGCGAATTTAGCAAATTGCAAATTAGAAACAAAGTAATAGATTATCTTTGTAATATGATAGACGAAAAAACATTTATTCAATTCATTCTCGAACATGAAAATGACGATACTGCCGCGCTTTTGCTCAGTTCGTCCCGTTTCCCAGGGATAGATGTTTCTCTTGCTGTTAATTGCATAAATGCGAGAAATAAAATTAAATATAAAATTCCCTCATGGTACAAATATCCTTCTTTAATATTTCCATTTCCACTCTCAATAGAGCAATGCAGCAGTGAACTCACTGCCTTATATAAACAACGGTTCGTCTCTGAATCCGACACTGTTGCCGATTTAACAGGAGGATTGGGAATGGATACATGGGCTTATTCTTTAAAATCCAAGCAGGTATGGTATTATGAGAGAAATTCTTCTCTATCGTCTGCTGCAAAAAGTAATTTTATGGTTCTAAAGGCAGATAACATAAATGTTATTACCGCTAACATAGATGTTTCATACATTGAAAATAAGATTAATAAGAAATTTAATTTAGTTTTCCTTGATCCGGCAAGAAGAGGAAAGACAGGAGAAAAATTATATTCAATAAAAGATTGTGAACCCGATTTTTTTGAGCTAAAAGAGTCTTTATTCACATTATCGAACAGGATTCTCATTAAAATCTCCCCGATGGCAGATATTTCTTTTACTCTCGGACTACTGCCCGAAACCACAGAAGTGCATATTATATCTGTTAACAATGAATGTAAAGAATTACTTTTTCTTCTCGATAAAAATGTAAATGAAAGCGATCCGCTTATTATTGCTGTAAATATTTCT
The DNA here is from genome assembly GCA_964611185.1 of uncultured Muribaculaceae bacterium. GTDB lineage: Bacteria > Bacteroidota > Bacteroidia > Bacteroidales > UBA932 > CAAGNP01. Next base: position 107,431 of record CAZSXE010000001.1, on the reverse strand, counting down.
CATGGTGAAGAGAGTATATTTAAATTTCATATACCGCAGGAGAAAGAAGCAGAACCGATTTTCATTTCACGAAAGGAGATCCATAATATGAAGTATCTATATGAGCCCCATAAATCCATACTTAAAAGCGGTGCATTTAAATTAATATCATCACTTTACAATGTATTCAAACTCTCAGTAAGTTCTCATCTGTATTTAAGCGATATATGTATTGATAATTTTCCCGGAAAGACCTACAAGATTTTAGATATATTTGACTATAACCGCCAAACTGCAAAAATGCTCCATACCAAATATCCTAAAGCATCAGTATCATCCAAAGGATTTCCTCAATCATCATCTACTCTTGCGAAAACACTTAAAATTTCAGAGGGAGATTCATACCATATTTTCGGTTGTACCCTCCAGACGAAAGAGAAAATATTGATATGTACTCAACCTCTCACCCCTCTCCTATCTAAATAAATCATCTTTAAAATTAATTAGATAGACTTTTTTAACACCCCTTGTGATTGCAGTATAGAGCCATTTTAAGTCGTCAAGTGAGATAATATCGTGCCAAAAAGGATTGTCTATAAAGACACAATTCCATTGTCCACCCTGTGATTTGTGACAAGTGATGGCCGTAGCATATTTAATCTGGAGCGCATTATAGTATTTATCTTCACGCACTGCTTTTAATCTTTTTTTCTTTTCAGGAATGGATTCATAATCGGCAAGTACCTCTTCATACAATGTTTTTTGTTGCTGCGAAGTAAGTGAGGCAGATTCACTTTGAAGTGTATCAAGAATTATTTCAGCGTTGATTTCAATGTTATTATAATCAGGAAACATCAAAGTCGCTTCGGCAAAATGGAGTCCGTACCTCTCTTCATACCTTCTGATTCTTACTAATTCTGCTACATCGCCGTTGGCAATAAAATCAAGTTCCTCTTTCCCCTCCACAAACTGATAACAGTTTTTAACAACCATTATCTTATCACCTCTGTTGAGCTGCTCTTCTCTATAAAGTACAGATGAACGAATACCGGCATTATATCTGTTTGCCCGCTTATTTGAGCGGCAAAGCACTACTGTTTCATCGATCCCGTAACGATCTATCGCATCCCCGATTTTTTCAATCAAATCTCCACCTGAGATTCTCTCCACCTCCCCATCCTCTATTGCTTTCATTACGGGAAATGAACCGGGTTTGTAATCTTCAATCATTTTGCGAAGAATAGTGGCATCAAAGAGTATATCTGAAGTCTCTGCTTGACGAACCACCGAAGAGAGCTCGGAAAAGATCACTTTTCCGAAAATAGACATATATTCCTTGTCTAAAGCTGGACTTAAATCAAGCGAGATGGGTGGTAGTTGAGCTTTATCACCCACTATTATCAGTTTATTATCACTGCCGTCCCTCACATATTGAATCAGATCTGCTAATAGATTTCCGGTACCGAATATAGAATTTGCAGATTCTGTAGATATAAGAGATGCTTCATCCACTATGAAATAAGTATCATGCATCTTATTGTAGTCGAGACTGAATACAGAAGAGACATCAATAGCGGATTTCTGCCGGTATATTTGTTTATGAATAGTATATGAATGTTCCGAAGTGTAATTGGCAAGCACTTTTGCCGACCTTCCAGTGGGAGCAAGAAGAACAAAAGAAATATTGAACTCTTTTAAAGTCCTCACATACGATGCTATTGCAGAGGTTTTACCTGTTCCGGCATAGCCATTAACAACCATAATATCACATTCGTGCGTTTGTACTGTAAAATCAGACAATACCCTAAAGAGTGACAACTGACACTCTGAGGGTTCCATAGAAAAATGATTTAAAATTTTATTATAGAAATAATCGGATTGAGACATTGGTTATCTTCTTTTGAATAAAACAAATATCATAAACAAAGGATAGATTTCCAAACGCCCTAATAGCATTTCTATGGAGAGAATGAATTTTGCAAAACCTGAGAAAAAACCGAAATTTCCGAGAGAACCGCATCCCTCACCGAACGAGGGACCAACATTTCCCATTAATGACACTGAGGTAGTGATAGATTCGGTAAATCCAAGACCGGTCGCAGACAAGAGTATCGTCACTAAAATCACAATAAAAGTATATAATGATATATACATTGTAACCAAATGTGATACCTCCGGTAAAATTATATGATCTCCTACTTTAGTGGGAATAACTGCATTGGGATGAATTATTTTCTTAATTTGAGTTTTTACTGTCTGCATAAAGATCCACACTCTATCGGCCTTCACTCCACCTGTAGTAGAACCTGAACAAGCAGCCTGAAAAGAGAGGAAAACTAATATGCAAATAGAAAAAGAGGGCCAAATAGAGGTGTCAGTGGTAGCAAATCCGGTAGTGGTACTAATTGATATTACCTGAAAGAAAGCTTCTCTAAATGCCATCCACCATGAATCCACATTCCCTGATATTTTAATATTCGCTGCCACTAAGATAGAAGACAACAGAACAAAGCCTAAAAAATACCGAGTAATCGGAGATTTGAAGAGTTTTGAAGATTTTTTAATAAAAGTAGAATACAAAAGACCAAAATGCAAACCGGACAAGAGCATAAAAATCATAGCCACTAACTCAATCGGCAATGAATGGAAAGACAATATTGATTCATTTTTCGTGCTAAATCCTCCAGTCGAGACGATGCTGAAAGCGTGATTAATCGCATCAAACGGCTTCATCCCTGCAATAATTAAAAAAATAAATGATAAAGCCGTGATTCCGAGATAGATAGTAGAGATAATTTTAACGGTTTCCTTTGTCTTATATTTATAATTTTCTCTCGAAAGAGAAGATATCTCCATTTTAGACATTCTTATACGGAAAGTACTCATTGCCGGAAGTACCAGAAGCATAAAAATAACAACTCCAATTCCTCCGATAAAATGAGTCGATGATCTCCAAAAGAGAAGCCCTTTGGGCAATGCCTCTACATCGGTCAAAATTGTAGCTCCTGTGGTTGTATAGCCGGAAACAGACTCAAAGAACGAATTAATAAGGGAAAATTCTCCTCCCCACATCACATAAGGGAGCATTCCGAAAAGACACGAAAGCAACCACGAAAATATAGTAATAGCAAACCCGTCTGAGATATTAATAGCATCTGAATTTCTAACGAAAATTACAGGAAAAACGCCTATTAAGAAAGTAATAAAAAAACTAATAATCAGAGATGAAAATGAGGAATCAAGCCCATTAAATAGCGATACGACAGCAGATAAAAGCATAAATGCAGCGTTGAATATGAGCGCTATACCGACATACCGTGATATAAGTTTGATATTCATTTCTTCTTAAGAGATCTGTTTTCTTCTACTATATCTTTAATATTCTGGTTCAACTCTTGCATCTGATCACCGCCATAATCAAAACCAACATCGTACGATTTATTGTAATTTTTATATTTATCCAACCCTTTATTGATTTTAATAAGAGGTGACAAGACAAAAAGATTGATAAAATAGTTAAAAAGCACGACCAGAATGATACCAGCCGACATCGACACTATTATTGGTGTAATAGAACGATAAAAACTATCATTTAGATTATAATAATTATCGGCAAGTGCCTCTTGAGATATTATAGTCAGTTTTTGAATATAACCTTTTAATTTTTCATATACCACACCAAGTCTGTCGAAATACCAGTCATTTCGCTTTGAATAATCATTGAGCCATATCTCATCCACTTCCTGGACCACATGCATATAGGCGATATAGGAGTACCTGATCGAGTCTGCCATACATTTTTCCTTGTCAGATGTAAAATGCGTTTCAAGCTCATCAAGATAGTATAGAAACTTTTCATCTACAGGAAATTCGGGTGAAGAATAAATCTGATCGGATGCTATCTTCTGCATGATATTGGCATTATATTCCTCGCTAATATTCATTAGATACCGTGAGGTATTTACACTTGCGATATTATCGGCTATGAGGGTATAAACATATTTACTCATCCGCCCAAACTCAAAATAGGCAAGCAGACCGGTGATAAAAAGCACAAGACCTATTACCACCGAACCGAGAAGAACTTTCTTTTCAATACCTAAGCGTTTAATTTTCATTCTGCAAAGATATAAAAAATGGAGTTACTTATCGCGCAACTCCATTTTAAAACAAATATTTGAGATGATTATTTAACGGTGCTCATGTATTTGATCATTTCAAGAACTTTATTGGAATAGCCCCATTCATTGTCATACCATGAAACTACTTTAACAAAATGTTCGTTAAGCTGTATCCCGGCCGCTGCATCGAAGATGGAAGTACGGGAATCGGTAAGGAAATCACTTGATACCACAGCATCTTCAGTATAACCGAGAATGCCTTTCAATTCACCCTCAGAGGCTTTTTTCATTGCGTTCTTTACATCATCATAAGTGCAAGCTTTTTCCAAGCGGCAAGTTAAGTCAACAACAGAAACATCGATAGTAGGTACTCTGAATGACATACCGGTAAGCTTTCCATTCATTTCAGGAATAACCTTACCTACTGCTTTCGCTGCTCCGGTTGATGATGGTATAATATTGGCACCAGCCGCACGACCACCTCTCCAATCCTTTGCAGAAGGGCCGTCAACGGTCTTTTGAGTAGCTGTAGTAGCATGAACTGTGGTCATAAGACCTTCAACAAGACCGAAATTCTCATTTAATACTTTTACAATGGGAGCAAGACAGTTAGTAGTGCAAGAAGCGTTTGAAACAATAGCTTCTCCGGCATATTTTTTATTGTTGACACCGAAAACGAACATTGGGGTATCGTCTTTCGAGGGAGCAGACATAATAACACGCTTAGCACCTGCATCGATATGAGCCTGAGCTTTTTCTTTGGTAAGGAAAAGACCGGTAGATTCAACAACATACTCTGCACCTATTTCATTCCATTTCAAATCGGCAGGATTCTTTTCTGAAGTTACTCTGATAGAATTGCCATTTACCACAAGTTTGCCATCTTTAACTTCAACGGTCCCTTTAAACTGACCATGTGCAGAATCGTAACGAAGCATATATGCCATGTAATCAACATCGATAAGATCGTTAATTCCGACGATTTGAATATCGTCCCTTCCTTGTGCTGCTCTGAAAACCAAACGGCCGATTCGGCCAAAACCATTGATACCTACTTTTACTTTACTCATTTTATTATATTTAAAAATTAAACATTCCATTTACATCAGCAGAAAGTTACTACATAAATCGTGCAAATGTATAAATTTTAGCACTAAAAAAAGCTATCTTTGCACAAGAATTTTTTAACATAATGAAAAAAAGAGAAATACTAATTACAAATGATGATAGCGTACATTCCAAAGGTGTTATTTTCCTTGCAAAAATGATGCAAGCCTACGGCAATGTTACCGTTGTTGCACCATCGGAGCCTCAATCAGGAAAATCTGCATCCTTATCCCTGGCCGTACCAATGTATCTAAATACAATATTAAAAGAGGATGGATTGAGCATATACTCTTTCTCAGGCACCCCTGTTGATTGCGTTAAGCTAGCAATGAATGTTTTTTTCACCGACAGCCATCCGGACTTACTGATTTCCGGAATAAATCACGGTTCCAATGCATCCGTTGCATCCCTTTACTCCGGCACCCTCGGCGCTTGTATAGAGGGGACACTTTACGACATACCTTCAATCGGATTTTCAATCTGCACACACGATGAAAATCCCGATTTCTCCGTTGTAGAAAAGTACGGTTCCGTCATTCTTGATAAATATTTCAAAACTGCTCCATCTAAGGGTATATATCTGAATGTTAATTTTCCTAATCTCCCTCCTGATGAGATTAAAGGGATAAGAATGGCTCGAAGAGGGGCAGGCAGATGGATTAAAGAATATGAGACACATATAGATGAGGAGAATAAAAAGTATTACTTTATGACCGGTCTATTTGAAAATTTGGAAAAGGAAGAGAGTATCGGAGATCACATTCTTAATTCGGATGGTTATGTCACTATAGTTCCACACAAAATAGACATCACTGATTATGAAGAGATTAATCTTCTTCGTGATAAATGGAATATTAAATAATGAAATACTATATAATTGCAGGAGAGGCTTCCGGAGACCTTCACGGATCCAATCTGATGAAAGGATTAAAGCAGGCTGACCCCGATAGTGATTTTCGCTTTTGGGGAGGAGATTTAATGTCCTCTGTAAGCGGTACTCTCGTGAGACATTATAAAGATACTGCTGTTATGGGATTTGTCGAAGTACTTGGTAAGCTCGGTAAAATTTCTTCAAATCTCAATTTTTGCAAAAAAGATATAATAAGGTATAGTCCTGATGTCTTGATTCTTATTGATTACCCCGGCTTTAATCTTAAAATCGCAAAATATGCAAAAAAACGGGGAATAAAAGTATTCTACTACATATCACCAAAGGTGTGGGCTTGGAAAGAAAACAGAATAAAATATCTAAAGAGAGACATAGATAAACTCTTTATCATTTTCCCGTTTGAAATTGAATATTTCAAAAAGCACAATATCGATACTATATATGAAGGTAATCCCCTTATGGATAGTATTGCCCAGAACAAATGTATGAAGGAGAGAAGAGACGAATTTCTTGACAGACACTCTCTTTTGGATAAAAAGATTATAGCTATTCTTGCAGGAAGTAGAAAAAGTGAGATTGACTGGCTCCTTCCTCGTTTTGTTAGTGCGATTAATCAAATAAAAGGAGATTACCAATACATTCTTGCAGCTGCTCCCTCCATTGATTTGTCATATTATGATAAATATATATCAGGAACAAATATAAAACCCATTATATCAGATACTTATTCCATACTTAAGCAAGCAGATGCTGCAATAATCGCATCAGGGACAGCAAGCTTGGAAGCTGCAATTATCGGCACACCACAGATGGTTTGCTACGGAGGAAATCCTGTTTCATATTGCATTGCAAAACATTTTGTAAAGGTGAAATATGTCTCCTTAGGTAATCTCATTATCGACAGACTTGCTTTCAAAGAGTTTCTTCAGAATGAATGTAATACTGAAAATATTGTTTCGGAAATGAACAAATTACTTAACGATACAGAGTATGTATCAAAGATCAAAGAATCTTACTCAGAAATTAGGAAATCTCTCTCCGGAGAGGGAGCTTCGTTAAGAGTAGCTCAAGCAATGATTAAAGAACTAAGTAATGAGAGCTTATAAATATCAAGGTGCCGGAAATGATTTCATCATTATCGACAACAGAAACGGAAACATATCTCTAAGCGACAGACAGATTCGCTTTCTTTGCGACAGACGATACGGTATAGGAGCGGATGGCTTGATGCTCCTCTGTAAAAGTAGTTCAGCTGAGAATGATTTCAAAATGGTTTTCTACAATTCCGATGGTTTTCAGGGGACAATGTGTGGCAACGGAGCTCGCTGCCTCGTAGCCTTTGCGGCAAGAGTAGGTTTCAATTCATTCAGATTCGAGGCCTCGGATGGTCTGCACACCGCTTTCGTGATAGATTATTCTCCTAAAAAATCTATAATAAGGGTTAAAATAAAAGATATAGATACCTTGCGAAAGTACTCAGAATCATCATATTATGTGGATACGGGAGTAGAGCATTTGGTAATATTTACAGACAATTTGAATCACTTCGATGTAGCTGCCCAAGGCAAATACTGGAGACATCATAAAGATTTTCCGAATGGAACCAATGTTAACTTTGTAGAGACAAATTCTGATGGATTGTTCGTCAGAACATTTGAAAAAGGGGTGGAAGAAGAGACTTATGCCTGCGGAACAGGTGCTACGGCCTCTGCAGTGGCCGCATATGTAGATAATAGAAGATGCTGCCATGAAACGGAGGATGGAAAGATAAAATATGAAATAAGGACATTGAAAGATCATCTTTCAGTAGAATTTTTACCAAACTTGACAGAGGTCTATCTTACAGGACCCGCTACATTTGTATTTGAAACTGAGATAGATGTTTAATTATCTCTCACCAAATATCGCAGTTCCTATTCTCACCATTGTACTACCCATCTCAGCAGCAATACGATAATCATTAGTCATGCCGAATGAGAGTTGATTAAAATTATCTAAAAATGGATAGTGCCTTTCGTCAATATCCTTTTTGGAATCAATCAGTGAAGCAAACTCCTCTCTTATTTCCACCTCGTCATCTGTAAATGTGGCCATAGCCATCAATCCGCGAATGGTGACACACGAGAGAGATTTGTTACCAAAAAAAAGATCATCAAAAAGAGTTAACATCTGATCAAGAGAAAACCCCTGCTTTGTCTCCTCTTTGGCTATATGCATTTCAAGCAATACCTCTGCTTTCATAGAATTATTTATGCAATAATTATCTATTTCAAAAAGAAGTTTCTCAGAATCAATGGAATGAATGAGGGATACATAAGGAACTACCATTTTAATTTTATTGCTCTGCAAATGACCTATAAAATGCCATTTAATATCTTTTGGAAGAGCTTCAGCTTTCATTTTGAGTTCTTGAGGACGACTCTCTCCGAAAATTCTCTGACCTGCATCGTATGCCTCCCGTATCGCCTCTAATGGTTTAAATTTTGAAACTGCCACCAGCGTTGTAGCTGACGGCAGTTCTTTATTAATTGTGATAATATTATCTTTTATACTCATTATCTTCTTTTTTGCTGCTGTCTCATAGCCTCTTGCTGCGCCTTGGCTGCTGCTTCTAATCTTTGTTGAAATTTGGATTTGGGCTTGGTTTTGGCTTTAGCTGAATTCTCTTTAAGTTTTGCAAATATTTTTTCTTCATCCACAAAATATTTACGGATAATCCAAGTCTGAAGCATCATAAATATATTTGAAAGGAAATAATAATAACAAAGAGCACTTGAGAGGTTATTACAGATGAAAAGCATAAATATCGGCATAAAATAAAGTGTCATAAACTTCATTCCGGCCATCTGCTGGCTGCTCCCCATATCTTTATATGTCATCCTCGAATATACGAACATTGTCAGGGAGGAAAGGATAGCAAAAAGACTGATATGATCGCCGTAAAGAGGAATTCTGAATGGAAGATCGAGAATAGAATCGTATGTACTTAGATCCTGAACCCAGAGAAAACCTTGCTGACGAAGCTCGAATGATGCAGGGAAAAATCTAAACATCGCAAATAGTAAAGGAAACTGTAATAACATAGGAAGACATCCTCCAAACATACTTACACCGCTTTTTTTATACAAATCCATCGTCTCCTGCTGCTTTTTCATCGCATCTTCCTGCTTTGGATATTTAGCATTAATCTTATCGATTTCGGGTTTTAGAACTCTCATCTTGGCCGAAGACATATAAGATTTTATAGTCAGAGGAGAGATAACAAGTTTTAAAAGGATTGTCATCAATAAAATAATAATTCCATAACTGGCTATGAACTTACTGAACAGGTCAAAGACAGGGATAATCACAAGTCTATTAATCCATCTTATCAGCCAACCTCCTAAAGGAACTATTTTTTCAAACCCGTAATCATAGCTTTTGAGCGTTTTGTATAAATTAGGGCCATAATAAAATTTGAATGGAATCGAAACATTGTCTCCGCCTGAGTATTCAAATTGCATTTTGGAAGAACAAGCCATCAAATTGGAAGAAGAATCGTTTTCCGGAAAAACAGAAAATGAAAGATCGCCCGATGTGAAGCAGTTATCGGCAAGTAAAATTGCGGAGAAGAACTGCTGCTGATATGCAAACCACGAAAGCTTAGTCGTAATATTTTTCTTACCAGAATCCTTTCTTTGTCCTAAATTCTCTATCTCTTTATCATTGGGATATTTATAATCGACTGCCGAATAATTTTTTTCATTATCATACCCTTTTTCAAGTCGAGGGACATTCATATCCCATGACAAATCGAGATGAGTTACAGATTTGGGGATAAATGACTGCATATTGACCATATTGAGTTTAAAGTCAATCATATAACTCTCTGCTGCAAGAAAATATGAGTGTTCTATATATGCATTATCAGAAAAATAGAGTCTCATTTTTAAAGTCGAATCTGTATTCTCGACTTTTTTAAATGTGAAATTCTTGGTATCAAGCATCTGAGAGGTATAGAACTGAATACCGAAATGACTTGCATCCTCTTTCATAAGAATCAGGTCAAGACTATCATAAGTATAATAGTTCTTAATCTGGACTTTATACGCTTGGGCACCACGAGTGGTAAAAAGTGCTTTTATTTTACTGTTTTCAAGTGTAAAATATTCTGCCTCCGATTTATGAGAAGATTCTAAAAGTGAATCTTTATAAATGTACGAATATTGGCTTTTAGGCTGATTTACATCAGTTTGCGAAGCAGCAGCAGCTATGCTATCTGCCTTAATAGCTGCAATTTCGTTTGCATATTTTAGTTGTCGCTCAAGAGCAATAGAATCTTGTACCCTCTGAATTTCTTGCTGTTTCTTAAACTGTTTTGAATTATAAATGCTAAAACCAATCAGTATAAGCCCCATCAATAGGATACCGATAACAGTATTTTTTTTCATTATTCTTCTACCTGATTATCAATGGATTTAATTTTATCTTCTATCTCTTTTAATTCTGCCTTTGCCTCTTCTATCTTTTTGTTAACTCCCTTCAATAGAACATCTGCATTTTTTGAACTGGCGAAAAAGCCGATATTATTTTCATAAGTAGCGATTTCACTCTCTTTTTTGCGGAATTTTTGAATTAACTTTTCTCTTTCGGCGTGAAGGGGATCGATATTTCTTTGATTACGCCCGGAGGATTGATGACTTCCTACCCTTCTTCCTTTAGAGGAACCGGGAAATTTATCATCAACTGCAGCGCGAAATTCGTTCTGAATAGTGTCTTTCTCTTTGAATGGCACAAAACCGATTTCATTCCATCTCGCATAAAATTGTTTCAGTATGTTATTATCAGCTTCTCTGTCGCCAGAAGTAGCGAAAGACTTGATCTCCTCTATTAAAGAACGCTTCTTCATGAGGTTATCTACATATTGAGGATCCACCCCGCCGAAATTTTTATCTTTATTATCGAAAAAATAATCACAGGCCGAGCGAAAACGATTCCATATCTGTTCCGATTTCTTACGTGAAACAGGGCCGGTCTCTTTCCATTCTTTCTGAAGAGCAATAAGAAGATCCGATGTTTTTTTCCAGTCAGTGCTCTCCTTAAGGGCCTCTGCCTGCTCGCATAGAGATATCTTCTTATCCATATTTTGAGACATCTGATCTTTAAACTGAGAATAATATTCGCGTTTTTTATTATAGAAAGAATCACAGGCAGCTCTAAAACGATCATAAATTTTCTGATTGTCTTTTTTAGAAGCAAATCCTATGGTTTTCCATTTTTTCTGAAGGTTTTCAAGATCTTTAGAGGATTTATTCCAGCCATTAGAATCTGTAATTTCACCGGCAGCAATAGCCTCAGCTTCTTCACAAATCGCCCTCTTAGCGGTTAGATTCTCCTTCTGTTCATCTTTAATTTCCTCAAAATAAGCCTGATGCTTTTTATTAATCTTAGAAGTCGCCTCCTTAAATCTTTCCCAAATAGATTCTCTGAATTCTCTCTCTACAGGGCCAAACTCCTTCCACTCTTCATGAAGTTTCTGCAATTGTGCAAATGCATTAACCACATTGGGTTCGTCTATCAGTTTTTCGGCCTTTTCACATAGATCGGTTTTAGCTTCAAGATTCTTTTTGAAATCAAGATCTCTGAGTTCGTTGTTAATCTTAACGAAATCATAAAACATCTCGACATAATGCTGATAAGTATCGTAAATATCTTTAACCTTTGTTTGTGGTACAGGACCTGACTCTCTCCATTTGGTCTGAATAGAGCGGAATTCGTTAAAAGTTTTATTTATATCCTCTTGATTATCAAGCAATGACTTTAATTCTTCAATAATAGACTGTTTAACAAGAAGATTTTCCCCCTTTTTATGTTCCATCTCTTGAAGAAAAGCGGCTCTTGATGTTTTATATTGGGAATATAAAGATTTAAAACCTCTTTCCAATTCTGCAAAAGGATTTTCAGATACAGAAGAAGTTTCACTTTCATTTTCAATATCTTCTTCATTTTCAATTACTGAATTTTCTACCGGAGCTAGAAATCCTGAAGCAATTTTTTCCCTTTTAAGAGCCTTGTAAAAAGCAGCCTTTAATGCATCTGCATATTTATACATTTCCTGCTGGTCGCCTTTTTCGATAAGGTTCTGAAATAACTGTATGATTTCTTTCAGACTTTTCGATGCAAGTTCTTGAAGATTAAGCTCTTCCAACACAGGTATTTCGTCTATATGCACATCCTTGACTTCATTATCTGCATGTTCTTCAACTTCTTCGGCGGGAGTTAGGGGGTTTATAATTGATTCATTAGTAGTTTCGACGATAGGTTCTTCTTTAATAGTATCCTCGAATTGCTCAGCTTGAGCAGTCATGTTTTTTTCTTCGCTCATAATAGAAATGGTGAATGATCAGTATTTGTTAATAACTTGCAAATATACATTTAATTTTAAATACTTTGAAAGAAATGAGTAATTTTGCACCATTATGAGAATAGATATTATATCAGCAGTACCGGAAATACTTGAAAGTCCTTTAAATTTTTCCATTATTAAACGGGCTAAAGAGAAAAAGTTAGTTGAAATCCATATAGTCAATCTTCACGACTACGGAAAAGGAAATTACAAGCAAATCGATGATTACGGTTTCGGTGGTGATGCCGGAATGGTTATTATGTGCGAGCCCCTTTATAATGCGATTACAGACCTGACATCGGTGCGTAAATACGATTATGTGATCTATACCTCTCCCGACGGCGAACTTCTCGACCAGCCTCTTTCCAACAGATTATCCTGTGCTCAGAATATCATCATCCTTTGCGGACATTACAAAGGGATCGACCATAGAATAAGAGAACACCTCATTACAGATGAAATTTCAATAGGAAACTATGTACTTAGCGGAGGAGAACTTGCTGCTGCAGTTATATGCGACTCTATTATCAGACTGATTCCCGGCGCTTTGACAGACGAAACTTCCGCTCTGAGCGACTCTTTTCAAGATGGACTTCTCGCCCCCCCTATCTACACAAGACCTGCTGATTTCAAAGGATGGAAAGTCCCTGAGGTTCTACTCTCAGGCAATCCGCGACTAATCAGCAAGTGGCAGGAAGAACAGTCGATACTTCGCACTGAAAAGCTCAGACCTGAGCTACTTAAAAACCAAAATCAGTAACATTTTTCTTCTCCTGAGCTTCTTTCACAGGCTCGTGGGACACGGAATGAACAGATAGAGGCTTTATTATCATTGCCTTAGGTGTGGCAGGACAAATATACTCACACGCACCACATCCGATACATATATCTGCATTTATCGAAGGATGAAACAGACCTTTTTTGACACTCCACTCTTTCATTGTAATAGCTTTTGTAGGACAATGTTCATCACAAGCACCGCAGTCTGTTTTACTCTTAAAGACAATACAGTTTTTGGCGATAAATGTTACCCGTCCCACCTGTGTTCGCTGTTTTTGTTCAATTGGAATATGCTTCAGTGCCCCGTTCGGACACACTTGCGAACATTTATTACAATTAAATCCGCAAAAATGCCTGTCATAGTGCACTACCGGAAGCAACAATCCCCCTAACCCATACTCCCCTACCGCCGGAGAAATAATTCTACTCGGACAGGCAGCAATACATGCATGGCACGCTGTGCAATGTGACTGGAGATGTTCGATGCTCACTCCTCCCGGGGGGACAATTCCAGTAATTGCCTCATTGTCAGACGATTCTTTCTCTACAATGCTATGTTTTTTATCTCCTTTCACACCACGGGCGACCAAGACTGCCCCGAGCGCACTTATAGCAGCTATAGCCTCCCTCCTCCCTTCGTGGGAAACAGAAGCATTTTTTCTTCGATTTACCAATTTTATAGCCCCGCCTCTACAGACTGTCATACAATCAAGACACATTACACATCGACTTTCGTCAATAATATGGTTTTTTCCATCTATACACCCTGATTTGCAGTTTTTAGTACAAAGGGTACACCCCACACATGAAGCATCATCGATTTTCAATTTGAAAAGAGAAGCTTTCGATATTAAACCGAGAAAAGACCCCACAGGGCATATAGTATTGCAGTAAAGACGACCTTTAAATGCGCTCATTACGATAATGACAACAAAAAAGAGAGCAGCAAAGGCGAATGAATTCCACACGATATGAGAAAGAGATCTATAATAAACACTATCGGGAAATATATTCGAGAAAATATTCAAAAACCATATCAGAGCTGTATCGAATAATTGGGTGGTAATGCGACCGAAATTTGAATATGGGTCGAGAAGCAGAAGAAGATCGGTGAAACCAAGAATCAGCGTTATAAAAACTAATCCGAGAATAGAATACCTTAATATATTATGAGCAGGAGTGAAATGGGTGTAACGCCCCTTTTTAGATTTAAAAAGAGAAGCAAAACGAGAAATTATATCTTGCAATATTCCGAGCGGACATATAACTGAACAATATACCCTCCCGAAACACAATGTCAAAAGGATAAAGAAAATGAGAATAATCACCCCACCACCCACAAAAGAGAGCAGCGATGGTACAAATTGAAAATGGAGTATCTTAGGGAGGTTTCCCAATTCCCTACCTAAAAATGTAAATGAAAGAAAAAAGAGAACGAAAAACAGAACAGCAACCCCTACCCTGATCCATTTTAATTTTTTGTACATAAGGTCAGATTTTAATCTTTTCCACCTGCAAAGAATCAAGATCCATAGTTCCCACATTTGCTTTCTGAGCAAGGGGAATATATTCCACATTATTCAAATCCATTTCTCTAAACTGAGTGAAAAATTTGGAAGCAGCAGTATCCACTGCAACTATATCGGTGGACATAAAAATAGCTTTAGCCACCTGCACATCATCGAGGCTCTTCCCTTTAGGACCATTCTGAGTCATAATCCTGTAGGCATCCACGATATTTAATACAGGCTTTTTTTCATAAGTGGCTGCATCCGCAATGCACTGCTGAAGATTATGTTTATGAAGAAATCCTCTATCCCAAACAATTCCCATATAATTTTTCATAGCAATAGTCAATTTCGCTCCACCGTGGTGCTTGAGTACCGGAACATTTATCCACACATCGCAGTCGATAATGTCCTCATGAATTTTAGCCTTTTTCATCTTTACCGCCTCCGGCAATTCTACTTCGCGGTAATATTTCTCATCGTGCCCGAATGACATTTTAGCCCCCTCTTTTTCGGCTGCCGCCGCAATACCGCTGTTTTTATAGCACTCTTCCCACTCGTCACAAGTATGATCAAAAACAGTCACAGAAGAGGCACCGGCTGCAAAACAATCTTTAACAATAGCTGCCACAAGTTCCGGATTGGTATCTGCTCCCAATTCCGGAGTTTTATCCCATCCGATATTAGGTTTAACAGTCACTCTCTGTCCTTTTTTGACAAATCTCTTCATACCACCCATCGCATCAATCCCCTTTCTGTACAGTTCCACTACTTCTCCACCCATTACAGCGACGAGATCATTTTGAACATCTGAATCAATACTTTTATTGGCAGCAAATACAGAATTTCCTTCAATTTTTACTGCTCCTGCCACTGCACCGGCAATAGCAACTTTTAAAAAATCTCTTCTTTCCATATATATATATATAAATAATAATCTTCTGCAAAGATAAAATTTTTGCAGAAGATTATTAGTATAATTACAACATTATTTTCCGATACTTGATCCTCCACCTACTCTCGATGCATCATCCATCTCACCTACATTTCTCTGCCGCGATTGTTTGGCTGTCCCAAATCTGTAAGAAAATGAAAGAGAAATCTTTTGACTATTAAATGTCTGATCGATAGTATATGTCTTCACCCCGTTTGTCACCACATCAAGTTTAGCAGCCGAAGTTCTGAAAATGTCGTTTACATTAAGTGCCAATGTGGCTTTACCATCAAATAGATTTTTCTTGACTCCTCCGAAAAATGAGTATTGAGGGTGTGCTCGAAAATATCCCCAAGGGAGAGCACTCTGATACCATGCGCCGAACTCTACTTTCCACTCCTTGGGGAGAAGAAATGTAAAATTACCGTAACCATTCATCATAAAACCGTTATTGGAATAATTTCCTGAATGATCATTATTTGTATTATAGGCTCCGAATATACTCGCATTTACTACCCACCATTTGAAAATCGGAAGTTCGGTAACAGAAACATTGGCTCCAGCCATATTTTGACTTCCGAAATTATCCCAATAGAGTACTTTTTCGCCTGTCTGCTCATCAATCATAGGGGTCTGCATAATCAGACTTCGAGTATGTACATACACTAACGAGATATTTAGAAATGATTTAAAGCCAAAGGTAAAATTTAGATTATCGGAATACTGCGGATTCAAACTCGGATTACCCTGAATAGAGCTGTTAGCATCTACATATTGCCTTTGAGGATTCATCTGACTGAATCCTGGTCTTCTTATGCGCATAGAATACGAAAGAGAATATCTGAATTTCTCAGAAGGGGTATAACCGGCATATACAGTAGGAAAGAGATCGAAATATGTTTTTTTAGTATAATCCTGAGCACTTATCCAGTCCCCTTTAGAAATAGTATATTCCCCTCTAAGTCCAAGTTTTACCACCCATTTTTGGCCAAACATTTTGGCTGCAGTGGCATATAATGCAGCCACTTGCTCATTATAGACGAATACACTCGACAAATTATTGTCTTTTACCCATACATCATTTATAAAATCTTTTCTTAAAGTATTGTTATCTGTATTTGTCATAGACCATTTTCCGCCAAGTTCGAGTTTTCCTGTCTTCCAGAACATCTGTTCATAATCCAATTTGGCAGAATACATATTAATATACTGACGACTGTCAGAGGTAAAAATATTCGGATCCGGTAATGTGGCTTTAGTCAAAGGATCGACATAGATATTCTCCTGATGACTTCCGGAAAACAAATCATAATAGGCATAGTCGGCATTAACGGTCATCTCGCTTCCCTTCTTTTCATTGAAAATATGGGTATAATTCAGATTACCGGAAATATTATCAAAAGTGCTCTTATTGTTTATATCACTTTTCTGACGATAAATAATGGCATCATTGAGATAAGTATCGGTGAAAGAATCTCCATAAGTGTAATCATCCTGATCTCTCATAAGGGAAGTAACGATAAAACCGAAGATATTTTTCTTATTAATAAAAAAGTCGTTTCCGAGTTTAAGCGAATGACTCATCTCGTCAAATTTCAAATCAGAATCAGAAATCTGCTTCATTTTATTATCTTCACCGAAAAATGTATTGCTCTTGATATTTACCGACATCTGTTCATATCTCGGACTGTATGTAAAAAATGTATTTGATTTTTCACTTCTGTAACCGAGATTGACCGTACCGTTGGCTTCGTTAAGATAATTATCGAAATACATGCCTCCGTAGGTGGCTGAAAGAGAACCGTTAAATCCTTTAACAAAATTCTTCTTAGTCTTGATATTAATGATACCGCCACTCCCGGAAGCATCGTATTTTGCAGAAGGGTGCGCGATAATTTCTATCTTTTCAATAGTATTTCCATCGGTAGAAAGAAGCATGGCCTCAAGCTCTTTTCCGCTTAGGTACGAAGGGCGGCCATCTATCCAAACATCTACCACAGAGCCATTTAGAGTAATATTTCCATTAGGATCCACACTTATCCCAGGCGCTTTGCGCAATATATCGACAGCATTACTTCCCTGAGTGGAAACAAGCTCAGAAACATTCATAACAAGTTTGTCAAGTTTCTGCTCGATAATCGCCCTTTTTTCCGATACCACAGCGGAAGCAAGCATCTGTGCATCCTCTTCAAGGGCTATTTCGCCTATATTTAGTTCCGATTTGTCAAGAACTAATGGGAATACTACATCTTTATACCCGATAAAGGATACTTTAAGAAAATATTCGCCGAAAGGGATACTTTTGATAATAAAACTGCCATCTTCACCGGATGTAGCTCCGCTCACAATAGTGGAGTCGGAATGATGTACAGAAACTGTCGCAAAAGCAATCGCCACTTTTGTTTTATTATCGATTACGGATCCTTTTATTTCGGTTGTATTTTTCGCTCCGAAAATGAAAAAAGAGTGGCTAAATAGCACAATTGTTATGATTATAAAGCGATTCATAAATGTTTTCATCTTACTTGTTTGTGGAAAAATGGTTATATAAATTGGTAAATTCTGAGATAGAGACATCTAATAGAAGCATCTTTTTAAATACTTCATTAAGATCTTCATCAATAAATTGTTTTTTCAAAGATGATTTAATACTTTGTTTTGCATTGGGGCAGACAAAATAGCCAATTCCCCGTTTGTTATAGATGATATCAAGATTTTGTAAAAAATCGTAGGTACGCATTACTGTATTGGGATTTACTTCAAATTCTACTCCAAACTCTCTAACTGAAGGAATTCTCATCTCTTCCTGCCACTCACCCGACAATATCCTTTCACAGAGAGATTCTGCTATTTGCAAATAAATCGGTTTGTGATTATTAAATTCCATTAATATTTAAGATTTTTAATTTTAAAGTATGAAAGAACATATAGTGTTAAAGGGAGACCCAGCATATATAAATATTTAAATATTATAATGCAAGTCTTGATAAAATCACTGTAAGAAGAATCGATAATTTTCCCGTTAATCAGAAAATGGGCATCATCATAAGAGATATTCTGCAATCCGAAAAGATAGAAGAATAACACCATTAAGAGGATAATGGCAAAATGTATCTCCAAGAATAATAGAATTGACTTGCTTGTTTTGTGCTTTTTAAAGAATACATTTCCGAAAAAGAACAAAGACTGCATAAGCATTATTGAGAGGAAAAAATTCAGATTTTCTGATGTAAATATTTCTGAAGTGAAGAAAGTGCCATCAAATCCATGAGCAAAAGGAATAAATGAAATTAGCGCATCAAGAGAAAAAAGCAGAGCCGAAAATATGATTGTAGTAAAAGGGACTACAATTATTAACATACTTAAAAATTTTTCAAGGCAAGAGACAGGGAGGAGAACAAAAGGAATTCCCAATTTATTATCATTGACATCACCGTATAGTTTAAATGGAGCGATGAAAACGGTTACCATAACAAAAGCAATAGCCACCACTATCCTGTCATCAGCCGTAGATGGAGAATTGCCGAATATCAAATGTAAGACATAGTACAACAAATAACATGCAAGGAGAGACAATTCAGACATTCCGTATTTGGGAAAATATTCTTTGAAATCCTTGGAGAGGACCATGCCGAATCTGTGAAATGAAAAAGTATTATTCATAATTATTTATCTTTGTTAGTTATGAAAAAGTTCTTTAATAGTATTTTTATTATTAAGCACAGCGTTAAAGAGTGCCTCAATATTTACTTTACTCTCTTTTGACTGAGTATTGACCGAAACTACTGCATAACCGCCAAGTAAAGGCTCACAATAAAGGGCGTTTTCATTTCTGGTCGGTTCGAGGGAGAAATAGAGCTTATCTGAAATCTCCTGGATTGATGAATTTAGAAGGAT
The DNA here is from genome assembly GCA_964611185.1 of uncultured Muribaculaceae bacterium. Lineage (GTDB taxonomy): Bacteria > Bacteroidota > Bacteroidia > Bacteroidales > UBA932 > CAAGNP01. The sequence continues at coordinate 87,831 of CAZSXE010000001.1, read as the reverse complement.
ACCTTCTTTATTGTCAAGGATGATAATCGGATCAATGAGATTTTCAAGATCACGAACTTGATGAGTAGAGATTATAAATGTCGTGTTTTCATCTGCACACTGTGCAATAACTTTCCTAAACTGAGTTTTAGAGGGGATATCAAGACCATTACTCGGTTCATCCATAAGGAGAAGCTCTGTTTTCAAAGAGAGTGCAACAGAAATTATCGCCTTTTTCGACTGACCGTGAGAGAGTTTTGTAAATTTAGATTCAGGATTTACTTCAAAGATTGACATCAACCGATAGAATAAATCCAAATCAAAATTCGGATAGAAAACACCGATGTTTTTTACGAAAGAATCAATTTTTTCATCTGGCCCGACAAAATCTTCGGGGACATAATAAATTTCTTTTAAAAAATCGGGTTTACGCTCAAAAGGGAGATATCCATTAACCTTGCATACACCTTCATTGTTATTCAAAAGGCCTGAAATAATTTTCAGTAAAGTAGTCTTACCTACGCCGTTTTGTCCCAATAGACCATAAATTTTTCCTTTTTCCAAATTAAGGGAAACATTTCTGAAAACGGTGTGTCGTGAATAGCTAAATTGCAGATTTTCAATTTGTATCATATCTATTTTTTTATTGGTTACTTGTGTATTAGTGCATTAGTACACCGCAAAGGTAGATATGTTTTTTAATTATGCAAATTTTTTTGCAATAATTTTAAATAATTTTACAATTATATATGAAAATTTACTTTTTAGCAGACAATGTGTTGCGAAGAAGAGATACTATCGTCATGGGCCCTACACCCCCCGGAACTGGGGTTATATAAGAACATTTCGGAGCTACTTCCTCAAATGCCACATCTCCACAGATTCTATACCCCTTGGGTAATGTACTGTCGGCAATCCTTGTAATTCCGACATCTATTACCACAGCACCCTCTTTTACCATATCTGCTTTTAAAAACTCGGGGACACCCAAAGCAGCAATAATAATATCCGCCTCAAGAGTGTATGATTTTATATCCTTGGTTCTGCTATGACAAAGGGTGACAGTACAATCTCCGGGATTAGACTTTTGAGAGAGAAGATTGGCTATGGGACGGCCCACAATATTGCTTCTTCCCAAAACTACACAATGCTTACCTGAGGTGGGAATATTATAATGTTCGAGTAATGACATTATTCCGAAAGGGGTAGCCGACACAAATGTGGGCTCGCCAAGCATCATTTTACCAATATTCACAGGGTGAAAACCATCCACATCCTTTGACGGATCGATGGCATTAATAATTACCTCTTCGTCGATCTCTTTGGGAAGAGGGAGCTGGACTATTACTCCATCAATACCGCTATCGTTATTTATCGAATATATATGAGACAACAGCTCCTGCTGGGTAGTTTCTGCAGGAAGGCGTAAAATAGTGGATTTAAAGCCTACCTCAGAACAAGCCTTCTCCTTACTCGCTATATAAGTTTTGCTTGCGCCGTTTTCACCTACGATTATCGCTACCAGGTGGGGAGCCCTCTCCCCTTTATCTATTATGGCTTTTACCTCTTGGGCAATTTGTATTTTAATAGCTTCTGCTGTTTTTTTACCATCTAATAATATCATATTATCTCCTTTTTTTCTTCATTGCTTTCATAGCGTTCATAGTATTTCTAACCCCTCCGCCTGCCACATTTTTCATCACTTTTCGAGTGTCTTCAAACTGTTTAAGCAGGCGATTTATATCTGCAACAGTAGTTCCACTCCCTTCGGCAATTCTTCTGCGACGGCTTCCATTTATCACCTGAGGATTTTCTCTTTCAAAAAGTGTCATTGACATAATGATCGCTTCTATACTTTTGAAAGAATTATTATCAATATCCACATCTTTAATCGCTTTTCCGACTCCCGGTATCATAGATGCCAAGTCTTTTATATTACCCATTTTTTTAATCTGCTGTATCTGCTGATAAAAGTCGGTAAGATTAAATTGATCTTTAGCAAGTTTTTTGTGGAGTTTACGGGCTTCCTCTTCATCAAACTGCTCCTGTGCTTTTTCCACGAGAGTAACCACATCACCCATCCCCAAAATACGGTCGGCAATACGCTTGGGATGGAAAACATCAAGAGCCTCCATTTTTTCTCCGGAACTGATGAATTTTATGGGTTTATTTACTACTGCTCGTATAGAAAGAGCAGCACCACCCCTCGTATCACCATCCATTTTAGTCAAAACCACTCCGTCAAAATTAAGTTTTTCATTAAACGAGCGCGCCGTCTCGACAGCATCCTGTCCTGTCATGGCATCCACTACAAATAAAGTTTCGGTGGGCTTGACTGCGTTTTTGATAGCAGCTATTTCGTTCATCATCTGCTCATCTACCGCAAGTCGTCCGGCAGTATCTATAATCACGAGAGAATACCCCTCGGCACGAGCTTTTGCAACTGCATTTTTTGCTATCGCCACCGGATCCTTGCTTCCCTCTTCAGTATAGACAAAAACATTAACCTGCTCACCGAGAATTTTTAACTGCTCAATGGCCGCAGGCCTATAAACATCACCAGCCACAAGCATCACTTTCATCCCCCTCTTGCTTTTACAATTTAGAGCCAACTTTCCTGAAAAAGTAGTCTTTCCTGATCCCTGAAGTCCCGATACCAGTACTATCCCGGGATTACCTTTGATATTAATATCTATCGCCTCGCTTCCCATGAGTGCAGTAAGTTCATCATGCACGATTTTTACCATCATCTGATCGGGGCGAACAGCCGTCAATACATTTTGGCCCATCGCCTTTTGCTTTACATCGTCACAAAACGATTTGGCTATCTTATAGCTGACATCGGCATCAAGAAGTGATCTGCGAACCTCTTTGAGAGTTTCCGCCACATTAATCTCCGTAATTTTTCCCTGTCCCTTTATAATTTTAAAGGACCTCTCTAATTTATCTGTAAGGTTTTCAAACATTTTTTGTATTTTTTATATCATCAGAATAATAATCTTTAGCCAAATCACGCTGGTTATATCTCATACTCATCACCTGCCCGTAAGCACCTGTGGAACGAATAGCCACCAAATCTCCCCTACTGGTAATGGGCATTACCACCTTTTTATCCCACACATCGCTCGACTCGCACACTGGTCCCACTACTTCATATTTGATTTTTCTCCCTGAGGAAACAATATTTTCAATTTTATGATGAGCGTGATACAGAGCGGGACGGATCAAATCATTCATCCCCGCATCGAGAATGACAAATTTTATACCACTTCCCTCCTTGACATACAGCACTCGCGAAATCAAAGAGCCGCACTGAGCCACTATTGCCCTTCCGGGCTCGAAATGAACTCTCTGCCCCGGGCGAACTTTCAAATTTTTGTTAATAATAGAAAAATAATGCTCGAAATCGGCTATGGGATAGGTGTGAGGATTTTCATAATTTACGCCAAGGCCACCGCCGAGATCTATATTTTCTACAAGTTTACCTCTGTCGAGAAACCATTTCTGAAGTATTTCACATCTTTCACATAACACTTTAAATACATCAAGCTCAGTTATTTGCGAACCAATGTGAAAATGCAACCCCATAAGCTCAAGATAGTCGCTTTCCTCTATCACATTCAGCACATCTTCAAACATCCATGGCGAAATGCCAAATTTGTTCTCTTTCAGACCGGTACTTATATATTTATGGGTGTGAGCATCTATATCAGGATTAATTCTTATGGAAATACGAGCTTTCCTCCCCATGGACTTGGCAAATTCACCGATGATTTTGATTTCAGGTATGGACTCACAGTTAAAAGCGAAAATTCCCGCTTTTAGAGCAGTTTTTATCTCTGCATCTGTTTTACCAACACCTGCAAATACGATTTTATCGGGTGAAAAACCATACTTAATGGCCATTTTAACTTCATTTCCGCTCACGCAATCGATACCCAATCCGTATTTTCTTACCTCTTCCATTATTCTTCTCTGAGCATTTGCTTTCATTGCATAATGGGCAGAATAGTTGTATTTAGTTAAATAAGATGTGTATTCTTTTAAAGTTTCCCTCAAAAGATCCATATCGTAGTAGTAAAAAGGGGTTTTTATCTCTTTAAAAAATTCAATAGGCTCGGTATAACACATAATAATTATTAAAAGTGGGGCAAAATTACGAAAAAATGGTAATTTTGCACAGATAAACGACAAACTTATTAAAAATAAATAAAATGAAAGAAAAAGGACCAATTTCACAATTTATCTCACATCATTATCGTCATTTTAACTCTGCCGCCCTTATGGATGCAGCAAAAGCTTATGACGAACTTATTAATAAAGGCGGTAAGATGATGCTTGCCATGGCAGGGGCCATGAGCACAGCTGAATTAGGGCTATCCCTTGCCGAGATGATTCGTCAGGATAAAATCAGTATTGTTTGCTGCTCTGCCAATAATCTCGAGGAAGACATTATGAACCTTGTAGCACACACACATTATAAAAGAGTGCCTAACTACAGAGACCTAACTCCCGAAATGGAAAAAGAGCTTCTTGACAAACATCTTAATCGCGTAACCGATACATGTATCCCAGAAGAAGAGGCTTTCAGAAGACTTGAACACCATCTTGTGGAAGTATGGAAAGATATGCAGTCTAAGGGAGAAAGACTTTTCCCATGGGAAGTGATGTATAAGCTCATTCGCTCCGGAGTTCTTAAACAGTATTACGAAATCGATCCCAAGGATAGCTGGGTTTTAGCTGCTTGTGAAAAAAATATTCCAATTATCGTTCCTGCATGGGAAGATTGCACTACTGCCAATATTTACACCGCACACTGCATCAGAGGTGAATTTGATCCCTCTAAATCAATGGTGAAAAACGGCATTGAGACCATGATATTCCTTACCGAATGGTATCGTGAAAATAGCGGCGGAGAGGGTGTCGGTTTCTTCCAGATTGGCGGTGGAACCGCCGGAGACTTTCCTATTTGCGTAGTTCCTATGATGGCCCAAGATCTCGAATGGGCAGATGTTCCTCTTTGGAAATATTTCTGCCAGATTTCAGATTGCACTACCTCCTACGGTTCTTATTCGGGGGCAGTTCCTAACGAAAAAATTACCTGGGGCAAGCTCGATATTCACACTCCTAAATTTATCGTGGAGTCAGATGCCACCATAGTTGCTCCTCTTATGTTTGCATACATCCTTGGCTGGTAATTGTGAACAATAACTAAAGTAAAAGGTGACCATTCTTTGTGGCCACCTTTTACTTTTATAAGGATGAATGTTCTTTTCTCAGAAGATCAAGAATTGTTTTCACTGGATTGAATGTTATGAGAGGGGTTTCTACAAAAACAGTGTTCCAGTTACTCATCGAGCCGTTCCACAACCCTGGCAGTTCCTGAGCCTTTAAGGAGTGTCCCTCGTAACTCTTATGACTTATGAACCCTGTCATATTGTCTATATATTTGGATAAATCGAATTTTTCCCCTTTATAGTTTTTAATGGAACAAACTACATCGACAGGGTTAAAATGGGTAGATGATTTTAATAGTGTTTTGGTATAAGGATCGAGAGGATCAAGCTGAACTGACTCTAAAATCTGAAGAGAAGTAGCTCCATCAGCATCATAAACGATAAAAGGTCCCCCTCCCGGCTCTCCTTCATTTTTAACCATTCCGCAAACGCGAATAGGTCTGTTGAGCTTCGCAAATAAATATTGAGCCATCAGCTCTTTAGGAATATCAGGGATGGATACTTGAAATGTAGATTTCATAAAACAGACTATTTCCGAAAGGAAACTGTCACTTTGATTGATTTCCAAATTATTGAGATATGAAAAAACTTTATCTCTGATTTGTAAGAGCTTTCCGCCCAATACTTTTTTCCATATAACTGTCTCATCTATAAATGACTGATGGACAACATTATCTATGTTTTTTAGAAAAATAATATCAGAGTCGATAGAATTAAGATTTGAAAGCAATGCACCGTGTCCGCCTGGTCTGGTCAAAACAGTTCCGTCATTTTTGACATAAGGAGTATTATCTTCGTTAACAGCGACTATATCGGTTTGGGGATCCTGGAATGAAAAGGCCACATCAAATCGACAATTGAAGCGATTTTCGTATTTCTCTTTTACATAAGAAAATAAACTATTGAATTCTTTCAAATGCTCGGGAGAGACTGTAAAATGAATGTGAGCCTGAGGATCGTTATGGTTCTTAGCATATAAAGCGGCCTCCACTAAATGTTCCTCAAATGGAGTTCTTACCTCGTTAAGGGCAGAATATTTATGAAAAAGAAGTACCCCTTTTGGCTTATTACCATATCCCAACCCATTTTCTGTCAAAACATAGTTTATTGTCTGTAAAGGAGAAAAGTTATGAAAAATTTTCTCGTCATAAAAAGGAAAATGCTTGATATTACTCAAAAACTTTTCTGCAGGAGAGCCCTCTTTTATAGTGCCTGAGCTGTCCAACAGCTGCTTTGCCTCGAAAAGATCTTTAAACATCCTCGACGCTGCACCGGAGGCAGGGACGAATTTGACACATTTACCCCCAAATTTGTTATAATAATCCATCGAGGAATTTTGTTCCTCTTTATTTAGTATGGAAATTCCTTTTTCAGGAGTAGCAGGCGCAATTACTTTCAGATATGGAAAGCCATGTCTGTAGTTTTCAATTTCTTTTTCAATTTTACTTGACATTTTATACAATTTTACGAGAAGTAAAGTTATATAAAAAAAAGATAATTATAAACTATAAGTATATATCAGACAATCATCTCCGAAATCGTAATAATTTTTGATTCGTGCTTCAAGCTCAAAACCGACCGCGATGTAAAACTTTTGAGTGGGTATATATTGTTCTCTGCCGGCAGTTTGTAAGATAGCTTTGGCTCCACCGCCTTGACGAATCTCATTAAGTACCTCATTAATAAGTATTTTACCTGCTCCCTTACCCTGACACGATTTATCTACTCCGAGCCAATAAATTTCAAAGCAAGTATTTGAACACGGCACTTTAGCAAAGCAGGCATATCCAATAGTACGGGAATCATCTTCAATAAAGATAAATCTATAATTATCCACATTGTTGCCCTCTTTGATTGAAATTTCCGCCAGTTCGGTTGCCACATCTATTTCATCAGGGGCTTGATTAAAAAATTGGGTAGAAAGAAGAATCTCCCGTATCCTTACGATATCCTCCTTATTAATAGTTTTACGAAATGAGAGCATCATATATTATTTTTTCGATCATACTGTCATTAGAAATACCAATTTGATTGGCCATAGCCACGAAACCTGAGTCTGGAGAGATACAAGGGTTCGTATTTATATCTATCACAAAAAGGTTGCCAAATTTATCCATTCTGAAATCCACACGTGCATATCCTTTCAAGTTTAGTTTTTTGCGACATGTTTCAGTGATATTTTTAAGACGCTTTACTATATCTTGTTCAATATCGAAATGGCGAAGACTTTGTCTATACGAATCAGATTTATCATTCCATTTTGCTTCGTATGTGAGAATTTTATGTCCAATAAAATCATCTTCGAAGCGAATTTCGGCGGGAGGGAGAATTTCTTTCCCAAGAATGGCACAATTGAACTCTCTCCCCTCTATATACTGCTCTGCAATCCATTCAAGACCGGTTTCTTTCTTTTTCTGCGAAAGGGTAAGCTTCATCTCCTCCTCTGAAGAGAATGTTTTAATGCAATTGTCGTCAAGTGCGAGCGAGGCGTGCTCAGTTTTTGCTTTAATTATGTATTCTGCTCCATCGAGAAAGCACGATTTCGGGGTAGGAATTCCCTTATCCTGAAGGATATGTTTTGCAATATTTTTATCTGCACTCACAAGATGAGAAAAAATATGATTTCCTGTAAATGGAATTCCGAGCACTTCGAGAAGCTGAACAGGGACAATAGCCATCGCTCCGCTACCGCAAAATGACTCTACAAGGTTAAAAACCACATCGGGAGCTTCATTGATAAGCTCATCAATGACAATATTCAGGTTAGGGACAAATGGTATCTGCTTTACTTCATGGTTTTTGCGAAGAATCGACTCTACAAAGTTTGCTTCATTAAGATTATCTATTTCGTCAAGCGAATTAGAATCGTCGAGGTCATCTCTTAAAATAACTATTTTCATTTTATTCCTCGTTTAGCAGCTTCGTTGACAATATGATTGATCAAATCGGAATAAGGAAAACCAATTTTTCTGCATAAAATACACAAATCTGAATATTCGGGATTAAGTCCTGCCATCGGATTGACCTCCATAAAGCATGGCTCATCTTTTGAATTCATTCTGACATCTACCCTTCCTGCATCTTTACAATTAAGCGACTGCCACGCTTTCAAAGCCAATTTAGCGACTTTTGGTTCATTTACTACCTCATACTCTATTCTATCCTCATAGAGCTGTTTATTGTCGAATGTATAAGCATCAGTATGTGGCCCGTTAATTACTTTAATCTCCATAACACCAAGCACTTTGGCTCCATCACCTGTCCCCAGTAACCCTACTGTAAATTCTCGTCCGGGAAGATATTCCTCCACGATGGCCGGCTGATGAAAATTATCAAGTATATATCTGCATTGCTTCTCCAGAACTTCATAATTATCAATTCTTGAAAAACGATTAATTCCCTTGCTTGTCCCCTCAGCGATAGGTTTTACAAACAATGGAAATGGAATTTTCACTTTGGCCACATCCGAATACTTTCTAACCACCTTAAAATCAGCTGTTTTAACCCCGTAAGTACGCATTATGGCATTTGTAAGTCCTTTATCAAGAGCAGTAGCTAAAATTTCTGAAGATGAAAAAGTATGAGGTATTCTGTATGCATCTAAAAGACACGGAATCTGAGCTTCACGCCCGATTCCGTACATTCCTTCTGCAATATTGAAGACAAGATCCCATCTTTTGCCCCTTCGAAGTTTTGAAATAAGCTGAAAAATACATCCGATGCGCTCCACCTGGTGACCGCTTTCCTTTAGAACTTTTTCAATGGATTTAATAGTATTTTCGCAGTCAAACTCTGCCACTTCTTCGACAGAGAAACCTTTAGTTATATAATAACTTTTCAGGTCGTAGGTTAGTCCTATAAGCATTATTTCTATTTATATATAATGTGATTTGCTTAATAAATTTTCGCAAATATATACAAATATTTTACTTGATGTTCACAAGTTGATAATAAACTGTCCGCTCCGATGGAGAAATATTAAAAATCCACTTCATAAGTGATTCAAAGGTCACTTCTTCTGATAAATATCGGTACTCTTTTTTTGTCGCCACGACTATAACATTAATAGTTTCGGTAGCATTGGCAGGGTTGGTTTTAGTAATACGATAATTGATTTTATATCCTGAGTCACCGCACGGCAGAGACAAGGTATGATCTTTTGGAATCAGGCGAAGAGGTTCTTCAATAATTCTGCCATCTTTTGTCGTTAATCTTATGGGATAAATCATAGAACCGGTCCCATCATTATCAAACCAAAATACATGAAAATAGGAGTCATGCGCAATGGGTTTAAGGGAAAAACGCATTTTGTCCCCCACTTTATATACAGGATCCACCCCATTCACCACTAATTGATAGGTGTTATCGGGCTGCTCCCCCTCCTTCACCTGAGCATCAATAGTAGCTACCGCATATCTTTTATTGTCGGTAGGATCGATGACAATACTGTACTGAGGATTAGAAATAAGATTTACCAGTCCGTTCTGCGCAAGCATTGACATTTCAGAATAAACTTCTGAAAATTTTTCTCCATCCTGGGCCGTAATCAAGCCAAATACAGACCACACATTTTCAGAAATCCCCCCTCGTCTGAGGGCTTCTCTTTTGGCTTCGCCCAATGCCCTTTCGCGAGCCTGAGCCTCGGAAATTTCAAGGGATATTTCATATCGTCCCTGAACTCCCTTGATAGTTTTAGACTTACCCTCTTTTTGTCCCGAAACAGTAAGAGAGATGAATATTGCCAAAAATGTAATAATTGTTTTTATTTTCATTTTATTCAAACATATAATTTATTCTTTTACACAGCGAACCGAAAAACCGTTGGAATGGCCCCCACCATTATATAGAGGATCTATATAGCTTTCGCTTAAGAACATAGCGGCAGAGTTTAGTATAGCAGATTGAACAGGAGAACTGCTCCAATAATATCCATTAGAATCCGCATTTGATTGTGTGCCCGAGGTGCATCCTATACTTCCGGCGGCAGGATACCAAGTAGTATTGCCTGTTTTATCTCCATAGCAATAAAAACTCCACCCCTTTTTAAAAGATCCATTAACATTGAATTCAGATGATACAGAAGAATTATCTCCCGTAGTGGTGAATCTTGTCCATGCGTTCATAGAAGTAACCATATAACCTACCGGACACGGATCATATATCGATTTCTCGGGGATAATTACAGTTCCGGAGGCTGTTCCATCAGAAGAATATGGTACAGTGGCATTGTAGTTATATCCGAATGGATTTCCCCACAGATAATCATTGCCGGGAGCATTTTTCCAGTCGTAAGGAGAGGTAGAGTTATAATAATAGGTAGAAGGATGAGCGATTGTACTCTCAATAGTTCCGTTTTGGGCAGAATTTGCTTCTATACTATAAAGCGACGAGTTTCTTGAAAACGGATCCTTTCTCCCCCACTCGTAGAATAATCCGTAAGTAGCAACATAGTCTTCAGGAAATCCCATATTCGAGGGAGATGCTGTCGCTCCTAAGTTTCTATCCATTACCCTAATTTGTTCGCATGAACGATTATAGTAGTAAATGCTTGAAGGATAATCTGTACACCAAATATGCCAGCTCCAGAGTATTTTAGCCCCCTCTGCAGCAGGATCTGCTTTGTCATAAACGGCAATAACTGCATTTCCCTCGGAAGAAGAGGCGGTAAAATTAATTTTTCCTGAGGACAATGATAAATTGGAGATTAAACCATCGACATCCTGCCAAAGTATTTTCACAGAAAGAGGAGAAATGGAGACAGTTTCGGTATGAAATAGTTTGTCGCTCTGCGCAATATCAGGGAGCAGCCCTTTCGACCCATTGCCAATTACAGTGGCATTGAAAGAGTAATCACCGGATGATGGGACGATGTAGCAATTAGCTGTCACGGAAGAACTTAAATCAGCTCTACCAGTGCTTACCGTAACATTGGTATTATTATCGAGAGATTTCCATTCATTGTCCCATAATGATTTTTGAAAAGAGGTGAAAACAACAGAAATATTGGCTCCATTCTGCTGACTGCCGCATATAAGCTCACTAAGATTTAAAATAGATAAAGTGCTGAGCGAAGTGAGTCTGTTTGAATAACATTTAAGGGTGGTAATTCCGGAATTATTAGATAGATCCAGCGAACTGATATTATTCATCGAACAGTCACAATATTCAATCTTGGGATTATTTTTAAAGTTCAAATTTGTTATGGAATTCGATTCCAAAGATAAATAGACCAATTCGGTAAGATTAGTAATATCAAGGTTAGTGAAATTATTATTATTAAGAACCAAGGTTTTTATATGAGGATTGTTACTCAAATCTATATTGCTGATACTATTGTTTCCGAAAGTAAGCCAGATGAGTGCTGTATTATTAGAAACATTCAGACTTGATAGATGATTGACATGACAGGCAAATTCATATAAATCGGGATTATTACTGACATCAATGGATGTAATTTTATTGGCCTGACAGTAAAACAAAGTCAGTTTGGTATTCTTGCTTACATCCACTCCTGTAAGATAATTACCTCCGCATGCCAAAAAATACAATTCAGGATTGGAACCCACATTGACAGAGGTTAACTCATTAAACTCACAATCTAATTCAACTAAATTAGGGAATCCCGAAGCATCAACAGATGTCAAATTATTGTAATTAATGGTATCTGCAGGATAAAAAGTGCTTCCAACATACAACCGGCTCAAATATTCTAAGGATATCGTACTTTGAATGCTCCCTGAAAGTTTATTATCCTTTAAATTAATCTCTACCACTTTTCCCTCACCATTAACCTTCACTCCATACCACTCGCTTATATCTTTATCAGAACACCAGTTGGTATTATTCTTCCATTTGTCGCCTCCGGTAGCATTATAAAAAGCCACAAGAGCTTTCCTCTCAGGATTAACTGCCTTATATAATTCAGCCACACAACGGACAGTAAAACTGTATGAGCGTTGATGAGGTGTGCTTAAAGGGGTTACAGCCACATTTTGATAATCGAGAATATACCCCTTATCAGAAGCAAGGCTCAGAGGAGAACTGCTCCACAGGAAGCCATAAGAGGAAATTAGTTCCAAAGCACCACTATTGAAGGCACGGCGACCTGAAGCAGGATACCATGCAGTATTGCCCGATTTATCAGCAGAGTAATAAAATCTCCACCCTTTATTAAACGATCCATCCACATTTAATTCAGACGAAACAGTGGAATTAATCCCCGTAGAGGTAAATCGAGTCCATGTATCCACGGGAGCTACCATATACCCTTCAGGGCAAGGATCATAGATGGATTTTTTAGGTAAAATCACTTTATCGGCAGAGATGCCATCGGAAGAATAAGGGACGGTTGCGTTGAAATTATACCCGTAAGGATTTCCCCACAAATAATCATTCCTTTCTGAATACAACCAATCACCATTGCTATAATAGCAAATATTAGGATATTTAATCGTATTGGCAATAGTACCCGATAATTCAGAGGTAGGTTCAATAGAGATGTAATTTTTTACTCCGTACAATGCTTTTTCCACGCCCGAAGAGGAGGATGCACTCCCTGTGAATGGATCTTTTCTTCCCCATTGATAGAATAGCCCGAATGTAGCTACAACTTCGGCATCCGCATAAGAACCCGGGTCCGAAGCAGTAGCACCCAAGTTTCTATCAAGAACTGTAATTGGACTACCATTATGGTTAATATAATTATGAGATGAGGGTGAATCGGTGCACCAGATATGCCAGCTCCAGAGGATATTGCTCCCTGTGGCGTCAGGATTGGCATTGTCATATACAGCTATGATAGCATTCCCTTTAAGAGAAGAGGCGGAAAATCTTACTATTCCTTCGGACAATGAGACACCTGATATTAACCCCTCAGTATCCTGCCACAGTACTCTTGCCGACAAAGGAGAGATGTTAATATTCTCAGTATGGAATTTTTTATCGCTTTGCGCAATATCGGGAAGAAGCCCCTCGGCGCCGTTACCTATTATCTTGGCATTAAATGAATAGTTACCACCTGAAGAGACTATATAGCAGTTAGAGGTACCCTTAGCTGAGAGGTCGGTAGCAGGATCCTCCGTAAAATCAAGCGAAGATGTAGTGGTTCTCTCCGATCTTTTAATGGTAAGAGACTTAGTGGCTACCTTATTCATTACTTTACCGTCAGTCAATACTATCGAAAGCTTGAAAGTATTGTATGTATTAGGAGGAAGGACAATATAAAAAGGTGTATCCTGTTCTGTGCTCAAAGCCACCCCTTCACCGCAGTCGAGAGTGACAAAATCAAGTGCCTCTTCGGTAAATATTAGAGCAGGCACCTCTTGGTATGACATATTTATTTTAGCAGAACCGGATACTTTAATATTATTATTATTAGAATCGAATCCTGTAAAAGTAATCGATTTAACACTCCCCTCTCCTTTTAATTTCAAAACCAAAATACCGCATATATTCTTAAAAGAGAAAGAGGATTTTGAACTATGAGCCACCATCGGAAAATAATCAGAAGCAAAGGTACCTGCACTATATTTTTGAGTGCTGTTTAAAATAAAATGGAATGAATTTTCGATGAAAATAATATTTTCACTAAAGGGATATAATGCTGAATAGCTTTCAGCAACAGAAATTTCTCCTTCAAAAAAAGCCGAAGCAGTATTTTCCTTCACTATATTTATGAATTTGCCGTATGTAGAACCATTTGTCACAATGATTGAGTCATTGTTAAGCCAAAAGATTGGGCGTATGGCATCATCTGTCCCCCCGTCAAGAATAGTTTTAGTTTCCGGAAAACCCTCTATTGCTGCACTAAATGTCATTTTTACTTTATCTCCCAATGGAGTAATATCTTCTTTGTTTGTACAGCCGCCGATTAACAATACGGCAGAGATGAAACATACATATATTATATTTTTTTTCATAGCAGTCATTTTAAAATTACCATTCATAGTCATTATCTCCCATATCTTCATTATCGCCTGTTACATTTGTCGAAAAGACATATTCTTCCCCGTAAATAGTCTTACCTGTGGAAATCGAAACATAAGCTCTTAAATAATAGGTAGAATTTGGGGATAATTCGGTTACATAGCTTGTGAAAACTCCACTGACAGCGGTATCAGAAGTTTTAGTCGTAAGATCAATAGTGGGACCGGTTGATGTACTATAGCATACTCCGCAGGCAGTGATAGTATAAGTATCACCATTTAAATCAATAATCTTGCCACCGGAAACGGCTGTAGTTTGAGTAATGTCATGAGGAACATCCGTGACGAGAACAAGAGGGTTTGTAATCCACTTTACATTTGAGTTTTCGGAATAAGAAGACCATGTAGCTCCATACTGAGATTGCTGAGTATCAGTAAGATAAAGGGAAATATTAATATCGCCATTTTCGTCCTTTTGATTCCCTGCCATCAATTTATTTAAATTTGGCATCAATCGTACATTTAACGATGATAAAGAATTATTGTAGCATACCAATTCAGTCATCGCCGAATTATTTCCGGTTTTCAATGTTTTAAGTTTGTTATTTTCAATATACAATGATTTTAATCCGGTATTACCAGCTATATCTATATCTGTAATAAGGTTATTTTGACACAATAATACAGTCAATGCAGTATTTTTGGATAAGTTCAACTGAGTTAATTGGTTGAAACTACAATTAATTTCTGTTAGATATGTACTCGGACTCTCCTTAAATGATGAAACTTGATTACTAATGAAATTGATAGTAGTAAGTTTTGAATTATTACTTACATCCAAATTAGTTATATCATTTCTACTGCAATCCAAATTTTTGAGAGCAGGAAATCCGTAAGCATTAAGAGAGGTCAAATGATTGTATTTTGAAAAATCTGATTCGGAATATGTACTGCTGACATTAAGTTCCTCAAGATATTCAAGAGATATGGATTCGGGGATAGTACCTGAAAGCTTGTTATCGTTGAGTTTAATTTTGATTACTCTCCCATCTTCATTTACAGTAATACCATACCATGATTGTATGTTTTCATCACTACCCCATCCATTCTTATTAATCCAGTTATCACCTCCGGTCGCTTGGTAAAAAGCGAGAAGAGCAGCTCTATCAGGATTTTCTTCGACTAAAGTAATATTAGAATTATTGCTCAAGCTACTCCATGAATTATTCCATTTAGTTTTCTGCTCAGAGTTAATAAAAAGAGACAATATCAAACCATTATTTTGATTACCACATTCCAATACATCAAGATTAGTCAAATGTCTGATATACAAGCTCGACATATTGTTAAAGAAACTGTAGAGAGTCTGCAATTTGGTATTATTCATAAGATCAAGAGTAGTTAATTCATTATCTAAGCAATACAATTTAGTTAGTGAAGTGTTTTTACTAAGATCCAATGATGTTATATTATTTGCCGAACAAAATAGAGTTTCAAGTAATTCGTTTTTTGAAACATTTAATTCCGATAATAAATTCCTTCCACAATCAATCTCTGTTAATTTTGGATTCTTGGACACATCAATTGTTTCCAACTTAGTATTATTTGAGAACAGCATACCAAGCATCGGAAAACCCGATGCATCAATAAATGAAATTTTATTTGTAGAGGATTCATTATTAGAAGAGACATTTAAGGATTTTAAATAATTAAGATTTATGGTGCCATCTATCATCCCTGACAGGTTATTGTTTTCAAGAGAGAGGCCTATTACATTCCCATCATTATCCACAGTAACTCCATACCAAGTACTAATATCTTCATTAATGCACCAATTGGTTTTATTAATCCATTTATCACCACCGGTTGCCTCATAGAGGGCTGATAGAGCCATATAATCACCACCAATAGTGGCTGTGGTAAAACTATTAATAGTAGTGGAAATTTCATTTTTCCCTCCTTTAACAAAGCCGCGAAAATAATATGTAGTATTACTATTAAGCCCATTAATAGAAAATGAATATTCGTTAACGCCACTCTGAATAGTTTTGGTAACGCTTTTTGCATTATTTAAAGAACTTTCTGTCCCGTAAAGAACACCAAAAGAGGAAATTCTCTCGACATTTGTAAGTGAACAATTGATTGTAACAGATTCGAATGAAACATTTTCATGGGAAATCGTTACAGTGGGAATGGGTAATGTGGCAGGGTCAATATCTTTGACACATGATATGCTTAGAAGCACAAATAATAATAGTATATATTTTTTCATATCAAATCCTCCTTATTAAAACATTAGACCTATTCCAGCTTCTAATTCTGTATATTTAAACTGAGTATTGTTTGCCCCCACTGTTATAGCGAACTTTCCGAATCTCAAAACAGCTCCGGCATCCACTGCTACCCCTTTGAATGAAAGATCTGTGACGGAGGCCCAGTTACCATCTACATCTCTCCAAGAGACAGCTCTATTACCATATCCGGCTCCTATATAGAAATATAGCCATTTGGCAGCCCTGATCATTAATCCTCCAGTTACGGACATTCTATATTTCTGCACCACGCCTGAAGGCCAAATATATCCACCGTCAGCGGTGCCATCGCTCATACATTCATATTGTGTCTCTTCCAATTTGGAGAAGTCACTTCTGAATTTAGCATATAATCCGGCACCTTTTGACCATCCGATCATCCCACCATAAGATAATTGAGGATACAATCCTAAATTTGCAGCGATGAGAAATCCCCCTTTTTTAGGGGTAGTGACTTTCATTTCGGAGGCAGAAACAGAATTGGAAGCGATTGAAGATGATTGTTTCTTCATTTTTGCAGTTTTTATCACTCTCAATTCAAAGGTAAGATCTGTACCTTTCCCATCAAGAACACTCCTCTCCTGATAGGGAATCCATAAAGCTCTTTTTACCCCCGAAGAAGTAATATGGCCAATATCGAAATATACAGCTCTAAGAGGCTCTTTTACAAAAGATTGTCCTCCATCCGTACTTAAAAAGAGAGCTATATCGCACCATTTCATCCCTTCGGGCAACAATATTTCATACTCTATCTGGATGCCCTGTTTACCTACACCCACCTTTGGTTCACCCTTGAAAACCACTTTATCAGGCTGAGCGAAAAGAGAAACAGATATTAAAATAAATAAGGGAATTAATATTTTTTTCATTAGAATTGAACTATTACCAAGTTACCGTTACCAAGAAGCTGAGGAGTCTGGTTTCCATCTCTTATCTGCTTTGCTGCTTTAGAAACCTGAGCAGAGACATATTCATTGAGCTCTTCTACCGTTATTTTTTTATCCTTGTTAGAATCGGCATCTCCTTGCATTCCAAGTGCCAAATAATAGGTAAACAAGCCTGACTGCGATTTATCAAAAGCAAGAGAAGTCTGATCCCCGCTTGAAGAAGTCATTACTCTGAAATTGGGATTATCCATCCATGGCTTTTCAGCGAGATCTTCTATCTCTATCTCTACACCTTTCATGTTACTTATAGACTCTCCCGACAAAGAGGAACTCTGCTTGGATGAACCGGAAAAACAGGCATCGAGGATAACAGTTACAGATTTGGCTTTAAGATCATTCAGATTTGCATACATTTTGTTCAAGCTGTAACCCCTCTCTCTAAGCATATCTTTTCTGCAATCATCGGGGATAAGATATACATCAAGATTTCCGTCATCATCTTTATCCGGAATTCCGTGTCCTGAATAATAAACAAATACATCTGTACTGTCCGGAAGGACATATCTCGATAGGTCTCCGTTGGGATTGAAAATATCAAGGAGCTTAGAACGAGTAACCTCGGCATCGGTAACTGTCATAATATTGTGAATACCCATAGTATTTCTAAAATACTGCTCCATAATTACGGCATCGTTGGCTGCATAAGGGGCAGGAGGGATATTATTTGAATTGGTACCGGCACCTATAACCACAGCGATAGCGTTGGGATAAAGTTCTGCTCCGAGAGGTGCGGAGGTAATATCTTTAAACTTGATATTAGAGGAGAATTTGTCGCTTTCAGAAAACAGCTGAGTCTTTTTAAGAGAATTAAACTTATTCAAATCGGGCACTACCGTGATTAGTTTTGCCTTTTCAGGGGCTTGATTATACGGGATGGGGAGATTTTCAGCTATAATATCTCCTCTGTGAAACTTTTCTGACATAGAAAGGACGAACGGGAGATAATCTCCGATGTGCTGATAACGATAATTGGTACTTAGCCTTACCGGTATCTCTATACTTTCACCCAAAAGCAAATTTTTTATTTTACCATCAATTTCCTTGGTAGGTCCTCTGTCAAGTAGAAGAAATGCATTGGGATCTGTCGTCTTTATAGAGTAATTAACATCTTCGGCTACACCCTGACCCACATTTTGGATAGTCACATAAGCCATTACAGTCTCCCCTTTCTGCATCATTCCGTCTGCTTTTACAGGCCTCAAATTCTTACCGGAATCGACAATTCTCACCCCGACTATCTTTAAATTGGCACCCTGAAATTCGTAAGTACTCATCTGAAGCTGAGCAACAGCATCAAAACCGCCAATATTTTCCTTTACGGAGATATTTAAAAGGACTGAGTCAGTAGGGATATCTATCGTAGCTTTTATAGGGATGTTGAAAATTTTCTTTTCTTCGCTCCCTATTGATGTATTGAAGTATGTATCATTCATAACAAGACCATTAATCTCTCTGACGGGATTAATAAGCACTTCCACAGTATCGGCTTTACCGCCGGAATTATATACTTCAATAGTGATATCACCCGCTTCAAGGGCTTCGAGAATGCCGTCGTTGTTGGCATCACTGAAATTCACATTCACATTCAGATTTGGGAACATGAATATTTCAAGTTCATCTTGATTAATGGCGGCTACTTGAGTGGTCTCTTTACCGAAAGTATTTATATCAAACTTGATAACACGAGTTCTCAGCGATTGACAGAGCAATACTTGTGAAATAGAGAGAAAACACAATGGTAATAAAATGAGTTTAAATATGTTTTTCATAACTATAAATATTATATCAAACAAAAAGCGATAATTAAAGAAATAAATGATGTTTTGTGACAGTTTAAATTGATTATTTTATGCAAAAATATCATTTAATTATCAATTATACTATATATATAAACAAAATTTCTTGCGAATTGTTCAATTTATTTTTTATATGGTATTTTTTAATACAAATTTCAGAAAAAGTAAATATTTTGTAAAGACATTATTTTAATAATCATCGATTATTTTTTTTAAATAACTATTCGATTTTTTTATAAATCAGTCTATTTTTTTTCCAACTGAAAATTCGGACAAAACGGTAATTTTTGGGGTAAAAAATGTTATTTCTTTGTGTCCTGATCAAAAACTAATTATGATATGGACAAGAAAGCAAAACATTTGGCGGCATCACTCATTTTAATAATATTTTCCGCTGCCCCATCTTATTCCCAAAAAATCTCTTTGGCCACTAACGGGCTCGGCTATGTGAATTTTCTCACGATTAATGCAGAAATGGGGATAGCGTTGGACAGAAATTGGAGTGTCTCTGTTTCAGGAAAATATAATCCGTTTACATACAATAAAGGAATGGATAATCAGCTACAAAACAAGCAGTTAACCGTCTCAGCCGGCGCGAGATTCTGGCCTTTCTATGTCTTTTCCGGCTTTTTTTATGAAGCAAAAATGCAATATAGCAGGTATAATCAAGGGGGTATTATTAATAAACTGACACGAGAAGGAGATGCCCTCGGTTTGGGAATTAATTTCGGTTATTCACTTCTTGTCACCTCGTGGTTCAATATAGAATTCGGATTAGGAGTGTGGTCCGGAGGTGAAAAATTTGTGAAATATGCATGCCCGCGATGCGGAAGGATAATCGATAGCGGAAAAAAATTCTTCATCTCCCCTAACGATGCCATGATAAATATGGTATTTACCTTTTAAGATGCTTATAATGAAGATATTAAAAATAATATTACCACTCTGTGCAATAGTGCTTCTATCGCATTGCGGTACGCATAATAAAATTAGAATAATAAGGGAAACCATGGTAGCTGCTCGGACCTCAATCCCCTCGGAGGATGAAGTAGCAAATATTGCCATTTCAGAGAATGAAATCTCCGATTCAGATACACTTGTAGTTGAAGATCTTCAAGGGAATTCCGTAATTCTTATGAAAGCCGTTAAAGATGAAGAAACAGGGGAAATGGTCGCTACTGAGAAGATCACCGCTGCGGTAGTAACAGCGAGATTCAGGAATGTTGCCGAAAGAAATGGAGAGGTTACTCTTGAGTTCGATATTAATGTACCCGAATCAATGCTTGACGAAAAATGGCAAGTAAGATTGACTCCCCGGTTTTTCATAATGGGAGATACGCTGAAGATGGAAGATTTTATAATCACAGGAACCCAATACAGACAAAACCAGTTAGACGGATATAATAAATACCAAAAATACCTGTCTAACATTATCACAGATCCCGATAATCTGATGTATATGAGATTATTAAATATATTCAAAGAGAGAAATCCATATCCTAAGAAAGTAACTGAGAGTCAAATATCAGATTATTATACTAAAAAAACATTAAAAAGAATAAACGAAAAAAGGAAAAGAGATAGAGATAAAAAATACAAAAAATACATAACTATCCCCATTGATGTAGAGAATATAAAGAAGGATTCTGTCTCCAAAGCAGATAAAAGCATCATATACAGGTACATACAGACCATTGCCACAAGGCCCAAACTCAGAAAAATAGAGATGGTACTTAATGGTAAAATCTTGATGGGAGGAAAGATGCTTTATAAAATGCCCTCTACCACCCCACTAACTTTTTATATCTCTTCATTATCATCATTTACAGAGCAAAAGACAAAATATGTGGAAAAGATAATCGAGCGAACAGCACAAGCCAATACTGCGGCATACATCTCTTTTAATGTCGGAGACGACGAAATATCCGATACCATCAGTCATAACAAAGAAGAGATAAAAAGAATCAGCGACAATATTGTAGAAATACTTGAAAATAAGGAATTTGACCTCGATTCTATAATTATTTCTGCCTCATGCTCTCCGGAAGGAAGTGTGCAATCCAATGAGGAGCTTGCACGAAAAAGGGCTGAATCGATAAATCGCTACTATTCAAAGCAGATTTATGTCTATAAGATGGAGAAAAAGAAAGATACAGGGGCAATGTTCAACATTGATTTAACCAAAGATGAAGAGAATGAGATTAAAGAAGAAGAGTTAGAGATAAGAATGATTACTCGCTCAAAAGGGGAAGAATGGGATCGTCTATATAAATTAATTGACTCAGACACAGTTATATCGAGGCGAAAAGAAATTATTAAATTATTCTCTATAAAAGATCTTGACAAAAGGGAATCAGAACTAAGGAAACTACCCGATTATCCATACATAAGAGTGAATCTGTATCCTTTGCTAAGGGTAGTGAAATTTGACTTTTATCTCCACAGAAAAGGGATGATTAAGGACACTATTCATACCACCGAAATAGATACTATTTACAGAAACGGATTAATTGCTCTTGAAAAGAGAGAATATGAAAAAGCGATCGAATATCTCCGCCCATACTCCGATTTCAACACTGCTCTCGCATACTCTTGTCTTGATTACAATGCCTCCGCCCTCTCCATCCTTGAAAAATTACCACAAAGCGCCAAAAGAGACTATATGCTCGCCATCCTCTATTCGAGACAGGGTAAAGATAAAAAAGCAGTAAAACACTATCTCTTTTCCATAGAACAGGATCAGTCGATGATTCATAGAGGAAATTTAGACCCTGAAATATCAGTATTGATAAAAAAGTATAACATAAACAATTATTAACCTTAAAAATCACAAAACAATGAACAAATCTACATTTTTAATCACAGTGGCTATTTGCCTGCTGATCTGCACACTCTCTTCATGCAGTAAAATTCACAATGGAAGCGAAGGGGAAGGAACGCTTTACCTCTCCATAAAAAAAGAAGCTGAAAGCAAAACGACAGTTTCCCAAACACAGATAGAGGACAATACAGTAAATACGATTGATGTATTCGTCTTTAGAAGTACATACGGAACCGATAATGGTGTATTAGATGCATATAGGAGATTTTCGGGGAACGACCTCGGTAATTTGACAAATTTGGAAGTGACTGCCACCACAGGAGAAAAAGAAATATATGTGATAGCGAATTCACATATAGACGATTACACCGGCATAATGAATATTTCCGATTATAGAAATATCATATCATCCTTAAACAAGGAATTTATCTCATCGTTTACCATGACAGGACATATTAAGACCACACTCGGATTAACTACCAATATTGGGGTATCCTTAAAAAGACTTGTATCAAGGATTGGAATAACCGGAATAAAGACTTCTTTTGCCAATACCCCTTATGCAGGTCAAAGCATCACAGATGTTAAAATTTATCTTATAAATGTAAAGGGAGATAAGATATTATATTCAGGGATTGCCGCCCCTCAGCAAAAAACGCTCAATCTCTCGCAAGCAGTGGCAGAGGATATCAACAGCTGCACCCAGACAGGATTGCTATATGATGAAATTACCCCTTCAATTTCGGATGCAGGATATACGCAAAGCCACTACTTTTTCTGCTATGAAAATTCCATCGAATCGGAATCTGACAGCGAAAAATTTACAAGACTTGTCATTGAAGGAGTTCTAAACGGCAAAAAATATTATTATCCTATAAATATCAATCAGCAAGGGTATGGATATATAGAGAGTAACGGACATCACGGAATAATGAGAAACACGGTTTATACAATCTCTGTTACCATATTCAGACCAGGTTCTACCGACCCCGACAAACCTCTCACTCTCGGTAGTGTTAAAACAAATATAAGTATTGAAAACTGGAACACGACCCCCACTTCCAATATTAATTTTTAATGATGATGACAAAGCGTAATATATTATTGATATTTTCCTCATTATTAATTTATTCTTCCTGCATAAAAGAAGAGAGAATAGAGTGCCCATGCTTTTTATCAATAGATTTTTCGCTGATTGATACGCTTTTAATAGATAATGTCAATATTTGGCTTGCAGATAGCCAAAACAATATATTCTTATGCGATACATTGAGCAGAGAGAACTTTACCAAATTCTACGAAGTAGCAGTTCCCAAAGGGGCCACTCACTTATATT
The DNA here is from genome assembly GCA_964611185.1 of uncultured Muribaculaceae bacterium. Classification (GTDB taxonomy): domain Bacteria; phylum Bacteroidota; class Bacteroidia; order Bacteroidales; family UBA932; genus CAAGNP01. The sequence continues at coordinate 64,479 of CAZSXE010000001.1, read as the reverse complement.
GCTGGGGAAATATAAATAATTCGACAATTAAAGATGAGGAACATCCTTCAATAATTACCCCTGAAGGAGCCTCTTCCGATAAATTATATTTTTTCAGTACGAAAATCGATACCTCAGATGAATTTGGGAAAGAAACTGTGAAAATGAAGAGATATTATACGGGAATATTTGTAAAAGTATCAGGGGAAGCATCTGCCGATGAAGGTGTAAAATTAGAGATAAAATCTTCATCCATAGGGTATTATATTTCGGGTAAAATATACGAGGGGATCTATTCCTGTCACAGGGAATCATATTCAGATTGTCTATACGACTTTAACATAATTAAACAAAAAAAACCTGAAGATCTTATCATATATCTTTACTCAATGGAAAACGGAATTGAAGAAAAAGTGACCGAATTTCCTTTGGGAGCGGCATTAAACAGGGTAGGAATAGATATGTCCGGAGATAAAATGGGCGATGTATTTATAACCATCGACTATTCGTCAATGTCGGCAAAAGTAACGGTAGAAAATTGGCAAAACACGACACACACAGAGATAATAATATAACCATATATGATGAAAATTATTAAAAAAATAAGTATATTTTTGATTCTGATCTATGCGGCAGGATGCGATAAAAAACATTTAGTAGAGATATCTTTTCCCATTAATTATTCCATAGAGGCAGATCCATCTGTAAAATCGATACAAATAGATGAAAATATGGTGAACGACATTAATATTTTCCTCTACAACCAAAATGGTCTTTTGGTGGATTGTGGATACACAACATCAGACAATATCAATTTGGAGATATGGGAAAATGAAGAGTATAGAGTTTATGCCATTGCAAATATAGGAAACATCACATCAGACAGATCACTCTTCAATGAAGATGGAATAATGAATTATTCGCATCAAATAGCAGATTATACCCTGATGGCAAATTCCTCCGGAGGAGTACCTATGAGTTATCGTTCTGAAACCTTCCAAAAATTATCAACAGAAGATGAAATTGAGATATTATTAAAAAGATTCGTTTCGAGTGTAAATATAAAACTTGACACTTCTCAAATGAAGAATATCTCGAATTTCAATGTAAAATCAGTTACATTGAAAAACATCCCCTGTGTAATGAAATTTTTCGCATCATCAAAAGCAGAAAACATATCTGAAATTTTACCTTCTGGAGATTCTAAATCGGCCTCCGATCTCTCAGAAATCAGTAGCACTGGAGTGAGCTTCTACACCCTCGAAAATATGCAGGGAACCCTCCTTTCGGACAACATAGAACAATCTCGCAAGACATTTCCTCAAGGGTCAATCCATTCATCTTTATGTACTTATGTAGAGTTAATCATCGATTACAGATCCAATACTGCTTATGATGAGAATCTCCCCTACAGATTCTATCTCGGAAATAATAATTATTCAAATTTTGATATTCAAAGAAATACGAAATATGATATATTGATTACACCCCGTGAAAGCGGAATAAATGAAGATTCATGGCGAATCGACACATCAAATCTTAAATATTTAGTAACAGGTATCTCCATATCCCCCTCTTCTCATACCTTTAAAACTATCGGAGAGACCCTCCTGCTCAGCCCTTCAGTCACCCCATCTTATGCAGAGAATAAAGTGATAAAGTGGTCATCATCAGAGATTAATATAGCATCTGTTTCTTCCACAGGAGAAGTCAAAGCAGTATCAGACGGAATCTGCACCATCACTGCTCAGTCAACAGATGGCACTCTATTACATGACGACTGCATTATCACCGTGGACAGCTATGTATGGCCCGAATCTATAACGGTTTTCCCTAATGAATTATCATTGTTCTTGGGAGAAACAAAATCTCTTAGCGCATCCATCATCCCTGATAACTCTACATCAAAAAAGATAATTTGGAGTTCATCCGATGAACAAATAGCGAAAGTATCGGAAGCAGGAGCCGTAACAGCCCTTGCCGAAGGCAATTGTATTATATACGCATCTGCATCCGACAAGCCACAAGTCAGAGGAGAATCTGCACTGACAGTATCACCCAAACAGTTCACCATTTCCCCTACTTCCGTTACCATATACAAAGGTGAAACTTACTCTATGAGTTACTCCGCCCACCCATCAGGGACACCTTCATGGGAAAGTACCGACAATTCCATAGCATCCGTAAACAACGGGATAATTTCGGGGATAAAAGCAGGAGAAACCACCATTAAAGCTACCTGCAACGGCATCTCAAGAAATTGCTCTGTCACTGTTTCCAATCCTGTTTTATCCTTCTCTTCAAACAGTGTAACAATATATGAAGGGATGGAGCACACTCTCTCATTATCGAAAATCGCCCCATATACCGCACAAGTGCAATGGAACAGCACCGACACGGAAGTAGCCTCACTCGTTCCGGCCTCTGACGGCCAAAGTTGCATAATAAAAGGAAGTAAAAGGGGAAATTGTACTGTTTCGGCTACCGCCAATGGACTTTCAGTCCAATGTTCCGTTGAAATTATTCCGGCTATTGAAATCATTCCGGGGAATTACTTGAAACTTGCAAATTATTCACTCTGGCCCGAGATGAATAACAGCGAACTTCCGAGCAGTGCCAAATTTACAATCAAAAAAGCACCTAATGCCTCCATTCGGTGGATAGTGAAAAGACAAGTCGAAAACGGGAGAAAAGATATTTATATATCTGATAGTGGGATTTTAACTCTTGGTGCGAACGCCAGCGGCCAATACTCAATCCAGGCCAAAGCATCCACCGGCGAGTATTATTCCAATATAGTCAATATGGAAATATATTATTTTCTCCTTTTTCAAGATGAATTGTTTTTCGTGGATGGAAACTGGTCCGAGGGGAACAACTCTGAATGTGACCTGATTGTATCGATGGGGACGAGATGGTATGAAGATAGAAAACCTGAAGGATACTTCGTCGAAATGCAGAATATTGAGCTGATTTTCGATGAGAATATTGAAGATGCCGACAAAGTAAAACCCTCATTATACACAATTGGAGATACATATTTGGTAAATGCGAAATATTATAATATCGTTTTTAATCAAAGTTTTATGCATAGCGCATTCTATGAATTGCCGTCAAGAAGCTATGTGTATGAAACAAAGCTGAATTTTGGAAATAAAATAAAGTATAGAGTGACAGATGGAAATAGAAGCTACTATTTTCTCAAAAGGATGAATGGTTTCTACAACGATCCCACCACACCTTAGCGAAGAGTATTATTTATCGATGTGAGCACTTCGGATGTCTCAAGGATCCCTTTTTTATTGTATGTATCATGACGAATCATCCCCATACCGCGAGAGTACCATGTTTTTGCCGAGGTATGTCTGTTCCTTCCCATCCCTTTTTCCACCTTGCTTTCTTGAATTACGATACAGTCAAATGTCCCTGCAGGGGTGATTATGGTTTCGTAACAGAGAACTTTTCTATCTGTTACGGAAATATTCATCGTCATCCCTAAAAATGAAACTGAACAAAACGCGCTTTTTAAAGTATCACCAGGTGCCATATTACTGGGGAGAACAGACATATCACCTTGAGAAGAAATTTTCCGCTTTTCACCGAGCACCGATTTGAAGATGGATGCCATGGATTCCGCTATGTTTACTGTAACCGATCCATCATCTACTGTGGCTATCATGATGGCCGGATTTTCAATTAAAGGCCTCTTTTTTTCATTAAACAACTGAGAAGAATACTCTATAACACCTTTTCCGCCATTTAATGACACTTTATTTATTATCATCTCATGATACCATTTAATATTACCGTCGGTATATTTTCTCACATATTCGAGAACTCTCTTTTCACTTGTACAAAAGTAAGGGGCTTCTTCCTGTGAAAACAATGATAAAGAGGATAAAAAAGAGAATAAAATAATAAATGCGTATTTTGTTTTCATAATGTTATTTCCACCTAAATTCTCTTCTATAATTATATTCTGAGCGAATTTTTTCAAAATTGGAGATATTTCTCCTGAACAACGAATCCATTTCCCGAATGGTAAAAATATCATTCATCTCTTTTGAAATATCTTTTTGAGGGAGGAGACGATTGTTTTTATAAAAGGTAATCTCAGGCGTGGGAGTATGAGGGGGGTCAAATTCAATGAGATTCGAGAATCCGAAATGGCGGGCAAGAGATCTTACAATCATTGCAGTCCCGTTAATTTTTCCCTCATAAGAATAACCGGCAATATGTGGAGTAGCAATGTCGCAAGCATCAACAAGAGATCTTGATACATTCTCCGGTTCACCTCTCCAAACATCCAATATAAGAGCGGAAAGTGAATTTCTATGATTTAGAAGTGCTTCATCACACACCACTTCCCCCCTTGACGCATTTATGAAAAAAGCCCCTTTTTTCATCTTTGAAAAAAAAGATTCCGATGCCATTTCGAATGTACTCTCGTCTAAAGGGAGATGCATCGATACGATATCGGCATTTTTAAGAAGATAGTCCAGAGGACAATAATGATGTACATCCCCTCCGAGAGCCTCCTTTGGAGGATCGTTTCTTAGAACATTAAATCCGAGGTATTCAGCCAAAAAAGCAACTCTGCCTCCTGTATTTCCGGCACCTACAACCCCTAATGTCTTGTTTTTCAATGAAATACCTTTTTCGCAAGCAACATCAAACAAGGCAGTATGAACATATTGCATAACCCCTCCCGCATTGCACCCCGGTGCGTTAACGAAAGCGATCCCTTTTTGTTTAAGATACTCCAAATCGACATGATCTGTCCCTATGGTGGCAGATCCGATGAAAGATACCTTTGAATGATGCAGTAAGGAATCGTTGCACCTGGTCCTCGTTCTGATTAATAGCGCATCAGCATCATTTACAGACTCAGGCTCTATCTCAGCACCTTTTATATATAGTACCTCTGAATATGGTTCAAGCACCCCTTTTAAAAAAGGAATATCTTTGTCGGCAACAATTTTCATTTCAAAACTATTTTTCTAATTTGCACAGAAGGAAACTCACTGTTTATCCTCTTCACTATGATATCGAGCTGAAAATAGAGCTGACTTCTCAGAGCAGAAGATGAGATGGTACAAAATAAAATACCATCTTTTAGATATTTGCTTACGGTAGCTTGGGCAGCAGTAATTCCTACTGCACGATCCCATGCCTGAAATATTTGAATGCGATTAAGCTCGTCGCTTATCCCGTTTTGGGAGACAAACTGCTTCAACAGCTCCCCTATTGCTTTAGCATCCTCCCTTTCCATCTTCTGATATTTTTTCAAAAACGCCGTTAGTAACATTGAAAAACGAACATTCGGAGGAGAGAGCACTGACTATTTGAGAAATGCGTACTTTGTTACTATCGGTAATAAAAATCTGCCCGAAATCCTCTTTTGCCACCATGCCAAGCAAAAATTCCACCCTTTTCATATCAAGCTTATCGAAAACATCATCGAGAAGTAGTATGGGAGGAAAGCCGTATATATGTCTCATTTGCGAGAGTTGAGCCATTTTTAATGAAATAAGAAATGATTTTTGCTGCCCTTGAGATGAACACTTTTTCATCGGAGCTCCATCAAGATTAAAGAGAATATCATCTCTATGTATCCCCACAGTGGTATATTTGAGCATTAAATCGCGCTCTTTTGCTTTTTCAAGAAGCTCAATAACAGACCCCCTATCCAGATCTGAAACATATTCAAGAGAGACACTCTCTTTTCCACCCGAAATCACAGAATAAAACTCTTGGACAATAGGGGAAATAAATTCAATAAAATCTTTTCTTCTTTTATATATATAATCGGAGTATTGCTTCATCTGGGATGAAAAAGCATCCATTACAATAGAGGAGACATCAGAATTTTTAAGAAGCCTGTTCCTTTGAAGAAGGACTTTGTTATAAGCCTGCATGGAATGGAGATATTCTCTATCTGTCTGTGAAAGTATAATATTCATAAACCGTCTTCTTTCTTCGGCAGAATAATGGATGAGAGAAGTATCTGAAGGAGATATTATCACTATTGGAATAAGCCCTATGTGATCCGAAATCTTAGTATAATTCTTACCGTTCCTTTTCAGGATTTTATCAGAGGATGTTTTTAGACCTATTGAGATCCTCTCCTCTACTCCCGATAAATCATAAAGACCGTAAAGCGAGGCATCAGAGGCGCCGTGACGATAGACGAACTGGTCGGTAGGAAGTAAAAAACTCTTGGTAACGGAAAGATAATAGATGGCATCAAGTAAATTTGTCTTTCCTTCTCCGTTATCACCGTAGATACAATTAATCTTCTGCGAGAAATATAAATCGGCAGAAACTATATTTTTAAAATTTGAAAGTATTAGCCTTTTTAAGTACATTCTGCAAAGTAAATAAAAATTTTGGGTATTTTTACTTTGTTTTGCTATATTTGCGCCTTAATTTTCAAGTATATAATAAAAATATTACAATAATGTCAAAAAACGTAAAGAATCAGAAGGACGAACCTAATAAAGGTATCGCTGAAGCAGTATCAAAAACAGATCTTTTTTTCAAAAAGTATTCTAAGGCTTTAATCTACACAGGTGTTGGATTAGTAGTTGTAGCTGCAATAATCTTTTCAGTTCTTCAATTTTACATCAAACCGATGAAAAAAGAGGCAGCAGATCAGTCATTTGTGGCAGAACAGCTTTTCCGTGCCGGAAATTATGAAACAGCATTGAACGGTGACGGCAACTCTCTCGGATTTGCCCAGCTCATTGACGAATACGGGATCACAGGTGGCAAAGCACTCTACTTCTACGCAGGTATCTGCGAATTACAGCTTGGTAATGCACAGAACGCCATTGATTACTTGAATAAATACAAAGGGAACGATAAAATCATTTCCGCTCGCGCTCAAGCATGTATTGGAGATGCGTATATCACTCTCGAAAATTACGACAAGGCACTTGTTCATTATAACAAAGCAGTTTCTATCTCCGATAATGCTTTTGCAGCTGCCTACCTTTTAAAGGCAGGTCTTCTATGCGAAGAGATGGGGAACAACGCAGAAGCACTTAAAAAATACGAAATCATCAAAGAAAAATATCCACAGACCTACGAAGGCTATGAAATTGATAAATATATTTCAAGGATTAAAGTAAATGAATAACAGCTATGGGAAGAGCATTTGAATTTAGGAAAGAAAGAAAATTTAAGCGTTGGGGCAATATGGCCCGCGTTTTCACAAGATTAGGGAAAGAAATCACAATCGCAGCCAAATCCGGCGGCACCGACCCTGATAACAACCCTCGACTAAGAACCCTTATTCAGAGCGCTCGTAGCGAAAATATGCCCAAGGAGAATGTTGAAAGGGCTATAAAGAGAGCTGTTGAAAAAGATCAGGGAGATTACAAGGAGATAGTCTATGAAGGTTTCGGCCCACACGGTGTTGCTTTCCTTATTGAGACTGCCACAGATAATCACATGAGGACAGTAGCAAACATAAGAAGTTATTTTACCAAGTCCGGAGGCGAATTAAGCACTCAAGGGAGCGTAGTTTTCATGTTTGACAGAAAGTCTGTTTTCAAAATCAAAGCAGATAAACCTATTGATTTGGAAGAACTTGAGCTAAACCTGATAGATTACAATGTAGAAGATGTATATAAGGAAGAAGATGAGGATGAAGATGGAAATATCACCGAAGATATAGTCATATACGGGGAATTCGAATCATACGGAGCGATCCAAAAATATTTGGAAGACAATGGATACGAAATTATTTCTGCAGGTTTTGAGAGGATACCTAATGTACCTTTAATCAAACTCAATGCCGAGCAGAAAGAATCACTTGAAAAACTAATAGAAAGAATAGAAAACGACGAGGATGTACAGAATGTATATCACACTCTTTCTCTATCGGAATAAATATTTTATAATTTTAAATAATAGTCATTATGAATATTTCACATATTGAACATTTGGGAATCGCAGTCAAATCTCTTGACGAAGCTATACCCTATTACGAAAACATTTTAGGATTAAAATGTTATTCAATCGAGGAAGTTCCCGATCAGAAAGTAAGAACAGCTTTTTTTAAAGTCGGACAGACTAAACTTGAACTTCTTGAAAGTACTTCACCCGACGGAACCATCGCTTCATTTATTGAAAAAAGAGGTGAAGGGATTCATCATTTGGCTTTTGCCGTGGAAGACGGAGTACAGGAGGCCCTTGCCGAAGTAGAAGGGAAAGGGATCAGACTTATCGACAAAGCCCCCAGAAAAGGGGCAGAGGGTCTTAACATCGCTTTTCTCCATCCCAAATCCACAGTAGGAGTTCTCACCGAACTATGTGAAAAACCAAAAAAGTAATAATTTAAAACAATTAAAAAATGAGCCAGCAGCTTGAACAAGTAAAAGCACTGATTCAGCTTCGCGAAAAGGCACGCCTTGGCGGCGGCCAGAAGAGAATCGACGCACAACACGAAAAAGGAAAATATACTGCTCGCGAGAGGATTACAATGCTTCTCGATGAGGGAAGTTTCGAAGAATTCGATATGTTTGTAACACATCGTTGTACAAACTTCGGCATGGATGCCAACACATTCCTCGGTGACGGAGTGGTTACCGGTTATGGTACAGTCGCAGGTCGTCTCGTATATGTATTTGCACAGGATTTCACTGTTTTCGGAGGATCACTATCAGAAACTCTTGCAGGAAAAATCTGCAAAATCATGGATCAGGCCATGAAGATGGGTGCCCCTGTAATCGGACTTAACGATTCAGGTGGAGCACGTATTCAGGAAGGTGTTAATGCACTCGCAGGCTACGCCGAAATATTTCAAAGAAACATCCTTGCTTCAGGTGTAGTTCCTCAGATTTCCGCCATTTTAGGCCCTTGCGCCGGCGGAGCAGTTTACTCCCCTGCCCTTACCGACTTTAATATCATGGCCAAAGGAACCAGTTATATGTTCCTTACCGGCCCTGCCGTAGTAAAATCAGTTACAGGTGAAGTAGTTACACAAGAGCAGCTCGGTGGCGCTTCTGTACACTCTTCCAAAAGCGGTGTAGCTCACTTTGCAGTGGACACCGAAGAAGATGCGATAGCAGTCATCAGAGATCTACTCAGCTATATGCCTCAGAACAATATGGAAGAACCTCCATTCCTTCCCACTGAAGATCCTATCGAACGCCTTGAAGATTCACTTAACGAAATCATTCCTGACAATCCGAATGCCCCTTACGATATGTATGAAGTGATTGCATCCATTGTAGATGACGGGAAATTCCTCGAAGTACATAAAGACTACGCAAAAAATATCATAGTGGGTTTTGCTCGCTTTGGCGGTATATCTGTCGGAGTGGTTGCAAATCAGCCAAAATACCTTGCAGGTGTTCTTGATATTAATGCATCAAGAAAAGCAGCCCGTTTTGTCCGTTTCTGCGACGCATTCAACATTCCTCTTGTTACATTAGTGGATGTACCCGGATTCTTACCAGGCACACAGCAGGAATACGGCGGAATCATCCTTCACGGAGCAAAACTTCTTTATGCCTACGGTGAAGCGACTGTTCCCAAAGTTACAGTTACCCTTCGCAAATCTTACGGCGGTTCACATATCGTAATGAGCTGCAAGCAGCTTCGCGGTGACATCAATTACGCTTGGCCTTCAGCCAATATCGCAGTAATGGGTGCTGACGGTGCTGTAGAAGTACTATATTCAAAAGAAATAAAAGCAGAGGAGGATCCTCAGAAGAAAGCAGAAATTGCAGCAGAAAAGAAGAAAGAATACAACGATTTATTCTGCAATCCTTATAAAGCAGCAAGCTACGGCTATATTGATGATGTTATCGAACCGAGAAATACCCGCTTCCGCGTAATTCGCGCCTTAGAGTCTCTCTCGACCAAGAAACTCACCAATCCTGCTAAAAAACACGACAATCTGCCATTATAACATATTACATAATGAATAGACTGAAATACATATTGATATTGACAAGTGTCCTACTCTCCGTCTCTGTAAGTGCACAGCATCAGAACTCTATGAGAATCAACGAATTATTAATAAACAATACTTCGGATTTTCAAGACGATTTCGGGCAGCACAACGGATGGATTGAATTATTCAACACATCTTACGGCACTGTTGATATCGGAGGTTGTTATTTTACTAACGACCGAAACAATCTGAAAATGTACATTATCCCCAAAGGAGATGTGTTAACCAAGGTAAAACCTCGTCAGCACATCCTATTTTGGGCAGATAACAACACTTATCACGGAACATTTCACCTTAATTTTACTCTGAACGATTCCGATACTGTTTATTTTGTTGCAAGCGACGGACGCACAATAATTGATCAGATTTATGTTCCCAAAGATCTCGGTGAAAACAAATCGTTCGGAAGATTAGAAGATGGTATTGGCTCAAAGGATGGAAAAGGTGAAGGATTTGCATATCTTGAAAGGACTTCTCCAAGTACCAACAACTTCGGTGTTGACGCAGAGACCAAGAGCATGATGATGCTCAAAATCGATCCCTACGGATGGATAATGTCCCTCACAGCGATGTCTGTGGTATTCATTGCTTTGATTATTTTGGCAATTATCTTTACATATACTGGTAAATTATCTGTCAGAAACAGTAATAAAAAGACAAAAGAAGTTGCCGATGCAAGTGGAGATTCAAAAATTGTCAATTCTGCCAATACTTCAGCTGAGACTTATGCCGCCATTGCTTTCGCTCTTCATCTTTATAATGAGGAAAACGAAGCACATGATGATGAGAGCTATTCTATAACTCTTCTTCATACCGATAGAAGTTATTCACCGTGGAACTCCAAAATTTACGGTCTTCGCCAAATCCCTCAGATAAAGAAATAATTACCAGATAATAAGATTAATATGAAAGAATATAAATTAAAGATCAATGGAAACGACTACAATGTCGTAATCAACGATGTAGAGGAGACAACTGCCCAGTTGGAAGTAAACGGCACTCCTTTTAATGTTGAATTTGAAAAACCCATTACCAAACCCAAAGCGATTAAAGTAGTAAAAACATCTACTGTCGCACCCGCTGTCTCACCTGCATCGAACCGTTCGTCTGCCGCTACTACTTCGACAAGTACCACCGGAACAGCTGTAACCTCACCACTTCCGGGAGTTATACTTGAAGTAAATGTAAAAGAAGGTGATCAAGTAAAGAAAGGTCAAAAACTTATGATGCTTGAGGCTATGAAGATGGAAAATGTAATCGAAGCCACAGTTGATGGCACAGTAAAAAGTATTAAAGCTAACAAAGGCGATTCAGTTCTTGAAGGGGCTGCCCTTGTAATAATCGGCTAATATGGAAAATATTTTAGAAAATTTAGGACAGTTTTGGCAATATACCGGTTTTGCCAACGCTAACTTTCAATACATTTTGATGATTCTCATAGGTATATTATTTCTGTACCTCGGAATCAAAAAAGAATGGGAACCTATGTTGCTTGTCCCTATCGGATTCGGTATCATAATAGGCAATATTCCACTGTTTCCCGGATTGCAAGTAAGCGTATATGAAGAAGGATCCGTTTTAAATATCCTGTATCAGGGTGTTCAAAAAGGGTTCTATCCACCACTAATCTTTATGGGTATCGGAGCTATGACCGATTTCTCCGCGCTGATTTCCAACCCGAAATTGCTACTTATCGGAGCTGCAGCTCAATTTGGTATTTTCGGAGCTTACGCTTTAGCACTTGCAATAGGATTTACCCCTGCAGAAGCAGGAGCAATAGGTATTATCGGAGGTGCAGATGGTCCTACCGCCATCTTCCTTTCATCAAGACTTGCCCCTGATTTAATGGGTGCCATTGCGGTATCCGCTTATTCATATATGGCTTTGGTTCCCGTAATTCAGCCCCCTATTATGAAACTGCTTACTACTAAGAAAGAGAGACTCATCAGGATGAAACCTCCTCGCGCTGTCTCCCCTACTGAGAAGAAAATTTTCCCTATAATCGGATTTTTGTGTACTGCATTCATTGTCCCATCCGGACTTCCCCTACTCGGTATGCTTTTCTTCGGTAACCTTATAAAAGAGAGCGGAGTGACCCGTCGTCTTGCCAACACTGCAAGCGGTCCACTTATTGACATAGTCACTATCCTTATCGGTGTAACCGTGGGTGCCTCTACTCAGGCAGATAAATTCCTTCAGTGGAGCTCTGTAAAGATTTTCATCCTTGGTGCACTTTCATTTATGATAGCTACATTTGCCGGAGTTCTTTTCGTTAAGATATTCAACATATTCCTTAAACCGGGGAATAAGATAAATCCTCTTATCGGAAATGCGGGAGTTTCGGCTGTGCCTGATTCTGCTCGAGTATCAAATCTCGTCGGATTAAAATACGATCCCAAGAACTACTTGCTTATGCACGCTATGGGTCCCAATGTTGCGGGGGTAATAGGAAGTGCGGTGGCAGCCGGTATTCTTCTCGGATTTTTATCATAAACATCGTCATATATCATTAAAAGGGCAGTCATATCTTATGATTGCCCTTTTTTTATGGAATGATAATTGAGAGTAAAAATTTTATATTTATTTTTATTTTGTAACTTTGGAAATTATAATAATTAATATTTTACAGTATGTCGAATAAATTACAGGAATTAACCGATAAACTCTATCAGGAAGGTCTATCAAAAGGGAAACAAGAAGCAGACGAGATGAAAGAAAAGGCGAAAGTGGAAGCTGCAAAAATTATTTCGGAAGCGAAAGCAAAAGCACAAATCATAGTTTCAGAAGGTGAAAGAGAAGCGATAGACATTCGAACCAAAGCAGAAAACGACATTAAAATGGCTTCAGTCCAGAGTATATCGGCCATTAAGCAGCAGGTAGAAAATATTATTATTACCAAGTCTTTATCATCATCAGTAAAAAAATCCATGAATGATATTGATTTTGTCAAATCACTAATACTGACAGTAATTAAAGCATTTAACGCTTCCAATGCAGAGCCGGTGGCATTGAATCTGATTTTGCCTGAAAATATGCAAAAAGAGTTCTCTTCTTTTATCCAGACCGATGCTGTGAAAGAGATGAATAACGGTATAGCTGTCTCGTATTCAAAAAACCTTGCCGGCGGTTTCAAAATAGGTCCTAAAGATGATGGATATATTATCAGTTTTTCGGATGAAGATTTTGAAAAGATCCTCTCCGACTATCTTAGACCTGCTACTAAAAAAATATTATTTGGCTGCTAAATGGATAATTACCATTATATTATAGCTTCTCTTCCATATCTTACTCCCGAATTTGGATCTCAACAATTCTCCTATAATGATTTTGAAAGAGAAATCTCGAAACAATTGTCGAAAAAAGATTGCCGTCTAATCGACTGGTTAAATTTCGGGACAGATGAAAATAATCTATCTATCCATTTTTATAATCAGGTTAAAAAATTAAGCAATCCTTTTCTCTCCTCATATTTTGCTTTTGATCAGAAAATCAGAAACGCTCAAGTGGGCTACATTTCCAAAATAACCGGTAAAAAAGAGGATGACTATACAATAGGTGATGCAGAAGAGGAGTTTGAAGAGTATTCGACTCTTACTCAGGCCTTTGAAATCAAAAACATTATTGAAAGAGAACAGACTTTAGACAAGATAAGGTGGAATAAAATATCGGAAATAGTTACTTTCCACTATTTCGATATAAATGTCATACTTGCTTTTTTAGCTAAAGGTAAAATAGTCAAAAGGTGGCTCGATATGGATAAGGAGAAAGGCGCGAAACTATTTGAAACCCTTGTTGACGAAGTAAGAGGCACTTTTAAAGGAATTAACAATAATTATAAGTAAAAATAAATAATCATACATTTATGAACACCACAGGAAAAGTTACCGGAATTATTTCCAATTTGGTTACCGTATTGGTGGATGGTCCTGTCGCCCAAAATGAAATTTGCTATATCAAATTTTTGGAAACCCGTCTTATGGCAGAAGTTATTAAGATTACGGGCAGAAACGCATCTGTACAGGTATATGAAAGTACTCGTGGCCTGAAAAATGGAGATATTGTGGAATTTGAAGGTCATCTGCTTGAAGTAACTCTCGGTCCGGGATTGCTGTCAAGCAATTTTGACGGTCTTCAAAACAATTTGGCCACAATGAAATCGGTATTTCTCGAAAGAGGAGAATATACTCTGCCACTTGATTTGGAAAAGTTGTGGGATTTCACCCCTCAAGCCAAAATCGGAGATGAGGTAATTGCTGCTGACTGGCTCGGCGAAGTTATAGAAGGATGGCTGCCTCATAAAATAATGGTTCCTTTCTCCTTTAACGGCAATTATACCGTCAAATCAATAGTTCCGGAGGGACAATACAAAGCAAAAGATACCATAGCGGTACTAAGCGATGAATCCGGCCATGATTTTTCCGTATCTATGATTCAGAAATGGCCTGTAAAAGTGGCCATTAAATCCTACAAAGAGAAGCCCAGGCCGTATAAGATAATGGAGACAGGGGTGCGCTGCATCGATACATTCAATCCTATTGCCGAAGGGGGAACCGGTTTTATTCCTGGTCCTTTCGGATGCGGAAAAACTGTACTTCAGCACGCTATTGCCAAGCAGGGGGAAGCAGATGTGATAGTAATGGCGGCTTGCGGAGAGCGAGCAAACGAGGTTGTAGAAATTTTCTCCGAATTTCCGGAATTGATAGATCCGCACACCGGTCGTTCTCTGATGGAGAGGACCACTATTATATGCAACACCTCCAATATGCCCGTTGCGGCACGCGAAGCCTCGGTTTACACCGCAATGACTATATGCGAGTACTACCGCGCGATGGGGCTGAAAGTGCTTCTACTTGCAGACTCCACTTCAAGATGGGCACAAGCACTTCGTGAAATGAGTAACCGCATGGAAGAACTTCCCGGGGCAGATGCTTTCCCTGTAGATCTCTCTTCTACTATTTCTAACTTCTACTCAAGAGCAGGTGTAGTGACATTAAATAATGGTAAAAGTGGGGCCATCACCTTTATCGGGACAGTTTCTCCCGCAGGAGGTAACTTAAAAGAGCCTGTTACCGAATCGACCAAAAAAGCGGCTCGATGCTTTTATGCACTTTCTCAAAACAGAGCAGACAAGAAAAGATACCCGGCGGTCGATCCCATTGATTCGTATTCAAAATATCTCGAATATTCTGAAATAATCGATTACATGAAAGAAAAAATCGCTCCGGACTGGGTTGATAAAGTGATAAATGCAAAGAACATAGTGCTAAGGGGTAAAGAGGCCTACGAGCAGATAAACATATTGGGAGATGACGGTGTACCGATGTCTTATCACGAAAAATACTGGAAATCAGAGCTGATAGATTTTATCATCCTTCAGCAAGATGCTTTCGATGCCATTGACGCCTCTACCACACTTGAAAGACAGTCTTTTATGCTTACTTTAGTTCTTAAAGTATGCGATGCAGATAGAGATTTCGACACATTTGAGGATTGTTCCAAGTTTTATAAGGAGATCATCAATACTTTTAAACAGATGAACTATTCTGAATTTAAGAGTGAACAATTTAATAAATACCTTGAGCAGATTAATAAAATTATCACCAATGACTAATAAAGCATTTCAAAGAATATACACTCAGCTTGAAGCAATTACCAAAGCTACTGTTTCGGTAAAGGCTCAAGGGGTATCTAATGACGAACTTGCCACTGTTGCCGGCCGACTTGCACAGGTAGTAAAAATCAAAGGAGATACCATTACACTTCAGGTATTTAAAGGGACTGAAAATATTCCTACCGATGCAGAAGTGATTTTTTTCGGAGAACCCCCTGCGTTAAATGTAAGTGAGGACCTCGCTGGCAGATTTTTCAATGCTTACGGCGATCCCATTGACGGAGGTCCAGCTGTTGATGGTGAAAGGAGATTTATCGGAGGCCCTTCGGTAAATCCATATAAGAGAAAACAGCCTTCTCAGCTGATTCCCACCGGAATAGCCGGAATAGATTTAAACAACACCTTAGTTTCGGGACAGAAAATTCCATTTTTTGCAGATCCCAACCAGCCTTATAATCAAGTAATGGCTATGGTTGCATTGAGGGCCGATGTAGATAAAATTATCCTTGGAGGTATGGGACTATCCAATGACGATTATCTCTATTTCAAGCAGTCGTTTGAAGGGGCCGGAGCTTTAAATAAAATCATCAGTTTTGTTAATACCACTGAGCAGCCCCCTGTAGAGCGTCTTCTTATTCCCGATATGGCCCTTACCGCAGCAGAATATTTTGCTGTTGATAAAAATGAAAAAGTATTGGTTCTTCTAACAGATATGACTCTTTACGCTGATGCCTTGTGTATTGTTTCCAACCGTATGGATCAGATTCCGTCAAAAGATTCCATGCCTGGTTCGCTATATTCAGATCTTGCTAAAATTTACGAAAAAGCGGTTCAGCTTCCCGACGGAGGTTCCATTACCATCATTGCCGTAACTACCATCAATGACGGAGATATTACTCATGCGATCCCAGATAATACGGGTTACATCACCGAAGGTCAATTGTACCTGAGAGAAGACTCCGATACTGGAAAAGTTATTATTGATCCGTTCCGCTCTCTGTCTCGTCTGAAACAGCTTGTTATAGGGAAGCAGACACGCGAAGATCATAATCAGGTAATGAACACAGCAGTAAGACTTTACGCAGATGCTTCCAATGCCAAGACCAAGCTTGAAAACGGCTTCGATCTTAGCGACTATGACAACAGATGTCTTGAATATGCCAAGGAGTATTCTACTCGTCTTCTTGCAGTCGATGTCAATATTCCCATTGAGCAGATGCTAAATACTGCTTGGGAGCTGTTTGCTAAATATTTTACAAAAGCTGAAACAGGTATTAAGGATTCACTTATCAATAAATACTGGAAAGAGAGCGATAAATAAATATGGCTATAAAATTCCAATATAATAAAACCTCTTTAAACGAGCTCAACAAGCAGTTGAAAGTTCGTACTCGCACTTTACCTACTCTCAAGAACAAAGAGTCTGCTTTGAGACTTGAAGTAAAAAAAGCGAAGAAACATTCTGAGGAACTTTTGGAACAGCTCTCCTCATCATTGAAATCATATCACTATCTCTGCGGTCTTTGGAATGAATTTGAACCGGGGCTTATTTCTGTTAAGGATGTTATTCTCGAAAGCGTGAAATTTGCCGGTGTCCGCACTCCAGAGCTCAAAGAGGTTATCTATGAAGTAAAAGAGTATGACTTGTTCCGCAAGCCCTTTTGGTACGCAGATGGAGTGAATATTCTCAAAACACTCGCTCAAATCGGCATAGAATCCGAAATCTGCTCAGAAAAAGCGCGTATTCTCGATTTTTCAAGGAAGAAAACTACACAGAAAGTCAATTTGTACGAAAAGGTACAGATTCCTGGGTATCAGGAAGCCATCCTTAAAATCAAGAGATATATTGAAGACGAGGAAAATCTCTCCAAAGCCTCTCAAAAAATAGTTAAAACCAGACACCAGTTAGAAGAAGAGGAGGAAATGGCATGATAACAAAAATGACCAAATATTCATTGATTGTTCTAAGCAGCGATCTCGACGACTTCCTCGTGAAGCTGCAGGATTTGGGAATAATGGATATTACTCGATCCAAAAAGGCAATTGACGACACATCAAAGGAGATGTTGAACCTCTCACTGAGATATCGCACTGCTATCAATAAATTATCCAAATTGCCCAAGGAATATGCCGAGATACTCCCTGTTAAGACAAATCTTTCAGACGGAGAGCTTCTTTCCACAATAGAAAACACTTTTTCCCTAAAAGAAGAGATGCTTTCCGAAGTGGTACAGCTAAAACGAGAATACCAGGATGCCCTCCCATGGGGAGACTTCTCCGATAATGATATTCAACGACTTCGCAGCCTCGATTTTGAACCCCATTTTTTTACTGTTTCTTCTAAAAATTTCAAAGAACGATGGAGAGAGGAGTTCCCGCTTCATATTTTAGCCGAAACAGATGGCAAGATATACTTCACCATTTTACAGACAAAAGAGGATAAAGATTTTAGATTTCCCGTTCAAGAAGCGAAATTTCCGACATCTCCGGCATCAGATATTTTACAAAAAATAGAAGAAAAAGAGAAGGTAATCTCAATAATATCAGGTAAAATCGCCGGATTTACCTCCTATATCACGAGGCTCACTCACTTGAAAGAGGAACTTGCTTCAAAACTTGATCTCTATTTTGCATCGGCTGCTTCACTAAAAGAGGGAGAGAATACTATTTCACTTCTTGAAGGATTTGCACCTAAGTGCGATAACGATAAAATTTCACAATTTCTTGATGCCACGGATGCTTACTATATTTTCGAGGATGCCAAAGCGGAGGATAACCCACCGGTTAAGCTGAAGAACAACTGGTTTTCTAAACTTTTTGAACCTGTCGGCTCTCTTTATTCACTTCCTAAGTACGACGAGCTTGACCTCACCCCTTATTTTGCCCCTTTCTATATGCTATTCTTCGGACTATGTCTTGGCGATATGGGCTACGGGCTGATTCTTGTGGTAGGAGGTATTATAGTAAGTGTCATAATGCCTAAGATGAAAGGATATGCCAAACTCGTAATGTGGCTCGGAGTGGGATCGATATTAATGCCTCTCCTCTCGGGAACATTCTTCGGAATGAAGCTGTCAGAAATATTTCCATCCATGCCAGAGAACATCAAAGGGATGTTTTTCTCCGATATGAAAATGTTTTGGTTTGCAATACTTTTCGGAATATTCCAAATACTTTTCGCAAAGATGCTCCATGCCATAGATTGCATATCGCGTAAAAAATGGGATCCGGCTTTGACCAATATAGGATGGTGTCTGATATTGGTATGGTGTACTGCAGCTTACGCAGGGAGCATGAATAACACATCGCTCATCCCCCCCACCCTCGGATATGTAATTGCCGGTATAGGTTTATTACTTGTCCTGTTTTGCAGCAAACCATCAAAGAAATTTTATCTAAGACCACTAAAAGGGATAGTTTCACTATATGATATTACAGGTATTTTTGGAGATATTTTGTCATATATTCGACTATTTGGGCTCGGAACCACCGGAGGGATACTTGCATTAGTTATAAACTCCATCGCCATGCAATTTACCAATATCCCTTACATAGGATGGCTATTTACTATTATAATGCTGATAATCGGACACATAGCCGTAATGGGATTATCCTGTCTCGGTGCATTTGTTCATCCTGTTCGTCTTACTTTTGTGGAATTTTACAAAAACGCAGAATTTCAAGGAGGAGGAAGAGAATATAAACCTTTAAAATCAATAAATAACAAAAACAATAATTAAAAATCATTATGGAATCATTACCTTTAATTTTAGCTTACACAGGTATGGCTGTCATGCTTGCCCTTTCTTGCATAGGGAGTGCCATCGGTGTTACCATGGGCGGAAACGCCACAATTGCAGGACTTAAGAAAAACCCTGATATGTTCGGTTCGGCCATGCTTCTGTGCGTTCTCCCCTCCACACAAGGACTTTACGGATTTGCAGGTTTCTTTTTAATGCTCAGCAAACTGAAAGGGATCGAGATTCTCACTCTTAATCAGTCACTTGCTATGTGTGCAGCCGGTCTCGGACTTGGTGCAGTAGGTCTTTATTCTGCCATCAGACAGGCCAACCTCGTATCGAATGGTATTAACGAAATCGCCAACGGTCAGGATGTATTCAGTAAAACAATGATTTTAGCCGTATTTCCCGAATTATACGCAATTCTCGCATTTGCTTGTGCATTCCTTGCATTGCCCTAATAGATATTCCATACAATAGAAAAGCCTCCTGAAATTCATCAGGAGGCTTTTTATTACTAAAAAGTATAGAAATTAGTATCTTCTGCGAGTATCTCTATTGTCTCTATCTTCTTTAGGGCGGGCAATTGCTACATTAATAGCTCTGTCCTTAAATGTAGCACCGTTGAGTCCTTCGATAGCAGCTTTACCTGCTTCATCATCCATTTCTACAAAACCGTAGCCTTTTGAGCGACCGGTAAATTTGTCAGTAATAATTTTAACGAGTTGTACTTCTCCGTACTCTTCGAATGCTTTTTTTAAGTCAGCCTCAGTAAGGCCGTAACTTAAATTTGAAATAAAAATGTTCATTAAGAATGTAATAATAAATTTAACGGGGTAAAGGTACGCGAATATTTTTAAAAACAAACTTTTTTCACATTTTTTCTCAATATTTTGTAATTTTGTAAGATTTAGAACCAAATTTATGGATATAAAACTCATTCTCCCTCCTCTTGCAGAGCAATACAATGACCTTCAATATTTTAAAGAAGATCCTATTATCTTCCCGAGACATTTCGCCGAATTGTACAAAAAGGGGCTGTGCTCCATTAAAGATGTCGAGTGTGCCGCCATAATAGCTGCCCACCTCGCGTGGGGGCGAAGGAGCATGATAGTAAGAGATTGCACCCGTGCCATGGAGGAGATGAATTGGAAACCGTACGACTACATAATGAAAGGAGTTTTCAAGAATGATGCTTGCTCTCTACACAGAACGGTGAAATGGTGCGAATTCAGCGATATATGCAGTAACATTAAAAGCATCTATTCAGGTATGGATTCCATAGAAGAGCTATCTCCCGACGAGATAAGGGTGAAAATTTACGGACAAAAGTCCAATAAAAAAGGGACAAATAAGAAAATTCACCTTCTTCGTCGATGGATGGTTAGAGATGACGGCAAGGTCGATCTCGGCCTTTGGAAAAAAATAGATAAAAATGATCTGATAATTCCCCTTGATGTACATGTTTTTTCAAGTGCCAAGTCACTTGATATTACCTCACGCAATGCTCCTGATTATCAAGCAGCGATAGAAATTACGGAGACCCTTAAAGAGGTTTTTCCGGGAGATCCCACCCTTGGAGACTACGCTTTATTCGCTTATGCAGCCACCAACAAAGGGGATGTTTTTAACACCAATTGTTAATAACTTTTTTATATCGTGAGGTTTTTTAGCCAAAAATTACTATCTTTGTGAAGATTTGTGTCTTGAAATATGCCTAAGTTATTCATCATTTCGGGGTGTAATGGAGCCGGAAAGACCACTGCATCTTACACTATATTACCGGAGATGTTGAGTTGTAACGAGTTCGTTAATGCAGATGAAATTGCCAGAGGCTTATCCCCTTTTACTCCGGAGAGAGTAGCCATCGCTGCCGGAAGGATAATGATAGAGAGGGTGAAAGAGCTTTTGGACAGTGGCAAGGATTTTGCACTTGAAACGACTTTGGCTGCAAGGACACATTTGAACGTAATAAAGGAGGCGCATAATAGAGGTTACACGGTTACCCTATTGTATTTTTGGTTAAACATGCCTTCTTTAGCCATAGAGAGGGTGCGTTTAAGAGTTGCCTCGGGCGGACACAATGTGAGTGAAGAAAATATTAGAAGAAGATATGACATGGGTATCAAAAATCTGTTTTCTCTATATATCCCTGTCTGTGAGTATTGGATAATAATAGATAACTCGGATAACCCTATTGAAATAATTTGCGAAGGCGGAAAAGACATAACTACTAAAATACATAATAAAACCTTATTTAACCAATTAATTAATTATGAGCGAACTCGAATCACGCGAACTTAGAGACAATATCCTTAACGGATTGAATCTCTCTTTCCAAAAACTCGTAAAAGAGAAAAAGAAAGATAATTCGGAGTTGGTTTTTGCTAATAAAGGAAAAATCAATAAAGTTAAAGCAAGCGAAATTTAATTTATTTACTCTGCTACAGTTTAATAATGAAATTTCAAGCATTTATTTATAAGAGGGTGTTTACGACTCCCTCTTTTTGTTTAAATTCGCACTATGAATGAACAATACACTGAACTATTCGGCGTTTCTTATCATGATTTAAGAAAAGTCCTGTCTTTGGCACTTTCAGATGGCGGCGACTATGCCGATATTTTTTTTGAATATTCGCTATCAAATGATTTAACTCTCCGTGACGGGGAGGTAAATTCAGTAAATTCCAACATAGACTACGGAGCAGGCATCCGTGTCCTCTCAGGTGAGAAAACGGGGTATGCATATTCCGAACAGACCTCTTTGGAGCAGCTCTATAAAGCAGCCAAAGCAGCCGCAAGAATCTCTTCTCAAAGGACAGGGATACAAGAAATTCCTTCGAATCTAAAACCCGTCTCGTTTCCAAACAGGTATCCAATCCTCTCAAGCTATGAAGATCACTCTATTACTGAGAAGAAAATGTTCCTTTTGAAACTCAATAGTGCCGTTTTCAACCTCGATAAAAGGGTTATTAAAGTGATAGTAAAGCTGTCGGATGTAAATTCCCGCATATTGTTTTATAACTCCCTCGGAGAAATATGTACGGACGAGCGTCCTCTATCTTCTCTCGTAGTCACCTGCATAATGCAGGATGGATCGAAAATAGAAAATTCCACTTCTACAAGGAGCTATATGAAAGGTTTTGAATTTTTATCGGAGGCACTTATTAAAGAGATGGCAGAAGAGGTGGTTAAGGAGTGTTCCATACTTTTTGAAGCATCACAGCCCAAAGGGGGGGAAATGGCAGTGGTAATGGGAGCAGGTGGATCCGGAATATTGCTTCACGAAGCAATAGGGCACGCTTTTGAAGCAGATTTCATTAGAAAAAAAGTTTCAATATTTTCCGACAAGCTCGGCACTAAGATATGCAACAGCGATATCAATATAGTGGATGACGGCACCATTATGGGTAACAGAGGGGCTGTCAATGTCGATGACGAAGGGATACCGGGACAAAAAACTTATATGGTAAAAAACGGAATACTTAACTCATTCTTACACGATAGAATAAGTGCTAAACACTACAACACTTCTCCTACCGGCAATGGCCGGAGAGAGTCTTTTCGGTTTATGCCTATTCCGAGAATGAGAGCTACTTATATGGAAGGGGGAAACTCCACCGAGGAAAACCTTATTAAAGAGGTTAAAAAAGGTATTTATGTGGACAAATTTTCCAACGGACAGGTACAAATCGGAGCCGGTGATTTCACTTTTTTTGTAAAATCGGGCTTTCTTATTGAAAACGGCACTCTTACCAAACCTGTAAAAGATATAAATATCATTGGCAACGGGCCTGAGGCTTTAGGAGATATTATAGCTGTAGCCAATAACCCCTTGATAGATAACGGAACCTGGACTTGCGGTAAAGAACAGTATTGTCCTGTTTCTTGCGGAATGCCCTCAGTTCTTATTAAAAAATTAACAGTGGGAGGAATAAACTGATGAATAGAGAAATTGCACAAAAAACCCTTGAATCTGCTCTAAAAAACGGCGCCCAAAAAGCAAGAATAACTTGTTTTGAAGAGACTCAGAACACAATTTCAGTCTTGGACGGAGAAATAGATAGAATACACTCCTCACAAAGTTCTTCTCTATCTATTCAGCTATTCGTAAATGATAGATTTGGCTCCTTCTCCACCAACAGAATGGAAGAGAAAGAGGTCAATTCTTTCATTAAAAAATCGATAGAATCGACCAAACTTCTCACTCCTGACATCGCCAGAACACTTCCCGATCGATCACTATACTATAAAGGCAACGGGTTCGATTTGCAGCAGTTTGACACAAATTTCGACACAATAGATCCTTTAAAGAAAAAAGATATTATATTGTCTATTGCGTCAGAAATCGATGTAAATGAGAAAAGGCTCATATCTTCCGCCCAGGATTATGATGATTATCTAAGTGACTGTTATACAATAGACTCAAACGGATTTGCAGGAGAAAGCAGGCAAAGCATCTTCAGTGTAAGCTCTGAATGTACTGTAAAAGGGGACGGCGATGCCCGCCCTCAAAATTACTGGTGTGACAACTCCATTTTTTTCGACACATTGAAAAAAGGATGCGGCAAAAAAGCACTGCAAAGAGCCCTTAATATGATAGGATCTAAAAAAATCAAATCAGGAAAATATAATATCATTCTTGATAATACCGTCTCCGGATCCATTATTTCCCCCATATTGAGTGCCCTTTCCGGAGCGAGCATTCAGCAAAAGTATTCTTTTTTACTCGACTCAATGGGAAAACAGATATTTTCCAAAAAATTATCTTTAATGGATATTCCGCACACCTTGACAGATCCCGGCTCAAGATGGTTTGACGGTGAGGGTCTTGCCACTAAAGAGCAGTTCATCATTAATGAGGGAGTGGTCTCTCTATATTTTCTATCCACCTATTACGGAATCAAGCTCTCACTTACACCCACAATAGACTCATTATCAGTAGCATCACTCCGTCCATTCGGCTCCAAAGAGCCTGCATCGATGATGAAAGAGCTAAAAAAAGGGGTATTTATCACCGGTTTAAACGGAGGAAATTCAAACGGTGCCACAGGTGATTTCTCATTTGGAATAGAAGGTTTTTATTTTGAAAATGGAGAAATAGTGCATCCTGTTAAAGAGATGAACATGACCGGAAATATTATCTCCTTATTAAATAACATCGTCTTTATCGGAGAGGATCCGAGAGAGTGCTCAAGACTCAGAATTCCATCTATTTCTTTCGAGAATATTGACTTAAACGGAATTTAGCGCAGAAAACTGAAAGACGATGGAGAAAAAACCAAATTTTTACATATCGTTAATTCCCATACTTATTCTTGTAGGTATGATAATCGCAGGAGTGAGAGTATTCGGAGATAATCTCACATCTGGCCCATCACAGATAGCGCTGCTGACCACATCTGTCATTGTCATTGCCATCTCGATGCTTATATATAAAAACCGATGGAAAAATCTCGAAAACGGGATGACAAGTCAGCTTGAAAAGACGGGTTCAGCTATATTTATCCTCCTTATGATCGGTTCTCTGACCGCAACATGGATGTTATCCGGAATTGTCCCCTCTTTAATTTATTTCGGACTTAAGCTGATTCACCCTTCCATTTTCTTAGCTGTAGCATTTCTCCTCACTTCCCTCGTTTCTCTTCTCTCAGGGAGTTCATGGACCACATGCGGGACCATCGGAGTGGCGCTGATAAGTGCAGGAAGCATACTCGGAATACATGAGGGATGGCTTGCAGGGGCTATCATCTCCGGAGCATATTTCGGAGATAAAAGATCTCCCCTTTCCGACTCATGTAACCTATCTGCCTCCGTGGCCGGTGTGGACCTTTACAAGCACATTAACTACCTTTTATATACAAACCTTCCATCATTTGTCATCTCACTCATCGTTTTTGTAATTGTCGGCTTTACATCAGATGTAGGACAAACCGACATTCACAGCATAATAGATAATGTAACAGGCAGTTTTAACATTTCGGGATGGTATCTGCTTATCCCCTGTTTTACTATTTTTATGATATATAAAAAAGTACCTCCGTTCATTACACTTTTCATTTCAGCATTAATGGGAGGATTTTTAGCTTTTATAGCCCAGCCTCAAATCATTTCTCAAATCTATGGGAATATCTCCGGAACATTCAACCAATGTTTTTATTCTATTTTTAAGATGATGTCCTCCCCTGTTACCATAGATGCCGGAAGCGAGATGATGAATGCCCTCGCCTCTACAAAAGGGATGAGCGGAATGATGAATACAGTATGGCTGATTTTATCCGTAATCACATTCGGAGGGGTAATGCAAGGTTCTGGTATGATTAATGCCATTACCGATGCGATGATAAAATTCATGACAAATACTGTCAGAGTGGTTTCCTACACGATCGGCACTTGCATTATATGCAATATTACCCTTTCTGACCAATATATGTCCATTCTGCTCCCTGGTAAGATGTTTGCCGAGACATACAAAAAAAAGGGATATGCCCCCGAACTTCTAAGCCGAACACTTGAAGACTCAGCTACAGTCACTTCCGTGCTCGTTCCGTGGAACACCTGCGCAGTAGCGCAATCTACCGTTTTGGGAGTAAGTACACTAACCTATCTTCCTTTTTGCATTTTTAACATTATTTCCCCTTTAATGTCTATCTTTGTCGCCGCAATTAACTGGAAAATTCACACAATTAATAACAATACTAATGGAAATTAACAATAACAAAGTAGTAGAACTGATTTATACACTCATCGTTGATGGTAAAGAAGCAGACAAGACAACAGAAGAAAAGCCTCTTGATTTTATTTTCGGAACAGGAACTCTTCTTCCGAAATTTGAAGAAAACATACTAAGTAAAAACCCCGGTGACCCCTTTGAATTTATCCTATCGGCAGAAGAAGGATACGGAATGCCGAATACAGAAATGGTAGTAGAACTTCCTAAATCAGTATTTGAAGTCGATGGGCAGCTTCGTGAAGATCTCCTTTTTGTAGGTAACATTATACCGATGATGAACAATATGGGGGGAGTGATGCACGGAAAGGTAGCAGAGGTCAAAGATGAATTTATTATTATGGATTTTAACCATCCGATGTCAGGTAAAGAACTCCATTTCTCAGGAAAAATACTTAATGTCAGAGAAGCCACCGAAGAAGAGCTTACTAATGGTCTCCATGGAGAGAAAAAGGCTCAAGAGTGCAGCGGAAGCTGCTCAAGCTGCGGCGGTTGCCATTAATAATCGATTCCTATCTTTAAAGCACACGCTATCCCGTCAAGGGCGCTTGATACAATTCCACCTGAATAGCCGGATCCTTCTCCGCAGGGATATATCCCTTTCAGGTCAATATGTTGCAATGTAGAGGGGTCTCTAACAATACGAACAGTAGAGGATGTCCTCGATTCGACTGCAAGCAGCAATGCTTCAGAAGTGTAATAGCCTTTCATCTTTTTATCAAAAAGGAGAAAGGCTTTTTTCAATTTGGTAGCTATCATTGATGGAAGGATGTCATTCATAGAGGCAGAAACTACTCCCGGAAAATAGGAAGAATCGGGCAATACCCCAGAAGTGACTGAAGAGGAAGATGAAGATTGGACGAAGTCTGTCATTCTCTGAGCAGGGGCTTGCAGCGAACCGGAAACTGTAAAAGCCTTATTTTCAATTGATTCCTGAAATTTAAGTAGCGACAAAGAATCGGGATTGCGCAGCTGTTTCAATATATCTTCAGGTTCGATAGATACAACAATTCCTGCATTAGCCCATAAGGAATTTCTAAGAGAATTGGACATTCCGTTCAGGACAATCGACCTTTCTTGAGTAGATGACGGGACAAGCAATCCGCCGGGGCACATACAAAAAGAGAATACCCCCCTCCCATCCACCTGAGTGACAAGAGAATATTCAGCTGCCGGAAGCCCCTTTTCATATCTGTTATGATACTGAATATCATTGATAAGGGTCTGAGGATGCTCAACCCTGACTCCGAGAGCAAACCCTTTAGGCTCCAATGCCCACTTATTACGATTAAAGAGCTCGTATATCTCCTTTCCGGAATGTCCGGTGGCCAAAATGATATTTTTCGCTGAAAAAGAGACAATGCCCCCCTGACCGGAATCTGAAAAATGACGACATTCCACTCTCCACTCGTTACCGGATCTAAATAGACCCTCCGCCCGTGTCGAGAAATGATACTCTCCGCCGAAATTTTCGATGGCATTTCTCATATTTTCAATAATAACAGGGAGTTTATCACTCCCTATATGGGGGTGGGCATCGATAAGAATACTCTCATCCGCTCCAAACATTACAAACAATTTCAGCACTTGTGAAACATCGCCCCTCTTAGCTGAACGGGTATATAGTTTGCCATCTGAAAAAGTGCCTGCACCTCCCTCTCCGAAGCAATAATTGGAATCAATATCAACAATACCCTCTTTCGAAATCGCAGCAATATCTCGCTTACGAGAATGGACATCCTTACCTCTTTCGATAATGATAGGTTTAATTCCGAGCATTATCAACTGAAGAGAAGCAAAAAGTCCGGCAGGACCCGCCCCGATGACGATTACAGGTTCTGAATTTGAAACATTCTTAAAATCGAAAACGGCTTGATTGTGAAGAGGAGAATCGTCATAAGTGGAAACTTCAACACGATAACGGTATAAAATATTTCTCGAACGGGCATCCAACGAACGGCGAACAATTCGCACATCTCTTATCTCGGAGACACTACTCCCCATTGCCTTGGCGCAGGCTTTCATCAAATCTCCTTTAGAAGGAAAAATTCGAGGGTGAAAAGAGATCTCCAATTCTCTCATCGGGCTGAATTATAATCAAGTGCACGGGAAATGGGGGCAATATCAAGAGGAGAAAAAAGGCCGGCCCTCATTTTAAACATCCCTGTAATGGCAATCATAGCGGCGTTATCGGTGGTAAACCTGAATTCGGGAACAAAAGTGGTCCATCCGCGTTTAATCCCCTCGGAAACTATCCGCTCCCTTAATCCGGAATTAGCTGATACCCCTCCGGCAATGGCAACCTGCTTGATACCTGTCTGCTTTACCGCTTTAATGAATTTATCCATCAGAATATCTATGAGTGCTTTCTGAAAAGAAGCACATATATCGGCGATATTATCAGCTATAAAATCGGGGTTATCCTTTACCTGATCCCTCAGAAAATAAAGTAGAGAGGTTTTTATTCCGCTGAAACTGTAATTCAAATCGGGAATATGAGGTTTGGAAAAAGAAAATTTTCCAGGATTACCCTCTTTCGCAAACTTATCGACAATGGGACCGCCCGGGTAACCCAACCCCAATATTTTTGCACACTTATCGAATGCTTCTCCCACTGCATCGTCTATGGTATGCCCCAGTATTTCAAATTTAAGATAATCATCCACCCTGACTATCTGAGAGTGGCCACCCGAAACAAGCAATGTCAAAAAAGGAAAAGTAGGAACAGGCTTTTCTTTCCCTTTTACCTGAATAAAATGAGATAGGATATGACCTTGAAGATGATTAATTTCAATCAACGGTTTACCAGTCGAAACCGAAAGACCCTTGGCGAAAGAGGTGCCGACCAAAAGTGAACCGAGAAGACCCGGTCCCCTGGTAAAAGCGATAGCATCAATATCGTTTTTGTCTGTCTGGGCCTCTTTAAGCGCTTGATATACAACAGGTAATATATTTTGCTGATGAGCTCTTGAAGCAAGCTCAGGGATAACTCCACCATATTTACGATGCACTTCTTGAGATGCCATAACATTTGAAAGGAGATAACCATCTCTAATCACCGCAGCAGAAGTGTCGTCACAAGAGGATTCTATTCCAAGAATTGTTAATGACATAGTATTTATTTTGTGCAAAAATACTCATATTATTTATTATTTTTGTGAGATAAAATAATTATTGATATAAAAACATATAAAAAAATAGTATTTGGTGCCTTGATTTTTCTCGGGCTTATCCCTGCTCTTGCATATATATCTCTGCAAGTCCCTTGGATACAGACTTATGCAGCCAAAAAGGCAGTTACCAAAATTGAACAATACATCGATGGAAAGGCTTCCATTGACAAGCTCATAATTATTTTTTACAATAGGGTGATTTTGCAGGAAGTAACCATAACGGGAATGGAGGGAGATACCCTTGCCCACATCGGGAAACTCACAGTAAATGTTTCAACCCAAAACATCTTGCGGGGCAATATTAAAGCCCACAGAGTCACTATCTCAGACGGACATTTTTTGTATTCTGAAGAGGAAAACCATCAATCCAATATTTCGAGAATTTTCAAAATTGATAATAATAAGAAAAAAGACTCAAAAGGGACTATTCCCGATATTTATCTCGGAGAGCTTAGAATTAAAAATTTTGATTTCAGGTACAAATCTTTAAAAAAGCCTGAGAAACCTGTAAGCAAGGGGTGCATGGACTATACTGACATATTTGCCAGTGATATTAACGCAAGAATTAATAGAATTTCACATAAAAAAGGAAAAATCACATGCAGGATACACAAATTATCATGCAGTGAAAAATGCGGAATTAATCTACATGAACTGAAAGGATTTTTTTCCATGGATTCTCGATCCACATCGCTTGAAAATATGACATTGAAAGATGATTACTCTACAGTTACTGCCAAGTATCTTTCATTCGGTTATAAAAGCGGAAACGACACTAAAGATTTTGTAAATAAAATTTCGCTCGGTGCAGACCTACGAGGTAGCACAGTGGATTTCAGAACTATTGCTTTTTTCACCCCTTCTCTCGCTAAAAGCACACTTTCACTAACCGTTTCCGGAATAGTCAGTGGACCGGTGTCCAATATGAAAATATCATCATTAAATGTAAAATCCTCCACCGGTAGAACCATCATAGACCTCTCTACCACGATGAAAGGCCTTCCTGATATTAACAAAACTGTTTTCAATGGATACATCAGCTCACTTTCCACAAACGCCGAAGATATTGCTACCATAATAGCCTCATTCCAAGGAGAGAAGCCAAACAATAAAATATCTTCCATTTCCAAAGGAGACAATTATCTGCTAAGTTGTATTTTTGACGGCTCCATTAATAAAATGAAAGCATCGGGAGATATCTCTTCACCCTCTGCCGGAAAGGCCTCCTTCAATGTATCGATGCTTAACAGTGGTAAAATCAATGGACTTTCTCTGAAAGGAAAAATCCGCACTGAAGAATTGAATCTCGGCAAAATCATCAATGTTAAAAACATAGGAAGAGCCTCCGTTACATCCACTCTTGAAGCTATTATAAAAGATAAAAAACATGGAGGTACTGAGATTAGACTCGACTCTCTGAATGTCAAAAAATTCGGTTTTAACGACTACAATTATTCAAATATTTTTGCTGTCGGGAACTACTCAAGTAATAAATTCGACGGAAGGATAATCAGTCATGACCCCAATCTTCATTTTATCCTTCAAGGGGTATTTTCACTATCGGATATTACTCAAGACAGTGAATATAATTGTTACGCAGACATTTCTTTTGCAGATTTGGCAGCTCTAAATTTGGTAAAAGACGGTAATGTTTCACAAATAAGTCTCAGAACTATAGCTAATATATCAATCAATAAGAAAAAAGAACTAATCGGAGATATAAATATCAATAACCTCACTTATTGGAACGAAACCGGAGAAAATAATATAGGTTCCATATATCTTAACTCCGTTTTCAAGGATAATAATTATGTTTTTGATTTTAATTCCTCGTTTCTTAATGCAAAAATGACCACTACCGGCTCACCTGTTAATTCCATTAACAGACTTACCAATATACTGATTTACAATCAATTCAGTAACATTTTCACCAAAAAGACAGAAAATAAACACGCTGTCGAAGAGGAAGAAAATGGAGAAATGAATTTTTCTCTTCAGACATTCAATATGAAACCGGTATGCAATATTCTATCTAACGGCTTATACATTGCCGACAGCACCACACTTAGCATTTCCCTCAATAAAGAAGACAGCCTGATGGTAGCCCTTGACTCTAAGAGAATCGGGTTAAAAACAAATTCTATCAAGAACATCTCTTTACTTCTTAAAAATCGAGATTCACTCTTATTATGCGGTATAAATTCGGAAAGTTTAAATTTCGGCAATATAAAAATCAATAATAATCGGTTTGACATAACATCCGGTGACGGGGTTATTAATCTTAAATATCTCTATGAAAATGAGGGAGAGCACACCAACAAACTCTCCTTTTCCACAGATGTATTTTTCGATAGAGACATATCTAACGACCTTAGAACCAATATTTCAATCAATGAGTCGGAATTATTTTTTGAAAATTACAGATGGATTTTCACTCCGTGCAATATCAGAGTAAGCAAAAAAAATTATGTTTTTGATAACTTTTCTCTTCGCAATCAAGACCAGAAAATTAAAATAAACGGGTGTATTTCATCAAATCCATCTGACACAATGAAAGTAGATTTGGATAATTTCGATATATCCATTATTAATTCGTTGTTCAGTAACGACATGAAACTTAGCGGTTTTTTCACAGGAGATGCTTTTGCTTCCAATCTTTTCGGTGATCCGAATATTATAATGAATATTAGTGGAAACGATGTTTCAATTTTCGAGAACCAAGTAGGCAAGCTGAATATCCTGAGCAAATGGGACAAATCAAAAGAGAGGATAAATCTTCTTGTCTCCAATAAGTACATGGATAGTGCACCTCTTAATATCTCCGGTTATTACCAGCCAAAAGGAAGATTTATCAATTTGAATGTTTCACTTTCCGAATTTACCCTTACATATCTTGAACCGTTTATTAATAACATCCTTACCGACATTTCAGGATCAATAACAGGCGATTTAGAACTTATAGGGACATTTGATAAATTAAATCTTACAAGCTATAACACTAAATTTGATGATTTCCATTTTACTCCTGCTTTTACCAAAGTACCGTACATTCTTAATGGCCCCATTGAAATGAGTGAAACAGGGGTCTCTTTCATGGGTGTCGAAGTGAAAGATCAGTACCACAATTCTGCCACACTTAGCGGAGGGATAAATCATAGATTTTTTAAGGATATATACTTAGATACCAAGCTATCGTTCAAAAACTTACAATGTCTCGATACCAAAGAGGGCGACAATCAGACTTTTTACGGTACTGCATACGGTAGCGGCATGGTCAATATCACAGGTCCTATCAACGATCTGTTTATGGATGTTATTTTTGCCACCGATGCGAAATCTTCAATTCATATTCCTCTCTCCTCTTCTGCTTCAGCTACGAACTCGGATCTCCTCTCATTTACGCAAAAAACAATACAAAATATCGACCCCTACGAAGAAGAATTTCTCTCAAAAGAAAAGAAATCAAAAGAAAAATTCAAATTTGAACTAAAGGCTAAAGCCAATGTCACATCGGATACTGAATTATTTATTGAAATCAATAAACAGCTTGGGGATATTCTCAAATGCAAGGGTTCCGGAACTATAGACATAGATGTTAATCCTTCAAGGGACATACTTGACCTCAAAGGGGATTACACGATAGACGAAGGGAGCTACAAATTTGTTCTATTGGGCTTGACCGCAAAAGATTTTATTATCAACCACGGAGGGAATATTGCTTTCAACGGTGGCATTATGAATACAAGTCTGAATGTAGGAGCTACATATCGCACCAAGGCATCTATTTCTACTCTCATATCCGATACAAGCTCGGTAGGAAACAGAAGAAATGTGGATTGCGGTCTTCATATATCCGGTTCTATAATGAATCCTAACCTCTCTTTTTCCATAGATGTTCCCGATTTGGATCCTATTACCAAAGGGAGAGTAGAAAGTGCTCTCAGTACAGCCGACAAAGTCCAAAAACAGTTTATGGCCCTTCTCATATCGGGAAGTTTCGTACCTGATGAACAGTCGGGTATTGTTAATAACTCTACAATTCTTTATTCAAATGCCGGAGAAATGCTCTCAAACCAGTTCAACAATGTATTCAGGCAGCTTGGAATACCGCTTGACCTCGGCCTCAATTACCAGCCGGGTGATAAAAAAGGGAAAGATATGTTCGATGTAGCCCTTTCATATCAGGCATTTAACAACAGGGTAGTAATAAACGGCAATGTGGGAAACAGCGCCAATTCATCTAAAAGCTGGATGGGAAACTTTGAAGCAGAAGTAAAGATTGATAAAAAAGGAAAATTCAGAATAAATGCTTTCACCCGCTCTGCCGACGACTATTCCAACTATCTCGACAACACACAGAGAAACGGCATAGGCTTTACCTACCAAGATGAATTCGATACATTCGGAGAGCTTTACAGAAGTATTTTCTATAGTAAAAAGAGACGAGAAGCATACGAAACACAGCAAATCCTC
The DNA here is from genome assembly GCA_964611185.1 of uncultured Muribaculaceae bacterium. Classification (GTDB taxonomy): domain Bacteria; phylum Bacteroidota; class Bacteroidia; order Bacteroidales; family UBA932; genus CAAGNP01. The sequence goes on along the minus strand of CAZSXE010000001.1, from coordinate 30,806 downwards.
GAAGCCGAGAAAGCCCTCATCAAGGAGGCAAAAGAGGCTGAAGAGAAAGAAAAACAGATTCTCAAACCTAAAGAATCGCCTTATAGATTTTATTAATATATTAAGGAATTACGATTTTTACGATTTTTCCAATAAGAGACTTGTCATATTGATGCTCAATACGAAGATAATTACGGGTATATCCGTACATTTTTCCCCCTTTAACGGTACTTTCAAAGAGGACTTCCTCTTCTTTCCCCCTGTTATTGTTGTAGAAATCTGAATGAAGTCTGTCTGACAGCTCTTCCAGCAGCCTCACCCTATTGTCCTTAATTGAATCTATTACCTGAATCATCTCGGCAGCAGGGGTACCGGGGCGTTTTGAATATGGAAATACATGAAGAAATGCAGGGTGAATCTCTTCAAGAAAATGATATGTAGTCATAAAATCATCTTCACTCTCACCCGGGAATCCGACAATAACATCAATACCCAAAAAAACATTGTCAATTTTTGAACGGATCATATCAATTTTTTTTCTAAACATATCCGTATTGTACCTTCTGCGCATCGCTGCAAGTATGGAGTCGCATCCAGATTGGAGAGGGATATGAAAATGGGGTAAAAATTTGGTTCCCGATGAAATCCACCTGATAATCTCATCTGTAAGAAGATTTGGTTCGATGGAAGATATTCTATATCTCTGTATTCCATCCACCTCATTAAGGGCTTGCAGCAGAGGTAAAAAGGATTCTCCTGTTGTTTTTCCGTAATCACCGATATTGACACCGGTCAGTACTATCTCTTTAATCCCCGAAGAGGAGATTTTACGAGCTTCATCGACCAAAAGGTCAATAGGAAGATTTCTGCTTTTACCCCTTGCATAAGGGACTGTGCAGTATGAACACTTATAATCACATCCATCCTGTACCTTTAAAAATGACCTTGTACGCTCTCCGCTTGAATATGCGGGGAATATGGATGAGACCTTGTTAATATCACAGGAACAAATACTGCCTCTCCCCTTTTTATCAATCTCTGCTACTTTAGCAAACAACTCCCCTTTGTTCTGAGCCCCTATAACCAAATCCACCCCTTCTATATTCAATATCTCTTCCGATTTTAATTGAGCGTAGCACCCTGTAACAGCTATGATAGCTTCAGGATTAATTTGATGAAGTCGTCTGATAATATTTCGGCACTTTTTATCACTATGTTCTGTTACGGAACAAGTGTTTACCACATAAATATCAGCACGCTTGGAGGATGGCACGATTTGATATCCGTTATCAGAAAATTGCCTTGCAAAAGTAGAACTTTCGGAATAATTCAATTTACATCCGAGGGTAACGAAAGCGACACTATTGATTTTCATTTCCATAACTCATACTCACTTTAAAAGAGCCTACCTGCCCGCCGATGGGGGGATTTAACTTGGATATGGAAATTTCAGCCGACACAAGCGATGGAAATGCTTCTCTGATTCTTTTCAGAATACGACCACCTACATTTTCCAAAATATTGGATGTAATCCCCATCTCCTCTTTAATGATTTTATATATTTTTTGATAATCTACTGCATCATCGAGCGAATCCGAAATAGCAGCAGCACTCATATCTGTCTCAGCTGAAAAATGGACAATAAATTTATTGCCTATTTTTTTCTCCTCATCAAAACAACCGTGTCTTGAAAAGAAAATCATATCATTTATCTCTAATCTATCCATAATTTTAAGCTAATAATAAAAACACACAAGGTCTTTTGCCTATTGTAACCAAATTTTTTTTCCAATCTTTCACCGATCTTGTCTTTATATATTGCGAAGGAAGGGTGATATCCGCCGCAATGCAAATTTTTGTTTCGGGATTACATACATTCAAAATATCTTCAAATAAAGAATCATTACGGTATGGTGTTTCAATAAAAATCTGTGTCTGACCCTTAGAAGAGGAAAATCTCTCAAGTTCCTTGATTTTTTCCCTCCTTTCTCCCCCTTTTACAGGCAAATAACCTGAAAATGCAAATTGCTGACCGTTCATACCAGAAGACATAAGGGCAAGCATCAAAGAAGAAGGTCCGACAAAAGGCACTACCGTAATATCGTGATTATGAGCACTTTCCACTAATTGAGCACCGGGGTCTGCCACTGCCGGAAGACCTGCCTCCGAGATAAGAGCGACATCGAATCCTTGTAATAAAATATCAGTTACCCTATCCACATCCTCTAAGGTAGTATGCTCATTGATTTCATAAAATGACAAAGTATCTATCTTCCCCTTAAATCCTATGGAAGAGAGATACCTCCTTGCAGTACGAATCTCCTCGACTGCAAAGAATTTAATATTGCATAGGATATTAAATACATATAGGGGTATCACCTCGGAAGGAGAATTATCGCCAAGAGGAGACGGAACAAGATACAATGTGCCTTTAACCATTTTTTTCTAAATAATTAGATGCAAAGTTAGTAAGAATAATGAATTTTGACTACCTTTGAACTATGCAAAAGGATAATTCAATTACATTTTTAGGGACAGGGACATCTCAGGGTATTCCGATGATATGCTGTAAATGCCCCGTCTGCACATCGAAAGATCCTAAAGATAAAAGACTAAGAACTTCTGCATATATTGAATATGAAGGGCTTAAGCTTGTCATAGATGCAGGTCCGGACTTCCGTCAGCAGATGCTCAGAGAAGATATTTGCAAAATAGACGCTATTCTTCTGACACATCAGCATAAAGACCACACAGGAGGGCTTGACGATGTTCGCGCATATAATTACTTTCAGCACATCGGGATGCCGATATATTCGGAAGAAAGGGTCCAAAACTCACTCAGGCAGGAATATGCATACGCATTTAAGGAAGAAAAATATCCCGGAGTCCCCGATTATGACCTACACACTATAGATGAAAATCCTTTTACAATTAAAGAGATTGAAATCATTCCCATCAGAGCCATGCACTACACTCTCCCTGTTTTAGGCTTCAGATTCGGGAAGTTAGGATACATTACAGATGCGAATTACATATCTGATGCTGAAATCGAAAAGCTGAAAGGGGTATCTGTCTTCGTGATAAACACCATTAGAAGAGAACCTCACATCTCCCATTTCTCCCTTAGTCAGGCTATCGCAGTTTGTGAAAAGGTCGGTGCCCGAAGATCGTACCTCACTCACCTTTCTCACCAGATAGAATGTCATTCCGAGCTTGCAAAAGCTCTTCCCGACGGCATCTCACCCGCTTACGACGGATTAAAAGTTCATTTTTAAAATATTTTTTATAACAAACTAATAATACAACTATGGTAAGAGTACACGAAACTTTTGAATACAAAACAGTATTCACCAAGCAAGATGTAATGGATTTCGCCCATTTGACAGACGACCTGAATCCTTTTCACATTGATGAAGATTTTGCTAAAAAGAACCGATTTGGTCGTCTCGTAGCGCAGGGAGTGCTTATCTCATGTGCGTTTTCCAAGGTGCTGTTTACAAAATGGCCAGGAAACGGAGACGCATTTTTCATCTCACAAGATATTGTATATCAGAAGCCCGTCTTTGTGGATGAAGAATACAATATGAAATTGGAATGTACCAATATTGATGAGCAGAGAGCCATCGGCACTATAGAATGTAAGCTTATTTCCAAAGACGGCGCTACTGTTGTCAGTATGAAAGCAAGGCTGCACAGCGAAATAGAATTTTCAGCTCCGAGACTATAACGACTTGATAATTGATATTTTAATAAAATAATTAATAGAAAAGCAAAATAGGGCAGATTTATGATTTTAAATTGTTAGTTCGTCCATCAGGACCTAACAATCCTTTACATTCCAATTCAGTGAAGGAAAATCCTTTGCATACATCTGTTTTATATTACTTTCCATCAGAAGAAAGAAAAATGAGTTGGTTAAAGTTTGTAACCAATTCATTTTTTTAGTCTATTCTTCAAACCTATCTTTTTTTCTTTGGTTTAGGTTTGCTCACTGTCTTAGAATTATCGATTTGTTTTACAAAATCATATTCATGTGTAGATGGAATTTGAAAAGAGAAGACAGTACCGTTGTTGCGATGAGTGATACAAAAGTCTCCAAAATTGATGATATCCATTCCGATTAGAACATCAAATCCGCTCAATTTACCTTCAGATGCCTTGATTCCCATAATTTCAATACCATTAAGCAAAATAACATTTATAAAGTAAATATTCACAAGCGATTCTCCTTGAGCATGATATGTTATGCTTTGGGTAATAGGATGTATTCCCAACTTATCAGCTGCCTCTTTTGTTATTACTGTGCCTGATGCGCCAGTATCCCAAAGCCCTTTGACTTCAATAGATATTGGTCTTGGAGTGTTTGATGATGAGTCATACGCCTGACTTACCTTACAAGGAGTGATAAGGCAAGGAAGTAATTTGTCGTTATGTAAGGTAAATGCAACTGGCTCCATATTTAAAATGCAACCCTTGCTGTGAAAAAATGCTGGGAATAAGATTGTTCACCAGAGGTGCACAATTGAAGAATGAAATTGCCCAAACCATATTTGCCCACAGCATAAGAATAGGCTTCCATTTCATTGTCGTAGGGTTCAACATTATCAGAAGTAATAACAAGATACTTACCGCTATACTTCTCAACTAATGCAGCCTGATTCTTTCTATAGTATTCAAACAATTTATCGATCATATTCATCTCTATTATTGAATCGTGAATTACAAAGTTATTAAAAAAATACAAATCTAAATTATTATTTAAAGACATTTATACTTTCGCAAATATTATTCCAATTTCTCACATACGACTTGATTATTGATATTTTAATAAAAAACTCGCCACTTTAAAGTGACGAGTTTTTTATGATATTATCTCTTTCCGAAAGGGAAACTTATTCCTGTCTGAATATTTAAGAAGCAGTTTTTAACCGGAATACCCTGTGGTGTGTATTTTAAGGGTGTGTAGTCACTTCCGATAAAGAAATTAACACCTTTATTAGGGGTAAAATTCAACAACCATCCGAAAGAGGATAGAGAATTAAGAACCGAATAAGAGAGGGTGAGATCGAACCACTCTTTAGGTTTATAATTATAGGCGAATGTTAATTCGTGATTTCCCGCTACTTTATTGAAACGACCTGTATAAAGAACACCCACACTCATCATATCATTTAAAAATGGATATTCTACACCCACTCTGACCTTAGAAGTAAGAGGAGTAACAGCAGAAGAGGTCGCTTCTTCGGGATAAAAAGAGGCCAAAGCAAGCAATTCTTTCTTTATTTTGTCAAATTCTTCACTAAATGACATATCGAAAACATCGACATCCTTCAGCCCGGAGAAAGTGGTATTTCCGGAGGCGTACGCATTGGTTATATTATCTTTTCCATACATAAGGAAACCGAGATCGGTAGCAGATAAAGAGAAAGTAAGACCGTCAACAGGAGTCCCTTGAGATATTCTGTACTGTACTCCCAAGTCAAATCCGAGTCCGAATCCACATACCCCCAACGATGAAGGATTAAATTTGATATTATTGATTTTTCCATCATCATCGGTTACCAAATCAATACCTTTTCCCATTATCGTCCCTGAAGCTTTAGAACTAATACTCCACTGCTGATCACTCATGGTAATGGTAGCATTGTCGATAGCAATATTTGCACTGTTCATGGCCAGAAGAAATTTTACTTTCGCCCCTACCCTCAATCCTTTTACAAACTGATCCAAGTCAGTAGAGAAACCGAATGAAATATGACTGAATATATTTTCATTGATTTTAAAATTTTCAATATTGTAGGTAGTCGGATTATTTGACATTCCGTTTTTGAGAAAAGCGAACAACTCTTTGGGAATATTTGAATCCTCCTCCGCTCTGACACCAGCATCGATGGTCCAGAAAAAATGTTCACCTGTGTACCAACCTATGCTGAAAATATCATAAGCAATATTGGCATTAAGGGAATTATTGGGTTTAAGACCATTCATAACCACAGAAGAAGGGACATCAGGGTGAAGAAACAGACCCAATTTGCCATTATCAAGAGGATATAAAATATTCGAAGCACCTAAAGAAGAAGCGAAATTAATGTTTATATTGGATAAAAGAGGAAATCCCACATAAGACTTTCGAGGAGCAAAAGCAGGATTAAGCTGATGCCCCAGAGTGTAATTATCAACAAAATACCCTGAATTCAGAGCTTGTCCCGCAGAGATAAGGGGAAAAGAGAGTAAAACAAATAACAATATATATTTTTTCATATTCGTAATATTTAATTTGATAAAAGCACTTTTAATTCTTATTCTCATCCAAATTTATTACTATTCCTCCAGGGACATGGGCCTTCAGCACCGCTGATACATAAGAATTATCATTAATTTGGAGACCGGGTACAGTACCGGAGGTAATTCTGAAGACCAATATTAGTGATGAAATATCGGGAATATCCTTAGAAGAAGAAGAAATGGTGAGCTTCAGAGGGGTAATCTCGGGCTTTGTATTAGAAGTACACGGAGAAATTTTTTGTACAGTGGAAGTTACTGCATTAATTATCTGATTATTGGCATCCATGGCACTGACAGAGAGTTCAAGTGTCACAGGAACCAAACTTTCCACCTCTCCCACCAAACCGATACTACCCTTTTTAATCAAACCAGAAAGAGCGGAAGGAATATTGGCAACAGTATCTTTAAACTGTATAGCAAGAGACTCTCCAAAACTGAAAGGGACATTTAACTCGTATTTCATATCAATACCGTACTGAGCATTAAAATCAAGAATATGCTGCTCATTGGTCTTGGTAGATGCTTCTACATTCATCTGAATACTGTCAGGAATCTTCTTTATAATATTTCCTACAGGTGATTGAATAAAATTATATCCCTCCTTTATACCCTCTTGTAGCTCAGAAATCCAAAAAGAGGTAGTGACAAAATGGTCCGGGAGGGGAGATTTATCCATCCATAGTGAAAATTCAAGTTTATTATCTAAGGATGGTTCTTTTCCCGAAAACGGCAAAGCTTCTACATCACAAGTCATAGATAAGCCGGCATTGCTTTTTAACTGAATGTCGATATGAGGATTATAGAAATCGAGTGAAACATCATCCGATTTCATAAAATCAGGAATACCTTCAATCACAACACTCTGCGAAATCGGATCGAGCTTATAGTCAATTGTTCCGTAGAAATTTGCAGGATATAGAGCCGACGAACCGGCCTTTATAGAAAAAGTAACTACTTTACCCGAAAGAGCCTCAAAATCGGAATACGCAATAGTCACATTTACAGTGGCTTCCAAAGAAATGTCGAGAGTGTCTCGATGAGTTTTGGCAATCTTATCCCAGTCAAATTTCATCCCCCTGAATTTTAAATCGGGATTAAGGGTATATTTTTTATTAGAATCAAATTTACCGTTCAGAGTAAAAACATTATTATCTACTCTCAAATCTTCATCATAAAAAAGAAATTTGTCTTCAAAAGTAATTTTAAGGGAGAAATCGGGTTCTTTGGCAAAATCAATATCTTTACTATACATAAAATCGAAAAAGAACCCCCCTTCGCTAAATAGCAGAGAGTCAAGTCGTTTTAATTCTTTAATATCATCGAAAGAGAAAGGAACTTTAATCTTGGTATCGATATTGAAAGATGTCTCTACATCCGGAAGGGTTATCAAAGGATTATATGGAAGATCGGGAAGTTTCTTCTCGAAATTGACAGTAGAAGAAACTTCATCAATTTTCATAGAATTTTTATAATCAGAGAAATCGATACTCTTTTTTAGAGAATCGGTAAAAACAATAGAATAATTACCGTTTTCATCTTTTTTCAAAAAAGAGACAGTCTCAATATTCATGAGTTTGGTCAGATAAATAGGTTTGGTATTACCGAGAGGAAAGATAAGAGAATCTCCTCCGAGGGCAATAGTTTTATCAATGTTTGACTCGGACATGTCATATTCTTTCGCGCAAGACGAAATGACAGTAAAGAGAAAAGCAGCTATAACTACCCGGGTGAAGAGTTTAATAAAAACTTTCATGGCATTAATTATTTAAAAATTATTATTCATTTTGAGATTGGCGAATCGATTTTATCAATTTTCTTGGAGGCATATTAAAATATTGTTTGCAAAATTTATTAAAATGTGACGAATCGTAGAAATTAAATTCAGACATCACATCTTTTATCGAGGCTCCGGGAAGGGAAAGTTTGTAATATATTTTTCTTGTTTTCAGCTTCTGTATCCATTCAGAGGGGGTTACACCGTTGAAAACCTTGTTAAACTTCCTTTCAAATGTTCTTCTACTCATTTTACATGAATCGGCAAGCTGGTCCACATTATATTGGAAATTGAATTTTGAATAAACCAACAGTTTGAAAGAAGGAGATGAAGAAACAATGGGGAGAAACAGATCTCTTATCTCCCTTTCGTCATAATATTTATTAAAAATTGCAAAAAGCTCCGCAAGTTTATAAAAGGCAAGTGACGGAGTAAGGACTTTGTCTTCAATATATCTTACCGTCAACATCGCATAAATATTCATAGGATATTTTATCTTCAGATACCCGAGACTCTCATCATAACCCGAAGAATCATTTACCACGAGTAGTTTTTGAATCTCTTTGAATACATCAGGAGTATTATCAAAAGAAAGAGACAGTACATCCCCAGGCATCGTAAACTTAACAGTGAAATCGTAAGAAGAGGGGAAAAATGCAATATCACCCGTGGAATATTTTTTATCGCCGGACAAGGCTCTCCCTTTAAGAAAAAAAATTATGTAATTTCTCTGAGCTGCATCTACAAAAAAAGTATCATTCTCCTCGAAAACGAAGTGAGAAAAGGTGATTTCAGGAGTATGTGCGTAGTTTTTCATTTATTCTATGCAAACTTACTGAAAAATATTAGATTTCCAATATATTATTATCTTCCAAGTACCAAATATAGCCGGTAACATCTCCAAAGCCCATTCTGCTCATCAGAGATTTATAATTTTCAACTTGCCGAATATATTTATTGCTTCTGATTACTCCGAATTTATAATCGACAATTACGGCAGAATCACCTTTAATCATAACCCTGTCGGGACGATACATATCTCCATCCGAATCGATAATAGTCGATTCGTTATGGTGAACATAAGTACCGTCAAACCAGTGACGATCTCTGACTGATTTCAATTTTAGAAGGAGGAGTTCCGATAGCTGTTCCTCTTCAAAAGAGAGGATGATACCATCCGATACCGCATTTTTAATAACACCACCAAGATCACTCTCAAGAGAAATACTTGAAAGAATATCGTGCATTACCACCCCTTTATTTCTAATATTTTCTTCAGAGAAAAAATCTTCTCCGCTATAAGACAATTTTAGCCTTTTCCCTATCGGAATAGAGATAAATACCCCACCATCCTCTTCGAGGGATGGAGTAAATGATAAATCCCCCTTCTTTTCCTTAGCACCACTTACCCAACTCCCCAATTCATACTCATTATCACCATTCAACTCCTTATTATAGCAGAAATACAATGCATCAGCTATCGTGGATACATTGAAAGAGCCATCTTTTTTAATCTTAGGCATCGGAGAAAAGATAATTAGTTCTTCTTTTGCCCTTGTAAACGCCACATAAGCTAAGTTAATACAGTCAACATAAGAATATAATTTTTCCTTTAAATATTCATTCGCAAAAATCGAATTCTTCAAATCGGAAGATGATTTTACAGGAATGAGTTTCATCATATCAAAAGGAGCTTGCTCGGGAGTACACCAGAGAATATCACCACTCTCACGATAAAAAGCATCAGCCATAAAAGGAATTATAACTACCTTAATACCAAGACCTTTGGATTTATGAACAGTCATTATTCTGAGTGCATCTTTACCATCCGGGGCAGAAATAGAGCGTTTTCTCCCCACATCGTCCCACCATTTTACAAATCCTGTAATATCGGAACCGTTTATAGAGATGAAGTTTACCACACAATCCATAAACGCTTGAATAAAAATACCTTCCCCCCTCTCACTGTCGCTAAGAGAATGGATTATCTCCTCGCATAGATTATAAAGAGATTTTTCATTCGTTTCGATGATACCGTTTTTGAACAGAAATTTACTCACAGAATCATCATTATTGGAAGAGTATTTAAGTGCTGTAATTATCTTATTAACAGCGCAGGAGGAGGATATGAGTAATGAGTCTTCAGATACCACTTTATATCCCTGATCGATAAGAAACTCCGCGAGCATAGCGCCATCGGCATTGGTTCTGACAAGAAATGCAACATCGTTCATCGAATATCCATGGGAAACAAGGGTAGCTACAAGAGTGGGAAGGCGATCCAAAACACATTTTTTCCATCCCTCTTCATTCTCATCCCTTGAAACAAATGAAAGTTTGAGATGACCTTCGCTTGTCAAATTATCTCGTTTTGAAGGGATATTCTGTATTACTTCTTCTGAAGAATAAATATCTTTTATAAATGAAGAATGAGTATCAGTCTGGTCATTATAAACATTTTGCAGTACCTCTGCACCTCTAATGAAAAAATCATTATTAAAATCAATAATATTCTTCAGGCTACGCCAATTATCGTTAAGATACTCTTTCTTGTAGGAACTTTCGGAAAATTCACGATAAATCTCGCTATTAAGAAGATTCCAGTCTGAATTTCTCCATCGGTATATACTTTGTTTAACATCTCCTACAATCAGATTATTTTTATTAGCTGCGAGACTATCTTTTATTAGTGGGAGAAAATTATCCCACTGCATTAAAGAAGTATCCTGAAACTCATCGAGCATATAATGGTCAATCCAGCTCCCCGTTTTTTCATAAATGAAAGGGGTATCGTTTTGGTCGATTATTTTATTCAAAAAATCAGAAGTTCTCGAAAGGATGACAATATTTTTTCTTTTACAATATTCAGCTATAAAACTCTCAATATCATTTAGAAGCCCCACAGTAAACAAATTATCCAAAATCACTTTGGAAGAGATATACTTCTCATATTCATCTCCGTACAGATTCACAGCCTCAGTCATAAGCTCTCCAAGTCCCTCGGAATAAGCACTCTCCACCCTTTGGCGAATATTAAAATCGGCGTTCTTCGAACAATAGCCATCCACCGGACCTTCTGCTATTTTAACAAAAGAATCAGTAGGAACTTTTATCTCTCCATTTTTCCATTTAAGAAATATATGTAAAGCAGACCGTGATCCACCTATAAAATCTGAAGGATCAAGTCCGAAGCGGACAAATAAAGAATTGCCTCGTGCCCCGAGAGAGATCGATTTCTGCTTAAAATCCACATAAATTTTCTCCATCTCTCCCCTAAATACATCAATACTGCCCCTATCGTTCCATTGAGATTCAAGCTTTCTGCTTCGCACAATATAATCCTCTGAGAAAAGTTCCCTGCCGAGAGTCTTCAGACTCGGGAGCGGATTCCACGATTTACCCGATTCAATAGCATTGACAGAGAGCTTTATCAACCAACTAAGTAACTCGCTTTTATCAGATTTCTCAAGAGACTCCATCAGCATATCAATAGCCTCAGAGAGAACTGAATCTTGATCCAATTCCACATTATATGAAGCAAACTGCCCCACTTCTTTAGCAAAAGAACGAAGAATTTTTTGAAAAAATCTATCTATTGTACAGATATTAAAAGAATTGTAATCATTCAGCATCTCAATAAGTACCCTCCTCGCCTCTTCTGCCTTTCGAGAATCAGAGAAATCCACCGACACCCGATACAACTCGTCAAGGATACGCTGCTTCATCTCATCGGTAGCCTTATTGGTAAAAGTAACAGCAAGAATATGACGAAAAGCATCCTCGTCTCCATGTTCGAGAAGCATATCTATATATGTATGGGTAAGATTATGTGTTTTGCCAGAGCCGGCAGAGGCTTTATAAATCTTAAGCATATAATTATCTGTTACATATTATTTTATAAGGACACCACTCACATTTATCCACATCATCTGTCGCAGTAAATGGCTTCGAGGTGTCAAAAATATCGTCAAGCACCTCTTTGAACAGTACTTCAAATTTTAATAGCATCTCCTTATCGGCCACAAATTCCCCTTTCCCCCCTTTAAAAAGCTCCTTTAGCGAAATAATGCACATCTTGACACTCTCTATATCATCCACAGCACCCTCTTTAAGAAGAAAATAAAGATAAAGCATCATCTGAAGAGAGGTATATGGGCGAAGAGCCATAGAAGAATCAAACATATCCTCTACACTTTTGTGGGAAATATTGTATCCTCCTGTCTTATAATCTATTATCCTTGTTATATTATCTCTTTTATCAATCCTGTCTATAAATCCGTTTATCGACAGAGTACGCCCGTTTCGAGTCTTTATACTCATCAAGCATTTTTTTTCTGAAGCAATATAGGTAAACGGAGCGTGTTCCATATCTTTTGTTAATATTTCCTTAACATATCTGATGATAAGAGCTTCTATAATTTTATTTTTACCCGATATTTCTTTTATTCCAAGTTCGGAATTAAATGCAGAACTTATCACAAACGATATATGTTTATCGTCATTCGATATTTTTTTCAATATTTTATCGGAAATAATACTTCCCTTATAAGGGTCGTACAACATCTCCATGACTTTGTGGAAGAGTGTGCCGAAAGTATCGCTTTCGATATCTTCAACCACATCTTCTTCTTCATCAATCTCTTCAATCTTTTTGAAATAAAATCTTAGAGAGCAATCAAGATAAGTATTAACTAAAGAGGCTGAAAAGTGTAGTTTTTCAAGTTTAGACACCATTTCCTCACTCTTATTTATCACAATCTTCTCCTTATGGGCAGTTTGAAGCTTATATGAGATAAGATTCTCTTTCAAAGGAACTTCGTGATGATATTTAAGCTGCTTTACATAACGACTTACCTCTCCACTCCTCCCCACCCCTTCTCCACGCGTATCATACAGAAGGAAGACCTTTTTTGCTCTGTAAATACTACGATAAAAATGATATGCGGATATAGAATCCTGAAACTCATAATTAGGGAGATTAAATCCCTTCCTGAGGTTATAAGGAATAAAAGAGGAACTTACTGATGTTGAAGGGAATACGCCCTCATTTACCGATAAAATAATAACATTTTCAAAATCAAGAGCACGAGTTTCAAGAGGGCCCATTATCTGAAGTCCGGAAAGAGGCTCACCCTTAAAAGGGACAGAAATTGAAGAGACAATTCTCGATAGAAGTGTAAAATATGTATCGATAGATATCGGAAGATTAAGTCCTTTCAACCTATTGATACTTTTATAGTAAGCCATAACAAACTCTTTATCCATCGGCTCTATATATTTATTAAGCTCGATGAGGATAGAGAGAAGATAATCGGCCAAAAGAGAGACTGAATTGGAATTATAGAGTTCAATAAAGGTTTTCGATGAGAAAATAAGATTTAATATCTCATTTTTATCAAGCTCCTCCGAAGGAACATATATTAAATTTTTGGAAATAATACTTCTCCGAATTTCAGGAACATCCTTTCCTGCAATTTTAGCTATATATGGATGAGATAAAAGTGCCCTCACTCCGACATGATAAAATGAAACTTTGTCCCCCTCTATTCTAAATCTCTTATCAGAATGAATCTGAGCAATAAGTTTCATAAAAGAAGAGAGTTCCGTATTTGCAAGGGAATACCCCATGGTAACATTTACTTTGTCGATATTTTCAGGAATAGAATTGATAACCGGCAAAAGCATCCCCTCGTCAGGAAGGACCACGGCCGTGGAAAAAGGTGTATTTCCCTGAGTAGTATCCTCGGGAAAGAGAGAATGAAGAATTTTATTTACATATTTTGCCTGTCCCACAGAGGAAGGAATCCCGATAACCTCTATTTTCCTATCACTATTTTCATGAAAATCGGCACCATCTTTCAATGGATATAAAGATGGATAACGAATAACATTTTCATCCATAAAAAATGAAGACTTATTCTGCTTATCCTTTATTATCTTTCCATAATAATCCCAATAAAAATCTGCTATCCCCTCTTTTTTCAAAAAATCAAGAAGTTTCTTTTCGCACTCATTAAGAGCGTTCAGCCCCACAAAGACGATTTTATCATATTGTTTCAGACTCTCAGGAAGCTCACTCAGGGATGAAAGACTCTGAGCCACTGTGCGATAAATCATCCCTTCATACCCTTCGCCTCTATCCAAAAGCGATTTTCTAAATGAAGAATAAATATCATAGAGGGTATTCCACAGCGATAAAAATGATTTTTCATGTCTATTTTCTGAAAATGGTATAATATTACCCCAAAACCCCTCGATGGCTTTTCTCTGTCTGTCACTTAAAAAATCGTAACCGGAATTTAATTCCTGCAAATCTTTTATATTGGAAAAGAGTTTTCGAGCATCGACAAGATATTTGTCCACATCATCAAAATCATTAAGAATCATATCTCCCCAAAAGATAAAATCATCAAAAGACTCTCTCTTTTCCCCTTCGCAAAATGATATATAATGGCAATATAACTGGTACAGAGAATAAATTTTATCAGAGGTTCTTAGTCCTGAAAGCTGCGAAAACAGAGTATTGATGGTAATCGTAGTAGGAGAAAAAACAGGCTTGGAAGCGACTAATCCGAGGTATTTTTGAAAAAAGAGAGAAGAACGCCTGTTCGGGAAAACAAAGCAATAATTTCTGAGAGCATCACCTTTTTCTCTCCAAAATACTTCAGCCACCTGATATAAAAATTCATTTCCCATATTATCGGTTAAATTCTTTTTTTCAACTCCTCCCCGGCAGCTTCATACCCCGGTTTACCAAGAAGAGCAAACATATTTTTCTTATACGCCTCCACACCCGGCTGATTAAATGGGTTAACATCTATCATATATGCAGAGATACCGCAAGCCTTTTCAAAGAAAAAGAAGAGTTCACCAATATTATACTCGTCGATCCGTTCAAGAACAATTTTCAAATTGGGAACACCTCCATCTATATGGGCAAGCCTTGTCCCTATCTGGGCCATCTTATTACACTCGTCAAGATGTTTACCGGTTAAGAAGTTGAGTCCGTCAAGATTTTGAGGGTCGTTATTAATTACTAAATTTTTATTGGCTTTTTCTACAGAAAGTACCGTTTCAAACAATATTCTTTCCCCTTCTTGGATATATTGCCCCATAGAATGAAGATCAGTGGTAAAATTAACAGAAGCGGGGAAAATGCCTTTTCCCTCTTTCCCCTCCGATTCTCCGTAAAGCTGTTTCCACCACTCTCCGAGATATTGCAGTTTCGGATTAAAATTTACGAGAATTTCGATTTTTTTACCTGAGGCATAGAGTTCATTGCGTGCAGCAGCGTAACAAATAGCAGGATTCTTCTCCGACCTTTCGCGGCACAATTTCGCCATGGCGGCACCCCCTTTCATAATGGATTCTATATCAAATCCCGCTAAAGCAATAGGAAGCAGCCCCACAGGTGTCAATACTGAGAACCGCCCTCCCACATTGTCAGGAATGACAAATGTACGATACCCTTCCTGATTGGAAAGATTTTTCAGTGCACCGCGCTCAGCATCGGTAACTGCTACTATTCTCGAACAAGCTTCTTTATTGCCATATTTGGCTTCAATATGCTCTTTGAGCAATCTGAAAGCTACTGCGGGTTCGGTAGTAGTACCTGATTTGGAAATAACTACCACGGCAGTTGATTTATTCCTGATATAATCCAACAGCTCTGCATGATAATCTTCTGAGAGGTTGTGACCTGCAAATAGTATTTTCGGGGCATCCTTTTGGGATTCAAACGAATTTGAAAGTGCCTCTATGGCAGCCTTAGCCCCCAGATATGAACCTCCTATCCCTATTACTACCACTACCTCTACCCCTTTTTTCCTCCATTGCGAAGCTATTTCGTTACATTTTTTAATGATGGATGAAGGTGTTTTTTCCGGAAGGTCGAGCCATCCGAGGAAATCGTTACCGGCTCCTGAGCGAGATTCGAGTAGATCAAAAGCGGCAAGCGCTTTGTTGAGATCGAGTGAACTATCTGATGATTGTGAAAATTTTATCATTTTGTTATATTTATAAAAATTATTTCAGTTTGTTTGTAAGCTCTTTCATTACAGCAGAGGCGACTTTGTTGTCGTAAAGAATCGAATAAACTGCCTCAGCAACAGGCATTTTCATTTTCAATTTTTTATTTATTTCATATATTGATTTAGTAGCGAAATATCCTTCCGCTACCTGTTTCATCTCAATCTGGGCAGCATTTACCGAATATCCCTTGCCTATCATCCCGCCAAAAGTCCTGTTTCTGCTGAACTGGGAATAGCAAGTAACCAAAAGATCGCCAAGATATGCAGAACTTGTCGTGGTTCTTTTATCCGGATGGGTAAGATTGATAAAATCTTTCATTTCATTAAAGGAATTGGTGATAAGCACAGCCATAAAATTATCTCCGTAACCGAGGCCATGGCAGATTCCGGCAGCTACTGCATAAACATTTTTGAGCGCTGCTGCATACTCAACACCATAAATATCTGTTCCGGAGATAGTGTGGATAAAATAATTCTTGAAAAACTGGCAAACATAAGACGAGACATTATTATACTTGGAGGAGATAGTAATATACGAAAGTCTGTTCATCGCCACCTCTTCAGCATGACAAGGGCCGCTTATGACACCAAGCCTGTCGAAAGGAATATTATGCACCCTATGAAAATACTCAGCCACCGTCAGATGTTCGTCCGAGACAAATCCCTTTACGGCAGATAGGAGTAATTTATTCTCGTATGAAACATTTATTTTTTTAATTTCATCGATAAAATAAGCGGAAGGGACGGCAAAGATAACTATATCCGCATCTGAAATCACCTCATTAATATCGTTACTCATATATATACGGCGAGTATCAAGCTCAGCTGCAGGGATATATGAAGGATGATGCCCGTATTTTAAAACATAATCTATAACCTCTTTTCTCCTTACATACCACCTGATTTCACGCCCGTTACCGGATAACAAATTGACCAAGGCAGTAGCCCAACTACCACCACCAACCACTGCAAACTGAGGATTGATTTTTGATAATAATAAATTCATCTCATTTATGTATAAAATTATTTATGCAAATGTACTTAATTATTCGTCATACTAAGTTATATTTGCATTCGTTAAAACATAAAATTATGTATTCAAATCTGATAAATAAAGAGGCAAAACTATCTATTGTGGGGTTGGGATATGTGGGTCTGCCTCTTGCACTTGAATTTGCAAAAATCATTTCCGTCATAGGATTTGACATAAATCAGGAACATCTTGACAGAATGAGAAAAGGGATAGATCCATCAAATGAGATGGAAAAAGACTCTTTTCAAAACGCAGATATCACATTCACATCCTCCATCGAGGAGTTGAAAAAAGCCTCTTTTTTCATAATTGCGGTCCCCACGCCCATAGATAAGTATAATCAGCCCGATCTTACCCCCCTTCTCGGGGCTACGCGGTCGGTGGCAAAAGCTCTTAAAAAAGGGGATTATGTCGTATATGAATCTACTGTATATCCGGGGTGTACCGAAGAAGATTGTCTTCCCATCCTTGAAGAGATTTCGGGATTAAAATGCGGAATCGATTTTAAACTCGGATATTCCCCCGAAAGGATCAACCCTGGTGAAAAAGTACATACTCTTCCCAACACTGTCAAGATAGTTTCAGGATGTGACTCGGAGGCTCTCGAAGAAATCACGAAAATATACGAAATTGTCGTAAAGCCCGGAGTTTTCAAGGCTAAAAGCATTAAAGTAGCAGAAGCGGCCAAGATAGTAGAGAACACACAGAGGGATGTTAATATCGCTCTGATGAATGAGTTGTCCATCATATTTGAAAAAATGGGGATAAATACATACGATGTTCTTGAAGCAGCCGGGACAAAATGGAATTTCCTGAAATTTTACCCAGGACTTGTGGGAGGTCACTGCATAGGGGTCGATCCTTACTATCTTGTACATAAGGCAAGCGCACTGAAATACCATTGTCAGATCATTAAATCATGCCGTTTTATTAATGACTCTATGGGGGGATACATAGGTAAGCAGCTGGTAAAGAAATTAATTGCCCGCGGTAAAAGTATTTTAGGGGCAAAAGTCCTTATAATGGGTATCACATTCAAAGAAAATGTATCGGATGTAAGAAATTCCAAAGTAGTCGATATTATTAACGAGCTTAAAGAATACGGGATTAATATCGATATAATTGACGGTCATGCAGATAGCGATTCATTAAAAAAATATTATTCCCTTGAACTTATTGAGCGGCCGAAAAACGGTTACGATGCCATAGTGGTAGCAGTGTCTCATAAAGAGTATATCGATTTGGATGAAAATTTCTTTACATCTATTAGTTCGAGCGATGCCACACTTTTCGACATCAAGGGGATATACCGCAATAAAATTCACAAAATGGATTATTGGAGTCTGTAATGATATGGTTAAATCAATATTAGACAGGGCATTATCTCTTAAAGAAATATCGATGGATGAAGCTATGGTCCTCTACAACGAGGCCCCCCTTCCCATGCTTATGAATACTGCCGATAAAATCAGACATATTTTCTTTCCGAATAATGAGGTGACTTGGCAGATCGATAGAAATGTAAATTACACCAATGTGTGTAGCAGCGGTTGTCTTTTCTGCAATTTTCACTGTAAGCCGAATGAGACCGAAAAGGCCTTTGATTGCTCCACGGAGCAATATATAACCAAAATTGAGGAGTTAAAACGGATCTGTGATGCTGAATTTGAAATTGACGGAAAAGATTTCGGATACCAGCTTCTTCTTCAGGGAGGTCTGCATCCTCGATACTCAATAGAGTATTACGAGCAATTATTTAAAAGGCTAAAGTCCATAGAACCTCAGCTAAAGCTCAATGCTCTCGGCCCTCCCGAAGTAGCACATATCTCACGAATAAGCAAGCTATCTTACTACGAAACACTAAGAAGGCTCATTGCCGCAGGCCTTGACACCTTTCCGGGAGCGGGAGCAGAAATACTCAGCGAGAGGGTGCGAAAAATCATTTCACCTGCAAAACCATCTGTAAAAGAATGGGTAGAAGTGATGGAAGAAGCTCATCGAATGGGGCTTAGCACCACAGCCACAATGGTTTATGGATCCATCGAGACTGCTCAAGAGAGGATTCAACACCTTTTCACCCTGAGAGATATACAAAATAAAAAACCGCTCGGAGCAGTAGGATTCAGAGCTTTTATCCCATGGCCCATGCAATTAAAAGGGACACATTTAGAATCTTATGCACACGATTTCAGTCCAGCCGAATACATTAAAATTATCTCTCTAAGCCGCATTGTACTACTGAACATTCCACACATTCAGGCATCATGGCTTACAGCCGGAACCCCTACGGCACAGATTGCCCTTCATTCGGGAGCAGACGACATGGGTTCGATAATGATTGAAGAGAATGTAGTATCTTCGGCAGGAAGTCACCACTCTCTCGATAGCTTCGCAATTAAAAAAGTGATCAGAGAAGCGGGCTTTATCCCTGTGAGAAGAGATCAGAAGTATTGCACTTGTGCAGATTAGAAAGTTTACATTTTTCTGCCGCCTCCACTGCGAGACGATCGCATCTCTCATTTTCAGGGTGACCAGAATGTCCTTTAATCCACACGAAAGAGACCTTTAATTGACGATAAATATTCAGAAACCTGACCCATAAATCGGGATTGGCTTTTTTATCGAAAAATTTTCTTTCCCAGGCGAAAACCCACCCTTTATTGACAGCATTTACGACATAAGATGAATCACTGTAAACTATGACCTCTGCATTTTTGCGTTTAACTGCCTCCAAACCCACAATAACTGCAAGAAGCTCCATTCTATTGTTTGTAGTCTGAGAGAATCCCTCTGAAAGCTCCTTGTAATGATTGCCGCATTTTAAGACGACACCATATCCTCCCGGGCCCGGGTTTCCCCTTGACGAGCCATCAGTATAAAGTAAAATCGGCTCTGCCATAATGATGCTATACAGGACCTTTTATCCCGTCGTTGCTGGTATCCTCCTTAATCATCAGAGCATCTTTTCTCATCTCTTCAAAGCTGCGGCGGTTACGAACTATATCTATCGCCATATAAATGGAAGAGATCATCGGATTGGCGTTAGCCATATTTCTACCGGCAAGTTCATAAGCAGTACCGTGATCGGGTGATGTCCTGACAATAGGAAGTCCTGCCGTGAAATTCACTCCACTATCAAATGAAAGAGCCTTGAACGGTATAAGTCCCTGATCGTGATACATGGTCAAAACGGCATCAAAAGTGTATTGGAGATGATTTGAGAAAAAGCCGTCAGGAGAATAGGGACCGAAAGCGAGAATATTCTGACTATTAGCCTTTTCGACTGCCGGAGATATGATTTTTATCTCTTCATCACCGAGAAGTCCTCCATCTCCGGAGTGAGGATTAAGCCCCATAACTGCAATCCTCGGACGAACTATATTAAAGTCCTTAATGAGAGAATTATTCATCAATTCGAGCTTTCCTACAATCTTTTCAATAGAAAGAGCTTGAGGAACTTTAGAAATCGGGAGATGGTTTGTGACCACCCCTACCCTCATTTTATCGGAACACAGAAACATCAATCCGTCTTTCACACCAAATTCGTTGATCAGATACTCGGTATGTCCCGGGAACCCGAAAGAATCATCTGCAAGCGCTTTTTTATTAATAGGGGCAGTGACCATAGCATCTATATAACCGTTTTTAAGATCTTCCACACAGGATTTAAGAGCTAAGATAGCAGAATGGGCAGAATCCTTGGTGGGCTGACCGGGATCAATCTTAAATGTATCCGGAACACAGTTGATAATATTTATCCTCTTTGGATGATAATCCTTCGCAGTATTGATAATATTCGTATTGATAGCTTCAGAAAGGGGAACCTGATTTTTATAGAAGCCGAAAGCCCTCGATGAGCCATAAACAATGGGTATGCATAAATCAAGAATACGGGCATCTGCAAGAGCTTTTATAATCACCTCGTAGCCTATCCCGTTGCTGTCGCCCTGAGTGATTCCTATTATTATTTTTTGAGACATATTATTGTTATTAATTGAGGCTGCAAGTTAAAAAAATTTTCTTTATCTTTGTTTGATATGGCACAGATACTTGACAGAGAAATTCAATTTCTTCCGGGGATAGGGCCCAAAAGGGCTGAGCTTCTGGGGAAAGAGCTGAATATTGCCACTTTCAGAGATCTCATATATACTTTTCCATTCAGGTATATCGACAGAAGTAAAATTTACTCTATTAATGAGATAGATACATCTATGGCATATATCCAGCTTAGAGGTAAAATATCGAAGATTAGCATAGTAGGAGAAAAACGGGGTAAAAGGATGATAGCTACATTGAGCGACGGTACGGGAAATATTGATATGATTTTCTTTCAAGGGATAAAATGGATGGAGCAGAAACTTGCCACAAATAAAGAGTATATTGTATTCGGCAAACCATCGATTTTCAACGACACCTATAATTTAGTCCACCCCGAGATAGATCCGGTAGGAGAAAACATAATGAACTACGGCTCATCGATGATGGGTGTATATTCAAGTACTGAGAAATTACGCTCAAACGGGATAGGAAATAAGACATTTACCAAGTTAGAGATGAATCTTGTCTCCAAGTTTCTCGATTTTATACCCGAATCTCTTCCTGAACACATTATCCAAAAGCACCACTTGTGTCCCCTTAAATTTGCTCTGAAAAATATCCATTTTCCCACAGATCTCCAATCATTGGGCAAGGCCCAGATAAGGCTTAAATTTGAAGAGCTGTTTTACCTTCAGCTTTCACTTTTGAAGCAGAAAAAAGTAAGAATGAGAGAATCGGTAGGGGTGCTTATGCCCAAGGTAGGTAACTATTTCAACAGAAGTTTTGCAAATATTCCTTTTGAACTCACGGATGCTCAAAAAAGGGTTATAAAAGAGATTAGAGCCGATATGATGAGCGGAAAACAGATGAACAGACTGCTTCAAGGAGATGTGGGGAGCGGAAAGACGATGGTGGCTATCCTGACTGCCCTTCTCTCTGCCGACAATGGTTATCAAAGCTGCATTATGGCCCCGACAGAGGTTCTTGCAAACCAGCATTACAGCGGTGTATTTAAGACCATCGAAGGTTCAGGAATTAAAGTGGCCCTGCTGACAGGGAGTACAAAAGCGAAAGAGCGCAAGGAGATTCATAAAGGGCTTCTCGACGGCTCCATCCATATTCTTTTCGGGACACACGCAGTTATAGAAGATACAGTGCAGTTTAAAAATTTGGGATTTGTGGTGATAGATGAGCAGCATCGTTTCGGTGTAAACCAGAGGGCGAAGCTGAGAATGAAATCTCAAGTAACCCCCCACATCTTAGTAATGACCGCTACCCCCATCCCCCGCACCCTCGCCATGACCCTTTACGGAGATCTCGATGTTTCGGTTCTCGATGAATTGCCCCCCGGGCGAAAACCCGTTCAGACTCTTCATATTACCGAATCTAAAAGAGACCGGATGTACGCATTTCTTAAAGATGAAATAGCAAAAGGGAGGCAGATATTTATCGTTTATCCATTGATAAAAGAATCAGAGACCATGGATTACAAAAATCTCGAAGAGGGTTATGAGACCATAACGAGAGTGTTCCCAAGACCGCAGTACATCACGACAGTAGTTCACGGACAGCTTAAAAGTGATGATAAATCTTATGATATGAATCTTTTCGCACAAGGAAAGGCCCATATAATGGTTGCCACTTCAGCCATCGAGGTAGGTGTGGATGTTCCCAATGCTTCGGTTATGGTGATAGAAAGTGCAGAAAGATTCGGCCTTTCACAGCTACATCAGCTCAGAGGAAGGGTGGGAAGAGGTGCTGAAAGGTCATATTGCATCTTGATGACAGCATACAAGCTCAGCAAAGAATCGAGACAGAGGATAGAGCTTATGTGCTCCACAAATGACGGGTTCGAGCTTGCCGAGGCAGATATGAGAATGAGAGGACCGGGCGATATCGAAGGGACCCAGCAGAGCGGTCTTGCCATCGACCTTCACATATCAGACCTCGCAAAGGATACGCAAATTCTTATTATGGCCAGAGATGCCGCCCAAGCTATCCTCGATGAAGATCCTCTCCTTCAAAAACAGGAAAACTCCATTTTAGTCAGTCAGCTTCGCTCAATAAGGGGG
>CAZSXE010000001.1:0-7495 GCA_964611185.1 uncultured Muribaculaceae bacterium | reverse complement strand
CCTTCAAAAACAGGAAAACTCCATTTTAGTCAGTCAGCTTCGCTCAATAAGGGGGTCAGGTGCCGCTGAAGAAGTTGATTATTCAAAAATCAGCTGACATACTCCGCATAAGGCTCATCACTCGCCCTGCAAAACACTTATGGCGCAGAACTGCGGGAGAATTACAAATCTGATAAACGGGCCCACGCTATTAACTGCGCTATTTCTGAAGGCCAAAGCTCCGGATCGGGCGTTTCGAGAATCAACGGGATATTATCAAATCGAGGATCCTGCACGATGGTTTTAAACACCTCTATTCCGAGAGTCCCTTTACCGAGGCTGTCATGCCTATCCACTTTTGATCCAAGAGGTTTCTTAGCATCATTCAGATGCATCCCTCGCAAATATTGGAACCCCACAATACGATCAAACTCGGAAAATGCTGTTTTAAAAGGAGATACCGAAGAGCTTTCAGCATCAATTGAAGCAAAAAGATTCTCTTCTTTATCCGAGGAATCGGTCGTGAGAAGATTATAACCGGCAGCAAAAGCATGGCAAGTATCGATACACACCCCCACGCGAGATTTATCCTCCACCTGATCGATAATTTCAGCAAGATGTTCAAATCTATACCCCATGTTGGAACCTTGACCTGCCGTATTTTCGATAACGGCACTCACACCAGCCGTCTTGTCAAGGGCAATATTTATAGACTCAGCAATCCTTCTGAGACATTCCGTCTCCGAAATAAGATTAAGATGACTACCGGGGTGAAAATTCAGACGATCAAGACCAAGCTCCGCACACCTTGCCATCTCATCGACAAAAGCGGCACGAGAACGGGCCAGTCCCTCCTCCTGAGGATGACCGAGATTAATAAGGTAACTATCGTGTGGAAGTACAGAGCTGCATGAAAAACCGAATTCACGGCAACGCTCTTTAAACAATTCAATGCTTTTCCCCGAAAGCGGAGGAGCCACCCATTGTTTTTGATTCTTGGTAAAAAGGGCAAACGCCGTAGCGCCGATTTCCCGAGCATTAACAGGTGCATTCTCTACACCCCCCGATGCGCTTACATGAGCTCCTATATATTTATTCATAATAATAAACTATTATTTTCGAGGCATCTCCATTATAATCCAGCAAGTATATATTTCCGTCTTAGGGTCTGCTTCCATCTTATTTTTAATAACTTTTACATTGCGAAGTGTCCCTTCAATCACTGTTTTTTTAACAACATTTCCATCGCTATCTTTCACCTCAATTTCTTTGGTTAATCCCGCTTTTTTAGCAAGTTCCACACGACAGCTGTTCATAGCATTACTGCGAGCAATATTCATCATAGAAGAAGAACCGCTTGCCACCGCTCTGTAAGTAGTTTTGGTATCAGATATTTCTGATTTTTTAAAAGGCATTTTGGAGAAAGTATCTGACGAACTACACATAAAGGCACTTGCAAACAATGAAATAAATGTTATTAAAAGTAATTTTCTCATAAAAATCAATTAAAAACTGCTTTTTAATCCGGTCGCTTTATTAAACACAGGATGACCGGGCTTAGAATCGGCATCCATAACATAATAACCGTTTCTTTCAAACTGAACAGCTATACCCGAATTATCCTCAAGAAGATTCGGCTCCACAAGAGCATCTTTCACTATCAGAGAGTCGGGATTAAGATATGACTTATAATCTTTCCCCTCAGGAATACCACCCATATCTGGCTCAGTAAATAATCTGTCATAGAGGCGAACTTCTGCATGTTTAGCGTATTGGGCTGACACCCAATGAATTGTGCCTTTTACAGAACGCCACTCTCCTACACCCGGCTTAGTAGAGGGATCATAAGAACAGTGAATTTCCGTTATATTGCCATTTTCGTCTTTGACAATGCTCTCGCATCTGACAATATATGAATATTTCAAACGCACTTCCCCGCCGGGGCGCAATCTGAAAAACTTCTTGGGAGGCTCTTCCATAAAGTCTTCCCGTTCTATGAACAATTCCTTCGTAAAGGCGATAGTGCGACTTCCCTCATCGGGATTCTCCTGATTGCGCGGAGCGGTGCAATAATCAGTTTCAAGCCCTTCGGGCCAATTATCTATGACCAACTTGACAGGATTCAGAACTGCCATATATCTATTGGAACGCCTGTTAAGGTCATCTCTAAGACACCACTCAAGCAAAGAAAGATCGATGATATTATCGCGTTTGGCCACCCCTACTTTCTCGGCAAATGCCCTTATGCTCTCGGGAGTATAACCCCTGCGACGAAGGCCGCAAATAGTAGGCATCCTCGGATCATCCCACCCCGTAACAAAATTATTTTTTACAAGTTCGAGAAGTTTTCTCTTACTCATAACAGTATAGGTCAGATTCAGCCTTGCAAATTCATACTGATGCGATGGGAAAATTCCCAATTTATCGATAAACCAGTCATATAGAGGCCTATGAACATCAAATTCAAGAGTACATATAGAATGTGTAATGTTTTCTATAGAATCGCACTGGCCGTGTGCGTAATCATACATGGGATAAATACACCATTTATTACCTGTTCTATGGTGGTCGGTATGGAGAATCCTATACATGAGAGGGTCGCGGAACATCATATTGGAGTTGGCCATATCTATCTTCGCCCTTAAAACTCGTGAACCGTCTTCAAATTCACCCTCTTTCATCCGGCGGAAAAGATCCAAATTTTCCTCTACACTTCTATCTCTGTAAGGACTGTTGGTCCCCGGGGTCTGAACAGTGCCCCTACCGCTGCGGATCTCCTCCTGAGTCTGATCATCGACATAAGCAAGACCCATTTTAATGAGCTTCACTGCCCACTGATAAAGCTGATCGAAATAATCAGATGCATAATACTCCGCCGCCCAGTTAAAGCCAAGCCACTGTATATCATTTTTAATGGAATCTACATACTCTGTATCCTCTTTCACAGGATTAGTATCATCAAATCGAAGATTAGTCTTACCTCCATACTGTCGGGCAAGTCCGAAATTCAGACAAATGCTCTTGGCGTGTCCTATGTGCAAATAACCGTTGGGTTCGGGTGGAAAACGGGTCAATACCGTTTTGTGTCTCCCCGAAGCGAGATCATTCTCGATAATCTCTTCGATAAAATTGAGAGGTTTAACTTCAGCAGGTTCTTTTTTAACTTCTTCCATTGATGTAAATATTAGAAAAAAATATATTGCAAAGGTAATTTATTATCTTTAATTTTACGAGTTGTAACACAATAATAATATGATTCAATCTATGACCGGCTATGGAAAAGCCGAAACCACCACCGCTCTTAATGAGAAATTTACAGTCGAAATACGCTCTCTAAACGGGAAGACATTCGATTTCGCCATCAAAACATCCTTAATCCCGAGAGAGAAGGAGCTTGAAGTGCGCCAAGCCATCTCAAGTTTACTTGTAAGGGGAAATATAGATCTCTACATAAATGTCGAATACATCGGCACTCCTCCCCAGAAGAAAATCAACATCCCTCTTTTGGTGGGATATCTTCACCAATTGGACGAAGTCCGAAATAGCACCGAACTCCCATTGTGCGATGCCACAGGGCTGCTACCTGCACTTCTGAAACTTCCCGATGTCATTGACACTCAGAAGACAGAGCTCAGCGAAGACAGCTGGGAAGAGCTCAACAAATGTATCTTAGAGGCAGTAAGCCATTTGATTGCCTTCAGGCAGAAAGAAGGAGCTATTTTGAGAAATGATATCTATAAACGGGCAGAACTCATCGAATCGTTCGTATCTGAAGTGGAAAAATATGAAAAAGAACGGATCACTTCCATAAAAGAGAGACTCCGTTCGAGAATATCGGAGCTTGAGACCACCCCGGATCAGAACAGACTTGAACAGGAGATCATTTTTTATGTCGAAAAGCTCGATATAAATGAGGAAAAAGTGCGGCTCAGACAGCACTGCAAATACTTTAAGGAGACGATAGACAAAGAGGAGTTCCCCGGTAAAAAAATTGGTTTCATAGCTCAGGAAATGGGACGCGAAATTAATACAATGGGTTCCAAAGCAAACCATTCTGAGATTCAGAAATGGGTAGTAAAAATGAAAGATGAACTCGAAAAGATTAAAGAACAATCACTTAATATATTATAAATCCATTATTTATGCGCAAATTTATATGTTGTTTTCTTATACTTGTTCCGATATTGGCATATTCGGAAGAGGCAAGACTTCTTCGCTTTCCATCTGTGGGAGGTGACAAAATCGCTTTCACATACGCCGGAGATCTCTACAGTGTCTCTGTTAACGGCGGGGAAGCTCAAAAATTGACAAACCATATCGGTTTTGAAATGTTTTCAAGATTCTCTCCTGACGGAAAAACCATAGCCTTTACAGGGCAATATGACGGAAACACCGAAGTATATACAATTCCCTCTGAAGGAGGGACCCCCACAAGGATTACATATACCGCTGCCCTCGACAGAGATGATATTGGAGACAGAATGGGCCCTAACAACATAGTAATGTGCTGGACCCCTGATGGCAAAAATATCGTTTTTCGTACAAGATGGTTTACTTTTTCGGGGCTGAGAGGGCTTCTGTATCAAGTGCCTGCCGAAGGGGGTGACCTCAAGCAAATACCCACTACCGAAGGGGGGTTCTGCTCATATTCCCCTGACGGAAAGGAGCTTGCAATGAACCGTATGTTTCGAGAATTTCGTACTTGGAAATACTACAGAGGGGGTCAGGCTGATGATATATGGATAAACAAAACAGGAAGTACATCTCTCGTCAATATAACCAATAACGATGCTCAGGACATTTTCCCGATGTGGGTGGAAAATGAAATTTACTTCCTTTCTGACCGCGACCACACAATGAATCTGTTTTGCTACAATACCGACTCGAAGCAGATTGCCAAAATTACCGACTTCACAGAGTATGACTGCAAATTCCCCTCATATTCAGCAGATTATATAGTTTTTGAAAATGGAGGTTATATTTACAAATATTCCATTAAGGATAAAAAATATGAAAAAGTTAATATCACACTCCATTCCGATGATATTTACGCTCGCAGCGAGTTCTCCCCGGCATTCGGTCACATTAACGGATTCAGGCTCGGAAGAGGTGGTTACGAGCTTTCTCCCGACGGGGAGAGGGTGATAGCCACAGTAAGAGGCGATATTCTATCAATGCCGGCCGCCACCGGTGCCACATACAATCTCACTCCCGGGACCTCTTCTTCACATGAAAGAGAACCTCGATGGTCTCCCGATGGACGAAATATCGCATTTTTCTCTGACCGCTCCGGCGAATATCAGATCTATCTCCTTGATCCTCAGAAGATAGATGATGTCAGATGTATCACTGATTTTTCAAACGGATACCCACAGGATTTAAGATGGACACCCGATTCCAAAAAGCTCCTCTTTACCACAGAAAAGAAAGAATTGTGTTCTGTTGATATTTCTACTAAAAGCGTTAAAACGATTTTTAAAGGAGATTACGGCGGAATAAGAGACTATAACATATCAGACGACGGTTCATTCATCACATATTCGGCTACCGCCAAAAATAACATATCAGTAGTTTATCTCTACGACATCGTGAGAGATAAGCACTACCCTGTCACCTCGAAATGGTTTGACTCCTCCAATCCGTGCTTTTCTCAAGATGGTAAGTATCTATTTTACACCTCTTTCAGAAATTTTGAGAGCCGATATTCATTCGTGGAATGGAATGCAATATACTCTCTCAACAGTTATGTATTTGTAATTCCACTTTCAAAACAGACACATAACCCCACACTCATAAACGGAGACGAATACCGATTGGCCTCGGCCGAGAAAGGAGAGAAAGAGGAGAAAGAGGAGACTCCGAAAGATAAGGAGAAAGGTAAAAAGGGGAAATCCGCATCCAAAGAGACGGTGAAGCCCACTATGAAAGTAGAAATGGACGGTATCATCGAAAGAGCCTCTCCCCTTCCACTCGAAGCGGGAAGATATATGCTATACGGAGGGTACGATGATTGTCTGTATTATAATTCCAACGGGGAAACGAAAAAAATATCGATGAAAGATATGAAGATTTCTTCTGTTACCAAATCGAGAATCAATGCGATTACCCCCGATGGGACAAAAGCATTAATTTATGAAAATGGGGGACTTTGCGTAGTCTCCACTAAAGGCTTCAAGGGAGATAAGAATGTTCCCACTTCTGGAATGAGGGTTATGATCGACTATCCGCAGGAATGGAAACAGATATTTGATGAGACATGGAGAGTCTTCCGCGATTATTTCTATCTCGAAAACATGCACGGAAAGGACTGGAAAGGTATTCATGACAAATACGCAGTGCTTCTCCCTTATGTAAAACACAGACAGGACCTTACATATATCATAGGAGAGATGATAAGCGAACTTAATGTGGGACACTCCTATGTAACTACCGGTGATGCTCCGCGCGCCGATCAGATCAAAACAGGTCTGCTCGGAGGTAAGTTTTCCAAAGATAAGTCCGGTTTTTATAAAATCGACAAAATCTTTAAGGGTCAGGAGTGGACTTCTGACAAGCGTTCACCTCTGAATGAACCGGGACTTGGGGTATCGGAAGGTGATTATATCCTTGCAGTGAACGGCATAGATTGCAGGGGACTCCACTCTATTTACAAGCCGCTGATAGGTAAAGCAGGTGAAATCGTATCACTAAAGGTGAATTCCAAAGCTACCGAAGATGGTGCTAAAATCATCTATGTCAAGCCCATCGATAGTGAGATTCAGCTTGCTTACCACGAGTGGGTCCAAAACAATATAAAGAAGGTAGAAGAGGCTTCTAACGGGGAGATAGGTTATATTCACATACCCGATATGAGTACAGCCGGCCTCGATGAGTTTACAAAGCTGTTTTATACGCAGCTTGATAAAAAAGCTCTGATTATTGACGACAGGATGAACGGAGGCGGAAATGTATCACCTATGATTATAGAAAGGCTTCAGAGAGAAGTTTATAGGATGAATATGGCTCGCAACGGTAGCATTATCCCCTCGACCATCCCGGAATCGACCCATTACGGACCCAAGGTATGTCTTGTGGACAAATACTCATCATCAGATGGTGATTTGTTTCCTTACGGATTCCAAAAGCTAAGACTTGGTAAGATTATTGGGACACGCACTTGGGGAGGGATAGTCGGCATTTCTGGATCTAAACAATATGTGGATGGTCAGGATGTCCGCACCCCTTTCTTTACATCCTACTCGATAGATGGGGAATGGATAGTTGAAAATCACGGAATAGATCCCGATATAGTAGTGGATATCAATCCGTTTGAAGATTATCTCGGTCACGATGCTCAGCTTGACAAAGCGATTGAAGTATTGCTCGAAGAGCTTAAAGAATACAAGCCTCTACCGGATGTTCCCTCTCCGCGAGTAATGCCCTAAATAAAAAAAGTGCCTTTTATCGAGGCACTTTTTTTAATTTGTTTCTTCTGCAATAATTTGTCTTAGATCTGCAATTTCTCGAAAGCTGTATG